>JBGSJV010000016.1:0-47910 GCA_041741535.1 Pirellulaceae bacterium
CCTACCCAAATTGCTCAAACAAACAAAAAAGGAAACCGATCACGATGTCTAAAAACTAAATCAATAACATGATTTTCGAAAAACTCTTTCGAAAATCGTACCGATCATCCAGTCACACCCTTTTTCAGCACCCTGCTAGGAACTTGGTGGATTTTCGGTTCTACTAACGCCGGTTTCCCCAGGATCGATTCGCCCTGATCAAGTGACCGGAGGCACTTTTCTCCCGATGTTCGACGACGCGACGTTGCATCAATCCGACGACGAAAAAGCCAACGCGAGCCAACGCAGCTTGGAACGCTCTGGGCCACCGGCGACGATTCCCGGCTACGAGCTGGAATATCGCCTCGGCAATGGTGCGTACGGCGAGGTTTGGGCGGCGATGGACAAAACGACCGGACGTCGTGTCGCCATCAAATTTTACACACATCGTGGCACCGTTGATATGGCGATGTTGTCGCGCGAAGTCGAGAAGTTGGCTCGGTTGTCGGCGGTTCGCTACGTGATCCAATTGTTGGATGTCGGTTGGAATGCGTCCCCGCCGTATTTCGTGATGGACTTCATCGAGAACGGATCGATTGAAGACTTGTTGCGACAGCATGGCACTTTGCCCAAGGACCAAGCGCTGGAGATCTTCCGTGAGGTCTTGGTTGGCTTGATGCATTTGCATAACAAGGGCATTTTGCACTGCGACCTAAAGCCCGGGAATGTGTTGTTGGACACGGATCTAAAGCCTCGCTTGGCCGACTTTGGGCAATCGCGTTTGAGCTCCGAAGCAGCGCCTGCATTGGGGACCATGCTGTACATGGCCCCGGAACAAGCGGACTTGAACGCTGTGCCGGACGTCAGGTGGGACATTTATTCCGCCGGTATCTTGCTGTATTGCATGCTGTCAGGCCAGCCGCCGCATATCGACGAAGCCTGGATGAAGCGCATGCAGGCCGCTGGTAATCTCGAACAGCGATTGGAACTTTACCGACGGCATATTATTTCGGCCAATTTGAGTAAACAAATCAAGTCGGTGGTCAAAGGCGATACGGGCTTGGCTGCGATCTTGGAACAGTGTTTGGTCAGCAATCCGAATCGCCGCTTCCAATCCGCAGAAAGCGTGTTACTGGCACTCAAGCAGCGAGAAGTTCAACACGCGCGCCGTCCGTTGTTGATCTTGGGGATGGTTGCACCGTTGATGTTGTTGGCGGTGATGTTGTCGTTTTTTTCGTTCATGTACCGACAGGCTCGAATTGATACTGCCTCGGCGATCGAACAGAAGGCCGGCGAAAAAAATCAATGGGCCGCCCAATTGGCCGCCACCAGCGCTTCGGCGCAATTGGACCGTTATTGTCAATTTGTCTCGCGGATGGCTGAAGATCCGATCGTCAAACAAGAGTTGAAATTACTCCTCGGTGATCCGAGATACCAGGAGATCGCGGCATCGTTGGCAAATCCATTGCTCAATAACGACAACAGTTTAAACAACAAACGAACAATCTTGACTTCCCATGCGTCGGCCGAACGCTTGAGTCAGTGGTTGCTTGCTTTTTATAATAATCCCGATTCGCCAGTTTCCGCCAGTTTGTTTGTGACCGATCCCCATGGAACGCAGGTGGCCAATCGTTTTCAAAACGAGGTCGACACTCGGATTCTTGGTAAGAACTATTCGTATCGTTCCTATTTCAACGCGACCAACCGCGACTTCCAGCTCACAAAGCCGGAGGATGTTGAAATGTTGGCCAATGACGATTTGGAGCTTCGACCGCGGATCGACGACGTGCATATCTCGGCCGCATTTCGCTCGACGGCGAATGATCGTTGGAAGATTGCCTTTACAGCGCCCGTTACGGACAACGACAAGTTTTTGGGGGTGGTGGCGATTACCGTGGACATGGGCGCCTTTGTCGAGTTCGAGAACGGGGTTCATCAGTATGCGTTTCTCATTGACGCGAGACCCGGCGACCATTTGGGAACCATCTTGGAACACCCGTTCTTGAACGAGTTATTGACGAGGGGGAAAATTCCGGACGAGGTCTTTCGGGCTCGAGTAAGCGACATGGCACTTTCGCAAGCATTTGGCGTGATCGAGGACCCGATCGGCCAACTGGATTCACTCTCGGATGCGAAAGGACGCGACGCCTATCAGGGGAAATGGATCGCTGGCTCTGCCCGCGTGTTGTGTGGTTTTGGTCAACCCGGTCGCGAGAATCTGCGAGATTCGGGTTTGATGGTTTTTGCGGCCGAAAACTATGCGGATGTGCTCCGCCCGTCCGAAGAACTCAGCGACGCCTTGTTGCGCCTCGTGACTTGGTTATTGTTGACTTTGTTTGTTGTGTTCATCGCGTTAGTGCTGTTTGCGATGCGATCGATCCGACAGGCCGAGGCCCGCTTGCAGGTCCGCGATACGGGGACAACCGAGGTCGGCAGTACGACTCGGTCGTAGCCGTGCGATTTGTTGCTCGACTTTCCGATTCAAGAGTCGATTCGTCGCTCGACTTTCCGATTCGATAAACACGAATTGGAGAAATCGTGCGACGAGTTCGGGCAATGCCAATTTGTCTTTTTGCGTCAAGGGAAATTCAATACTGTGTTGCGTTGGCGTCTGCTATCGTCGTTTTTTTTGATTAGTCTCTTGGTGACGGCCGCGTATTTTGATTGGCGTTGGGGACAACCGGGTTCCTTGGCGATGCCCGGGATCATGGCCCTCGGATTGTTGAGTCTGTTTGCCGCGTTGGCCACGATCGAGTTTGGGATGTTGACATTGCCCGCGTGGGGTGGGTTGGTTCGGCATCATGCCGTTATGGTTCTAACCACGGTCTTGGTCGTTGTCTCGTGTTGCATCAATTCTGTTTTACCAACTGCTTGGCAGGCCACCGAAGGCGGTGGGCGATGGTTGCTGGCCAGTCTTGTGGCGGGCGGGGCGTTGAGCATTGGCCTCGAGATGTTGCAGTTCGGCAGAACCTCGCAGGCCGAACCCTCCCATCAAGTGTTGGGACGAATCGCTGCAACCGTTTTGGCGATGGTTTACATTGGCGTGCCCTTGGGAGTGCTGGGACTCTTGCGGCAAATTCCGACGAATTCATTCGGAATGTGGGCTCTGTTGACTGTGTTGGCCATCCCCAAGATCTCAGACTCGGGCGCCTTTTTTATCGGGCGATCGCTGGGGCGTCACAAGTTGATTCCACGTATTAGCCCGGGAAAAACCATCGAGGGAGCGGTGGGAGGATTTGTGTTCGGCGTCTTGGGATCGTTGATGCTGTGTTACGGGATTGCACCGGGTCTCTTTGGTATACCCAGCCCACTAAACTTGTCACAGGCAATTGGGTATGGTCTCTGGATTGCTTTGGCGGGAATGTTAGGCGACCTGGCCGAATCCATGTTCAAACGGGATGCCCGAATCAAAGACTCGGGTGGGTGGCTGCCGGGCTTGGGTGGGATGTTGGATGTGGTCGACTCGGTTTTGGCCGCCAGCCTAGCGGCTTATCTCTTTTGGCAGTTCTTTCCCGTTAGCACGGTGTCACCGTAGTACTTTGCCGTCCATAAGCTAAACGGGTGTCGTTGTAGCGACGCTCTGCAAAGCATGGTTTTGATTGGCGACACGTACCGGAGGTTGTTGGTGCTCGGTCCCGCACCCTACTGGCGAGCCGAGATACCGAAACGACAAGCCGAGGCGACTCGTTTGTTCCGTCGCCACGATTCGCCGGGGTTCCGTTCCCCGGCGGAGTTCGATTAAACTTTGCGATTCGATGGGTACCGGTCGAACCAAACGCAAGGTTCCCGCGTCCTTTCAGCTACCGATTCCCAACACTCAGGTTAAACTCCCATGCCTCGTTACAGTCCTGCTGATATTGAACCGAAATGGCAACAATATTGGGAGCAACACCAATGCTTCAAGACGCCGGAACTGCCGACCGGCAAAAAGAAATACGTCTTGGACATGTTTCCCTACCCGAGTGGAAAAGGGTTGCACGTCGGACATCCCGAGGGGTACACGGCCACCGATATTTTGGCTCGTTACTGGCGCGCTAACGGCTACAGTGTGCTGCACCCGATGGG
Source organism: Pirellulaceae bacterium (assembly GCA_041741535.1). Lineage (GTDB taxonomy): Bacteria > Planctomycetota > Planctomycetia > Pirellulales > Pirellulaceae > M30B19. The sequence continues at coordinate 4,045 of JBGSJV010000016.1, forward strand.
CTTTGATGCGTTTGGTTTGCCCGCTGAAGAGTACGCGATTCAAACCAACACGCCGCCTCGACAATCCACCGAGCGTGACATTGCCAATTTTACTCGCCAATTGAAGATGTTGGGCTTCAGTTATGACTGGGATCGCTGTTTGGCGACCACCGACGTGGAATACTTCAAATGGACCCAGTGGATTTTCTTGTTGTTGTTCGACACGTGGTTTGACACCGAGAAACAGATCGGTCGCCCGATTTCCGAATTGCCTATTCCGTCTGACGTTCAAGGATTGGGCGAGGCAGCGGTTGCGCGGTATCGCGATGAACATCGTTTGGCCTACCAATCCGAGGAACTGGTCAATTGGTGTGCGGGCTTGGGCACGGTCTTGGCCAATGAGGAAGTCATCAACGGCCGCAGTGAACGTGGCAATCATCCGGTGACTCGAATTCCGCTGCGACAATGGATGCTGCGGATCACTGCCTATGCGGACCGACTGGCCAACGACTTGGACGGCGTTGATTGGGCGGAAGGGATCAAGAATCAACAACGCGTGTGGATCGGGCGCAGTACTGGTGCGGAAGTTGACTTCTACGTAGGCGCGCCCACACAATTCAAGGCATGGCAAGCCGATCGCGCTCAAGTCGGCTGGCCGCAGAAGCCCGACTCCAATTGCCTGCGCGTCTTCACCACGCGTCCCGACACTTTGTTCGGCGCCACTTACATGGTTGTCGCGCCCGAACATCCGTTGATCGATCAGTTGACCACTGCGGCACAAGCCCATGCCGTTGCCACGTACCGTCAGAGCGCGGCGAGCAAGAGCGATCGTGATCGCCAAGACGACAAGAAGTCGAAAACAGGCGTGTTCACGGGTTCCTTTGCGATCAATCCTGCGACACTGCAGCCCATTCCAATTTGGGTTGCTGACTACGTTCTGATTGGCTATGGCACGGGAGCGATCATGGCCGTTCCCGCGCATGATGACCGCGACTACGAATTTGCTCAGCAATACCAGCTGCCGATCGTGGCGGTGTTGGATCCGGGCGAGCAACTGGTGCCGGAGGAACGCGCGTCGGTGCTCAACGGATCGATCTGTTATACGGGGCCGGGCTTGGCAATCAACAGCCAATATCTCGATGGTTTGACGACGGCCGTAGCCAAGGCCACCATCACGGCTCGATTGGCCGAACAAGGCGTTGGTCGCGAGTCGGTGAATTACAAACTGCGGGATTGGCTCTTTAGTCGCCAACGATTTTGGGGGGAACCGTTTCCGATTCTGCACGAATTGGACGACGCCGGTCAACCAACCGGTGTGGTCGTGCCGTTGGAGCCGAGCGAGTTGCCGTTGGATTTGCCCCACTTGGAGGACTACAAACCGCACGGACGGCCTGAGCCACCGCTGGGAAAAGCACCGGCGGATTGGTTGTATGTCGAACGCAACGGACGACGGTACAAACGCGAAACGAACACGATGCCGCAATGGGCTGGTTCGTGCTGGTACTACCTGCGTTACATCGACAACAAAAATACTGCGCATGCATGGGACATGGCCAAGGAATCGGCCTGGATGCCGGTTGATTTGTATGTCGGTGGAGCGGAACACGCGGTCCTACATCTGCTCTACGCCAGGTTCTGGCACAAAGTACTTTTTGATCGGGGCTATGTCAGCACAAGCGAGCCGTTTCAGAAGTTGGTCAACCAAGGCATGATCCTGGGCGAGGCGACCTATTATTGTGGTCCAGAAGAGTTCGAACAACATCGATCGTCTGTGGAAGCCTTAGGGATTCGGGGCGTGCCGGTGACGGATGAAGAGAACCGTGTCACGGAAATTGGTTTGCAAAAGATGGTCGACGGGGAGCAGGTTGCCCTACCGGAGGCGGACACACTCAAGCAAAAGGGGCAAGTATTCTTGGTCGGAACGGAGCTGCCACTTCGCAGTCGTTCCGACAAGATGAGCAAAAGTCGCGGCAATGTGATCACGCCAGATTCGATCGTCGAGCAATTTGGAGCGGACTCGCTAAGGTTGTACGAAATGTTCATGGGACCGCTTCAAGCGACCAAGCCGTGGAACATGGCGGGGGTTGTGGGCGTGCGCAATTTCTTGGACCGCGCTTGGCGAATGATCGTCGACGATCGGGCGGATGGACTGACGTTGGCGGCTTCCGTCGGCGATTACGAACCGACGGAGCAACAACGACGTGTGTTGCACAAGACGATCAAGGCCGTCACGGAAGACATCGACGACATGGGTTTCAACACCGCGATTTCGCGGATGATGGAGTTTGTGAACTCGTATACGAAGGACGCTCAGCGGCCGCGGACGATGTTGCGTCCCTTGGTCATCATGCTGGCCCCGTTTGCGCCGCACATAGCTGAAGAGTTGTGGCAGGCTTTGGGTGGGACCGAATCGGTCAGTTTTCAAAGTTGGCCCACGTACGATCCTCAATGGGTTGTCGACGATGTCATCGAAGTCCCTGTCCAAATTCAAGGCAAACTCCGCGGCAAGATTTTTGTCAGCCCCGCGGCCACTGCTGCGGAGTTGTTGGCAGCGGCCAAAGCCGACGAGAAGATTGCTCCCCTGTTGGCTGGCGTTCAGATTGTCAAAGAGGTCGTGGTGCCCGGCCGCTTGGTCAACTTTGTCGTGAAGCCATAAAGTCGGCAGTTCACAAAGCAGGTTTGCCCGCGATTGCCAAAACCCGTCGCCAGCGACACGCCGACGTCGGGCGGCGGGGTTTTGCGTTCCGTTTAGCCGCACTAGCCGCAAATGGAGATATTTGCCAGAATCGAGCACACGCCGCGATACCGAGCGAGCGACTCGACTGGTTCAAGAGAGTCAGCCCCCGTTGAAGAGAAAACGCCTCGTCTGGATGGAGAACCCCGTGCCCGAAAATCATGCCCCGAGCCTCCTGGCTGCTCAACGCTTGGCCCACGATCCTCGCATCGCTCAGGCTAAAGAACTCTTAACACAAGCTGTTCGCGATCATCAACAGGAATTGAACCAAGTCCGTCCGCCACGACCCGAGTTGACAGCCGGTTATGCGGAGAAAGTTGCCAAGTTCGAAGGCCTGCGGGGTGGTTCGCTGTACTTTCCCTATCTGTCGGCTGGGTTGGGGAATGGACCCTATGTAGAGTTGGCGGATGGCAGTGTGAAGTTGGATTTGATCACCGGCATTGGTGTTCACGGCATGGGACATTCGAATCCCGAGTTGGTCAGCACCGGAATCGACGCCGTGCTCTGTGATACGGTCATGCAAGGCAACTTACAACAAAACGAACCATCAGTCGAATTGACCGAACTATTGGTCAAGTTAGCGACCGAATCAGGCAGCGACTTGCAGCATTGCGTTTTGACCACCAGCGGCGCGATGGCCAACGAAAACGCGCTCAAGATTGCCTTTCAAAAGAACGCACCGGCCCAGCGGGTGTTTGCTTTTGAAAACTGTTTCTGTGGACGCTCGATTGCGTTGAGCAACATGACGGATCGGCCCAACTACCGAGTGGGCTTGCCGGTCACGACGACCGTCGACTATTTGCCGTTCTACGACTATCGTGATCCTGCAGGTAGTTTGAAACGCACGATGGCGATTCTTGAGAAGCAAGTCGCTCGTTATCCGAAACAACATGCGATCCTGTGGATGGAGTTGATCGCGGGCGAAGGTGGCTATTACGCCGGCTCGCGCGAGTTTTTCCAAACGCTGGCGGGCCGGGCGCGCGAGTTGGGGATTGCGGTGATCTGTGACGAGGTCCAGACCTTCTCGCGGACCCATCGACCGTATGCCTTTCAATACTTCGAATTGGACTCGTTGGTCGATATCGTGACCATTGGCAAGATCACTCAAGTCTGCGCGACGTTGTTCACGAGCAACTACAAACCGAAGCCGGGCTTGGTCAGCCAAACTTTCACGGGCAACAGCGCTTCCATCTTGGCTGGACTAAAGATCGTGCGTGGCTTGGTAGAACGTGGGCACTTTACCAGAGACCCCAGCAGCAGCAAAACCATGCAGTTGCACGATCTGTTCGTCGGTGGAATCAAGGCGATCGAAGCCAAGTATCCGGGCAGTCTTCAAGGTCCCTACGGTTTGGGCGGCATGGTCGGATTCACACCGTTTGATGGCTCGGCGGCTGCCGCGAAAGAGTTGACGATGAAACTGTACGAAGCGGGATTGATGGGCTTTATCGCCGGTGAGGCCCCGTCGCGCGTGCGATTCTTGATGCCGTTGTTGGTCACGCAGCCCCACCATATCCAAGAAGCCTGTGGGATTCTGGAAAACGTGGTCGCTCAAATGGTGGCCGGGCGACAAGGATAATTTATGCTGCGCGTGCGACCTGCCGTGGACGCTGACTTGGACCCGCTATACGCGTTGATCTTGCGGTCCGACGATGGACTGACGTCGCTCAAGATCACTCGCGAACAACTGCAAGATCGCTTAGAGAATTCGACGTTTGCTTTTCGGCGTCAGTCGCAGAAGATGACGGGCCTGCCGTATGTCTTCGTCATGGAGGATATGGAGACTGGAGCGGTGGTCGGGACCAGTTCGATTTATTCGAAGGTCGGCGGCTATGAACCGTTTTACGCCTACCAAATTGAAAAGTCGATTCACGAATCCAAAGAACTGGGAGTGTATCGTGAAATCGATGTCTTGCACTTGCATAAGGAGCATGACGGACCGACCGAAATAGGAAGCCTGTTTCTCACGCCCGAGTATTGGGGCAAAGGCAATGGCAAGCTGTTGTCCCTGTCCCGATTTTTATACATGGCCGAATTTCCGGATCGCTTCGATGCCATGACCATTGCGGAAATGCGTGGCGTGATCGATCGCCAAGGTCGTTCGCCATTTTGGGATGCACTGGGTCGTCACTTTTTTCAGATTGCCTTTCCGCGGGCGGTGATGTTGTTGACGGTATCCAAAAACTTCGTCGCGGATCTGATGCCGAAACATCCGATCTATCTGCCGTTGTTACCGCAGGATGCGCGCGAGGTCGTGGGGCAAGTTCATCAGGACACTCGACCGGCGCTCGCCATGTTGCAGAAGCAGGGCTTCACTTATCAAGGGTTCGTCGACATTTTTGATGGTGGTCCCGTCATGCACGCCGATACGGCAAAGATTGCCACGGTTGCCAATAGTCGTCGTTGTTCGTTAGCGAGGATCGGGACAGTGGAATCGACCGCACTGCAAGTCGTCGCTCGTGCGGGCAGTCAATTCTTGGCCGTGATTGGTGCCGTTGATGTGCAAGGTTCCGAAGCGACCCTCAGTCCCGAGATGGCCAACGCCTTGAGTTTGCGTCTTGGGGACTTGGTTCGCGTCGCCCCGGCTTGATGGAGAATCTGTCACATGAATGTTTGGGATCCGTTTTCTGCTTCTGCACAAACCGCCGCCAAGACGATTGCCGGATTAAATTGGATCGAAGGACGGTGGCACGAAGGGGACGGAGTCGCGGTATCCGGTACCGCCTCCGGCTTTCATCAATCGTTTGAATCAACGTCACCCTGCCAACGACAAGTCGTGTGGCGCGGAACGGCCGCCAGCTTGGAACAAGTGGATGCCGCCGTCCGAGCCGCTCGTCAGGCATGGCCCGTTTGGCAACGAACGCCATTAGAAGATCGCATGGCTTGTGTCAAAGCGTTTCAGGCAATTGTCCAAAGTCACGCGGGCGAGTTGGCTCTGTTGATTGCGCGTGAGACGGGGAAGACCCTGTGGGAAGCCAAGTCAGAAGCAGCTACCGTTGCTGGCAAGGTCGATCTGTCCATTTCGGCGTTGCAAACACGGCGAGATACGCAGGGGGACCTTAGCGGCAGCGAACGAGTGATCACGCGGTTCAAGTCGCATGGAGTGTTGGCCGTCTTGGGACCGTTCAACTTTCCGGCTCACTTGCCGAACGGGCATATTGTTCCGGCCGTTTTGGCAGGCAATACGGTGGTGTTCAAACCTAGCGAGCTGACGCCAGCGGTTGGGCAATGGATGGCGGCGGCTTGGGAAAAGGCCGGATTACCGCCCGGGGTGGTCAATCTTGTGCACGGTGGTCGAGAAACCGGCGCGGCACTGATCCAACATTCGCAGATTGATGGTTTGCTGTTCACGGGGAGCAGCAACGCCGGGAAGTTTTTTCATCAGCAGTTTGCGGCCCAGCCACAAAAAATCTTGGCCTTGGAGATGGGCGGCAACAATCCGCTGGTGGTTTCGCACATCACGGATACCGAGGCGGCGGTCTACCAGATCTTGTTGTCGGCCTACATTACTTCGGGGCAACGTTGCACGTGTGCACGCCGATTGATTGTGGTGGAGGATGAGAATACTGCGAAATTGTTGGAGCGGATAACGCAGCGCGCGGCGGCTCTGTCGGTCGGCATGTGGGATCAACAACCGGAACCGTTCATGGGCAGTCTGATTTCTCCCCTGGCCGGACGGCACGTCTTTGAATTTTGGTCTCAGTTGCAAGCCGCGGGTGGACGACCGTTGTTATCCCCGCAAACAATCGATGGCAACGAAGCGTTGGTAACGCCGGGTTTGATCGAAATGACCGCGGAGAATGCCGTTCCGGATGAAGAGTGTTTTGGACCGGTTTTGCAAGTCTACCGAGTCGCTTCGCTGGCCGAGGCGATCGAATTGGCCAATCGGACCAAGTACGGCTTGAGTGCTGGGCTGTTGACCCAACGTCTGAGCGACTGGGACGAGTTTATTGCGACGATTCGGGCCGGTGTGGTCAATCTGAATCGGCAAACGACCGGTGCCAGTGGAAAATTGGCGTTCGGTGGCTGTGGGCTAAGTGGCAACCATCGCCCCAGCGGGTATTATGCAGCGGACTATTGTTCGTTCCCGGTGGCTTCGATGGAAAGTGACTCGTTGCAAGTTCCCGAATCAAAAATGCCGGGAATGAATTGGTAGTTGCTGGCAACCATTCACGCGATGGAGTTTGCGGATTGTCGGCTGCGTGCAGCAAGTCACTTGGTCGATACGCGAGATTTGAAGGGTGCGTTGGGTTACCAACCATCGTGTGACACACGGCCCTGCAACTTGCGGAACGCACGACACTCCTGTTTCTTGAACGGATCCCCCCTTTTTAGGAGAAGTCTCATGCAGAATCTATGGCAACGGGGCCTCGGTTGGCTCGTGCTTTTGCTCGTGTGGAGCCAAGCAAATTGGGCCAGTGCTCAAGATTGGGCCAAAGAACGTCTGGAGAATTCGCCACGTCACGGCGAGTGGATTGTGGTGGAACATGACGGAAGAAAAGTGGATGCCTTTGTGGTGTATCCCGAAGTGTCCGAAAAAGCCACGGCGGTGGTCGTGATTCACGAGATCTTCGGGCTGACGGATTGGGTGCGCGGCGTTGCGGATCAATTGGCAGAGGCCGGATACATTGCGATCGCGCCCGATTTGCTGTCGGGTGCTGGCCCCGAGGGTGGGAACACTTCATCGTTCGAAAGTGTCGATGCGGCTCGGAAAGCGATTGGCAGCTTGCCACCGGACCAAATCACCAAGGATCTAAATGCGGCGGTAGGTTATGTGCGCGGGTTGCCAGCCTGCAACGGCAAGGTCGTGGTGACGGGATTCTGCTGGGGAGGTAGTCAAACGTTCCGTTTTGCGACGAATAACGACTCGATCAAAGCCGCTTTGCCGTTTTATGGTTCGGGGCCAACATCGGCCACCGACATCGCCAAAATCCAATGTCCGGTCGTGGGCTTTTACGGCGGGAACGATGCCCGTGTCAACGCGACGATCCCGGAATCGGAACGCTTGATGAAGGAAGCGAACAAAAGCTACGAAGCGGTTCTTTATGATGGGGCGGGGCATGGCTTCATGCGAGCCGGCGAAGCCCCCGATGCCAATGAAGCCAACCGGGTCGGTCGAGAAAAGGCGTGGCAACGGTTGAAGGACGTTTTGGAAAAGGTCAATCGTGACGGATAGTCAGCGAGAATCAGGGAAGAACTTTGACGAGCAATCGCGGCCAACGGAAACGGCGGCGGTCGTTGCGGCTGAGTTGAACGGAAGCGACACGGAATTGAGTCGTGCGGTCGTCCATTATTCTTCGGAAACGGCGACCGCACCTTTTCAGTTGCCGACAGCGCCAACTCCGTGGCTTAGTGCAGCATGGAAAGCCGAGCTTTGTTTGTGGTTCACCGCACTGTCTTGGGGCGCGAATCTGTTGGTGGTGAAGTCTGCGCTACCCCACCTAAATGCTTGGGTGTTTAACGCCACTCGTTTGACGCTGGCAACGATGGTCTTGGGTGTTTTGGTCTGGATGGAATCTCGCTACCGTCCCAAAACCACGGAGAAGTTTCCGTGGCGTTGGTTTTTGTTGTTTGCGTTTTTGAACGGGTTCTTGTACCAAATCTTGTTCTTCTTGGGCATCTCACGAACGACGGCTGGCAATACAGCGCTGTTGTTGTCATCCATGCCGATGTGGACGGCGGTGTTTTCGTATTTGTTTATCTTCGAACGATTGCCACTCACCGCGTGGATTGGGTTGGGCGTAACGTTTGTGGGCACCCTGTTTGTGTTGTTGCAAAACCCGACGATTGATTTTTCCGCGGGTTATTTGAGAGGGAATCTGTTCATCTTGTGTGGGGCGATGACGTGGGCTGGGGCAACAGTCGTTAGTCGGCCGTTGCTGCAAACAACCAGTCCCCTGCGGTTGGCCTTCTTGAGCAGTTTGATCACGATGCCGCTGCATTTTGCCGTTTGTGCTCCGTATTTGGACGAGTCCTGGCGACAGTTGTTGGTACCTTCCAACGCCATGGCGATCTTGTATTCGGGTTTGATCTCGACAGGGATCGCATATGCGACGTGGCACTATGGAGTCCGCCAGGTCGGTGGCTCACGAGCAGGTGTTTATCAAAACGTAGTGACGTTGGTGGCGGTGGTGGGCGGTTGGCTCTTCTTGAGTGAACCGATGTTGGCTGCCCAATTCGTTGGCGGACTGGCGATTATCGTGGGAGTGGTTTTGATGCGTATGAAACGGTCTTGACGGAGTAGCCAAGAGGAATTCGTCATTGGACTGGAGCAGTGTTAGTGTTCGTCGCGTTTAGAGTTGGCGTAACTTAGGAGTCATTAGGTCGGCAACCAATCCACGTGAAAAAAGTCGGCCGCCGAATTTCGAGAAAGTCGGAAGTTTGACCGAGCTAATAATGTGCATTACAATGGCCTGACGATGGTTGCAGCTAACGTGAAAGAGTAGTTCACTTTAGCGCGTGATCGCGTTTTTTTCAAATTTGCAAACCCTGATCGCGGGCTCGATTGCGGAAGGTGCTCGGTACTGAAGATGCAAAATCCAGAACCTCGCAAGATCTTTGACGTTTTAGGCAAGATGTCCTTGCGCAATGGTTTAGGCTACGCCGTTTTCTTTTTGCTCGTAATGCTTCCGACTCTGGATGCATGGCAATCAGGATCCGATACAGAACGTTCTTCAACCTGGGACAGTCATCGTTCCAATTACCACTCGAGAAGCTTTCCGATACGACACGATGGGCGTCCAAGTGTTCGTGAGCAAATGAATAGTAGTTGGTGGCCGGACGTGTCTAGGTTGATGTGGATGTTTGGCAAGACATCTCTAGCAATGTTTGGTGCTACCGTTTCATTGTTGATCTTGATGCCGTTTCGCGGTTGCAAACGATACGCGATTTTGTTCGGCCCTCCGACCGGCCTGTTGGTTGTATTTGCGGTTGGACTTTGGTTACTTGGGCGAACGGAGATTTATCGTTTTGAACCAATAATCATCGCGGTTCTGGCTGCACTCCCAACTGCCGGACTTTGGTTTTTATGTTGCAAATATGCCTATGAAAGCCGGTTTGGCAACGAACGGATTGTTGAAGCGGAGTATATTCCTGAACACCGCGTAAATTAAGTTTCGGATGCGTCGACTTCCCGACCGGTGCTTAGAGTTTTTCTGCTTGGTTAGGAAATTTGAGTGGGGCTTTCTCAAAGTCCGTTGGTTCGACCCAGCTCGCTTCGACTTTTTCGCCACGCATGAATTTTTCGTAAAACCCATCGCCACTGGTCGGCTTGTACTCGTCGAACACGTGCCCTTGTCCAAACATGCGTGGATCGCCTTGACTCTTGAGGATCGCTTCCATCCGCTGGCGAAGCAATCGCATCGTTTCTTCCGATTCCGAACCAGATGCCAAGTTGTGGACACAATCTCGATCGGCTCGCAAGTCGTATAATTCGTCGGTGGGGCGATGGCCGAAGTTGAGTTCCCAATAGCGGTCTACTCGGTTTAGACGCCCGCGATCTAGGATCAACGATTTGGTCGGGCTGCCGTCGGTATCCAGGTAGCCGGTTTCCGGATTCCCAGCTGGCCAACGTCCAGGTTCCGCGTTGTACAAGTACAAGTAATCGTGTGTGACGATGCCACGAATGGGATACCCCTGGTTCTGAGGTCGGCCCACATCCGTACGTTCTTTGCCGATGAGGACATGATCACGTTCCGTAACGATACGGCCGTCCTGAGAACTTTCTAAAATCGGCCGCCAACTTTGGCCGGTCAATGTCATCATGCCACTATCATGGTGGGCAATACCGGCAAAATCGAGGATAGTGGCCGCGATATCCGTGAAATCGACAAAATCATCAACCATTCGACCAGGTTTCGAAATGCCAATGGGCCACCGGATCGCTAGCGGAATGTGATTGGAATCGTGATAGGCATAGCCTTTGATTCGCGGAAACGGCATGCCATGGTCGCTGGTCACGATAACGATGGTGTTCTCCAGCAGCCCGCGTTTTTCTAGTTCGTCGATCATGCGACCAAGATGTTGATCGGTATGTTCCACCTCGAAGGCGTAGTCCAGCATATCGTGCCTGACCGTTTCATGGTCTGGCCAATAACTGGGGACTCGATCGATATCGGCCAGTTTCTTGCCACCTTGGTTGACGCCGGATTGGAATGCATACTCTCGATGGGGTTCGAGACTTCCGTACCAAAAGCACCAAGGAGTATTGGATGGTGCCGCGTCCAAAAAATCGCAAAAATTGGAAGCGTAGTTGGTGTTGCCCATCGCATTGGTGAGAGGCGTTGCGTTTTGCTTTTGGAATGGTCGGCCCGTGAGGAGTCGTGGTTCACCCTTGACGTTGTTGGCGATACCGGGTCCCCAACCCTTGCCCGTAAAGCCCATGTGCCAACCCTTGTCCATCAGCACTTCGGGCCAACCCTTGAAATGGGGTGGGAAGACCGCGAGGTGGTTGCCTGCCGCTTCGTTTTGCCACAGATGCCGCCCCGTCAAAATGATGGCCCGCGACGGAGCACACTTGGCCATAGGCGTGTACGCGTTTCGAAACAACACACCTTCGCGTGCGATTCGATCAAACGAGGGCGTCTTCACCCACGAAGTTCCATAGGCACCCGCATGCAAGCCCCAGTCATCAGCAATCGCAAAGAGAATATTCGGCCGCTCGTTGTCCGCGTGTGCATGGCCATCAAAAATTCTTGCAATGGTGAACCCAACGAGCAACAGCACGAAGCGTTGCCGCACGTCAGAGGTTCCACTCGCTCGCGGTCGGCGAATTTTGGATCGAAACATGGCGTCAACTTTCCTTCGCGATGCGAGTGTCGTGTGCAAGTCTGCGGCTACCGAATTTGAGGCAGCGGCCGTTATCATTCTAGCGGAACTTGACCGATTCGTTGCTTCGTTTTTGCGGTTGAAATTGACTGGCGACCAAGCCGCGGTGTCCGTTCATGTTGTTGTTCGTTGATTGGCTCTTTGATAGACTGGAAGCAGTCCCGGTGGATTCCCTATCCAAGTGAACCGGTGGTTGCAAAAACGATCGTCTTGAACCGTTGGGTATGGCTGTGAATACGTGATTCGAAGTCGCGTCGAAACGAAAGAGGTACCATGAGCGATCCGTCCTTCAAACGAGTCGTCGTGCGACGTGATGTGATGGCGGAGGCCAAAGCGGACGCCGCCGCACAACGTCAGCAGTTTTCGGCTCGGGGTGTGTTTGTGGTGAATCTCGTTTCGTCTCCAGGAGCGGGCAAGACAGCTCTGTTGGAAGCAACGGCGAAGTTTTGGAACGGCAAACATCGCATGGCGGTTTTGGTGGGTGATTTGGAAACGGAACGGGATGCCGAACGCCTCGCTCCGTACACGTCGGTCGCTCAGCTGACGACGGGCGGAGCCTGTCATCTCCAACTCTCGTTGGTCCAACGCGGATTGGTGGCCTTGGGCGATCCGGAACTGGATTTTCTCTTTATTGAAAACGTCGGTAATCTGGTGTGTCCAGCAGCGCATGATTTGGCCGAACATCTGCGAGTCGTTTTGCTCAGTGTGACCGATGGCGACGACAAACCGGGCAAGTACCCCAAGATCTTTCGCAGTTGCCAAGCGATGCTCGTAAGCAAAACGGATCTCTTGCCCTACGTGCCGTTCCGAGTCGAGGCGGCAATTTGTGATGCGATGCTGGTCCAGCCAGCACTTCAGTGCCTTACGATCAGTGCGCTGCGCGATGAAGGTGTCGAAGCTTGGTGCCAGTTCTTGGAATCGCAACGCGAACGGATGCTGGGCAATCGCACCGATTCGCTGCGGCCCGCCAATGTCGTCGGATAAGCCGCCCACGACCGGCGAAGCAGATTGCAAATGGCGAATCGAGTTGCATGGTCGCGTGCAAGGAATTGGCTATCGCCCCGAATTGGCGCGGTTGGCTGTCTCGCTGAACCTGAGCGGTTCCGTCGCGAACACACCGGCCGGGATCCTGATTGAAATCGCTGGTGATATCGTGGCTGCCGAAGAGTTCGTATCGCGGTGCGCCCAAGTTTGTCCTGCGGAAGGCGTGGTTGAGGGACGATTGGTTGAACCATCAAGTGTAGACATCTCACCTGGTTTCCGAATCATCGACGGTCCCAGGTCGGGGCCACTGTCAACGCCCGTACCGTTGGATCGAGTGGTTTGTTCCGAGTGTTTGCATGAGTTTCGCTGCGCATCGGATCGACGATTCGCCTATCCACTGATCAGTTGCACTCGGTGCGGACCGCGTTATTCGATTCTGTCGAGTATGCCCTACGAACGGCACAAGACCGCGATGAACGACTATCCACTCTGTAACCGATGCCAGGGTGAATACCAAAGTCCAAGTGATCGCCGATACCACGCTCAGGTAATATGTTGCCATGATTGTGGCCCGCAGGTCGTAGGTCTGTATGCGGCAATCGCGGCTCTGCATGCGAATCAAGTCATCGCATTAAAAGGGCTGGGCGGTTACCAATTCTTGACTCGCGCAAACAGTTCCATCGCCATAGCCCAATTGCGTCGAATCAAACAGCGACCCGCCAAACCATTTGCGATCATGGTTGAAGACTTGGAGCAAGCCGCACTGTTTGGTCAATTGGATGAGGTGGCGATCGATCAACTCACTAATTGGGCGGGGCCCATTGTGATCGTGCCACAGCGGCCTAACGGAAGACTGCCAACGGAAGAGCTCAACCCGGGGCTTCGTTCGATCGGCTTGATGTTGCCAACGACGGCGCTCCATGCGTTCCTGGTGCAGAACGTTGGGCCTTTGGTCGTGACCAGTGCCAACATCGAAGGAGACCCGCTCATTTATCAGGAAACGGATTGGCCTTCCGAGTTGAAGCAGTTCGTGCCAACGATTGTCACCCATGACCGTCCGATTTGCCGTCCGCTCGACGATAGTGTTGTCCGCGTAATGGCCGGGCAAGCAGCGACGATTCGTGCAGCGCGCGGCGTGGCTCCGATGTCGTTGAATTTAGGAGCCCTGGCCCACGGAAAGCAAGTCTTGGCCGTCGGCGGCGAGCAAAAGGTGGCCGTGGCGATTTGCAACGGACAACAGGCGGTTTTGGGGCCCCATCTAGGCGACATGAACTCAGCCACAACGCGGCAGTATTTTTCCGAGCAAGTACCACAGCTGATGCAGTTGTACGGTTGTCGTCCAACCGTGATCGTTCATGATGCTCATCCTGACTTTTTCACCACACGTTGGGCGCAACAATTTGCACGCGACGAGGGCATTCCTGCAATCCGAATTCAACATCACGTTGCTCATGCCGCCAGTAGCCTGATCGACCCAAGTTGGTTGCAAGACGACACCGCCATTGTCACGTGGGATGGCTCTGGACTGGGTGAGGATGGAACCATTTGGGGCGGGGAGGGATTCCTTTATCGACGTTCCGAATATCGACGAGTCTGTCGCCTGAAGCCATTTCTGTTGCCCGGCGGTGAAGCGGCGATTCGTCAACCATGGCGGGTGGCGGCCGGAATGTTGCATTCGCTGCGAAGGTCGGATGCGAGCTTTGCTTTTGAAATCCCACAGCCGCAACCATTGGAACTCGTACTCGCCGCGCGCATCCATTGCCCAACGTCCAGCAGTATGGGCCGACTATTCGACGCCGCAGCCGTTCTGATCATGGGCGATTTATTGCCCGGCTGGACCGTCGACTACGAAGGACAGTTCGCGGCCCTCCTAGAAGCCCACGCCGATGGCTCCGATAATATCGCCTACCAACTTCCGTTGCATGTAACTCGAACGGAAAAGGACAATCGGCGTTCGGACTGCAGTGACGTTGCCTTGTCCATGGAATGGAATTGGGAATCGCTCGTTCGGCAAATAGTTATCGACCGCATCCAAGGTGTCGCCAGTCCCGTGATGGCCATGCGCTTTCATCGAGCATTGGCAGTTGCGATTGCAACGTTCGCTCAAGCGACGGGACTGAACCGATTGAGTTTGAGTGGCGGAGTGTTCCAGAATCAACTCTTGGTGGAACTCCTAGTCGCGCAACTACACGACATGCCAATCCAATTGGCACGTCCGGGAAACGTACCGGTCAACGACGGCGGTTTAGCCGCAGGGCAATTAGTGGCCGCGTTGCAGCATCTTCGTCAAGGTTGAAAGAGGATATTACGGCTGAACGTCTCGCCACAACCAGCGTAATGAATCAGGTAGTATCGCACCGCCATGAATTCCATTGTGACCACCTTCGCCGAACACAAATTCGTAATCGTATTTGGCAAATTTGAGAGCCGCTGCCATTTCTTGATTCGCCAAAGGCCAGTGGCCAAAGCGATTATCCAAGTCACCTGTGCCACCTTGCAAGAACACGCGAATCGGCTTGGGCTCGGTTTTGCGAATGAGTGGAGGATAATTGTGACCGCCACGAATATCCGTGAAACTTCCCACGTGACTCAAGACCTTGCCAAACGAGTCGGGTCGCTGCCAGGCGACCGTGAACGCACAGATTCCACCGGAGCTGATTCCACCGATGGCTCGGCAAGCGGGGTCTTGGCTGATTTGGTAGTTTTTTTCGACTTCCGGCAACAACTCTTCCATCAGGAAACGCGAATATGCATCGCTTAGCGTGTCGTATTCGAAACTGCGATTCTCTGGCTCCGGCCGCCAACCTCGTTGGGGAGGAAGTTCTGGTTTCTTGTGCCCTGGGTCAATGAACACAGCAATCGTGATTGGCATTTCTTTCTTATGGATCAAATTGTCAAACACAATTGGGACACGAAATTGACCATCAACCGCTTCGTAAGCATGGCCGTCTTGAAACACCATCAAACAAGCTGGTTTTGACCCGTCGTACTGGGCGGGGACGTAAACCGAATAATGTCGTCGTGTTTCCGGAAAGACTTTGCTATTTGCGAACGTGTGTTGTTCGATCTTGCCTTCTGGGACTCCCGTCTGGCGTTGGCTATCTTCACCCAATTGGTACTTGGAATCATCGACCAACATCCCGCAAGCCTTTTCGAAAGTCAGCAGCAGCCCCAAACAGGAAACCACGACACAACCAACGCTAACAAGCGTTCGATTGAATTCAGCGCAACGACTCATACGTTTACACCTTCCCACAAAATAGACAATCGATCGAGGAGGACACACGGAAGATCCCGCCGCCCTTGATCCTAATCGACCGCCGTAGAACTTGGTAGCAGGTTCGGGCGTGCCGGTCGAACAACAAGCAACGTTAGCTCGCGCTTACCGCACAACGACCGACGACTTCGGCAATCGCCCGTGTGGTGACTTCTAGGTTGCTTTCGTTGAGTCCGGCGACGTTCATTCGACCATTGCCGACGAAGTAGATGCCAAACTCGTCACGCAGATGGGTCACTTGTTCGGGCGTCAATCCAGAGAAACTGAACATGCCGCTTTGTTTGGCAATGTGCGAGAAATCGTGGTCGCACTTTTCTTGCAACGATTCGGAGAACCGACGCCGGAGCGTGGCAATACGCAATCTCATTTCTTCAAGTTCGTTTTGCCAATTCGCTCGGAGTTCTGCGTCGCCCAAGACAGTTCGGACCAACGCGGCCCCATATTGGGGTGGGTTGGAATAATTCGCACGGATGGCCGCTTTGACCTGGGACCGCAAAGTATTGGCTTGCAAATGGTCTTTTGTCAAAAACAGTACCGCGCCGACGCGTTGATTGTAGAGGCTAAAATTCTTAGAAAACGACTGCACGATGACCGCTTCGTCCATTTGTTCGGATACCAGGCGGCACGCCAGAACATCGGCTTCCAAGCCGTCGCCAAATCCTTGATAGGCGCAGTCAAGGATTGGCAACAAACGCCGTTGTTTCAGCACATCAATGATCGCGTGCCATTGATCGGGCGAAGGGTCGACCCCGGTTGGGTTGTGGCAACAGCCGTGCAGCAAAACAGCGTCACCCGATGGAACCTGTTCCAAGGCGGCCAACATGCCAACAAAATCCAGCCCTTTACCTGCAGCGTCCAAATAGGGAAACGCCTTCGTCTGCAAGCCAGCGGCGTTGAAGATGGATTGATGGTTCACCCAGGTCGGGTTCGTGTGCCAGATTGTGGATGTGACTTGGCAGCGTGCCAGAAAATCCGCTACAACCCGCAGTCCGCCGGTCCCACCTAACGATTGTGCGGCCACCCAATTCCCAGTTCGAAAGCGTGGACTTTCCGCACCCAAGAGAAGTTCGGACGCTAGCTTGCTATACGCTGGATCGCCATCAATGCCGAGGTAATTCGCTTTGACGTTGCTATTGATTCGTCGCCGTGCTTCGGAAACCGCTTGAAACTCGGGGATTTCCCCGGTTTCGTCCTGATAAACACCGACAATCAGGTTGACGCGATGTGGACGTTGATCCTGCTTGAATTTTTCGTTCAGGCCAAGGATCGGGTCATCGGGGGCAGTGTTGAGGTGTTCGAACATCGCGTTTGGGCTCCAGAAAATCGACCCTTGCGGGCCAGCCAAGATTCGTCTGGCAAAATGTACCACGCAAGGATATTTTGAACATTGGCCAAAATGCCCTTTTTGAGCTAGAATTGGGATGCTGCGTCACGAGTAAACACGCTGTGGCTGACTGCCAACCAGCAAACCTGTGGATTTTGCTAACTTCATTTTCAGATTGGAATTCGTCCCGATGCACACTTACACCACCGAAAAGCGTTGCTGCGTACGTAGCCGTCGAACGAAGTTGGGCACGTGGCACGCCGTTTGGTTTGGTTGGGGGGCTGTTGTGGCACTGGCGACCGTTCCGACAGGAGAGTTGGTTGCCCAGAGTGCTGGCTTGGTAGGCCCACCGTCGCGGTTGGGGACCGATACCCAAGTGAAGACCACCGAATACAACGCCGAATGGGTCGAATCCTCCTCACCGATTGCGGGTGGAGTTGTCTCGACAACCCACTTTCCGAGCTCCGGGAACACACTCACCACGGTTCGCGAAAACGTCGCTCCCGCCGGTGCGTTTTTGACTTCCTCGCCGATCCCCCAATCTGCAGCGATGCCGCAGGCAGCTCCTTCTTATGCGGCAATTCCGAATGGAAACGGCGGCTACTTGGTTCCCACAGTGCAATACGTGCCCATGAATTCAGGCGCGCCAGCGGGGACGGCTTATCAAGTCGCGGGTGTCCCTTACGCAACGTGCGCGCAATGCCAAACCCCAATGCTCACCCAGCCAACGGCGTTTCAACCGGGTTTGGTCCAACAACCATTTGCAAATCAACAGCCGGTCCTGGCGCCCCCAAGCGGTGGTGTCTACGGCCCCATGCAACAACAGGTGAATCCGGGATTTTATCCAGTTCCACAAACCCAACCTCAAGCAGGCCAAGGCGGATATCGCGCGTTGATTCCGCGTTCTTTGCCGGCGGGGACCTATATCGGGCAGGGTTGGGCCGGCCAACCAAAAGCGTACGTTTCCAGCCAACCGTTTCGAAACATCATGCGGTATTTGATCTTGCCATAGGACTTGATGTGCGTCCATTGCCCGGTATCGCACGGCGCAGGCTCGGCGGACCGGTCACCCAGCCCATTTGTTGCTCGTTCGTTACCAAGTTGTGGCTTGATCGTGGAGCCTGTGCGTTTATAGTTAGCACGTGCTGGTTCGCTCGATGTCAGTGTTTTGAAATCCGAATTGTCGAGCGAAACAGCACTGCCAATTGGACTCGGTTGTCTTGGCCGCGGGCGTGCCATGACCGAACAGCGGACGATGTATAATGTTACTGTGCCATTCAACGAGATGCCCAGAGAATCGCGTGACGCGGTTCATGATGCGTCGTTGGACGTCGGTGGCCACGGGGATCGTTGCATTTGTCGGCTTCTTTATCTTGGGATTCTCCGTTGCAAATGACTCGGTCCACGGATCTTGCGGCCATTACGTCTTCACTCAGTTGGAGTGGAAGCGACACCAAGCAGACCAGGCAGCGTTCGCTTCTCTCTTGAATGGGTCGGTGCCAACGCCACGACCTTGTCACGGACCTGGTTGCCGCCAAAACCAACTGCCTTCGACGACGGTTATCCCGGCTCCGGTGAAATCCGATACTTTGGAGCAGTACGCGGTCCCGTTTGCTACAAATCAGGTTGAGCTCACGGACTGCGACCGCGAATTTCCTGCGGTCCAAACAGTCTCATTGACCGAACTATCTACTCGTACTTTTCGTCCACCACGTGTTTGAACATTCGCGCGATGACGAATAGCGCTCGATTATCGAGCGATCGACAGTCTTGAGATTGTATTCGGAATGCGCGCTGGATTCTGTTTTCGCTGGGCATGTTGTGGTCCGGGTGTGCGGTGTTCTACCAAGCATACCGACTTGATGCGCAGCGAATCTCTCATTCTCAACGGAATAGGACTGTCCCCAGTTTTCTTGAACTTGGCGCTTTGATCCGGCAATTGTGGTTCACCCACGCGCAACTCCGGGTAAAGGGCCACTGCATTCAAGCGACCAAAAATCGGCGGCATACGTTCAACTCCGGTCCATCTTGACTCAGTCAGTTTCTTACGTTGCGGTAACCACGCAATGGTCGGTCGATTCATCGAGCCGACGATCGCAATTCGGAGCATCGTGCTTGGTTCCGCCAAGTTTCATGTCCCGCAGACTGGATCAACTGAGTGCCTCTTTGCAAACAAACCATTTCACCCAAAGGAATATACTCATGAGTTCATTTCATAAGTCTGGCAACCTTGCGAGCCAAACCCATATTTCGAGTCGCATCGGCTTCACGTTGGTCGAGTTGTTGGTCGTGATCGCGATCATCGCCGTGTTGATGGGGCTCTTGTTGCCTGCGGTTCAATCCGCCCGCGAGGCGGCTCGACGAACCCAATGTCAGAACAACTTACGGCAGATTGGGTTAGGACTCCAAAACTATCATGGTGCTCGACAAAAATTCCCGATGGGCCAAACGGATGTCAGTCAGGGTTACTCGGCCTTGAGTTACCTTCTCCCGTATTTGGAGCAAGGTAACTTGTACGATCGAATCGATTTCAAGCAGCCTTTGATGGCCGCGGTCAATGACGCGGCTCGCTTGCAGGTCGTCCCTGGCTTTCTCTGCCCATCGGGAATTGACAATCCGATGCCGCAAACTGGGGGTGGTGTCAGTTACTACGGCAACAAAGGTTCGGCCTTGGTTTGGGGACGTAATGTTGGTCCAAACCAAACGATGCCCGAACCCAACGGCATCTTCGTGCGAGGTCAAGCGATTCGTATCGCCGAGATTCTCGATGGGACTTCGAACACCGCACTATTCAGTGAACGCTTGCCAGCGGATGGCAACAATGGCGTGGTCTCGCCCGTTCGAGACGTTTTTTTCCATCCTGGCGCACCAACCACCCTCGATGATGCGGTCGATTTATGCCAACAACTGGATATTCAAAATCTCTCCAATCAGTTTCCGCTGTTCATGGGTGCTCCGTGGTTGAATGGACAACATACGTACCAACACATTGACACACCGAATCGCCGCTCTTGCGGTTTCTTCGCGATCAATCGAGCGGTGATGCCGCCCAGCAGTCACCATCCATCGGGCGTCAACGTCGTCATGTGCGATGGTTCCACGGCATCGGTCGCCAGCGACATATCGGTATTGCCATGGCGTGCGATGGGGTCTCGCAAGGGTGGGGAGGTCGTGAGCTATGAGTAATCCAGCCTCAAACGACAAGTACGCGGAATCGCGACGAAAAACGTTCGGTTTTCATGGAGTAACTCGCCGACTTGGGCTAGGTGTTCTTTCGTTACTTGTCATGTTCGTGGGTGGTTGCGGTGGAGCCGCCAATTCGTTGGTCGAGGAGAATCTTGCCCGCGAAACGCTCACACGAACACTCGACCATTGGAAGAGTGGTGGTAATCACGAAGACTGTCAGACGTGGACGCCGCCCGTGGTTGTCGGGGCTTCGCGATGGTCTGATAATGCAAAACTAGTCGACTATCGGATTGTGGAAGAGCGGGCACTAGACGCCAACCTATTTGTGAATGTGGAATTAACCCTGGAAAAATCTGGAAGTCGGGAAACGTTCGTCGAACAATACTGTGTGGGTACTGATCCCGTACTAACGGTTTTTCGCGCGATGTCGCCTGCATTTTGAGGAGTGATTGATGAAGGTAAATAGACGTGACCCACAGAAGTGGAGAGATCGCGTGAGCGCTCGGTGGAACATTTCATTCGCAAGCTTTGGCTACTGCTTATTGATGTCCGCGCAAGTGGCGCTAACGCAAGATACGCCGGTCGAGTTAGACGCGGAGGCCCAAGCCGCCGAACAACGATTGCGTCAAGTTCTGCCGGCCGACTCGGAAGCAATGGCGATGTTGGAAGCCATCGTCGCAGGTCGGTCAATGACGCGGAGCGACGGTTGGTTCAATTTGGCCAAGCCGCAAACAGCCTATGGCTGGGAGCAAATGTTGGCGTCCTACGACACGGACGGCGATGGTCAAATTTCGAGGGCGGAATTCCCCGGTGCCGATCAATGGTTCGCTGGCTTGGACCGCAATCGCGACCGTTCGCTCACGGTAGATGATCATCGTTGGAATACAGAACCGGGATCAACCACGTTTCAGCAAGTGGTCCGGCGCGTGGACGCTGACGACGATGGTAGGATCACGGCTGCCGAGCTGCAGGCGATGACCGACAAGATGTTGGCCGAGGAAGAGTTCTTATCGATCGACGATCTTCGCTTGGCCTGGGAGCCGCCACCACGATCGGGTGGAAGTTTTGAGCGTCCCACCGCCAGCCAATTGATGATCGGTTTGGAGAAGCAGGAGATTGGCTCGCATTTACCCGGTCCGAATGTTGGTGATCAGGGAATGGACTTTACTTTAAAGACACTTCACGGTGAGGAAGTCTCCCTATCCAAATGGTGCGCTGAAAAGCCCGTCGTTTTGATCTTCGGGAATTTCACATGCGGCCCTTTCCGCGCCCAAGCTGGAAACTTGGAGCGATTGTACGATCGGTACCGGGACAAGTTCCACTTCTTGGTCGTGTATGTCCGCGAGGCTCACCCCAGTGATGGATGGTCGATGCGCCGCAATGAGACCGCCGAAATCGTCTTGCCGCAACCGACGAAGTATCCGGAACGTGCTGCCGTTGCTCAGCAATGTGAAAAACTAATGGGCAGCAAAATTCCATTGGTCGTTGACGAAATGGCTGACCCCGTGGGGCGGGAATACAGCGGCATGCCCAGTCGCTTGTACTTGCTGGATGCAGACCGACAGGTCTTGTTCAAGTCGGGACGCGGACCACATTACTTTAGTCCCAGCGAGTTGGAAGAAGCCTTGCTGTGGTATTTGACAGAAACGGAGCCTTTGGCGGACGAAGAATCGTCAGCGGATGCAGGCGGTCATTTTTCTAACGCCCCAGTCTCGGAGCCGCTCCAACAAGAGGCCGACCTGACTTGGCAGAAGTTAGGGATCCAGTTTCCAAACTTGCCAGTATGGGCGGAACGCTTGTCGGAACCGTTGCCCGAATCAACTTTGGCACTCATGAAGCTGGACTATTTGCATCGGAGCAAGAATCCGTTGGGGCAAGAAATTGCCGCGAAGATTCGGTGGGTGGTCGCCGATGCCATGAACAGTCCCTATGGCAAGTCGACTGCAGAATTTGACTTGCTTCAAGCAGGCCAGACGACCGAACAGATTGCGGCTTGGCGGGAAAGTCTCTCAGCTCGCAACGACACAAATCAGCGGCTCTGGCAATTCGCCCGACAGCTGACAGTGTCTGGCCATTCGATTACCGACGAGCAATTCGCCGAGATACGACTGACTTGGGAAACGGAGCCAACGGTTGCGATCGTGCATACGGTCGCGTTTGCCAACTTTCAGAACCGATTGTGGCTGGCGCTGGGACTTGAACCGGAGTCCAATGGAGGTATTGCTGCAATCTCTCCACCAGATGGCTGGAGAAGTTCCGACGCTCGCGTTGCACCTGTTCGCCCTGAACTATCCGAGACACTGCAAAATGCGAATGTCGTCTCCACACCGAAGCGAGCCGGTTGGAATCCGCAAGATTTTGATCTGTTGCAAGCCAAGTTGAATTCGCAGAAGCGGCGGTCTGCGAGAATTCCGCTGCCAGATCCAGAACGCTTGGCGATTTTGCCTGAGGAAGAACGGCGCCGGAGCGAAAAAGTTGTCTGGAGCAACATCAGCTTGGGTTATCAACCCGCGCTCACTCAAGAATGGTTCGCGTTGATGCGCACGTTTCGCCGCGAGTCGAATTTGGATCGAGTGTTTTCGAATTCGTTGTTTTGGGTTGTAACGCGTGGCAACGAGTGCTTTTACTGAATGGGTCATAGCGAAATGCTGCTCGCGGTCGCGGGCCTGGACTCATCAGAAATTCAACAACGAACTCAAATGCTGGCGACGGGCGATTTCTCTTCGATGCCTCCGGCGGAAGGACTGGCGCATCAATGGGCTTATCGCTTGACGAAAGAAGCGGACCAACTGACGACAACCGATCTTCAAGGACTTCAAGAAGTTTTTGGTGAATCTCGTGCGTTTGATCTGATTTGGTATATCTCGTGGTGCAATTACATGACCCGAGTGGCTGACGCTTTCCAATTACCACTGGAAGAGGAAAACGTCTTTGAGGAACCACCTGCCCCCAAGATTGAGGTGGAGTCTACCAAGTAGCACGAGTATAAATGTGGTCGCCGGTACACTCGCGCGTGTGCCGGCTTCAGTCCAATGCCCATACGTAATTGGAGGTTGTTTGGCTGAAATCGGTCTATCAGCATTTTCCGAACGGCCTTACGCTCTCACGAAACCTAACGATTATCGACCAGGTTGAAAGACTCGCATATCGATAGGCGGTGTTTCGTTTCTTAAGATTGCCGCGACACATAATGCCGAGCCGATCGACCACTGCAAGCCGCTGCGAAAATGGCCGCTCGCAATGACCACCTCGGGGCACTTTCCCAACCGACCCATGATCGGCATGTGATCAAAACTGGCGGGCCGCAACCCAGCCCAATGGTGGACCAACTCGAACTGCAAAATTTCCGGCAAAGTCTGTTCGACAAATTCGATTAGCTGAGACCGACCGTCGGACGTAGGTTCACTATGAAATCCAACTTCTTGTTCCGTGGAGCCTACCAAAACATGGCCGTCCAACCGCGGAACAATGTACCGAGTTCCAACGTTTAGAATTTGCGTAAACAAGGGTGTTGGCAACTTGAACAAGAGCATCTCGCCTTTGACGGGATAAACGGCGGCGGTGCCGTTGTTCTCTCCAAACCAACGCTGCAATAGAGAAGTCGTCCAACTTCCGGCAGCTAACACAAACTGCTCGCAACCCCATTTCTCTTCGGTTCCCCATGCGAGCACTGGGCCGCTGTTTGGTTCCTGTGTCAGGACCAATCTGGCTGCTTGCTCGGCGCGAAGCGACCGTGTTTCAACCCCCATCTTTTGACAGGCTGCACGGAGTGCCGCCAAATGCCGAGGATTTCGCAACTGGGCTTCGTCGGGGACCTCGAACAGCAACCGACAATCTTGCCACGACAATTGTCTCGCAAACCACGGGTATCGATCGGACCAGCACTCTTGGGACAAAGGTCGGCCTTCGATACCAACTTCACTCCAAAATTGTTGCAGGCCACGTAGACTCGCGTGTTCGCCAACCGACCGCGCAACGTACACTCCGCCGCAAACATGAAACTCATTATCAACTCCACTCCACTGTTTTAATTCCGCCGACCATTGGGGCATCATCGAACGCGAAAGTCGCTGCAGAGCTTCGAGCGGATCTGACGAAACGATATTTGGAGCCGGTGGCAAGATTCCCGCGCCTGCCCAAGAACTGGAGCCAGGCAAGCTCGCGTCGAACACAATGATCGACTCTTTAGAGCCCTTGCGAGTCTTCGCCAATTGATATGCGATGGACCAACCGATCGCGCCGCCACCGATGATGCCAAACGTACGTCGGGAGGTGCTCATGACGGTGCCGTATTCGACACAAAACTGCCGTCGATGAGGCGAAGGGTCGCGTTTCTAAGCTGGTCATGGAGAGGTTCCGGCAAAAGGCTCTCCGGAAAATTCTGAAAACAGACAGGACGAGCAAATCGCTTGATGGACCCGGTTCCTATGGAAGTGAACTGGCCAATCGCTGCAGGATACGGTCCGCCGTGCATCATCGCGTGATTGACCTGCACGCCCGTCGGGAAGCCATTAAAGATGATCCGTCCAACTTTGGTCTGCAATACATCTATCAATCGCCGCGAGGATTCCAGTTCGCTTGGAGTGGCAAAAACGGAAGCCGTCAGTGAGCCCTTCATGGATCGCGCGTATTCGAGCATCTGCTCCAGGGATTCGCAATCGACAAAGATCGTTGTCGGACCGAAAATTTCCTCCTCCAAGTTCGAGTTCCGCAACAGGGCCTCGACGGACGATTTGAAAACCACGCCCGACACTTGGCAGTTGGAACCGTCTTCCTCAGGAACCTGCGCGGAGACAACCTCCGCACCACCTGGTTGGATGGCTCGATGCGAGACCAAACGTCGAAACCCGTCCGCGATTCCCGGATGCAACAACGTGTAGGGTTGGGCACTGATGCGTTGATCGACGCTGCGCCGTAACTCTTGCCACTCGTGACTGATGGCGCCTAAGATCAAGCCAGGTTGTGTGCACATCTGGCCGCAGCCCGCGGTAATACTGCCAACCAACGGGTCGATCCATTGTCGCCAACGTCCGTCTTGCAAGGTTTGCGGCAGGAAGAAAATCGGATTCACGCTCCCCATTTCCGCATACACCGGAATCAACTGGCGGCGACGACAAACGGCATCGAACAGGGCGCGGCCACCGGCAAGTGACCCCGTGAAACCCACCGCTTGAATGTGAGGGTCTTGTACCAAAGCTTGGCCGACGTCATGACCGCGACCGTGCAACAGCGAGAACAAGCCAGGCGGTAAAGCACACTTGGCAATGGCTCGATTCACACACCCCGCCAGGATCTCGCAGGTGCCCGGATGTCCAGGATGAGCCTTGACCACAACCGAACATCCCGCAGCCAACGCCGCAATGGTGTCGTTGCCCACGACACTGATTGCCAATGGAAAGTTGCTGGCGCCAAACACCGCGACCGGGCCGACAGGCAACCACAGACTGCGACAGTCCGGCGAGTTCTGTTCTGAGTTGGCGTGATCCAACCGAGGTTCGGCCCAACTGCCATCGCGAACGACCTGGGCAAACAGTCGCGCCTGACTTACGGTTCGCTTTCGCTCGAATAACAAACGCTCGCGCGGCAAGGCCGTTTCGTCATGACAACGCACCAAGAGAGGGTCGCCAACCGCCATGATTTCGTCCGCGATCGCCTCGAGCAACATCGCGCGAACTTCTGGTGAGATTCGCCGATACTCGGCAAAGGCTCGCTCCGCCAACTCACAGGCAAATTTGATTTGAGCGAGGGTTGCGTCGCCGTAACTGGGCTCCAGAGTCGCTCCGGTCTGGGCGCATGTTGCGCGAAACGACGCTTGGACCACCGCGGCTGCTTCTCCAGCGATCCAATGTTGGCCGGTTAGGTTGTCAGTTGCCACGGGGCTATCTCCATAGAGTAACGAAACCTTTCACGGTACTTAATGTCCGTAAAAAGGCTCCGTCCTAAAAAGGGCTGACCCTGTCTCGTCATGTCTTTTTGTCCGAGATCTTGCCTGCCCTCAAAAGGGGCGGACCCTTTAAGGACAAAGCCTAAAAAACTTATTCGGCACAGGGTCGCGCGGCGCAGACTTCGGTTTCGATTTCCGCAATTTTATCGATTCGCCGTTGATGTCGACCACCTTCAAATTCGGTTTCGACAAAGGCTTGGACAACGGGCAATAGATCTTGTTGTTTCCATTGACTCCCAGACAGGCAGAGGACGTTGAGCCCGTTGTGTTGTCGCGTTAATCTGGCCAATTCGACCGAATCACAAACGGCCGCCCGAACTTTGGGAAACTTGTTGGCTGTGATGGCCATGCCCACACCCGAGCCACAGATTAGCAACCCGCGATCAGCGACACCGGTCGAAACCAAATGCCCAACTTGTTTGGCGGAATCCGGGTAGTCACAGGGTTCGGTTGCGTTGTGAGCGCCGACATCAACAACTTCTACCCCCAATGATTGGAGCAAGTCGGCGGCCTTTTGCTTGAAGGCAACACCATGATGGTCACTGCCGATCGCGATTTTCATTTTTGATCCTCCAAGCCTTGTGGCAAATGCAACTCGATCTGCCGAGCCCATTGATCGACATAACTTTGAATTTGGGCCGCACATTCTTCGTAGATGTTTACGGAACCGCCAATCGGATCCGAAACGTCTTCACTGCTGCCCGACAACACAAACGTTCGACCGGCAGCCGTTGGGAAATAACTCAGCAGCGCTTTCATGTGACTGTGGGTCATCGTTAGAATCAAATCGGCCGAGTGGACCAGGTTGTCACTGACGCCTTGGCTTTCGTGTAAAGAAAGGTCCAAGTTGCGCTGGGCCATCACGGACACCGCTTCGCGACTAGCGCGACTACCTTCTTGGGCTGCGACACCGGCCGACGCAACCATGATACCATGTTCCGGCAATTGGTCCGGCTTGCATTGGAATCGTTTGGCCAACGCATCCTTCATCAAGCATTCTGCCATGGGACTGCGACAGGTATTGCCAGTACAAACCAGCAAGATATTAAAATTCGCCATTCGCTTCAGGGTCTTTCTAGCAATCACGCCTTCACGAAGAATCGTACAATTGTCGCCGTTGACTCGCACCACGGTCGACGATTGACCGAATCGACACGGGCCATCGTCGATCACCAAATCCACCGAATGTCCGAGCGCCTCCAGAACTTGTTGGGCATTCGTTGGTTCCGGTTGACCGGACACATTTGCACTGGTCAGGACAATGGGACCTCGGCAAAATCGCAGCACACTCAAGAAAATGGAATGCGCTGGGACTCGAATGCCCAAACTACCATCCCCCGCCACGCGTCGTTGGACATCTTTCGACAACTGAGTAATTACACTATCGGGGCCAATATCTGGGAAAACGATCGTCAAGGGACCCGGCCAACAACGCCGAGCCAATCGGCGCCCCAACGGTGTCATTGTGGGAACGTAGTCCAATGCATCGTCAGCGCTCTTTACGGCAATGGCCAACGGTCGCTCGCATGGCCGTGCTTTCTGTGCACATAATTTCTCGACCGCTTCCGGACACAATCCGCTGACTGCCAGTCCGTAAACCGTTTCCGTTGGCAAGGCGATTACTTTGCCTTCAGCCAATGCTTGCACCGCCCGATGCACGGCATCGTTTGGGTCGTGGATTTTCTCAAGGTTCAATACCGTAGCGGGCATCGAAGTGTCGTAGCTTTCTACCGTGCTTATTGGTGGTGGTCGTTTATCGAGTCGCAGCCGGTTCCAACACAGTGCTCAAAACGTCCATGCTGAGCAGTGCCATGGCAGTTCCATAACACCGGCCCAACTCGTGCGAGTCAACGAAGCAGCCATCGAGTTCTGGCAACGCCAATATCAGCTGTTGATGCTGGCGCGCCGCCGCCGCGCGAAACTCAGGATTCGTTAAGTGTTGGATTGCTTCCGCCCGACTTTGCATGTCGTACCAGAAAAAGAAACCACCATACGCCAGAGTCGAGGTGTGGTTATCGTATTTGTAGGCGACGCTCAGTTTGTCGTGATGTTCGAGCGATTTCTCGACCGCGAACTGCAAACGAGTTTGATCCGATTTCCCCCACAACAGCAAGGCTAACTCGCAAATGGGCATGCGTCCAGCCGAAGCCGCAATATCCCCGTCGTCCGTCGCATTCGAGCGATTTCCTCGACCACTACTGTAAGGATACGCACCGTTGGCGTAACGATCGCGTTGGAGCGACAGCAGCCCTTTCTCCACAATGTCTTGATTGATCGAAGCCCCGGCTTGCTTCGCGTCCGCCAACGCGACCAAAGCGGTGGCCGTCACAAACGAGTTGCTATATTCGTGATACCAACTGCCGCGATTGCCTTGGACCGACTCGAGCTTCGTCACAGCTCGGTTGACGTTCTCCAACGTTTCACTTCCTAAGCGAAGTCGGGCAACCAAAAAACGAAGCCGATAGGCATAGGCCCAAAGAATTTCATCCCGGTCAACTGGATTGATATTCTTCTCGTCGCGAACGTACTCAGCTGCGTGTTCCAGTGCGGTGTCAATCGCCGCAGATTCTTCCGGAACACGACCCCGCGCTTCCATTAACGATAGTCCGACCAATGAAGTGACCGCCACATAGACATTGGGGAGGCTGTCCGTGCCCCCGAAGTCGTAGTCGCTATCGATCAAGGCACCGTCATCACGTTGCATTGCCAACAGAAACTGCACGCTTCGTCGCCACAATTCGATTTCTGAATATGTCTGCGCAGGAGCGGCGCTTCCCAAGGATTTGATTCCAGCCAATCGAGCAGCCGCCGGCAACGGGCTGAAAACCTCAAAGCCGCGTACGAACGGACCAAAACCTTCTCGTTCCGCGGCGGCTTTCCAGGCCAACGGATGGTCGACATCAATCTCCATCGCGGAACGCCACGTCGTTCGCGCCTCCGCGTGGTTGCCTGCGTAATATTGAACCATCCCCTTCATCAACTGTGCCTCCAGTCTTTGTCCGCGATCTTCAACCGGATTATCGAATTGACTTAACTCAAGGGTACCGCGATACGGATGGGTCATGAATTTTTCAAACGCCATTCTCGCCGGCGAGTCTTCCGGCAGGCTCCAAATCGAAGCGACAGTTTCCTGAGCATCGACCTCTGTGTCCTTGCCGCGATACTTCTTGAACAATTGCAACAGCCAATCCGGCGGCAATGTTGTCAACCGATCCACTCGGCCGGTTACTTCACCTGCTGGGGAAATCACCAAGAACCCTGGTTCGACGAATTCATAGGTTCGGAGATTGTACTTCTGAGACAATTGGTCGCTGGGCGCTTCGCGGACTGGGATAAAGTCGTTGTTGAGTAGCTCGATTATTTTTGGATACGAAAATGGACCGGCCAACATATATCGGTCGATTTCGACTTTACGATCCGTAAAGGTTGCGGGGACGGTGTTGATGTACCAAAAAACCGGCTTGCCGGTTTGTTGCGATTCCGCCAGAGCTTCGGTGACCGAAGATCGCCAAAGTACCGCTGTCCCAATTCGCTCGGCGATCTTGCTCGGGCGGATACGAAATTTTTTGGTCGAGTTTTCGGTCGTTTCCGTTGTTCGCTTGGGCGCTGGCTCTTGAGCAATGGTGGTATGGGTACTCACGCCAAGGTACAAAATGATCGATACAATCGCCAGTGAATTGCGACGTATCGCCCAAATCGGACAAGCAGACGTTTTAGGCTCATGCCGGCGCGACTCGTCCATAAACTGCGTATCTCCCATTTGAACCCGCGAGAACCTTCGGAGTCCGGTCGCTGTGCAAAACGATCGTAACCCTGTCAAAGTATCGCATAGTTGGCACTCTATTTGAAGTGACCCCCTAGGTTCTGGCTTTTGATCTAACGCCGGAAGACTTTATGGCAAGAAATTGGCTCAAACGATCCAATCGAGCGCGTTCGAGTGGCCACTGGGTGTTCCACCGTTTGCCCCGAAGCCACAGCGACAGCACCGAGGCGTCGCGCCACGACTGGTTTAGCCACAATACCGTTCAATAGGTTGCAGGCACACTCCGTGTGCCGTCCGCCGATCCTCGAAAATCGAGTGCTTTTTGATGGTCGCGGCACATGGAATGTGCCCACTACCGTCCTTCGCTAAACGTTTTTGGGTTTAGCCAGCGCCCGCCGAGAATTTGGCATCGCATGACCTATCCACGTTTCGGGTCTAGGTTTTGATGGATTTCTTCGTCACTGACCATTGCCGAATTTACACCATCTTCCGGTACTGAAACGCCCGCAATCCAGCACAATGAATTGAGAATCACCTTACGAAATTGTTCGTCTTGCCAATTGATATGAAAATGGCCACCTGTGAAGCCAAACCCGCGCCCGCCATCCGGCCGATCGACGGCCCACATTACCGCTTCTTGGCGACCGGCCGCTGCTTGAATGTGTTGATAGGGACCGGCAGGGTAAACGTAAGGACCGTTGCGGACTTCATCGGATGGAGTGGTTACAAGCACCGGCGTAAACTTGACTCCTTCGACTTCGGCGGAACCGTCGGCGTTGAACCCATCGCGAAAACGCATATTGAAGTACCATTCATCCTTTATCTCGAAGGGCTCGACCCCTTGGCAGATTGGGTGTTGGGGAAACTTCTCAAACTTTGCGACAAAGATCGGGTTGCAGGACCACTCGTGTTCGTAGTGACCGCCAATCCACTTCTTGAATTCATCGCCACCCCGGTCTTTGGGAACTTCTACACCAAAATGCATACAGCCGAAGCCGACGCCACGCGCGATGTGTTTTTCCAAAAGTTGCAAGCGATTTTCTTGAATCGCCGGATGTCCGCCGCCTCCGTCGGAGAAGATCACAATTGCTGAGGCATCGTCAAAAGTTGATTCGTCGGTGACCCAGCCATTTTCATGGCGTTCAACGACCAGTCCAGCGATGCCTTGCAAACGTTTTTCTAGTAGGATCGTTCCGGCGCGAAACTCATGCATCATTTTTGGGTGACTTGGCCGACCGGCAATCAGCACCAACTTCTTGGTGTTTCTTCCGCTTGCCGAAACCGCGTTTTGTCGAAGCAAAATGGGGCCGGCCGTCAAACCAGCAAGCATCAATCGCAAAAATGTCGAACGCAACATGGCCGTACTCCTTGAATAATTTTTCGCTCCGAAATCATAGCGCTTTCGAACGTTAAGACGTTGCGGGAGCGATGGGGGCATCCGGGTGGTTGACGGGTGGAATCAAAGGCTGATCCTCGATACGAGCCGTAGGCATGTCGTCCAAATCGGTTTCAACAAACGTTCTCGCTAGTAACAAGTAGAACGTTGGCACGAGGAACAAAACCAAGACGGTTCCAAACAACAATCCAAATGACAAACTTGCCGCCATGGGAATCAACACTTGAGCTTGAAAACTCGTCTCGAACAACATCGGCGCCAAGCCAGCGATCGTTGTGGCGGACGTCAACATCACGGCGCGAAAGCGGCGTTTCCCGGCCTCGACCACCGCCTCATTCAAAGAACCACCTTCCGCCAGGAACCGATTCATGAAGTCCACCAAAACGATCGAATCGTTAACGATCACGCCCGTCAGCGCCACCAAGCCGAAGAAACTGAATAATGTCAACTCGATTCCCAAGATCCCATGGCCAAATACCGCGCCGATGTATCCGAATGGAATGATGGCCATAATAATGGCGGGTTGCACGTACGATTGGAACTGCATCGTCAGCAACGCGTACATAGCCAAAAACGCGATGATCAACCCAGCAAACATACTCGAAAACGATTCGGCGTTTTGTTGTTGAGCACCTTCCCAGCTAACGACCAATTGTTCGCCGGTTTCTGCTTGGAAGTCTGCTTGCAATTGTTGCAGAAAGCCTTCCGGCAACTTCAATTCGTTGGTCACTTTGGTTGCCAAGCCTGGCATCGACGCATCCACGGAAGCCGAGATCGTGATGGACCGCAACCGGTTCACTCGGTTGATTTCCGCAGAGCTTCGCGACAATGTGGCGTCGGCGATTTCCGTGAGCGGTCGTTTGTTGCCTTCGGCATCGGACACCATCAATTCGTCGAAGCTGGCAAACGTACGGCGTTCATTTTCCGGCAGGCGGACCATCAAGCGTACCTCATCTCGGCCGCGTTGCATGCGCATGACCTCGATACCGTAATAGGCACTGCGAATGGCGGAATAGACCGCGTTTTCCGTTACTCCCAACGATTTCCCCAACTCGTTGACCTTGAATTGAATCTCTTCCTTACCGGGCCTGAGATCATCTTCAACATCAAAAACACCCTCGAAGGTACCAAGTTGCTCTTTGCAGCGTTCCGCGTATTTCTCGAGCATGTCCGCATGCTTGGACTTGCAAAGCAATTTGAACTCAATCGCATCCCCGGGAGGCCCCATGGCCTGAGCACCAAATCGGAGTGCTTCCGTACCAGAGATCGTACCAACATGTTTCCGCCAGGCGTTGAGCAAGTCTTCGCTCGTTTTGTTTCGTTCACCAACCGGAGTTAATTCGACGAGGACATTGGCCACGTGACTACCCGAGGAAACCCCATTGGGGCCGCGCAGCGCATTCCCTGATTCTCCCAAACGCTGAAAAACAGTCCGCAGCATTTTTCCACTTCCGGCTGCCTCCAGTTCAGCGACGGCTTTATCCAAGCCAACGGCGATCTGATCCGCCGCGATTCGGGCAAACTCTTCGCTGGTTCCGTCCGGAAACGCCACCGAGGCCTCGACAACTTGTGAATCCAAATTTGGAAAACCTGTGAACGGAATGTGGCCTCCGGCAACCAATCCCACCATAAAGATGAGTAAGGCCGCGGCGGCCGACAAAGCAATTTCAGGGTAACGTAGACAGCGAACCAACATTGGCGAATAGATGTGTTCAATAAACCATTTAACGGCAGAATCGCATCGATGGCGGACCATTTCGATCAAAAACGCTACCGGTCGAAAGACGTAAAGGACGGAACCGATCATCGACAAAAACAAATTTCGATGATGAGCCAAGTGACAGGGTAGAACAAACACACTCTCGATCAAGGAAACCACCAACATGGCGATCACCGCCAGCGGCATCACCGCAATAAACTTGCCCATGACCCCGGAGACATACATTAATGGCACAAAGGCGATCACGGTTGTCGCAATACTGGAACCCACCGCTGGGACCACTTCGGCAGTCCCCTCCACTGCCGCTTGGGTGAAACCCATTCCCATTTCACGTTTGTGATAGACATTTTCTCCAATCACAATCGCATCGTCGACGACGATTCCTAAAGCCATCAAAAAGGAAAACATCGAGAGCATGTTCAATGTTTGATCCGCGCCCAACAATACGATTCCGGCTCCCATCATGGAGACCGGGATCCCCAAGGCCACCCAGAAAGCCAATCGCAACTCCAGAAACAAAGCCAAAACAATAAACACACACAACAGTCCGGAAAGCCCGTTGCGAATCAATAAATCGATTCGATCCCGCACGTCAACCGACATATCGCCCCATTGGTGCAATTCGTATCCCGCCGGCAGTTGTTTTTCGGCGACGTACTTCTTGATCGTGTTGACGACCGTGAACAAATCCTCGTTCGAGGCTCGGTTGACATTCAGCACAACTGCCGGACGTCCGTT
This sequence comes from Pirellulaceae bacterium, assembly GCA_041741535.1. Taxonomy (GTDB): domain Bacteria; phylum Planctomycetota; class Planctomycetia; order Pirellulales; family Pirellulaceae; genus M30B19. The sequence continues at coordinate 37,913 of JBGSJV010000016.1, forward strand.
GACGTGTTGTTGCAAAGAGAATTCGTCAAAGCCGTCGACAATGGTCGCGATTTCACCCAGCCGGACGGGATCGCCTGTATCCCGATTCAGAATTTCTAGTTCTGCGATTTCCGTACCCAATCGACGCTTGTTGTCGCCTCGGATCAAGACTTCTTGACTATCGGACTTGATCTTGCCGGCGGGCAATTCCAAGTTTTCGTTCCGCACGATGCCGGCAACTTGTTCCAAAGTCAGACCGTACTGTCGGAGCTTGTCTTCCTGAATCTCCACACTAATCTGATAGGGCTTCGCCCCCATGATCTCAACGGTCGAGATCGCCGGCTTACCTGACGGAACAATCCAGCTCTTGAATAACTCGCGTAAGAAGTTTTCGGCGGGTGCGGCCTCTTGCACCAAAAGCTCATCCCGGATTTGATCCGCGAGTTCGCGCAATTGCAGTTCCAAGACGTCCGGCGGCATGCTTTCTTTGGCACCTTCGGGCGCCATCAGCGCCAAACGGATCGCGGTGGTCCTAAACGTAATCGTCTGCACTTCCGGCTCTTCGATGTTCTCCGGAAATCGTCTCCTCACGTTGCTGACTTCGTCACGGATGTCGGTTAATACCGCCTCCGTATTGACGCCGCGGTCCAACTCCATGATCACAAAGCCGAAGCCCTCCTTAGCGACGGAGGTGACCTTCTTGATCCCATCAACACCACTGACCGATTCTTCGATCACCTGACAAATACCGGTCTCGCATTCTGCTGGCGTGGCGCCCGGATACGGAACCGTCACCAGCGCCACATCCAACTCAAAGTCCGGGAAGACTTCCCGCCGCATGATGATCAAGCAGACGGCGCCGACAATGACACCACAAATGACAAAGCTGTTCATGGCAGGCGAGTTGGCAATCGCCCAACGGATGATGGATTTCATCTAAATAAAAACCTTTAAGGGCGACGCTCGGTAACGGGAACGCTCTCCGATTCCCCATCGGTCGTCGTTGATTCCTGGCTTGTCAATCGGGCCTGCTCCGATTCAATCGTATTCCGTTCCCCGCCCGACTGGACACGACCGGGCACAACTTCCACTACCATGTTCGATGTGTAGGTACCAACGGGCGTCGTTACGACGCGATCCGTCAGCAAAAGTCCATCGCCGACCAACGGCACAACCACTCGCCGTCCATCGGCAGATTCAAATGTGTTCACTACATTGACCCGTTGCGTCAATAATTTCCCGTCGCGGTACAACCAGACGAGATTTCCGGGCAGCAAACTCCGGTTGGGCAAAACCACAAAAAATTGATTGAGTGCTTTCAAAGGTTCCGTCGGCAATTCGATTCGAAGTTTGACAAACATACCTCGGACCAAGGCCCGATTTCCGCGACTTCCCAAAGTAATTGGTTGCTCCACACTCACTCGAACAGGAATCGTCTTCGTTCGCGCGTCGACACCCAACCCATCAAATCGATCCAACACGCCGGTCCACTCCAATTGCTCGGACCCAGATGAATGCCGAATCTGTACGGGCACTCGGGGGATTCGATAGGCAACTTCGGTACCCAAGACATTATCGGTTACTTCGGCGGCTGCCTGCGGTGCGTGTTGCCAGAGCCAATCCAACTGATCTTGTCGAAGATTGCAGCGTACTTCGGCCCGCGACGTGTCTTCGAACACCATGATGGTGGCGCCCGGTTGGACAAATCCGTTCAATTCGACATTCTCACTGACGATGACGCCGTCGGCTGGTGCGGTGATGATGCAACGTGCACGTCGAATTTGAGCCATTTCCAGGTCCGACCGACGAACCGCCTGAGTACTGGCCCAGCGATTACGGCTTTGCTCCAACATATTGACCCGGTTCGTTTGCGTCGTTACCGCATTTTCCGCAGCCAATACCGCTCGCTTGGCTTGCTCCAATTCACTTTCCGAAATCCCACTCCCAAGTTTTTGCTTTCGAGTAAAGTCGCCCTTCTGCAACTCAAGATCTTCGGCGGCGTTCACGACCAAATCTTTCACACCGGCAATCTCGACTTCAAGCTCTTCCAACGAAGACTCTGTCTGTCGTAACTCCGCCTCCAATCGACCGATCTCCAAGTCGTAGTCGGTCTGATCGACTCGCATCAACATCGTCCCAGCCTTGACGTAATGACCAGCGCGGAATTCATCGGCCTTGAAGACAACGCGGCCGGTAACCTCGGAAATGATATTGATCTCGCGAAATGGCACGACCAACCCGGTCACCTCGAGCGACAAAGAGCCCGTATAAGCCTGAATATCTTCCACCGAGACCCGAACCGTCGGCGTTGTTTCCGCTCGTTGGGCGGGCTGCTTCTTGAGCATGTAGAGACCAACTGCGACTGCCAGTCCCCCAACCAGACAAACAACTGAAATCGCAATCCGAGTGGGAGCCGACAACATTTCGAATCAACTTTCACGTTTTCTAGAACCTGGGATCGCGACGAGCTAACCGCAGACAACCAATGGAACACAACTCAAAGAGGATATCATCATCGAGCGACCGCCGTTTCCTGCGAATGCTACGATTTCGCGTTCCATAATTTGCCCAGTATATCTCGCCAGCTGGAAATAGCGGAAGCGGACCTTAATCCGGATGCCAAATTGAATCGAGGCGTTTATTCGGATTCAATTCTTCACAATGCCTGCCGGAGTAGCCGAGGAGTCGGCCACTTACTTCGCTGAGAGTTGCAGCGACTTGGCGGTTTTCTGACCATTATTCGTGTGGTTCGCGCTGCCTTTCGGGCGAACCCCGCCGATGGCCGCGAGTGAAAATTCGGCGATCTGCTTCGCGAGCCGCTCCACGTCCGGCCTGCCGTTTTCTCCCAGCGATGACGGTGCTATCTGCAAAAGAGTTTGATAACCGTAGCGATAAATCAAGCACTGGCTCAGCACACTAATTCCGTACCCAGCCAACTGTTCGTAAACAAGAGGCGTTGGCGACAACGCCTCAATAGATTCTAGTAGAATTTTGAAGAATGAAGAGAAATATTCGTCGGCGACCTGCGATCCACCTGGTGTCGGATACAGTACTTCGCGCATTAAAAGTTGTACTTCCCACGGGGCCGTGTCCGAGACACTGAGTTGCAACAACAAGGTGCGAACCAATTCGAATAACCGTTGTTCGGGAGTGGTTTCACTGGACCAAGTCGGTAACGGGTGTTGGGCCTCGCATTTTTGTTGGGCGTGCCGAACCAATTCCGTGTACAAGTTCTGTTTGTCGCCAAAATAATAATTGATCGACGCGACATTCACATTCGCCTTCACGCAAAGTTCACGAACGGTCGTCGCTTGGAACCCCTTTTCAGCAAATACAGGGCCTGCGATTTCAAAAATTCGCTCTTTAGTAGTTAAACTCATAGACTCACTCACCCGGAACCAAACGATGCAAAACGTCCGCGACGACCACTTCCGGACGGGAATGCGGGAATCCCGCCCAGTGATTCCGCAGTTGTCCGGACGCAATCGTCCCCGTTTACTCTGATCAAACTGCAGGAGATAGGCAAATACCATTTTCCCTATTTTCCCAGAAAGTCACGTCTGAAAGCCCTGTTACAGCGGCAAAACGCAAGACGAAGTAGGCTCCGGTGACGATAGAACCGTTACAACGGCGGTTTTTTTTGAGGTGGATGGACTTCGAGAAATTCACCTTGATCGCCCGAGCACCTCAGGGGAGAATGCTCACGTGTCTTCGACTTGCTAGCAGGGAGGCCCCCGCTCGCGACCTGGACCAACAGTAGGTGCTTCCTTTTCAAAGCGTGGAAAAATGATGCGTAGCAAGTGGTTGCCGGCATTGGATGCCAGAGTCTCAGGGCTGTGGTTGATCGCTGTTTGCCTGTGGTTGTCGCCAGCGACGATGGTTGTTGGACAAGACTTCGGGTTCGGATTGGGTCATAAACTGACTCCCGATCAATTGGTAAAATTGTCGGCGAAACTGAAGCCGGAACCGGAAACACAGCGCGCGGTACTGGAATTGACCGCGGTCATTGCTCCACGACACCACATTTATTCAACGAACCAAATTGCACCCGGAAAACCCAGTATCATTGGTCTAGCAACGTCGCCCAATTATCGAATGTTGGGGCCATTTGTTGCCGACAAGAAACCACTCGTGAAGGATCCCGATCCCGATCTGGGAGTTGTCGCCGAATCGTTCAAAGACAAGGTGACCTGGCGTGTTGCCTTGCAGTTTGCACCGGGGATCGAAATTCCCGCGCAAACCTTGGAGCTGACCTATTCCGGAGTGGTCTGCGAAGCGACGGGCAGTTGCACGCCAATCGAAGGTCGTCAGGTGAAGTCGACGATTGGCGAAGCGATTTCCGAAATCGATCGGGACTTGATAATCGAAGTGCCCTCGAAGTCGACTTCGGAAGCAGTTATGCCGATTGAAGTTCCCGTTTTAGGAACGGAAACGGAATTCACCGATGGGTTTGTCACGGTCAATGGCAGGATCAGTCATCGTAGTTTGCGACCTGGCGACTCGGGAAGTATTTTCTTGGCCGCCGATGTTATTCCTGGACATCATACTTATCCAAATTTACCTGCGAGTGAAAACCCAACGGCACCCTATATGCCATCCTACATGGGAGTGCTGTCGGTCGCGCCGGGTGGAGAGCTTCCTGGATTCGGATTCTCAGCGCCCTTGGCCGATCAAGTTCCTCATGATCATGTTTCATCGGACGGATCGGTGACGGTACCAGCGTTGGAGGGCTTGGTGACTTGGGAAATCAAGTTCAAAGTTCCGGCAGATCAACCGGTAGGGACATACCGCATCACGGGCGTCATGCAATTCCAATCTTGCGATGAGTTCAATTGCCAACCACCTATTTCGCTCGCGTGGCAGGTTCCGCTGGTTGTTGGTGACGCGACCGCTGCCGAACCAACGGCAGCCGTTCTTAAGGTCGTCGGGCCTATGGCCCAAACACTGCTGACGGATGCGACAGCGGCCACCAAATTATTGACTTCGATCGGGATTGTTAATCCGACCGAAGGGGCACCACCTATTCCAACGGCCGCTGAAACTGGTTCTTCATCAAACAATGGAGCTGAGGCTGGCAGACCAATCTTGGATATTTCGAAGCTGCAACCCGATGTCAAGTTCGACGCCCGGACCTTGTCCGTTCCAATGGTCATCTTGGTGTCGCTATTAGGTGGATTCATTTTGAATTTTATGCCGTGCGTGTTGCCGGTGATCGGCCTGAAAATCCTGTCGCTGGTTGAACAAGCCGGCGAAAGCCGCATGCAAGCCCTAAAGTTTAATGGCGTGTACGTCTTGGGTATGATGGCGGTATTTTGGGTTCTGGCGGCTTTGATTGCCTTCCAACAAATTGCGGGTTGGGGCAGTCAGTTCAGCAGCACCTTGTTCACGATTGTGTTCTCAGGCGTGATCTTTGCCATGGCTTTGAGTTACTTGGAAGTATGGGAAATTGTCCTGCCCAGTGCCGTGGGGCAACATTCCGCGAAGTTAGAACAAAAGGAAGGACTGCTGGGTACCTTCTTCAAGGGTGGGGTCACTACAATTTTGGCGACGCCATGCAGTGGGCCAGGGCTGGCGACGGCGTTAGCTTGGTGCGCGGATAAAGAAGCGGGCTATGTGTTCCTGGTCTTCACTTGCCTTGGACTGGGGATGGGTTTGCCCTACCTGGCCGTTGCGTTGTATCCACCCATCATTTCGTTTTTGCCCAAACCAGGACCTTGGATGCTGACGTTCAAGCAGTTGATGGGCTTCGTCTTGCTGGGGACAGTGGCGTTTTTTCTGTCGTACATCGAATTCACCTACTTGTTCCCGACGGTTTGTTTCTTGATGGTGATTTGGTTTGGGTGCTGGCTTGTCGGCCGACTGAGCTTTCTGTCAACGACCACCACTTGGTTCACAACTTGGGCCGTCGCTCTGTTGACCGTGTTTGGTAGTAGTCATTTTATTTTTGGCTGGCGAATTACTCCTGAAAGTAGCCAATGGCTCGCCGCGAAGGTGTTCGCGTTTGATTGGAATTCAACTTTGTCGAATTCGTGGAACCTGTACGATTCTCAGGAGTATCGTTTGAATACTTTTGTTGATCGTCAAATACAACATCGCCGGGAGCATCCGAAAGAAGATACGGATCACGAAAAGATCGACTGGAAGCCGTTCTCATTGGCTGATTTGCAGGAACGCTTGCATGGCGATAAACCAGAAACCATCTTGATCGACTTTACGGCCGATTGGTGTGTGAACTGCAAAGCATTTGAACGTACGGTACTGCACAGTGCCGACGTGGAAAAGCGGCTCTTGAGTGAGCATGTGACCACCATGATTGCGGATAAAACCCAATTCCACGCCGACATTGATGCAATGCTTAGGCAACTCACAGGAGCGACGGCAATTCCTGTTTATGTGATTTTCTCCAAGGATCGACCTTACGCGCCCATTGTTTTGGATGGGACAACGATTTCGATTGCAAACGTTCAGGCTGCGCTCGACAAAGCGGGTGTTCCGGCTGCAAGTGAAATCGAATTGCCAAATAAATTAGAGGCTGAAGGCCCAACGGAATTCGCTGACGCGAGTCCTCCGATGCCCGTGAGTCCGCAATGAGTGTTGGAGTTGGGGAAGCACATCAACCGCCCATTGCAACTCGACCTGTTGCCGTCGTCACCGGTAGTTCTTCTGGCATTGGTCGCGCCATCGCGGTTCAACTTGCGCAACAAGGCTTTGACATCCTTGTGCATGCGGGGCGGAATATTGAACGGGCTGAGGAATCCGTTGCCTTCGTTCGCAGTCATGGTGTTGATGCACGTGCGATCGTTTATGACTACTCGCAAGATTCGGACGGGTTTGAATCGTTTGTCCAACAGGCATTTGCCTGGCGTGGTTCCGTCGATTGTTGGGTCAACAATGCGGGCGGTGATGTGTTGACCAACGAACGGCGCGAGTGGTCTTTTACGGAGAAGTTGGACTACTTGTGGCGCGTGGACGTGCGGGCGACCCTGTTGATCTCTCGATTGGTGGCAGAACGAATGATCCCCAACTCGGCCGAGGCGGTGAATTTTGGGACTCGCAGCGTCATCAATATGGGGTGGGACCAAGCACAAACCGGTTTGCCTGGTCCGAGTGGCCAAATGTTCGGATGTACGAAAGGGGCGATCATGGCCATGACTTCGTCGCTGGCCAAGTCGTATGCTCCCTACGTGCGATTCAATTGTGTGGCTCCCGGTTGGATTCGTACGAAGTGGGGGGAGGAAGCCGATCCAATCTGGAGCGATTTGGTCGCCCAGCAATCATTGTTACGTCGCTGGGGTTCCCCTCAGGATGTGGCGACAACGGTTGGGTTCCTCGCTTCAAACGCCGCGGTTTTCGTCAACGGCCAATGCATCCCAGTTAACGGCGGACTAGGCGACCTTAGCGATGAAATGCGCGACCGTTTGTGTTGAATGTGAAGCAAGAGCCCAAAATGCGGATTAATCGATGATCCGTAGCGGGCAAAAAAATGTGGGAAGTTCCAGCTAATTTTGTGTCGGAGCCTCGTTTGGATAAGGTATGGTTGAGCGTCCGTATGCTTGGCAGGCCTTGCATTAGGTGAGATTTGAACCAGGGCGAGCGATACTCGGATTTGGGGTTGGGGTTGGTTGGGATGCGACTTTTCTTGCGGTTTCAAAACACGAATGACTTGGCGGAATGATTCTGACGAAAAGCATCCCGAGAAGGCAGGCGGTGTTGGCCTGTCGTCGGGAAGTCTGAGTTGGCCGTTGACCTCAGAATCCGATGAAGGAGTGTCGGCCGCTCCAGCCGCACTTGAATTAAGTGCGACGATCGAATTGGGCTTTCGAGAAGGCACCAATTTAACCGGTTCGGTAGATAGTGAATTGCCTGGGGCCGCCGAAAGCGGCGGACTCGCGACGTTCGACGAAGAGCAAACCAAACTACACGTGGGCTCTGGACGAGCGATTCGAATTGAACGAAGTGTAACTTTTCCGGATGGTTCGACGCGTTGGGCGGGCATCGCTGAGCGCGAGTCACAAGTTGACGACCTCGATTTATCACCTGCGGTTGAGGACACCGATCAATTTGTCTTGTCGGACGTTCAATCCCCGGCCGAGGCTTCCGATCTGTTAAAAGCGAACTCACCGGCTTCAACGAGCTGGTGGAAGTTTCCACGCCTGCGACGTTTCTTGGGCTCTATAATTTCGTCGGCGGAAGCGGGCGGAAAAATGGTCGATCGGGCAGTTGGCTTGGCCATTGGCTCACAAACCAATCTCACCTCGGAAACTCAGAAACTGCTTCATCATCGATTGCAGATTGCCACCTTGCTACTCTTTTTTGGCTTTGCGATTTCTTTAGTTGCAGAATCGTTTTTTTTCAGCGGACTGCATAGCCCTGCTGAGTTTATGCGATTCTGGTCGGAGTTTTTTCTAACGACCATTATGGGCTTGATCAGTTGGCGATTGATCGCGAAATGTCCGCACGTGTTTCGCAATCTCCGCTTTGTTGAGTTTACGGTGTTCGCGTCGGCAAGTTGGATTCTGGCTTTGAACTCTTGGGTTGTATTGGAACAAGGTGCGGCCGCCAAGTATGCCGTGACATTGTCTGGACCCTGGCAAGCCTTGGTGTTTACCTACGCGCTGTTTATACCCAACCATTGGCGACGGGCACTGAGCGGGATCGCTACCATGTCGTTTGCGCCGGTAATGCTCACGTTGGTTGCAAGTGTCATTTCGCCACAAGTTTCCCATCTCGCCGGCGAGTCACTCGACTTTACTCACGGCTTGGTGAGTTTGGCGTTGATGAGTGCATTCTCCACCATTGCCGCGACCTGGGGAGTTTATTCGATCGGCTCACTGCGCAGCGAAGCGTTCTCCGCGAAGCAATTCGGTCAGTATCGTTTGAGTCGGGAGTTGGGTAGTGGAGGAATGGGACAAGTCTATGTCGGGGAACATTTGCTTCTCAAGCGTCCCTGCGCGATCAAGGTCATCAAACCGCAGCAGGCGAGCGATCCAAAAATGCTGGAGCGATTTGAACGCGAAGTTCGTTCGACCGCGAAGTTGACCCATTGGAATACGGTCGCTATCTACGATTACGGGCGCGCGGAAGATGGGACTTTCTTCTACGTGATGGAATATTTGCCAGGGCTCAATCTATCGCAAATCGTGAAAATGTTTGGGCCTTTGCCACCCGGTCGCGTGGTGCATTTGTTGGTTCAGATTTGTGATGCATTGTCGGAAGCCCATCATCATGGAATGGTGCATCGAGACTTGAAGCCAGCAAATATTTTTGCATCCAAGCGCGGAAGCAAATACGACGTTGCGAAACTGTTGGATTTTGGACTCGTGCGGCGGATGGTTCGGCGCGATGCTCAGGCCGACGGACCAAGTGCGGCCGTGGGCTCACCATTGTACATGTCGCCCGAACAAGCCATGGGGCGGCCCATGGACCATCGCAGTGACTTATATAGCTTGGGAGTAACCGCTTATTTTCTCTTGACCGGACGCCCACCATTTCGGCACTCGGAACCGCTCAAGGTCTTGCGGGCTCATGCCAAACAAGTCCCACCATCGTTTGAATCTTTGGGCGTTGCGGTTCCAAGTGATTTGTCGAGTGTCATCTTCAAATGTTTGAGCAAATCACCGGAGGATCGGTACGCGGACGTTGATGGCCTGCGTCAAGCGTTACTCGAATGCAAATGCGCGACGGATTGGACTTGGCATCATGCAGCCCAATGGTGGAAACTCCATCGCTGCCCCGAGAAATCTCAATTGGATCAAGCGATCGAAACCGATCAATTGGCCGAATGGCTGGCCCGAACCGATCAAACGGCCCTGGACAAGTAACCAACACTTCTAGGTTATGTTAAAGGTCGTGCCACTCGCTCAAGCGTGGGCCGGATGCTTAGGATTTGTCGCGAAATAAGTTCCGGATTTCGAACGTCGAAAGCTTCGAAATGACCCTCGCGGGCTCTGGCGTGTGAATGTTTAATGATTATTGAAGAATGAAAAATTCAAAAGGTACCAAACGTCTAGTTTCAGGCA
>JBGSJV010000017.1:0-9591 GCA_041741535.1 Pirellulaceae bacterium
GCCCGATCGACTCCCAAAGTGCGATGGCCCCTTGACGGACTGCTGCCGACACCGCTACATTTGTCTATTGTTCACAAAAGACACTTTTTGTCCAGGAGTATGGTGTATGTCCCCGATCCAGCGAAATCCGAAAAGCCCCAAAGTCGATTGGCAAGGTGTGTTCCCCGCCGCCACGACTCAGTTCAACGCGGACTACTCGTTGAATGTCCCCGCCACGCTGGAACATGTCGAAGCAATGATCCAAGCCGGGATTCACGGCTTGGTGATGCTGGGGACTGTCGGCGAAAATTGCTCACTGGAGTACCAGGAAAAGCTGGAAGTTCTGAAAGCCACCATCGATCATGTGGCGGGCCGCATCCCGGTCCTCAGCGGCGTCGCCGAGTACACAACCAGTCTCGCGTGCCGTTTTGCCGCCGATGCTCAGAAAATCGGGGCGAATGGCTTGATGGTTTTGCCCGCGATGGTCTATCGTTCGGATGCCCGCGAAACCGCCACCCATTTTCGCGCCGTCGCGAAAGCCAGCGATCTGCCGATCATGATCTATAACAATCCGGTGTCCTATAAAGTAGATATCAAACCGGAAGAGTTTGTGGGTTTGGCCGACGAGCCTAACTTCGTTGCGATCAAAGAGTCATCCGAAGACGTCCGCCGCATCACCGACCTGATCAACCTGTGCGGCGATCGTTATATTCTGTTCTGCGGAGTCGACGACATTGTGCTAGAAAGCCTGATGGTTGGCGCCACTGGTTGGATCTCGGGCTTGGTAAACGCCTTCCCCGCCGAGAACCGACTACTGTGGGATCTGGCCCAGGCAGGCGATTGGAAACGAGCCGTAGAGGTCTACCGTTGGTACATGCCGCTGTTGCACTTGGATACCGACGTGAAGTTGGTTCAATACATCAAGTTGGCGAACGCCGAATGCGGCTACGGCACCGAGCTGACTCGGCCACCGCGCCTGCCGCTGGTCGGCAGCGAACGCGACCGGATTCTTGCGATCATCCGCAATGGCATCAAGAATCGCCCCACCGCTTAGTGTCGCGGATCGCTCCGCCGATCCAATTCACGATTGTCGTGGATCGCTCCGCCGACCCGATTCACAATTGTCGCGGATCGCTCCGCCGATCCGATTCCGGCAACCCGATCCACGTCCGGTTCACCTCGGTCCCCGCTTCAATAGCATGGAAGAAAATCGAATGAGCGAAATAGCAAAGGTTTGGCTGGATGGCTTATGGAGCAATTCGCACAGCAGCGAGACGTTCACCGCCACCAACCCATCCACTGGTGTCCCGATCGGTGACATATATCCCGTGAGTGATTGGGTCGACTGCGAACGAGCTCTCGCGGCGGCCGACGCGGTCGCTCAAGTCCTGCCGGATGTGCCCCGAGATCGTATCGTGGACTTTCTCGAACGCTACGCAACAGCCATCGAACTTGACGCAGAAGCGCTGGCAAACTTGGCTCACGAAGAGACCGGGCTTCCGGTCACCCCGCGGTTGAAGGACGTGGAACTCCCGCGAACGGTCAATCAACTGCGACAAGCCGCGACCGCGTGTCGCGAAGGTTCATGGTCGTTGCCAACGATCGACTCTAAAGCCGGCATTCGCTCGGTTCACGCAGCCATTGGGCCCGTCCTGGTGATCGGTCCCAACAACTTTCCGTTTGCGTTTAATGGCATCTGTGGCGGTGACTTCGCAGCGGCCATTGCGGCCGGTAATCCAGTGATTGCCAAAGGCCACCCGTCACATCCGGGAACCACAGTTCGTTTGGCTCGATTGGCAGCTTCGGCTCTGGCTGAATCCGGCTTGCCTTCGGCATTGGTCCAGTTGATCTACCGAATGCCGGGCGAAGAAGGCCTAAAGATGATGCGTGACCCGCGACTGGCCTCAGTCGGCTTCACCGGCAGCAAGTCCGCTGGGCTCAAGATCAAACAAGCCTGCGACGAACACGGCAAGCCAGCGTATTTGGAAATGTCCAGCATCAACCCCGTCCTGATTCTGCCCGCTGTCCTGCAACAACGGGGCGCGGACTTGGCTCAAGAATTCTCCGGGAGTTGCCTGATGGGGGCAGGGCAATTTTGCACGAACCCCGGATTGATCGTCTTGGTTGGCCAAGCCAATGCGAGTGAATTTATCGCCGCCGTTCAAGCGAAGTTCACTGCCGCACCCGCAGGAACGTTGCTCTCACGGCAAGTCCTGGACTCCGCACTATCCGGAATCGCGAAAGTTCATGGTGCCGGCGCCCAGTTGTTGACTGGCGGCAAGGCCGTCACCGACAACGGTCGATTGGCACTTGAGAATACGCTGCTGCATGTTACCGGACAAAAGTTTTTGGAGAACCCCGACGCTTTCCAAACGGAAATGTTTGGTCCCGTATCCCTGATCGTCACCGCCAGCGACCTTGAACAAGCTCGAGCAATCTTGCACCGCTTGGAAGGGAACTTGACCGGCTGCATCTACTCCAGCAACGATGGAGCCGATGACGCCGCATATGCGCGTTTGGCTCCCGTGTTGCGACAACGAGTCGGGCGGTTGCTGAACGACAAGATGCCAACCGGCGTGGCCGTTTCAGCAGCGATGAATCACGGTGGACCTTTCCCAGCAACGGGACACCCTGGTTTTACCGCGGTTGGTATCCCAGCCTCTTTGCGTCGTTTCAGCGCCCTGCATTGTTACGACAATGTGCGGGCGGAAAGATTGCCCACGATCTTGCAAGATGCCAATCCAAGCCAAGCCGGGCGTTTGGTAGACGGCCAGTGGACAAAGTGATCGCCGTAGCGGTCAAATACACATAGCAATGCTCTGGCCACGGCGAGGTTTGGTGTAAGTTACTATCCACGTTCTGGCGAAAGTCGCTACGCTGGCCACGGCGTTGTTTGGTGCGAGCTACCTTCCACGTTCTGGCGAGTGTCGCTGCTTCCTTTTCCTAACAAGGATTTGTCCAACACCCATGATCCAACAAATCCAAGTGATCGATTCACACACGGGTGGCGAGCCCACACGGTTGGTCGTTTCTGGCGGACCCGATTTTGAGCAATTGATTGCTCGATTCCGAACGAGTTCCGCTGTGGAAACACTCCAGCAAGTCGTCGCGTTTCTCGAGCAAAACTTCGAACCGCTGCGACGTGGCATCATTTGCGAACCTCGCTGCAGTGAACATTGGGTCGGTGCGTGGTTATTGCCTCCCGTTGATCCGGCGCACTTATGCGGGGTGATCTTTTTCAATAACGTGGGATACCTCGGCATGTGCGGGCATGGCACCATTGGGCTGATGGCCAGCCTCGCGTTTCTAGGTCGTACTCAGCCGGGCCGGTATCTGGTCGAAACGCCGGTCGGCGTCGTCGCAACCGAGTTATTGGATTCGCATCAGGTTCGGATCGGCAATGTGCCAAGTTACCTTTATCGCCAGCATGTCGAAGTACCTCTGTCAAATCGGAATCCAATCACGGGTGACTTGGCATGGGGCGGTAATTGGTTCTTCCTCTCCAGTGATCATTCGCTTGAGGTGGAAATGAGCAACCTGACGGCATTAACCCAATTCTCGCTGGAGATTCAAACCGGGATGGAAGCCAACGGAATTTGTGGCCCAGAGGGCGAGCGGATCGACCATGTCGAACTGTTCGTCCCAGGCCGCGACGGCGCGAATAGTCGAAGCTTTGTGTTGTGCCCCGGTGGCGCGTACGATCGTTCGCCTTGTGGAACCGGAACCAGTGCGAAGTTGGCATGTTTGGCCGCCGAGGGCAAACTTCAACCTGGGGAAGATTGGGTGCAAGAAAGTGTCACAGGGAGTCGCTTTCACGCCAGTTATCAATGGGCGACAAATACGGGCGCTTTGGCAGGGCTTGCGTCAGGTGTCCGAGCCGTTGCTCCAACCGTCCAGGGTTCAGCATTTGTAATGGGCGACACGACTCTAGTTTTTGATCCACGAGATCTTTTTGTTGATGGAATTCCCGTATGAAGTCCCAGCGCGTAGTGGTCGTTGGCGGTGGCGTGGTTGGTGCCTTTTCAGCTTGGTACCTGCAAAAGTCGGGACATCAAGTCACGATTGTGGAGTCCAAGACATTTGGCAGCGGCTGTTCGCATGCCAACTGCGGTTATGTCTGCCCCAGTCACGTATTGCCACTCACGGCTCCCGGAGTGATTGCAAAAACGACACGCGCGATGTTGCGGCCCAATTCGCCATTTTCGATCCGCCCTCGCTTGTCATGGGACTTGTGGCGATGGTTGGCTAACTTTGCCTGGCGATGCAACGAGCGAAGTATGCTGGAGGCGGCTCCGACGATCCATCAGCTACTCCAGTCGTCGCTGAAACTTTACGAACAAGTATTGTCCGAAGAACGACTTGACGTCCAATGGGAACGTCGTGGCCTGTTGTTCGTTTATCAAGATCGTCATCACTTCGAGGCCTATCATAAAACCGACAAATTAATTTCGGAACAATTTGGGGTCTCGGCAGTCGCGTACCCAGGGGAAGCCGTGCGGGAACTCGAACCGGCTCTTAAAGCAGGCTTGGCCGGTGGTTGGCATTATCCCGGCGACTGCCATCTGCGACCGGATCTTTTGATGCGGCAACTGCGTGGCTTGTTGGAAAAATCGGGTGTCACAATCATCGAACACGCCGAAGTGACCGACATGAAACGTCGAGGTCGTCACGCAGAAGCCGTCTGCACCTCAAAAGGAGAAATCGCGGCAGACCAATTCGTTTATGCAACCGGAGCTTGGACACCCTTGTTGGCTCGCGCGTTGGGAATCCGCGTCCCCATCGAGCCCGGCAAAGGCTATTCCATCACGACGACGTTGCCACGAGTTGTGCCGAAGATCCCCTTGATCCTGGAAGAACATTCGGTGGCCATCACGCCGTTTCATGACGGGTATCGAATTGGTTCGACAATGGAATTCGCGGGTTACGACAGTCGCATGAATCCCCAGCGATTGGAGCTATTGCGAAATGGTGCTCGCGTCTACTTGGAAGAGCCGTACACGGACCAAGTGCAGGAAGAATGGTACGGGTGGCGCCCGATGACCTGGGATGGCAAGCCGGTCGTGGATCGAACGCCCAGCATGGACAATACCTGGGTTGCCGCTGGTCACAACATGTTAGGACTTTCCATGGCACCCGCGACAGGAAAGCTGGTCGCAGAGTTGATCAATGACGAAGTCCCCCACGTCAATCCTCAGCCACTGAGTTTGCGACGATTGGGCATTGGTTAATCTTCGTCCCGCTCCTTTTCGCCATCGTTCTCTTCCTGGATTGGATGCTCGAGCCGAAATAGTCGGAATCGATTTTCGGACAGTTATCATAGCAGGTGCATTTTCCTGATCGACATATTTCTGTGCGAAAATGGGAATAGCATGTTAGTAGCAAGTCCATAACTTAGTGAATCACCGCGGTCGTCATTTTACTCCCATCAAGAACACGAGCTAGAGACATGGACATCGTCAACTTATCGACAACTGTTTCCTTCACGACCAAAGATGGTTCGTCGATTCGCGAGTTATTGTCGCATCGTAATTCGAGCATTCGTCATCAAAGTCTCGCGGAAGCAACCGTACCGCCGGGGGTGAAGACGCTGGCGCATTATCATCCGCTATCCGAAGAGATCTATTACATCCTGCGTGGGCAAGGCACGATGTTCTTGGCGGGTCGCTCGCGTTTGGTTGCGCCAGGCGACGCGATTGCGATTCCGCCAGGACAAGTACATTGGATCGAGAATTCGACGAACTCGGATTTGGTGTTCCTCTGTTGTTGTGCCCCGGGATACGAACATCACGACACCGTTATGGTCGATACTTGAGTCTTTTGACGTGAACCATGGTGGCACATGGCGATGCGAACGGTACTGGACACGCCGTTGGTTCGTGGTACTCCATCGAATTATTTCATTTGTTGTTATTGCATGCCTGTCCCAGAGTTCACGTCCGATCCCGTTGTTTAACCACAATACCGTTTAACGAAGAAGTTATTTCACTTCCGAATCGCTCAGCGACGCAATACTGGGCGACTTGCATCAACAATTGGGCAAAGTGGGCCACCACCCAGCATTGCTCTGCGTCGCGGATAAACGAAAAATGAACGCTATGGTGTTTAACCGTGCTTCTTCGTTGGCCGATGGAGTGCGCTGACGCGTCATAACTCACATCATGATCTCAGCCATGTTCATCATTCTTTCATTAATCGCTTGCCGTTCCTTAATAGTCCTTTGTTAGGATTTGCCACACAGTCTGGTCGCGGTGACTTGACTTCGGGGGCGAGATTTGTACCGAACGGATACGGGAGCCAACCGTCATGAAGAAGCGTGGTGGATTCACCTTGGTCGAATTGTTGGTCGTCATCGCGATTATCGCGGTTCTGATGGGCCTACTGTTACCAGCAGTTCAGATGGCTCGCGAGGCCGCTCGAAGAACTTCTTGCGCCAACAACATGCGACAAATTATCATCGGACTGCATAACCATGAAAGTGCTCGTAAGCGATTGCCGTTCGGTTGGGATACCTTGGGGCAGTTTTGGAGCGCTCCTTTGCTGCAATACACCGAACAGCAAAATCTCTACAACACGCTGTTATTGCGCGATGCCAATAACTGGGATATCGACAACTCTCCCAATGAGCGGGCGTTGAGCACGCCACTATCCGTTTTTCGATGTCCATCGATGCCGATTCCCATGTTCTTAGACTACAACGGCGTAGCAAACCGAGTTCCTTCCAGTTACCGCGGAAATGCTGGAAGTGAGATAACTTCAGACGATACCAGCACGTCGGTATCGGGTACCAAGTCTTTAGAAATGTTGAATCTCAACGGCCTGTTTTCCGCATGTAGCAAGACTCGTTTTAGTGAAATCACCGATGGGCTGAGCAACACTTTTATGGTGGGCGAGTCGCGGACCGATCCCGAGTTTAGCAAAGATAGCCAGGGGATGGACTTCTGGTACATCGCCGGGCCACAAGTCGATCCATGCCAATGCAATGGCGGCACTGGAGGAAGCGAGTTTACGGAGGCGGTTGGCGGCACCTATTATCAAATGAATCTGGCCGTTCGCGACCCAAGTGCCAGTGGCTACGCCATGGAAACCGCGTTTGGCAGTTATCACGCAGGAAATGTCGTGATCTTTGGCTTGGCCGACGGATCAGTGACGACGTTAGGTGATGATATGGAAATTTCCGTTTACCGAGCGATGGGTGGACGAAACGACGGACTTGTCAATCAGTCGACGCCGTAGTTCTTTGTGGACGAAATTTGTCTTCGAACCAAGCTGCAAAGAAACATAAAACGATGAGCAAAAGCTATTTAGTGCTGACTTTGGTTGGTTGGATGTTGCTTGGTTTCTTGCCAGGTTGCGCGGACACATCTCAACCGGACTACTCCAAACTAGGATTGGTCGAGATCTCAGGTACGATCACGATGGATGATCAACCGTTGCCCAACGTCGCCGTATTTTTTCACGATCGACCGAATCGGGTTTACTCGTATGGTATGACGGACGAGAATGGTCGTTACACGTTGATGTTTGACTCACGCAAATCCGGAATCTTGCCTGGCGAAAAAGAAATCGAAATTACCTCGACCAAGAATCCTGCGGCAAGTCTGGTCGACACGTCCGAGGAATCTGCAGTGACAGAGACCGACGAATCGGACACTGGCGATGGTGAAGGAGAAGCGGGAGTAAAGGGGCAAGAAGTCGTCCCATCGAGATACAACTCGGCCACTACTTTGAAGTTTACGGTCACGCAAAGCGATTCGGCGGTGAACTTCAACCTCTCCTCGAAATAAGAAAACATTCATCAATTCTTTACCACGGGCAAACGTAGTTTTAATCTTCAAGGATTAACGTACAGGCTCGCACAGTGTCCAGCGAGTCCTGAGTGGCTTGAGGATGCTCTGGTAACTTTGTTACTTTTTAGGAGTAGACAACATGTCGGTTCGATTTGCACTAGTGACGTTGTTCGCTAGTATGATTTGGGGTTCAGCGTCGATGGCCCAAGTGACGGTCACCTTCCAGCAAGGTATCAACGATTATGCGGGGACCTACGATCGTTCCATCAGCATCGCGAGCAATCGCGACGGGGCGACAGTAGATACGACCGCCGCTTCGTTCTTTATTGATGGTGATCCGCAAGATGAGGCACGAGCTGATTATTTGATTCGCTTTGATGACATCATGGGCGGAAGCGGAATTCCCGTCGGTGCCAAGATTCTGAAAGCGACGTTGACGCTAAAGACGACCAGCACGGCCGTCAGCACAAACTCCCAATCGGGCGAAAGCTATAGCATTTACCGCTTGACCCGACCGTTTGATACAAACTCAACGCTCGATGGTGACTTTGGAAACAGTGACTTCGCTTACTCGTTTTACTTGGATGGGACAACGCCGACCGTCGACAGCCTTCTGGTCCCCGGTGTTACTCCGGCTGACCTCGATGCGGATTGGTGCCTGGGCACGTTTGATAAGCCGATTGGAACAACTCAATTGGCAGTCGATCAGTTTTATAGCGCCGATTTGACTCGAGCGGTGCAAAGCTGGGTTGATGGTGATCCAAATTACGGCGTTGCCGTGATGAGCGATCATATCGACAACGACGACGGTTGGAGTGTTCACACAACTGGTTCTTCGGATGTCGCTGCACGTCCGCAATTGACGGTTGAATATACGCTGGACCCAAATGTCAAGACGTTTGATTTGCAGGATGGGTTAAATGGGTATAACGGCACGACCGATGTGTTCTTGCGACAAGAGGCCGAGTCCGTTGACGGCTCGACGGTTTTGGAAGGTTTCTTGGATGGCCTACTAAACCAAGCTGGTTCCTTCGATGACCCGTACATGATCCAATTTGATTTGTCGAACTTGGTCGCTCAAAACGAAATCCTTGACGAAATCGTTTCTGCGGAACTGATCTTCAAGACAGGCATCAGCAACGGTGCATCCGACGCTCAAACCACGGGTGGCGCCGGTTATTCGGTTCACCAGATGTTGCAACCCTTCACCACGGCATCGCAGTATACGGACTTTGCGGGCAATTCGGCTGCAATGATGTTGGCGGGGCAAATTGGCATGGCGGAAGGCTTGTACGAGAACATTGACGAAGCCGAACAGGTCTCCGTCGATGTCAGTAGCATTGTGTCTCGTTGGTTGCTCGATAATGAAACCAACAATGGTTTCTACATCGGAGCGCTCAACACAGACAATGGCTGGCAGATTTTTTCATCTGGTGCTGCCGACACTGCCTTGGCACCGACCTTGCGAATCGTTGTCAAAACGTACATCCTGGGCGATGCCAACGGGGACGGGTTCTTCGACTTTGGCGACCTCGAACCATTTGTGTTGGCTCTTCAGGATCCAGATGGATTTGCCCAGCAATACCCGAACGTTGACCCAAACAAAGTGTTGGATTTCGACAACGACGACTTGTTCTCGTTTGGCGACATTGATGGATTTATCAACGCGCTATTGGGCGGCTAATCCTGACTTGGCACGGAAAACAGTCAAAAAATGAGCACTTGAGTCCGTAAAAGACGGTATTTATGGCTAAAAACAAAATGCAGAGTTGTTGCCACGAATTTTCCAGATAGGGCTAGCTAGCGTTTTTAATCTCGTGTATAA
>JBGSJV010000018.1:0-13012 GCA_041741535.1 Pirellulaceae bacterium
GAGGATAACTTGCAAGAAAACCATTGAACACCTGAGCCATGCCAAACAAAATCCCGGGGGGGTGGGGGCTGGCCCCCAAATGCTGCAAGCAATACACTAATTCATTGTCTAAAGTTGTCTCAAAATCATTGACACCTTCCGTGCCTCCAATTCCCCTATACGACCGATGTTGGTCATGAATCCCATCGCAAAACCAAGATACAAAGGGTGTTGCGTTGAATGGACACGTCGAAAGCCAACGTTGTGCATTTCGCCGCCCAACTCGATCGTCCGGACGCTACTTTCGGCATACGACGCGCCGTTCCGAATGTCATTTATCAGCCCCCAAAAAAGCGCATACGCATTTTCGGCCTCCAGACCAAAGGTGATAAACTCAGGATGTTGATAAGTCTGCATCAAGCCGATGGTGTAGAAAAATGGCGGTTCCGCATCACTTACATTAGCGGCGTACCATCCATGTTGGTGGACAATGTTAGCGATTTCCTCGTCCATCATGCCTCCAAGGCGAACGACCATGTGGACCGAGCCCCGCCCACACGGTCTCTAAAGTTCGGAACGGATCGACGGGAGCTTTGGTCCAACATTAAATTATCACGCTGTCAATCAACGACGCTGCGATCTTCACTTTCGACATGGTTTCCGAATTGCATCTGCGAAAGGTGCATCATTCCATAGACGGCTGATTTCAACTCACCATACAATCTGCCGTCGAGAATTTGATCGTCGCCATGTCGACCGACGGCGAACTCGTCTTCCGAGTCGTCGAAGTAGAGCAAGAAATCGCCGTCAGTCGCAACCACGAAACGCGATCGGATGCCATCTTTAATAACATACGGATCGATTCGATGCTCACTCCACCACAACTGATCATCGTTCGAGAACGAGCGAAACTCTGACGAGATACGATCAGCCAACTCTTCAAAAGTGATGTATTCAGGATTCAAGTTCAATACTGCCGAGTTTAATGTTGTTACGATGCGATAACGACCTGCGTAACTTGGTTGTGGCGAGTGACGTGGATTTCAGAGAACAGTCCGGCCACAACTCGGATTCACGAAATTGTTACCCGGCCTTCGACACGCGATCGAACTCGGCCTGAGTGAGGATCGTGAGACCATATTTACCTTGTTCCAGGAAACTGAAATCGTGGTGAGTGATACCATCCAATTCCGTTAGCCAGGCGACGCAAAAGCCTAGCACGTTGTCTTCGAGACGATAAATCATGCCAGCCCAATGGCCAACAAACCACTGCTGTTTAATGACAGCAACCCAAAAGCTGTTGCCGCCTTCACGGCGAGATGAAACAACAATTCGGTGCCAACCATCCATCGGCTCAGGCGAGGTTGCGAAGTACCCGGCGTGTCGAATTAAGGCAGTCACACCTTGGTATTCAGATGCGGCGGCAATGCCATCAAAGTCTACGTACCATCGTGCAAGCTTCCTAACCCAACTATTAAGTGATGGCGCCAGCGTTGATAAGGTGTCGTTGTCCCGACCGATTCTGTAAACGGGTGAGTCGTCAAGCGAGGTGTCAATTACATGAGCATCACCACCCCATGTGGTACCTATTGCAAAGAAGCAGGGACGCCAGCTTCTCGGGTACAAATTGTCCGCGAGGATTTGTCGGTTGAGATCGCAGACATACTGGGCATTGTCGGGGAGGTGTGCCTCCGACGGACGAAGATCGCAGAACGGATAAGCCACCATAATGCGCCGGTATGTACCGGGGACCGTAATGCCCAGGGCCTGCTCGATATGAGCAAAGTCTACTTCGTTCATCTTTTTGCCTGCTAAATCCTTCGTTTTCGTTGAAGACGCACACGGAAATGGATTCGTGGTCCCCCATCTCAAGCAGCTAAATGCTATCGCCATACATGGGGGCTGGCTCCTACGCCGTGGCGGAATTTCGCCCGCAAAAACAGGCCCGGACGGGCCGAAACATCCTTTGCAGGTATGCGCGAGCCACCGGTTAGCGTACCACCTCAATCACAAAAGGCCTGAAGGGCCGACAGAAGCAGAAGGAACGAAATCCTTTACGGCGTCGGGCTGGCTCCTTCTCGGTTCATGTTTCAAACGCATGGCTCATTGTCGCGAACGAGCGCCATCTACGGGTGGCGGGCGATGCATCAAATTTCGTAAGACGCTGGCCAACTCCGCTCCAGTGTCTGGCATGATTCTCTGACGATTTGGTTAATCGTAATTCTCGTTTTCGAGGTCTGACTCGTAGTCCTCCGTTCCTTCAAATCCCAGCGTCTTCAATTGAGAAAAGTAATCACTGTAGTCAAACTCGTGCTCGCTTTCCCAGGGTTCGAGATTCCAAATCGCATCTGCCATCCAACCACACCAGCGCGGCGGTGCGGGCCATTTGCGAAAATATGCGATTCGCTCATCGAACGATTTGCCTTCCTGTTCCCACCATTCGCCGAACGCCATAATGTGAGTTTCGCCGCCGCCCATCCTCCAGCCGATACTGCACGGATGCGAGTTTTCTGCGTAGATCCACGGCGGTGGGAAATCACCGTGTTTCGCAACCATCCGTTCGACGTGGTCGAGATACCATTTTTCTTTAGCGTATTTTCCCATAACAACCCAAAACGAGTGGCAAGCCATAAAACCACTGCGATAACCGATTCGCAGGCTTTGATTGTTCCTCACGAAATCGCCTGCATACCGCGACTCTGATTCGTCCCATAGTTATTCCCGGTCTATGTAATGTAGCCTCGAGTGGTCTCCAGTCCAGAAACACGATGATCGAATCGAGCCGCTCGCAATTTCGAGCAGATTATCCCAAAACTCTGATTCGGTAGCAATGTGCTCCCCAAATGTACCGCCGCCACAGGTACGTAATACTTGACATCGACGACAGTAGAAATGTTCGACGCTAGTTCTTGCGTCGGTAGTTCACCAGAAAGTAGCCGTTTTCGGCGGTTGACGTAAATTCGTCTGGGAATGAGACACCTTTCATGTCGTAGCAGACCCGCATTTCCTCGCTGTTTGGGAAGTCACAAATGGCCAATAATGTCTTGCCCGTATTTGGACCTTCCGTCCCTCGAATCGTCATGCGCAGCGGTGAACCCGACGCGTCCAATTCACAGCTGCCTTTGTCCGGATTTCCAGCAACCAACACGCTGTACTCAGATCCGATTATCGATAACGTGATGCCGTCTGTTACCGAGTCAGGAAAAGGCGCACCGCCAAGGATCGCTTTGGTTGCCTGCCAATTGCCTTGGTTACTTGGTGATGAAGTTTGCATTGGCTTCGCATCCCGTTCGTTATTGTCTTTTGCCGGAGGTTGCTCGAGCGTAACGGGTGCCGATTGATTGCATCCACATAGTGCAAGGCCCAAGCCGATGCCCAAAACCATCGTGAGATTTCGTTTCAACATCAAGATTCCGTTTCCTTTTAATGTGGAGCCGTGAACGTTAGCGGTAACTGGGCCGCCGCCAAAAAACAATGATTCCAAAACCCGCGTCAACGGCGGCTCCCGTTCACCGTTTTGTAAGTTCGAGTTTCCGCGTGAAATGGGAGGATGTATCCATCGACCGCAAGCACAAACGTCCTAGTTTATGGCTCCTGAGTTCCATACACACCGGTCAGCAAGATAAATGTATAGGACGAAAAACGAAAGTCCACCGAAGAGCGTGGCAACCGCGACAAATAGAAGCGCAATCTTCTCGAGCCAGCCGCGGGAAACCGCAAAACAAATGTACGCATACCAGGCAATCCACGCCGAGCCAATGACCGCCCCGAGCGAGCTGATTGCAGCATGAGGCCAATAAAAGGGGCCCAAGAATGGCTCCGTCTCGCCACTCCACAAAATCAACGGGAAAGGCGCAATCGCGCCGAAGATTGCGGCCACCGTCAGGAATTCGACCATCCATCTGGGCCGACGCGAAAATAGTCGCGCACCGCTTCGCAATTGTGGCGACTGGTACGGATTAGGCTTTTCGCTCGAAGACAAGGTAATTTCCAGATAAAGTCACGCGTAACCGTGCACACGCGAAAGTTTCTCAATTGCCAACAACCATGGCTCACGTACTCCAGTATACCCGATGGTTATGTAGCGTTTGATCCTCAGCATCGCGCCCCGGCATTAAAACCGATACCCGATCAGGTTCCAATAGAACAAGTACGGAATAAAAAGGATCAAGCACAGTACCTCGAGCGAGCTTCGTATTCTCAACGGGAACGTCCGGCCGTCTTCACGGCGGGTCATGAATAGCACCACCAGCAGGACAAAGGTCGCGAACATGGAAACGGTTCCGAGTAGCGGGAGAAACAAGAGAACTGTAGGGCAACTAGGGTGCATTTGGTCGGTCACCAATAGCACAACGACCAGCATCGCACTCAGAAGGATTAGATTCAGTGCGCAGACGCCACACTTGAAGTTTAGAAGCCTGTTCGTCTTGGGCAAAGCGTTGCTTGTCTGCCGGCGGAATAAGCGGGCCGAGCCGTTCCGAACTCCCGCAACGGTGTTGGCAAGAAAACTGACCAGGAAGAGAACAAAAAGGGCGGTTTGGACGGTTCCATTGCCGTACCATCGCAGCCTTTCATAGCGTTCGAGCTTTAAAAGTACGCCTGTTTGTTGGGCGGAACCCTCTTGTTTCATAGTAGCAACGCGATCTGGATCATCAATCACTCCGTGGACCCAGTCGGTCATCGTTTGCAATGCCCCCGGTGCATAGCCACGCCATTTTTCCTGTATCGCCCCAGTTTCAGAGATTCCAAGACTGTGTTTCGCCCGCGGCAAAATGATGATCGTCCATTTCGTATTCTTCGCATGTGCGAGAGAGTTCTTCAAACCTAGAACGCTCTCGCCAACTGGAATGTGTTGATCCAGTTGTCCCCACATCGCCAACACCGGTTGATTCACCTGACTCCACTCGGGACTTAGGTAATCTTCAGGCGGGGGATATGATTTCGGAGCAAATGTAGAGGGAAGAGATTCTTCTCGCAAATTAAAGAACAAAGTGTCCTGGCCGAGTTGTGCTTTTTCGGCCACGTCACGCAACGTCGCCGACAGCCCATATTTCCGAAATAGGTTGTCACGATAGTAGTACATCATTCCGTCGGCGACCGATGCTCCCACGCCGACGACGAATTGAATGTCGTCCGATCGAGACGCTGCTGCGGCGATGATGGAGGCACCCTGACTAAGCCCCCACATGCCAATCTGTGATGGTGCGATCTCGCTGCGCTGCTGCAGGAGGCCAACGCCGGCAAGCGAATCATTGACCAGATTCTCATAGGGCGCTCGACTCTCGTAAGTTCCGCCTGATTTGCCAACACCGCGTTTGTCGTAAATCAATGCGGCAATTCCCTGGCGTGCGAAATATTCAGCCGCTTCACGGTACGACTCCCGAGTCTGTGGGCCAGCACCGTGTACAAAAATTACGGCAGGTAGCGGCTTCTCGGCCTTTGGCAAAAGCAGGCTTCCGGCCAACTTCACATCGCCGTTGTGGAACTCGACAAGGTGCTCCTCGAACCCGGGTTGCACTCCGGTTTCATCGCCACGCGCCGTCGGCTGGCTCAAGCCAATCAGAAGCGCGATAACTGGTATCGCGGCAAGAAACATTTGTGTGTGCTTGATGTACGACATGCAGACAAGTCCAAAGGAGCCGCATAACGGGAAAGGTCAACCAGTGCGAGGTTTTGGGTTGAGGTACGGGACAAGGTGTTTCCCGCACTCCGTTGCACGGGTTGGTTATGCCAATTTCTTGGGACCAAATGCGAAATCCTTGTGTGCGTACTCCGTTCACCTGGGTGACCGCTCGGCAGACCTTGGCGTAGATTGTCCGCGAACAAATCGTCCGTTGCAATCAACCCTAATTTCATCACTCAGCTGCAAGTTCCAGCGTCCTAGGAAAGGCATAACTTTGGAGTTCCCCAGTCGCCGCCAAAAAGCGATGACTCAAATGCGCGACCGGCAACTTGGGTGAAACGCTTGCTTCGTCCGCACTTGCCCCAGTAATTCTGGGTTGAGTATGCGCCTGTTATCGCTGTATCTTTCGTTTCAACGTCAATCGTGCAAAAGGTGAAACCTTCTCGGACTTGTCAACGTTATCGATTTCCCACGTCCAAGTCTCGCTCGCACGGTCGTACTTGAAAGTGTTGTGAATGCCGCTCCCATCGGCGGACTTCCAAACGAATGGGATCCGATCTCCATCTGGTTTTCCATGGCCAACTCCTTCCGGTGAAAAATTGGTCGTGGCCGTGTTATCTAGCCACATCACCACATACTCCGCGTTTTCCTTGTCCCATGCGATGTGTATCCACGCTTCGTATTCCGGCTGTCCGTCGGCATCCTTCTCGCGCGAGACTTCGTGGATTCGCAAATACTGGCGATTTAGAATGCAGTCGACATTGACGTCATGGGTCACCTCTTTCTCGTCGATGGTTCCCGTCATCACCCATTCGCCACTCATTTTGTCCATGAGAAAGTCAGATTTTGGCTTCACGGATTCCTGGGCATGAACGCTGGGTGCGCAGAGAGTGAGCGACACTAATAGTAGAATTGTGCACGATAGTGAAAGTACTTGTTGGCATACTCGTTGAGTCATTGGAAAGGCTGACCTCTGTTGATGGGAGTTCTAAATTGTGTCAAGCGGACGAACGAATCCAATCATGCGATTGCAGCCATGTGACCGACCTTCATGAAACGCGCGATCCGCAACTCGCGTGCATTTCGTTTGTTCGCATGACCGTCAGGTACCGCCGTGTTTCCTCAGCTCCGAGACGATTTCGGTGAAACCGTTGCTGCGTGCGATCGAAACCGGAGTGTTCCCTTTGTTTGGCAAAGTCTGGCGGTATCCAACACGGCTATCATGTTTGTAATCATCTTCAAATCCGCCGGCGTTGTTAGCATTTGGATCTGCTCCGAATTCAAGCAGCGTACAGACGGTCGCAAATCGGTTAGCCTCAGATGAATCAGTTGATCGTAATACGATGTGGAGTGGTCTCCATCCTCGGCCGTCTTCCTGTTCGACGTTTGCACCCGCGGCCAGCAGTAAACGGGCGAGAATGGCGTTTCCATTATTTGCCGCGATCGCAAGCGGCGTTGTTCCGTACTTGTCAGCAGCATTTGGGTCAGCGCCCTTTGTTAACAGGCAGACTACTGTCTCCGGGTGCTCGCTGTTGACGGCGCAATGCAACGGGGGCATTCTGCCAGCAATTCCGTTGACGGCAGCACCATTCTTAAGCAGCAGCTTTGCGGCATCAGTTCTTCCAAAGTGGGCCGCTATTGTAAGTGGTGTATTGCCAAACCTGTCCGACGTGTTCGGGTCTGCCCCGTTTGCAAGCAATCGCGAAATCTCATACGTGTTGCCGTCCCGCGACGCATTAAGCATTGGATTTTGAAAATCGTTGAGATCAACCAGTGTGAAAAACGCGAGTGGGAACGCGAGCAGTACGAACAGAAGAGAAGCGATAACAATTGCGATACGTTTCATGTCACTATGTCACGCGAACGACACGCATCAGCGGGCCGGCGCGAGATGCGTTGATTTCAAAACCGACCCGACCGCCGGCTCCGCGTGCACGGCATTGATACTCATCATGCCCTCCTTGAGTTGGGTTACTGTCCGCAAAGGATTAACCACTTACTGAGCGTGGTGCTCATACAGATTTGGCTCAAGGAACCCGAACCCAAGGAGACACAAGATGAGATTCTTCAATTCCCAACACCAATTCTACTGTGGCGTCGATCTGCATGCCAAGACCTTGCATGTGTGCGTCGTTGACTCCCAGGGCAAAAAGTGCCCGCACAGAAACTTCCAGTGCCAAGACGTCGATACGTTCCTGAAAGCCCTCCAACCCTTCCGCGACAACCTGGTCGTGGGCTGCGAGTCAACCTTCAATTGGTATTGGCTGGCCGACCTGAAGCACCGAGAGATCAGAAGCTCGGTTGAAAACGACGGAGCATCCAGAGCGACGAAGAGATGTTTGAAGAACCCGTGACCATCAAGCAGTGTCAACGGCAGACCGTCAAAGACCGACAGTCAAAGACGGACCGTCAGCGACACTGAGTAATCGACTCGGAACGACTTCCCCCCCAAAAAAAAACCCGGCAACGTCCGCGTTAGGTCCCGAGTCCGAACCACTCGCCCCGAAGGTAAGTCCAGCAGTACCCAGACATGGCCGGCAGTCGAGCCAACTCACTTCCGCCAGTTCTAAAATTTCCAATTGGAAAAAAACTGCAACTTCACCGCCACCACCGGCACGAACTACTTGACATCAAGGGCCATAGAGATGTTATTTGACTACTCGAGAGGCAGATGGCGAGTTCGGACGGACCGCTTGTTTCGTATCGTATGTGCGGCGACTTGATCTCGCATTTGTTGAATTGTTTCAGTTCGCATGTGAATTGTCCAGTTACATTCCACCGTTTGAAGCCGTGATTAATTGCGTCGGCAACGTTTTTACTCGGGAGCGGTAAGCACCGAAATCGCGCCAATCCGATCGGGAAGATCACAGAGACGTTGGACGTTACCGCAATATTTGCAAATCCATGCTAAGCCGCCTTGGAATTCCCAACCTTCGGCAGCAATCCGAGCGTCGAGTTCTTCGCGAGTTGAATCGTGCATGCCGAAGGCAACGATTTGCTTTGAGCAATTGTCGCAAGTTGCGATCAGTACTGGACCGTCGTCGTACTGCAATGTTGCTGCCATCGCTTTTGCCAAGTAACGACCAAAATTACCCGGTTGCCGCCAAGTGGCGTTGCTTTCAGGAAACGCCCGATCGGCAATGCGGGTGCATTCATTTGTTCGTCGATTTCCTGTGCCTGTCGTCGATCCTTAAGGTTTGCCTTCGGGCCATTCCCCGATATGCTCGGATGTTTTGTGCGCGATTTCCGCCCGGAACGACTCGAGAATCATTTTAAGGTTCTCACGCGGATCACTGCCCATCATATCTTCAAGTGCAAATGACGCATGGCGGGCGATGTCAGCCAACACGATGCCCCATGCGTGACGTTCATCGATTCCAGATGTTTCGCTCCAATGTCCGACGTTCAACACGCAGTGTAGTCTTCTTTTTGCAATCCAGATCCGAGCCATTTCGACCGCGTTCATGTCCTCTTCCGCGGCTGGAGGCAATATGAGTGGTCGACGGTTGTCTTTCATCAGCGGAATCAGTCCTTCATCGACGAACGCCGAAAATCATCCGGTTCCCGCAGGGAGACTCTGATTTCAGCCCCCCCCGATCGGCATCACGGGTGCATTTTTTTGGTTCGGCTACGTTACGGTTGGGGTGACGGTGTAGGTGGCGACCAACTTGCACCGGCTCTTGCGGTAAGTTCTTGCAGTCTAGTGACCAGACCGCCCAGCGCTAACAACTGTTCACCTTGCTCTTGCCAACGGCTCCAAAGTTCTTCGTCCGTATGATACTTTGGGTCTTTTGAATAGACTACGGGCATTGCCATCGGCAAAGGAGATACTGCAAACCCCGAAAGCACGTGCGTGCTTTGTTCAATAAGATCGAAGTCCGCCATAGTCACATAGGGGCTCTTCCTTTTGCTTAACCATTCCTTCGCCGGGTCAGCAAGTTCGCGAATCGTTTTGTCGCGGACCGATTTAGTACCCCAAACCGGTGCATGACATTTGCTCCACTGATCCATCGCTTCCAGCATCAATTCTCGACTTTGGGCATGGTGAAGCAAATCAAACGCTCGATGGTATTCCAAGAGCAATTCGATGATTCTATAAATCGGGCTGAGAAACGTATCCGATTCAATTTGTGGAAACCTTCCATCAGCGACGATTCGGTAAACTTGATCTCGCCGAGCACGAAGTTCTTCTGGGCGAAACTTATTTCCCTTTGGATGCCGATCGTTGTAGCCACCAATCTCTTGGTGACAATCAAAGCAAAGCGGAATTCCATTCTCTGCGTCGTTTGCTCCGCCCGCCGCTTCGTCGATGATATGCGCGGCTTCAATATTCGTCCCACACTGTTTCTTGCATAGGCAACAAAGCCGATTGCAACGAATAAACATCAGAGTCTTTACTTCCGGCGAGAACGGCATCGCGCTAGTTCACACTCCAATTTCTTAGGTATAGATCAAGAGGCCGAACGCTGGCGATCACGCAGTCGCCGCCTAAAAACTATGATTCAAAATCACGGCCGACCGGCGACTTGCGTGCATCGCTTGGTTCGTCCTCTTGTTGGATCAAGTTCGCGTACAAGGCTTTGAGCCGAGCCAGTTCCTCTGTAGGAAACGGCCATGACCAGATTTTAGTGCAAAGCTCTGCCGAAGACCAGCATTCGTTGGCCGCCAATTCGCACAGACGTTTAATGATCCGATGAACAATTGAAGGTAGATTGCCACGATAGGCAAGCTGCTTATTCCTGCTATGCGAATCTGTGATTGAAAATTCTAAAGTGGTCTCGTTTCGACAAAACCTCCATTGCGCGAATTCAGGTTCCAGGGACCAATCAACGGCACATTCACTAATACCTTGCATCAGCATTGAAAGTGACGATATAAGACCGCGAATCGAATCACAGGGAACATCCGAAACATCGCAACGCCACTGTTGGTTATCAGCCACAACTTGGAGGCTCATCCAACCATTCGATGGTATACCGAATTGAATGTCAAAATCACGCATGTTGTGGACGAACGACGGCGGTAACGGGGCCGCCGCCAATAAACTATGATTTCAAAACCTGCGTCAACGGCGGCTCCCGTTCACCGCTTTGTTATTTGGCAATTCCGGATAGACCTAGAACCCGGCCATCACGTCACGTGCCTCTTGTTGCGTCAATATAGTCAATTCAAGCCTTGCGATCACGTCGTCAGGTGAAGCCATGGAACGTAACAAGACGACCTTGTAAACCTCTTTTTTTGCATCCAAGGTCAATTGTTGGTGTTTGTCACAATAGCGTGAATACGCAGTGGCCATGCGTTCCCATATGGCGAGTTCGCTGTCTGGGTTCAGGTCACGTTTGAAGTTGTCAGCCCATTGGTCAACTGTCTGACCGTCAATTTCCACAAAGACTTTTTGGAGCGAAGCGATGCGCTGCATTTGCACTGCTGTCAGCGAGTCTCGCTGAATTGGGCCTTGTTGTAGTTCGTTCGGGTCAATCCATTGTGTTTCGCCGGTTTGCACATCCTCGACGGCAACGGTTCCTGATTCCGGTGGTGTTTCGAGCGTCGTTCTGGAGCAAGATGTTAGAAACAGCGTCAACATCGCTAGCCAGTAGAACAGGATTGATGATTTGCGAGTTCGCATGTTCTAGCCAAATAACGACGGCCGTCACCGAGTCCGCGCGTGACAGCAAAGATCAAATTAGAGCCGTTAGCGGACTTCGGTGCACGGCATTGTTCAAGTAAGCCGCTATCGCGGCGGGTCGGGCGTCATTCTACGCGGGGTTGGTTGCCGCGTCAAACTTTTTCTCTTCTCCTGAGTGTGGTTGCGGCGGCTTTGGTCGTCGCTGTTGGCTCTTTCCCCCAGCTCAGGAGTTTTCTCGCATGGCAAGTTACGACAAACCCAATCGCTCCCAGTACTTCAATGGCCCAATCTACGACCAAATGGCCGAAGATCTCCAACTCAATGGCAAAGCCCAGCGGACCGTCCACGGCTACCTGCGAGCCGTCCGGCAACTGGCCGATCACTGCCGCAAAGCTCCCGACCAAATCTCGGAAACAGAACTGCGGCGCTACTTTCTCTACCTCCGCAACCAAAAGAAATCCGCCTACGGAACACTCCGCGTCGCGCTCTCCGGCATCCAGTTCTTTTATCGCATCACCTGCCCACGCGGCTGGAACGTCCTGTCGATGCTCAAACTCAAGAACGAAAATACGCTGCCCGAAGTAATCACACGAGAACAAGTTCGCCAGGTCATCCTGGCCGCCAACACCCAACGCCTGCGAGTCTTCTTCTGGACCGTCTATTCGCTGGGCCTGCGTCTGGGCGAAGGACTGAACCTGCAAGTCGGCGACATCGACGCCCAACGCAAGATGGTCCACATTCATCGCGGCAAAGGTGCCAAGGACCGCTACATCCCCATCAGCCAATTCACCATCGATGCCCTCCGGAGGTACTGGGTCACGCACCAACATCCGAAGTTCCTCTTCCCCGCTGACGGTCGCAATCATACGCTCCAGCCCGACACCAAGAGCACTGCCAAGACACCGATGAGCATGACGGCCGCTCAAGGGGCGATCAAGAAGATCACCACCCAACTCAAGTTCGGCAAGAAGGTCACGATGCACACCTTGCGACACTCCTTCGCAACACACTTGCTGGAAGCCAACGTGTCCCTGCGTGTCATCCAGCAATACCTAGGACACTCCTCGCTGATGACCACGATCGAATACCTGCATCTGACCGACACGGCCCAACAAGACGCGCGCGGCACGATCGAAAAACTCTTCGCGTGGAAGATCGACGAAGCGAGGTGATCCCACGATGCCCTCGGTAGCGCTGGCCCTGCGCCAACATGCAACCGAGTTCCTCAATCGATTGGCAGCTGCGAATCGAGGGGTCGCGATTCGCAAAGCCTTTGCAGCGATCATGCGTTGTCGCACCGGTGAACTGGGCGGAGTTCACTGGGGCTGCACCAAGTGTGAGCGCTCCCACTGGGTCGGACGTAGTTGTGGCAATCGTCATTGCCCAACCTGCGGCCACGACAAGACCCAGAAGTGGCTCGAACGTCAGTCGAAGAAGTTGCTCGTGGGCGTGCATCACTTCCTGGTCACGTTTACAGTTCCCCAGGAACTGCGGGAGGTTTTGCGCGCCAACCAACGAGCGGGATATGAAGCCTTGTTCCAAGCCAGTTCGCAAGCACTGATGGCGGTCGCCTCCAAGACGAAGGCGCTGCAAGGTTCGCAGCTGGGCTTCTTCGGAGTCCTGCACACCTGGGGCCGGGACCCAGCCGTCTATCACCCGCACGTGCATTACTTGGTGCCGGGCGGTGGAGCCGAGTTGGACTCCAGCGGCAAAGTAGTCGCTTGGAAGTCAACTTCGATCAACTTCCTGGTGAATCATCAGACTTTGATCCGCGTGTACAAAGC
>JBGSJV010000019.1:0-9598 GCA_041741535.1 Pirellulaceae bacterium
CTCCTGAACGTGAGGAAAAACCACAAGCGACGACCAAAGCCGCCGCAACCACACTCAGGAGAAGAAAAAAAGTTTGACGCGGCAACCAACCCCGCGTAGAATGCCGCCCAACCCGCCGCGATAGCGGCTTACTTGAACAAACCAGAGGCAGTAAACCCGCCGATAGCCATCTGGTCTGCAATCGCACGCCAGTGGCGCCGGGGCAATGATCTGGAACGGTATGCAACAATCGCGCGACGAAACTTGCGGTTGACGATTGAACGCCGGGCTGATTGCAACTGGCGAATGGTTGGAAGACAATGTACGCCGGGGCCTGTTAGGCAGTCACACAGGTGAACGAAGTACGCTGGAAATGATTCAGCATTCGGCCAGAGTGATCGGCATCGCCGATGGAGTGCCCGAATCACCGAGTCCCGTACGCGCGAACACTTGCAACGGCTGACTTGCTCTGTTACTCGTCGAACTTTGGTCGAGCGACGGATTGAGCCACAGAGAACACAGAGTTCACAGAGGGGGACAGAGTCGATGTTGCGAGACTCCTCTGTGTTCCTCCGTGAACTTAGTGGTTTGATTTGGTTGTGGTTTTTCGGGATTCCGCGTTAATGACAATAGGTCGACCATGGCACGGGTGCCCGGAAAAATGCAACAATTTGGTTGGCTGCTTGGGGCAGGTGTCTGCCGAGCGGTCCTCCACTTGAACGGAGTACGCTCGTAAGGATTCAAAAAGTCGGATTATGGAATTGGCGTAACCGCCGAACTACCGAATCACGGAGTCTCCTACGAGCAAAAAACGCCCGGGATGACTTGCTCCATTACTCGTTGAGCTTTGGTTGCGCGACGGATTGAGCCACAGAGAACACAGAGTTCACAGAGGGGGACAGAGTCGATGTTGCGAGACTCCTCTGTGTTCCTCCGTGAACTTAGTGGTTTGATTTGGTTGTGGTTTGTCGGGATTACGCGTTAATGACAATAGGTCGACCATGGCACGGGTGCCCGGAAAAATGCAACAATTTGGTTGGCTGCTTGGGGCAGGTGTCTGCCGAGCGGTCCTCCACTTGAACGGAGTACGCTCGAAGGATTCAATAAGTCGGATAATGGAATTGGCGTAACCGCCGAACTACCGAATCAAGGAATCCCCTACGAGCAAAAAACGCCCGGGATGACTTGTTCCATCACTCGTCGATTTGCTGGTTGCGCGACGGATTGAGCCACAGAGGACACTGAGTACACTGAGGAGTACTGAGTCGGTCTTTCGACGTAACTTTGTGTTCCACACTGGAGAACGTTGGTATTTCAATGATGAATCCATACGAAACACCGAAGGCGCAGGCCTACGGCAAGGATATTGCAGTTGCGGACAAAGTCACGATGCATTGTGCCGAGTGCGGCGGTACTAATCTCACGCGTGTCAAACCCAAGGAATTCGTCGCGTTCACGAAAGACTACCAATGTGTTCAATGCCGTTACCAGTTTCCCGCTTCAATTCCGATTTGGGTTGCATTGCTATTCATCATTCTTGGTCTACCACTCGCGTGTCTCGGTGTTCTTTGGATTTATGGAAACTTTGATCTCGGGAGACCAATTCCGTTGGCGATTGGTGCGGGGATTCTTTTCATGGGCGCTAAGGTGTTCTGGAAAGGACTGACGTCATTCGGAAAACAAGAGTAAATTACCCTGCAAGGACACAACGTAACCGGTGGCGAGCGTGCACCGGGAAGTTTGTTTCGGGCTATTCGGGCCTATTTCCGCGACGAAAAATGCTTCAATGCGTAGCACTCGCGCGCTAACCTGTGTGAATTTGACTCGAACGGGCCGGTCACTCATTTCGCAAGCGATTGTAGCCGTTGAGTGCCGCCACGCGATAGGCTTCGGCCATCGTTGGGTAATTGAATGTGGTGTCCATGAAGTACTTGAGTGAGTTGCCACCGCCGGTCTGAGCCATGATTGCTTGGCCGATGTGAATGATCTCGGCTGCTTGGGCTCCAAAGCAGTGGACGCCCAAGATTTCCAAGGTGTCGCGGTGAAACAAGATCTTGAGCATTCCAACGGCGCGTCCGGAAATCTGCGCACGAGCCAGGCTCTTGAAGTGGGAGTGTCCGACTTCATAGGGGATACATTGTTCCGTGAGTTCCCGTTCGGTTTTTCCGATACTACTGATTTCGGGACTTGTATAAATTCCGGCCGGAATGTCGCTAATGCGTTCGATCTTTTCGGCGGAACCGAGGATGTGTCGCGCGGCTCCTCGACCTTGGGTATAGGCTGCACTTGCGAGGCTGGGGAAGCCGACAACATCGCCGACTGCGTAGACGTGTGGTTGTTTCGTTTGGAAGTACTCGTTGGTCGACAAGTAACCGCGTTGATCGGGTTCAAGTCCCAACACATCGAGGCCTAAATCGCCGACGTTTCCGGTTCGCCCGGCGGCCCACAACAGGATGTCTGTTTTCAGCGACTTGCCGCTTTTCAGATGCAAGACAACGCCATCCTCCAGCGGCTCGACGCGGTCCATGGCTTCGTTATGACGAATCAACATGCCACGATCGCGCATCTGATAGCTCAGGGCATCGGAGATTTCATCGTCCAGGAACTCGAGCAGTCGTCCCCGCGTGTTGACGAGGTTGATCTTGACGTCCAAATTTCGGAACATCGAGGCGTATTCGCAACCGACGACTCCGGCTCCGTAAACCGTCATGGAATGTGGCTTTTCGTCCAAGTTCAGGATGGTGTCGCTGTCGAAGATTCGCGGGTGATTGAAGTCCACATTTGGCGGGCGATAGGGGCTCGAGCCAACGGCCAGAACAAATTTTTCCGCTTGAACGGTGAGGTTTTGGCCGACCAGTACTTCGTTTAGTCCCACAAAGCGAGCGTGACCAGAGATCACTTGAACATTGTTGCGTGAGTAAAAACTTCGACGCATGTTCTCTTGTTGGGAGATGATCGACTGAGCGCCCAGACGCAGGTCCTTCATCGTGGGTTCAGCCTTGACGCCCGCACGAACCATGATGGGGCTCTTTAGTGCTTCGGTCATTTGATAAATTGCAAATCGCAACGCTTTGCTGGGGATCGTGCCCCAGTGCGTGCAGCCGCCGCCAATTCGGTGGTACCGTTCGCAAACCACGACTTCTTTTCCGCCTTTGGCCAACTGCATGGCGGCCCCTTCGCCACCCGGTCCTGAGCCAATGATGAGGATGTCCGTCTTGATCGTGGCCATGTTGTGTCCTTATCTTTGTACGGGCTGCGGTCCTTGACGGTCGGCAGTGTCGAAAATGGCGTTTTTGGGTATCGCGAACATCGGAAACTCTCGTGTGTCCTACCGTTGGTTTTAGCAAAATTTCACTCGTTGATGAACCCGACACAGCGGTACTCCAAGGCCGCACCGGTTGAAGGGTTTAAGGAGTGCCGGAAACGAACTTCGAGGCAGCAGGAAAGTCGTTGGACCTATTCGCGATTTGACTGCGGGGAAGTATTCTGGCGAGTTCCCCGAAACCAATTTGTCCACCGAGTCCACGATGAGCCACCTGCTCGAAAAGTTGCGAACGAAATGGCAGCAGCCACTCGGGATCCGCGATGTCCTGATGGTAGCGGCTCCGTTGATGGTTTCGACGGCGTGTTACAGTATCATGCAGTTTGTGGACCGACTCTTCTTATTGAGTTATTCGGTCCTGGATACTGGGGCCATTGTAACGGTCGGAACGTTGGTTTGGACGCTCTGTAGTTTTTCGTTGGGCATTGTCACCTATGTCACGGCGTTTGTTGCTCAATACCGGGGAGCGGAGCAACCTGGGCAAATCGGACGATCGGTGATGCACGCGTTCTACTTGGCCATGGCAAGCACTCCGTTTCTGGTCTTGCCCGGGTTCTTTGTCGAGGACTTCTTTGTTTGGTTTGGGCAAAGCCCTGAGTTGGCCAGCGCGGAGGGCGTTTGTTTCCGGATTTACATTTGGTCTGGGATTGGAATGTTGATCAATGGAGTTTTGGAAGGGCTTTTGATCGGCCTGGAAAAGACTCGGCCGGTAATGGCGGCGAATATCTATGCCACGATCTTAAACGTCATTTTAGATTACATTTTGATTTTTGGTTTTGGTCCAGTGCCGGCGTTGGGTTTGGAAGGTGCGTCGTGGGCGACGGTCATTGCGATGTGGGCGAAATCGTTCTACACACTGGCTGTGATCATTCGGATTCCCGAACTATCGACATTTGACTTTCGGAAAGGTATGTCGTTTGATGGAGGCTTTATTCGCCGCTTTTTGTTCTTTGGTGGTCCCAGCGGTTTGCAATGGTTCATCGAAGGATTGGCGATCGTTTATTTCATCGCCGTCATGGGTCGATTGGGTGAGGTTTATCTGACCGCAACAAGTTTGGCGTTCAGCATCAATCTGTTGGCGTTTGTCCCAATTTATGGGTTGGGGATGGGGCTGACGTCTATCATTGGAAATCAACTCGGACAGGAGAATCCGGCGATGGCCAAGCGAGCGATGTACAGTGCCTTGTTCATTGCGGTGGCGTTCACGAGTTTTTTCGTCGTGTTGTACACCTTGTTCCCGGCAGCCATTTTGACGCTGCATCGCGAACAAACGCAGGACTTCGCGACGATCGAGCCTATCATTCTCCACTTTTTGTATTTCGTGGCCATTTACTGCGTGTTTGATGCCGTTCAGATCGTGAAGGTTAGCGTGCTTAAAGGAGCGGGCGACACGTGGTTTGTTACGCTGACGTTTTTGTTGACGAGCGTCCTGTTCGTGCTTTTGGGCAGCAGTTTGGACCACCCCGATACGCCTCCGGGAGAGATTGCGACTCGGTGGTGGTTGGCTCTGACGGGTTGGATTGGAACTTTGGCAATTGTGTTTTCGTTGCGGGTTTGGCAAGGCAAATGGTTGACGATGAAAGTGATCGAGTCAACCAAATCATAACTGCCAAGGAATCTTCGAAAACGTGGTCATTCGCGGCGGGATTTTAAGTAAACTTCATTTGCGGCAGCGATCGAGGCGCCCGGGTTTAACCGATATCCTTGCCCGATCAAACATTGCTCGGCGGCTGCTAAGAACAGCAGCACGTTTTTCGGTCGAGCCGTCTCACCCATTAGTCCAATTCGCCAAGTCACACCCTTCATGGGGCCTAATCCCGCGCCGATTTCGATCCCAAACTCGCGGAGCAAGCGACTGCGGAACGCTCCGTCATCGACCCCAGCCGGAATTTTTACGGCGTTGAGCATCGGTAAACGACATTCGGCCCGAACTGCGAACTCGATCCCAATTGCTTCCAAGCCGTTTCGTAGAGCTTGATGATTTAAGTTGTGCCGTTGGAAGCGTTGCTCCAATCCTTCCTGCAAAACCAAACGGAGGGCTTCGTGTAATGCGTAGTTCATGTTGATTGGAGCTGTGTGATGATACGCACGCGACGACTCGGCCCAATAGTTGCTGACCAATCCCATGTCCAAGTACCAAGATTGAACGGGTGATTTTCGAGCGTTCAAAACTTCCATTGCACGGGGCCCAAAGGTAACCGGCGCGAGTCCAGGCGGGCAGCTCAAGCACTTCTGCGTTCCGCTATACGCGGCATCAATCTCCCAAGCATCGATGGGAATCTCGCAACCGCCGAGCGAGGTCACACAGTCGACCACTAGCAACGCGCCTGCTTCACGGACTACTCGGGCGAATCCATCCAGAGGTTGTTGAGCTCCGGTGGAGGTTTCAGCGTGAACCAAACCCACAAGCTTGGGTGAATGCTGCTTGATGGCTTGTTCGACTTCCTCTAACGAAAACACCTCGCCAAACGGACGCTCGATCGCCAGGACATCCGCACCCGCCCGTCGTGCGACTTCCTTCATTCGACCGCCAAAAACTCCGTTGACGCCAATGACAACACGATCACCGGGCGAAATCAAATTGACCAAGCAGGTTTCCATTCCGGCCGAACCGGTACCGCTGACCGCCAAAGTCAAACGGTTTTGCGTCTGAAATACTTGACGCAGCATTTCTTGGACTTCGTTCATCAACTGCAGAAAGAACGGATCCAAGTGCCCAACGGTCGGGCGAGCCAAGGCGGCCAACACACTGGCATGCGTTTCACTGGGGCCGGGTCCCATCAACAAGCGGGATGGCGGCACAGCAATGTCAGGAATCAAATAACTGCTCGCGGGTTCTGCGGTTGTGGTTGCGAAATCTTGCAAAGACATCGATTCTTACCTTAGCGTTCCATGTTTCAAAAACTCGTTCGTATGCCGCCAACCGGCACCCACAGAACTTGACCTTATCCTAACTGGGGCCCGACCCTTTGGGCGGTTCAGGCAAGATCCCGCACATACAGGCATTGCCGGAGAGCGTCAGCCCGCTTGGACGACAAAGCGTCGTCCAGCCAGCTGAAGTCGATGGCTAAGCGACCTGCTTCGAATCCTAAGGGCGATTGTACCGACCGAAACTTCAACACGACAGACCGTTGGCTGCACCGTACTTTGCTGTCCCCGAAATGCCGGTCACGACTGCGGGCAAGCGTTGCTGTCGTGCTCGGCAAAATGCCGCTATGAGTTTTCGCTCGACGGACCTCCGGCATTGGCCAGTTGGTTTTCGATTGCGCGAATGATTGCCAATTCGACCCAACGGATTCCATGAGACCCTCGATCCGAATCCGCCGTCCCAATAAACCCCAGGTGACCACCGCGTTCGGTGGCGACCAGCTTTGTCGATGGCGACCACTCGGTTCGCTCGGCTACTTCGAAGGGAATCATGGGGTCGTCTTTGGCCATGATGACCAACGTTGGGACTTGGATCTGCCGCACCAAGAGGCCGGTGCTGAACCGCGAATAATATTCTTCGACAGATTGGAACCCGCCCAGCGGAGCGGTCACTCGTTGATCGAACGCTTTTAGACTTGTCGGGCGTTGGGCAGGCATGCTCGAGCCTAATTGCCGAACCGCGTTGGGGCGTTGCAGGAGTGACTGCCAGAGGGCCTTGGCAAAGACTCGGTCGTAAATTCGATTCCAGCCGCGTTGCAGGTGATCTGCACTCACGGCGAGATCCAAAGGAGGGCAAACGGCAATTGATCCGGCCAAACCGCAGTCGGCAATAGCCGCGTTGTCCGACATTAGCAGCAAGTTGATCGAAGCGCCGAGCGAAAATCCGCAGAGGAATATTTTCGCGTGAGGATGACGCAAGCGAACGAAGCGAACGACGGCCAGTAAGTCATCACTTCGCCCAGCATGGTAGAGGAATCGCGAATTTAGTCCGCTTTCCCCAGCCCCGCGCATGTCCATGCGGTAGCTGAACCAACCAAGCTGCGTCGCATGCCAAGCGAGTCGCTCGATATAGCGACTGCGGTGACAACCGGCCAATCCGTGGACGGAAATAACCACCACGGGATCGACCGGCAATGACGTACCGTCAGAAACATGTGGTCCATTCGCATGTACCGCAACGGAATCACCATCTTCCAGGTCAACGGAAAAACTCACCGTGTTTGGCAAGTGTTTTCCGGGCAAATAGGGGCCCAGCACCGTTTGAAGATGTGCTGAACCCAACCCGAACAACGCCCGAAACGTTGTCGTTTCGCCAACCCAAACGCGTCGGGAGCTGTTCACGGAGGTCTATCGGCCAGTCCGCGGGGCAATGTGTTCGCCCTTGCCCATTGCATTCTGAGGCTCGACGAAATCCGATTTCGCGACAGGAATCTCGGTATCGCCGCGACCCGCCAAATATTCGCGGACCGGAGCAACGTTGTCGACTGGTACTTGGAACGGCACTTCCTTAAACGTAGCTTGTGATTTAATCAACTCGATGACTTTGCGTTCGACGATCTGATTTCGCAACGCGTCCAATTGGCCGTTTTTCTCCAATCGCGAACGAACGCGCCGTGGAGAATCTTCCAGGGACATTGCAATAAGTTCGATCTCTTTATCGTAATCCTCAGGTGCATCTTCGATGCCTTCAGATTCCGCGATCCGTTCCAAAATGAAATGTTCACGCAACGCGGTTGAGGTTTGTTCGCCACTGTTTTGACGTAGTTTGTTCTCGTAGGCGCTGATGAAGTCGTCGCTCATGCCATTCCGGCGCAACTCCATGACGGCTCGTTCCAACTCGCGTCGGCTTTGTCGTTCCAACAGTTCCGGGGGTAGCTGCCAGTTAGCGGCTTCGGTCAAGGAAGCCGTAATGGCCGAACGGGTCCGGCGGTTTTCTTCATAGGCCATCCGACGTTCCAATTCCGCCTTGATGGCGTCGCGAACATCGCCAACGTCTCCGAAGTCGGAACCGAACTTCGTGACATTGGTTTCGTTCAACTCGGCGTCTTCGTAACGCTTGATGTCCAAGACCTTGATTTTCACCAAGGCATCCTTTTCCCGAGCGACCGGGTTGGATGCGGAGGCAGAAATCTTGATCGTCGTTTGAACTTCATCGTTGATCGACTTGCCGCCCAACAAACCGGCAAAATTCTCGATGGTCGCATCTCGGAAACTGGCGCTTGATTGAACGTCTAGGGTCAACTCTTCGATGGTCGCAACCACTTCACCATCGATCGATGTTTCGATTGAAATGGTAACGACATCTTGGGGTCGAACCGGATCTGTGGCCGGAACCAAGTTGGAATTGCGACGCAGATACAACCCCGCGTGGGTGTCGATTTCTGCCGTTGTGAATTCATGGACCAGTTTTGGAAGTTCCAGACCCTTCCATTGTGGCAACTCGAAATCGGGCCGAACCTCTATGTCGAATTCGAATTCTAGAGGGACGTTTTCTTCAACGGAAACGCTTTCAAAATCGAACACTGGCTCG
Organism: Pirellulaceae bacterium; assembly: GCA_041741535.1. Lineage (GTDB taxonomy): Bacteria > Planctomycetota > Planctomycetia > Pirellulales > Pirellulaceae > M30B19. The sequence goes on from JBGSJV010000019.1 coordinate 8,760, forward strand.
CCGATGGCCGAAAACCGTTGTTCGTCGCCAATTTGTGTCAACGTATCCAGTAATAATTGGCCTTTGACCTGTTCCGTCACGGTTTTGCGGAACTTGCTTTCGATTAATTTGCGAGGTGCTTTCCCTGGGCGAAAGCCTGGAATTTCTGCCACCGGTGCCAGATTTTCGTACCGTGCACGATAATAACGTTGCACGTCTTCCACTGGAATAACGACGGTGACATGGCGTTGGCAATCGCCGACGACTTTGACATCAACGGTATAATTCAGCTTAACGTTGTTTTCCGTGGCTCCGTCCGCGTTGTCGATGGCAACGGTTGCGTTTTCCTGTTCAGCCATAATAACTGGCTCTTCCTTTCCTTGAGATCTGGGATTATCCGGCTCGGTAATATAGCGAATCAGGGTCTCGAATGACTAGGGCTTGCCGTCAGGATTTTGTGTTTTTCTGGGCCAGAACGCCATAAAGCAGCGGTCAGGAGCCAAATTGGAGACAATTCTCGAACATCAACCAAGGAGATCGCGATTTTTTGGCAGAATCCGGAGATTTATCACTGTCGGGTCAAATGTCAAATTGGTGCGGTCAAATTGGTGCCACCCATCTATATAGCGGGTCCAATGTAGGAAGCTCACAGGGTTTCCAAACGCCAAAATTGGGGACTTCGCCGTCCGGGTGAATGTGCGGCAGGGGCTCGAGGCGGCTTGTTGATCGAAATTTGAATTGTTTCAATGCGTGAAGTGACGAGAGCCTGGAAGGATTCGGCTCAGGCGCGGAGCTTTCGCGCTCGATTGCCGCTCTCTTGAGGAAGCTATGGGCGTCGGGCATTCAAAGTGCTAATTTGC
>JBGSJV010000020.1:0-9386 GCA_041741535.1 Pirellulaceae bacterium
CGATCCGTTATTGGTTCGCGGAGCGAACCACTACAATGGCGCCCGACATCGTCGCGGATTTATCCGAGTTCCCATGTTGGTTCGCGGAGCGAACCACTACAATCTGACGACGCTGTTGCAGTGGTTGCTGGGACGCATGCCGATTGGCTGGTTGCAGTTGGCGTCCAACAAACTACGCTTTTTTGCGGCAGGTACAGGGGTGGCGTTTGCCTGTATCTTGGTGTTCGTCCAGTTGGGGATGATGGGATCGTTCAGCCAGGCGACCAGGTCCACTTACCGGATTCTCAACGCGGACATTATGATCTCCGCATCCGACTCGAATGGCCTCACGGATGGCTCGAACGTCGCTCGGCGGCGGATGTTTCAAGCGCTGGCGGTGCCCGGCGTTAAGGAAGCGCTGCCGATTTTTGTCGGCAAGACATTCTGGTTGCAAGCGGATGGCAGCCGGATCGAGTTGACGGTCATCGGTCTCGATCCGGCTCGGGCGCCGTTTGTTGGACCAGTCCTCGATCAGGTGGAGGTGCTGCACTTGACCAATCACGTCTTGTTGGACCGGCGTTCTCGAGGCCTCAGGCCCGAACAATTGAAAGATGTGTCGCCGCAAACTCCTTTGATGATCGAAGCCAATCATCAACAGCTGACCGTCGCTGGGACGATTGCGTTGGGTGGCGGATTCGCTGGTGACGGTTTTCTCATCGTATCGGACCAAACCTTCCTTCGACTCTTCCCCGCTCGGTCTTCGGCCGCACCTAACCACATTTTGTTGAACGTGGAGAGCGGCCGTAGCCCAGAGGTCGTAGCGAGTCAGATTTCCGAGTCACTGTCGTCGGACTCGATCCAAGTGCGCTCGTTTTTTCGTGCCGTCGAAGACGATGTGATTTATCAAACGACTCGGCGTCCCGTAGGGCTGATCTTCGGCTTTGGTGTAGCGATTGGCACGCTCGTAGGGCTGGTAATTGTGTACCAAATTCTCTCCACAGACGTTGCCGACCACTTGTCCGAATACGCGACATTCAAGGCCATGGGCTATCGATCTTCGTTCTTTCGGAGCGTTGTGTTGGAAGAAGCCGTCATCTTGGCGTTGGTTGGCTTCTTCCCGGCGCTACTTGTCACCTTGGGAATCTACACGGTGATGGCCAAGGCCACGGGGCTGCCGATCGCCATGAACGTCGTACGTGCCTCCATGGTGCTTGGTGGCACGGTGATGGCCTGTTCGATTTCCGGTTTCCTCGCGATGCGGAAGCTCACCCACGCTGATCCAGCAGATCTGTTTTGAAGTGCAGCCAAAATGTCTTCCTTGAGTTTGCCAGACCCAGTCGTTGTAACGGGGCTCAACCATTCGTTCGGAAGTGGTGTGGCCAAAGTTCAAACATTGTTTGATGTTCACTTGCAGATCAAGCGAGGGAAGCTGACAACGTTGGTCGGCCCTTCGGGTTCAGGAAAAACGACGTTGCTAACGCTGATGGGCTGCCTGCGCGAGATTCAAGAGGGCAGTGTTCAACTATTGGGGCAAGAACTATTCGGGGCCACAACGAACACACTCAATGCGATGCGGCGTCGTCTGGGTTTCATCTTCCAGGCTCACAATTTGCATGAAAGCCTGACTGCCTTGCAAAATGTTCGCATGGGACTGGAAGTTCACGGAAATTCCAAGCGAAACGAATTCGATTCGGCTGCCGCTCACATCCTGACACAACTGGGACTTGGTGAACGGCTCCATTACCGTCCTGCCAAATTGTCTGGCGGTCAAAAGCAACGAGTCGCGGTGGCCCGGGCCTTGGTGGGAAATCCAGAGATTGTGTTTGCGGATGAACCAACGGCCGCTTTGGATCGCGAAACAGGATTACGGACGGTGCTGATGCTCAAACGCTTGGGCGAGTTACGCGGAACGACAACCATTATGGTGACACACGACAACCGCATATTGGATCTGGCGGATCGCATACTCCGCATGGAAGATGGACGAATTGTCGATGATCGTTAGGAGTCGACCGTCGCGGTGCCTATCGTCAACCGGTGGCTTCGATTATCGAACAGGGGATGCAGTTCACCAATCGAACCTTGTTCCATACGAGACCAAAGGAAAGCTCAAACAACCAATCTTCGCGAGTTTTTAGCATCATGGCAGCCCATTCAGATACGGTCGGAGCACCAGGAAACCATTACTCCAAGTGGGCGCGTTTCTGTGGGGTTGGGCTCTATGTGAACTTCGCGGCAGTCGGTTGCCTTGATAATTTTAATCTGGAAAATGGCGTTTTTGGTCTGGTCGAGTTGTTGTTGACGCCGGCGCTTGCGTGTGGCTGGGCAGTGACCGACGCAAAGGCCCGAGGTCTCACGTTTTTGCATATCGCGCGGTTGCTGTTCTTTCTTGTCTGGCCCGTCGGAGCTGTGATTTATTTGTGTTATCGCTCAGGGTGGCGAGGGCTTTTGACAGCGGTCTTGCATGCGGTGGGACTGACGGTCGTCTGCGGTGGGGCGTTTTTCGCGACTTGGTACGGTTTGTACTATTGAGGAAGACTATCATCGTTGCATGTCACCGAAACTTGGAATGTTGCGTGTTGCGGCGTTTCTCCGGATTTGTTCGCGTGATCTGGGTTTTTATCTTCTCAGGGGATCTGGAGTGGTCGCGTTGCAGGTCGGGGACTATTCTGATGGATCCATGGCAATATCCGGCAACGTAGAAAGACTACTCATGCAAAAGTTCGTGGTGTACTCGGTTGGCTGGTGGTTCGTCATTGCCAGCGGTTGGGCAATGGCCCAAGATTCGGCAGCCATCCTGCCAGAACGAATCACGGACAAACTCCAAGTCGAAGCGCAGAAACTGGCGCCATTGGTTCAGTCCGAAATTGCCACCGAGTTTCTGGCTGCGACCAAGAACCTCTTGGAGCCAGAGCCACGAGTGGTGTATCGCAATGGGGACCGAACCCAGGCCATTTCTGCACAGGAGTTTTCCAAACGAAGCGAAAGCGATCAGGTCGGCTGGACGCGCCGCGATTGTCCTCCTGCGTTTTATTATGAAACGGGCTACGGTTCACCCTTGGTCTACGCCCGTGTGTTGGATCTGGTTGCGCCGCATTGGGACGTTGCGCTACCTCGCAAGGTGTTGGACTTTGGGTACGGTTCGATCGGTCAACTTCAGTTGCTGGCTCATCTGGGCTTCGAGGCACACGGAGTTGATGTCGAACCGATATTGGGAGCGCTCTACAGTGAACCGAGCGACACGGGGGCGATTGGCCGAGGTTCGGTAGCGATCCATACGGGACAATGGCCAGCCCATGCCGAGTTGAATTCAGCGGTCGGCGGTAGCTACGGTTTGATTACGAGCAAGAATACACTCAAAGCGGGCTATATCCATCCGAACCCACCCGCTGGACAAACGGTTGATCCCAAACGATTGGTTCACTTGGGGGTTCGCGATGAAGCGTTTCTGCAGCACGTTCATTCGTCGTTGGTCCCGGGCGGCGTTTTTATCATCTACAACATTTGCCCACCTCAAAATTTGGCGGATCAACCTTACCTGCCCCATGCCGATGGAAAATCGCCATTTTCGCGCGCCGCTTACGAACAAGCCGGCTTCGAAGTATTGGCGCTTGATGTCGAAGATCGGGTCTGGGTCGTGGATGCTTTCTTGGCTCTGGGTTACACGACAGGAAAAACACGCGAGGAAGCATCCCAAGAACTGTTTTGCTGGTACACGATCGTAAGGAAAGTCGCCAAGTCCCCGAAGAATGAATGACGGGGCGATCAAATGGCGGGGACTTTGCGATGCGCGCAGGCACCAATGCCCCACCATTAACCAAATACTTTTCGAGACCAGCCCGAGCTTACTGTCACCCGCCTTTCGGCATGGCCATCCGCAGGCAAATCCACAGCCGATTGTCTTGGTTGCTCGTTGGTGACTGGAACGCCCATGGACAAATGCTTAAGATTGGGTGTTGTCTTTGGCATGGTGGTTTGCCCACAAATCAAAGTCCCAAGCGATCGCTCGAGGAAAGAACATGAAATCTCCTTTGTACTTGAACCGTCGTCAGTTTCATTCTGCGGTCGCGTTGGGCGGCGCTGTCTCCGTGGCGACGGCTTGGGGCAGCGAATGGATGCCGAGCAAAAAGATTTGCGTCGGCATCATTGGTTGTGGCAGCGTGTCGCGGATGTACTTTCCGAATCTAAAGAAATGCGCCCACGCGGAGATTGTTAGTGCCTGCGACATCATTGTTGAACGAGCCAAAAATCGCGCGGAAGAATTTGGCGTTGCGAACGTGTATCCGAATATCGATGAAATGCTCGCCGGTGTGCCGTTCGACTTGTTGGTCAATTTGACCGACATGCAACAACACGAGCACTTGAATCGAAAAGCAATTCAAGCGGGCAAACACGTTTGGAGTGAAAAGCCAATCGCCAATTCGTTGGCCGCGGGTCAAGAGCTTTTGCAGATGGCCATCGAACGCGGGCAACGATTGTGGGGAGCGCCGACCGTGGTGCAAAGTCCACAATTTGAATATATGGCCAAGGCCTTGGCCGCAGGTACGTTGGGTTCCGTGGCAACGGCTCATGCCAGCTATGGGCACTTGGGTCCGGATTGGTCGTCATTCTTTTACGAAAAAAATGGAGGCAGTTTGCCCGATCTGGGGGTGTATCAATTGAGTTTCATGACGGGTTTGTTTGGTCCGGCAAAATCGGTCACGGCCATGACCAGCATTGTGACGCCGAAACGAACCATTCAAGGCAAAGGCGAGATCACGGTTGGCGAAGAAGACAATGCTGTAGTCGTGATGTCGCACACCAGTGGTGTGATCTCGCATGTGGAGAGCAGTTTTAATTTCTTCAATCCCAACGATCATGCGTACGCCGGCCAAGATCACCACACGTTGACCGTTACGGGTCGCAAAGGGGTGATGAAGTTGGCGGGGTACGATTGGGGACCGCATGGCGTGGATCTCAGTACCCAAGATCAACCCGAATGGAAACGCTATGCGGGTGAGCCACACGAATACGTGTGGGAGAATGGCGCGTCGATCGTATGCGAATGTTTGGCGACCGGCAAAGAACCATTGGTCACGCCCGAGCACGCGTTACACGTCGTCGAAATCATGACCGCCGCGCGGGAATCACAGACTTCTGGTAGACACATCCCGATGACATCAACCTTCAAGTGGCCGATCTTTTGACTTTACGTCACTTGTTGGGCTTCACTTGGCGGAAAGCGACGGTTGGATTCGAGGCACGATCGACCACAGTGTCGTTGGCCGGTCGTCCGAGAACTTAGGCAATCAGGCTCGGAATTCGTCCATTTGTTTGCCAAGTCCCAACAGAGAGGTATAATTAGACGTGGCTCGAGACTTGTTCGTGCCGGACAACCCGTGTCGTCCGACCCGCTGCGTAACTGTCATGGAAATAATAATGGCGACGTCCGATCTTCCCCAAAGTATTCCTTTTCAGCCGGTTCGGCTATCAGTTGCTCGGTATCACGAATTGATTCATGCGGGGGCCTTCACCGAGCACGATGATGTTGAGTTGTTGGATGGAGTTGTCGTTGAAAAAATGTCTAAGAATCCGCCCCATCGCCTCGTGACAAGAAAGTGCGATCTCTACCTTTCTCAACTCTGTCCGGATGGGTGGCACGTGCAGAACCAAGAGCCGATCACTCTGCAAAACAGCGAACCGGAACCGGACGTTGCCGTTGTTCGCGGTCGTTTGGAGGATTACTCGGACCGGCATCCGATGGATCATGAAGTTGCTCTTGTTGTTGAGGTCGCCGATACGACACTCGTCACCGATCGATACAAATCTGAATTATATGCCCTAGCTGGTATTCCATTTTATTGGCTAATCAACTTGGTCGATCGCCAAATCGAAGTCATGTCGAGACCACAGAACTCTGGGAATCTACGCCGTTATCTTGACCTTAATATCTATCGCCCTGGGGATTCTTTAAGTCTAATCATCGAAGACCAACACATCCGTACGATCCTTGTCAACGAGCTGTTGGTTTAGGGCCGCTAGAATCCTAGCCTCTCATGGATCGTCAAACACCCAGTCGATTGGCAGACTGTCCAAATCCATGAGCTGGAGCGCTCGGGGCAACCGTTCTTTGATGGCGTTCTTCAGGAAACCCGGTACTCCAATGGGCGCGATGCCATCGACCGCCAATAAATCGTCGGCGGTCCCGATTTGCCCGTCACGTCCGGCCGAGCGGACCACAACCAGCGTTCCGATTGGCCAGCGATCAACGACCACTTCGAGTGGTCGCTGCCAAGCATCTTGTTCGGGCAACAGCCCACTGGCCAGATTTTGCACTTCGGGCTTTTTATCGCGCAATGCCAAGGTTAGATTTCTTACCAAGAGGCGAATTTGCTGCTTCGTCTGCCGTTCACGATAAGATTGGATTTGTTCGTGAATGACCACACCGACCACCGTCACGAGGACGACCAGCAACACGACCCCGCCGTAAGCGGCCGGTACTCGGCGAACTGGAATTGGATTCCCTGGCGGCGTGTGGTTCGGAAAGCTCGAGTCACTGGGCTTAAGGAGCACGGGCTTGTGCTCGCGGAAGTAGTCGCCAGCTTTCGCGCGGCCCTGCGTCAACCACAAGAACAGATACACGATCATTCGCACGCCAAGCTCGAGCACAAACACGAGCTTCCGAACGAAGAACTCGAACAGCGCAAAAAGCGGTTCGAGGACCAGTGCGACAATCAACTCCAGGATGGCAGCCATCGCATCAATCTAACCCAGTTCACAAGTGAAGGGAACAAGCAGGCGGCTCCGACTCACGAACAATTCACTGCATTAGGCATCGCGGTCAGTTGTGGTTAGCGCCGGTTCTTCAGAGCAATGAGACCCATGGGGCTCGTTGACGTGGGTTGAAACGAGATACTCGAGTGCTGCGATGGCGGACGCTAAATCCGCGGTCGCCAGAAAGCCATGGTGGTACCAATGATGTCGACCCTTTCGTCCAGCTCGCCATTCGCCGCCTAACACAACATCGCGCCCTCGACCGTTTACTTCATAGTTCATTGCTTCGTTACCCAGGAACGATTGCGGGCTGGCGGAGGTTTTGACAACGGCCATTTGCGAGCCCCACGCGAGGCCATTAACAATCAACGCTCGGCGAGAGGTGACCGCATACACGGTATCTTGAAGCATGCGTCGATATCGCCACGGAGTTGCCAAGCCCCAGCCGCCAACCCCAATAAACAGTGTCCCCAATAACACCAATAGCAACGCCGATAGATCACCACGCCAAACCAAGTCCGTGCCGAGGATAAGGGCGAATAATCCCAGCGACCCCGGAATCAGCCCCAGAATCAACTCGGCAGTCATTTCGCTCCACAACTTGGCGTAGACCGGACGACCAATCCACCAGACTTGTTCGTCCTGTTCCACGTAAGGTCGGATATTTGCCCAATACGGATGATCTCCGCCAATCGCGGGTGGCGTTTGCCGAATTCGTCCGAGTTTCCTGGCGACTGAGATCTTCTTGAGTCTTGAGTAAAGTTCTGAGGCATTTTGCAGAATCCCCAACTGCAATTTGATCCGCTCACCATCGCGAAATCGTATCATTCGCCAACTGCCGATTTCGGCTTGCGCGGACGTCGGTCGGCGTGCCACTACGAGATCCAATTCGTCTGTTAGCCTTTTTACGACATGTGATGAAAACACCGTTTGATACTGAAGGTCACGACCGTTCAACGAATACCAGCGAACACAACCGATCCAATAGCGAAAAACTCCAAAGTACAATCCACAAGCGCCCAGCAGCAACAGCGTGCCGCCCAACCCCAAGAACAATCTCGGCTCGGCGATCCCAGGTTTGGGATGAAACGCAACACCTAAAATCAGTACTGCGATAACAACGAGTGCGAATAACAAGAACGTGATCAACGCCTGTGCCACCAATGTTCCCGCGATGGCCTGAGAAATCAGACGGCCCGACAGAGAATCATCATCGGCGTTTTGCATTTGACCAAGCAGTTCGGCCAGTGCTGAGGCATGCTCGAGATCGCGATAGGAAAGAAACATCGTCCGCCCATCGCGGAACCCGACGGTCGCGCCATCCCAAAATCCCCATCGTTGCTTGACCTTAGCGGGTAGATCCACGGAAACTACTTCCGAGAGGATTACCTTTCTAGTCCGACGTCCCAGGCGAGTGTACGTTAGCGAATCACATTCCAATTCGAAACGAATGACAACATTCGCCATTGCCAAGAGTAACCAAAGCAAACTGGCAATCCCAGTTGCCAGTGAGAAGCCTGCGACGATTAGGTTCCCACGCCAGTTCGCCTCCAACGACCATACACTAAGTGCCAATGATCCAATCACCCACAGCATCGCCGGTAACACTGACGTGAATAATCTTGACCAAGGAATGCATCCCTCGAGTTTCACTCTACCGCACACCTCCAAAGCTTGTATCAAATCACGGAACGCTGTTTGTTGCCCCGAGATTGATTTTAATCGCTGGAGGTCGGTGGCGGGTTGGAGAAAAGCTCCTAACGGCAGCCTTGGTCGGACCCTCCAACCCCTGCTATTGGCCTTTCTGATTGGGGCAACGGAAACGGCCAAATTCGAAGCCACGTCGGGCGACGTGTTTGGTTTTTCGGCCCGCGGTTCTAGCCCGCCACAAGCGAAAAGAAGCGGGGCTTAGCTGGAGACGCATTAGGTGAATGACTTCGCCCGGAGTCAGGCCAAATTGTCGATGGATGGCATCAAAGCTAGTTCGATCTTCCCAAGCCATTTGGATGACGCGATCGATTTCGGCCGTGGAGAGTATTTCGAAGTGGTTGCGTTTCATGCTCTCGCTCTTCTTTATGGACTCAGGAAGTGAACGGCACCTTCCGTATTCCCCGCGTCCCGTTAACGCTACGTGAATGGCCGTCGCTGCGGAGTGTGAGAGTTCACAAGCTTCATGGCGCTCGATTCAAACTTGGTTTGGATCGAACCGGTACGACCAATACTTTTAGACAGAGTGTTCTTGGTGGAGGAGTTGGCCAACATTCACCCGAGTCCCATGCTTAGGATTTGTCGCGAAATAAGTTCCGGATTTCGAACGTCGAAAGCTCCGAAATGACTCTCGCTGGCTCTGGCGTTTGAGTGATTAATGATTATTGAAGAATGAAAAATTCAAAATGTACCAAACGTTTAGTTTCAAGCATTCCGTGCGGAAGCAATGGCTGGCAGCATTTTGCATTTTTCAATTTCCATTTTTCATTACTCATTTCTTGGCCGCGTGTGAACCAAAGACGAACATTTGCCTGGCAGGCGGACTTCCCACGGATGGCAATGCCGATCTGCGGATGAATACTTTCGCGGCGTGCGGTATCAAATTGAAGACCGTCAACGTATCAGCTCGGAAGTTAGACCATGGCAGTCGGGCAAGTTGCTGTCTG
>JBGSJV010000021.1:0-17224 GCA_041741535.1 Pirellulaceae bacterium
AGGGGGAGACCATTGCGCGGAGCGAGATACTGCTTCAAGACTTGTGGCGATCTCAATCGTTCTGGTCACTATGAACCCGAATTTATGTTCTGTGTCCTGGTCTCCCCCTCTCCCAACTTGGGGGAGACCCTTGCGCGGAACGAGATTTTGCTTCAAGAGTTGTGGCGATCTCAATCGTTGTGGTCACTATGAACCCAAATTTATGTTCTGTGTACAGGTCTCCCCCTCTCCCAACTTGGGGAAGACCATTGCGCGGAACGAGTTTCTGCTTCAAGAGTTGTTGCGATCTCTGCCAACAACCCAACCTCGCTCGATAGGATTACTTGAAGCGGGCAACAAGCTGTTGCCCCTTGGTGATTCGTCGAGCTTAGAGGTTCAGCGCATCGGTCAGCGCTTGGTGCATGACGGACGCGTCGGGTAAGATGCCCGTCCAGTATTTGACACCAAGTACTCCTTGGTTCACCAACATCGAGAGTCCATCAAGGGTCTGGCAGCCACGTGCGGCGGCGTCTGCCAGTAATCTGGTCACCGGTGGGTTAAAGACCACGTCCGCCACAATTTGGCCGGGTCGCAGTGTATCTGTATCCAGCGCCAATCGAGCTTGCGGATCATACAAACCAATCGACGTGCCATTGATCACGATGTCGGTTTCCGGAGGGACGCAATAGGTCGTGGTCCACTTAACAAACTCGACTTTGCAATGCAATTGGTTTACCAGAACATCTTGCAGTTGTCGTCCTCGTTCTAAGGTTCGGTTAACGAGAACAAATCGCTTGACGCCAGCGAGTGCAAGTTCTACGGCGACGGCCCGAGCTGCTCCGCCGGCACCAAACAGAACGACCGACTTGCCCTGGGGATTGGTAATCTCTCGCAACGAGCGAAGAAAACCCTGGCCGTCGGTGTTTTCTCCGATCCATTGCCCATCGCGCCGTACCACACAGTTGACCGCTCCGATGATGGCCGCGGATTGGCCCAAGCCATCGAGCAGCGGAATTACCGCCACTTTGTGCGGCATGCTTAGATTGAAGCCGAGGAAGCCCGTCGCGCGCAACCCAGCGATGGCACTGGCCAAATTCTCGGGCGTCACTTCCATGTTGATGTAACGTACTGGAAGGCCATGATGCTGGAAGGCTGCTTCTACCATCGCGACGGTGGGATTCCCCGCGGCACCGACCGAGAGGCTGCCGACCAAATCGGGACAGAAACTAGCAGGAGTGGACATAATGATTCACCAGGAGATGGAAAGGAGTCGCAGCAAGGGAACGCGATCGTGAGCTGCCGACAAATCCAGTACTACTTAGGAGACTGGAGCGCCAAGTCATAGCCTAGCCGAGAGCTGCTCGGCAAGGAATGCGTCGCCGCGCGAGGTGGACCCCAAAAAAACATGCGAGGATAAGGCCCAAGGCCACTGCTGAATGAGTCTCAGGAGTCGGTTCCCTGGTTGAAGTGGGATGTTTGATCCAATAGGGTAGTTCGTAAACTTGTTGACTGACGATGATGTTGGGTTGGATCGTTGGCAACTTGGGGCTTGCACCAATGACCGGCGAAGAAAGAAAGTAACGCTCATGAAGAAAAATGTTCTGCGTTTTTTGACGTTAGGTCTTGGGGTGTGGTTGGGGGGCGTGCTGCTTGCGGTGAGCACGGCCCGAGCTGCGGAAGAGGACATCCAGCACTCGTTCCTGGCGGTTGGCAAAGCGAATGGTGCCGTGATCGTCGACGAAAGTGGTCAAGTGGTGTGGCACATGGACTTGCCCTGCAGCGACGGCTGGGTTCTGCCCAATGGCAATGTTCTTTTGGCGGTGTACGGCACGAAGGACTTTCCTCGAGGGGGCGTCGTGGAAGTGGAACGCAAGTCCAAGAAGATTGTCTTTCAGTACCAAGGGACGCAAAGCGAGATCAGTACGGTCCAGAAGTTACCAAACGATCATTACCTGATCACGGAATTGGGGGACTCTCCCCAGGCGGTGGTAGTGAACGGCCACGGTGAAGTAACGCACGTGACGCCATTGGCATGCCAAAAAGAGAATCATCACATGCAGACTCGCATGCTGCGTGTCCTGCCGAACGGAAACTATCTCGCGCCGCATTTGCTTGATTTTGCTGTCAAGGAATACAACCCCAAATCCGGCGAAGTCCTGCGCAGTTTCGCAACGGACGATCGCGGCCGAGAAGCTCGGGATTGGCCGTTTACTGCGATCCGTTTGGCGGATGGCAACACGCTCATAAATTGCACCAATGGAAACCGCATCATTGAAGTGGATGCGGACGGCAAAATCGTTTGGAGTGTGTCCAACGAAGACGTGGGCGAAACATTATTTTCTGATCCATGTGGAGCCCAACGATTGCCCAATGGCAACACCGTCATCACCAGCTACCATGCCACGGGTGACCAGGTCAAGTTGTTTGAAATCACGCGCGACAAAAAGGTGGTTTGGAAATATTCCGGAATGCAAGCGGGATTCCATCACTTTCAAGTCTTGACGACCAACGGGCAACCGCTGAGCGACAATACCTGGAAGTAGGCTCACCGTTCTCGCAACATTGCGGCGCTACGACCCGATTGGCGCTTTTGCTCGCCCGCCCGTTGAACGACGTTTCGCTACCTACTCGCTCGGCGACGCAATGCTGGGCGACCGGCCGACAAAATTTGGCAAAGTGGGTCCGTGCACACTCCATGGCCTTGCATCGGTTGCCAATTGCTGCGGGTAGTTGAATCCGTGTCGCATGAGGCGTTGGCATCGTGTAGAATGGGGGCTTAGGCGGACGGGCATCCTGTGCCCACTTGTCCGTCGTTTGCCAAGAAGGCTCCCGCCACCCACCTTCGTTGACCGTTATGGATCGTTACGGACATGTCAACGCCCCGCCTCCAATGTTGCATCCAATCTTCTAGGTTCTGGCCCACAAGGGGTCTGACCCTTTGGACGGCATGTAACGATTTCGGACAACAGGGCATGATCGGAGAGGGGCAGACCCCTTTTCGACCAGTGCCTAGCCGAGTCCATCGGCCGGGGCAGTTCCGTGGTTATCGCGCGTTGTGGTTTTTGGTTGTCCTATGGCTGAGCCACGAATCGTTGGTCACTGGTCAGGAGGGTGTGGTTCCCAAATTCGAACTTGATATTCAGCCGATCTTGACGGCCAACGGTTGCAATGCCGGCGGCTGTCATGGAAAGTCGCGTGGGCAGAACGGCTTTGCGTTGTCGCTGTTGGGGTTCGATGATGATTTTGATTATGCCGCGGTGGTCCAAGAGGGACGAGGGCGTCGAGTGTTTCCGGCGGACGCCAGCTTTAGTTTGTTACTCCAAAAGGGAGCGGGGCAAGTACCACACGGCGGTGGTATTCGCTTGCCAAAGGATAGTGCCGCTTATGAAACGGTGAAGGCCTGGATCGCGGGAGGCATGCCGAGAACGTCCACGACGGATCCGAGCTTCCAAAAATTGAGATTGGTGGCACCGGCCGAATCGTTGGAGCTCGGGCAAACGATGACGCTACAAGTGTTTGCCGAGTATTCCGATGGTTCGACCCGAGACGTGACCTCGACCAGTTTTTTTCAATCGAGCGAACCGACCGTGGTGTCGGTGGATCAACTGGGTCTGGTTCGCGCGGGGACGTTGCCGGGTGATGCCACGATCATGGCACGGTATCGCGGCCAAATCGCCACTTGGGCTTCCGTGATTCCCCGACCACAAGTCATTGCGGCTTCAAAGTTCGCAGCGCTGCCGCGGCACAACTTTATCGACGAGATCGTGTGGCAGAAGTTGTCGCGTTTGAATATTCTCCCCAGCGAGTTGATCAACGACGAGCGATTCTTAAGGCGAGTATCGATCGACTTGATTGGCAGAGTTCCAACCGCGGAGGAAGCTCGTGAGTTCATCGACGACTCGCGGCCCAACAAACGCGAGTTGTATGTCGATCGGCTATTGGCTCGGCCGGAATACGCAGATTTTTGGGCAAACAAGTGGGCGGATTTGCTGCGTCCCAATCCGTATCGCGTGGGCATTAAAGCCACACAAAGCCTGGATGCTTGGTTGCGTGATGTTTTTCGCGAAAATCGTCCCTATGACGTTTGGGTGCGGGAGTTGCTGACGGCCCAAGGAAGCACCTGGCGAAACGGGGCCGTGGTCGTCTTTCGCGATCGACGTTCGCCGGATGAAGTAGCGACGCTGGTCAGCCAATTGTTCTTGGGGACTCGGTTGGAATGTGCGAAGTGTCATCAGCATCCATTTGAAGTTTATGGGCAAGAGGATTTCTATAGTCTCGCCGCGTATTTTGCTCGAGTTGGCTACAAAGGTACTGGTCTTTCTCCTCCAATTTCTGGTAGTGAAGAAATGATCTTGGTCAACGACCGTGGTCGCGTGGCGCATCCGATTACGGGGCAGACGCTAACGCCGCGGCCATTGTGGAAGTTGCGTTCGGGCGTTGGTTCGGAAGTTGCCGCGAGTGAAAACATCGAATCCTCTGGGCCGTTTGCGTCCGATCCACGCGAAGACTTGCTGGATTGGATGACAGCAGCGGACAACGATGGATTTGCCGAAGCGGGTGCCAATCGAATTTGGGGCGAGTTGTTCGGCCGAGGGATCGTTGATCCGGTGGACGACATTCGAGCGACGAACCCACCGAGCAATCCCGAACTATTACGAGCTTTGGGAGTCGAATTTCGACGAGTCGGCTACGACCAGAAAGCGTTCTTGAAAACCGTTGTACTCTCGGCAGTGTACCAATTGTCGTCGATTCCCAACGAAACGAACGCTCATGATCATCGCAATTTTTCGCGGCATTATCGATGGCTTAGTCGCGCGGAGGTGATTGCGGATTCGTTGGCCGATGTAACGGGTGTCGAAGATCATTGGCCGGGCATGGCAAAAGGGGCTCGCGCGATGCAGATGTGGACGTTTCGTTCGGACTCCGAATTATTGGATGTGTTTGGACGTCCGGACCCAAACCAAGATCCGCCTTGCGAACGTCTGCCAGAAGCAACCATGACCCAAGCGTTGCACTTGATGAATACGCAAGGAATTCAAACCAAGATCTCGCACGAGGCGGGATTGCCTGCTCGCTTGATTGCGCAGTTTTCGGAATCCAAGGATCTATTGGAAGCCCTGTACTTGACGGTATTTAGTCGTCGGCCGACGTCACAGGAACTGGAACGTTTGTTGCCGCTGTTTTCGGATCAAGGTGCCGTTCGTCAAACGACGGTGGAAAACCTGTTGTGGGCCATGCTCAACTCGCCGGAGTACATCTATGAAGACTGAGAAGTTCAATGTAATGGGACCAGGCATGGGCTCGCAAATCGACACAGCGACACGCGGGGGGCACGGCTTCAAGGCGGGACGAACCTCACGTCGATCCGCATTGCGGTTGGGGTTGGCGGGATTGGCTGGTGGGAGCTTTGTGAACCTGCTGGCGATGCAACAGCAAGCGAGTGCGCGTTCGACGAGTGATGATCCAACTGCTGCGCCAAAGCGGCAAGCTACCAGCTGCATTTTGATCTGGATGGACGGCGGGCCATCCCATTTCGAAACGTTTGATCCCAAACCGGAAGCTCCGGTGGAGATTCGCGGCGAGTTTCATTCGATTCCGACGAAGATTTCTGGCGTGCATTTTTCGGAACACATGACTCGGTTGGCCAACATAGCTGACAAACTTGCGATCATCCGTTCGGTTTGTCATAACCAGGGAAATCACGGCGCGGGGAATCATTACATGATGACAGGGATGCCGCCGCGCATTCCGGTTGGTTGTGGTGCGTTTGTCAGTTTCCACCCAAGTTTGGGGTCGGTCGTGGCCCACGAGTATCAAGCGCCATTTGGTCTGCCCAGTTATTTTTCGCTGCCGTCCATGTCGCGGTCTGGAGGTCCCAACTTTTTAGGTGCGAAATATGCTCCATTTGTGGTCGGAGCCGACCCGAACCACAAACATTTCCGTGTTCGCGATGTCGAACTGCCTAGCGGAATCGAACGACCGCGATTTGATGAGCGGTTGGACATTCGCAAGTTGGTCGACACGCTGCCTCGGATGAAAGATCCAGCCGTGGCCGATCCCGTTGTCGCGATGGACGAATATTACCAACAGGGTTATGACCTGATCACCACGCCGGAAGCCCAAAAGGCTTTTGATATTCACGGCGAACCAGATCAAGTGCGGGACGCCTACGGTCGGCATTCGTTTGGCCAACGGGCACTTTTGGCGCGACGATTGGTCGAGGCCGGAGTTCCCTTCATTACTTTGTACGACGGTGGTTGGGATCACCACGCCGACATCTTTGGAGCGTTGAGCAGTCGCTTGCCGACGTGGGATCAGACGGTGGCGGCGCTGATTCAAGATTTACACGACCGTGGCCTCTTAGAAACAACCCTGGTGATCGCGTTGGGAGAATTTGGTCGCACGCCGGCCATTACGACTCTGCCGGGAAACACCAAGCCGGGACGTGATCATTGGGCCAACGCCATGTCGATCTTGATGGCCGGTGGTGGAACCCCGGGCGGGCAAGTCGTGGGAGCTACCGACAAACAAGGTTATGCAGCGATTGATCGCGTGTTGTCCCCGGAAAATTATGTCTCGACCGTTTATCGGAAACTCGGGATCGATCCCAACCGAATTTATTACACTCCGACGGGCCGACCGACGCATTTGGTTAGCGATGCGACCGCCATCAACGAGTTGCAGTGATGTGGCGGATCGTGCGGAACCTGACGGTGATGGGGCTGCTATTGGTTAGCGATCTGCCAGTTTCTACGGCCCAAGAAATCGTGCCGCCTGACTTGTCTCGTTTGTTTCCACCGGGTGCAGCGCGTGGACAAACCACCTCGATCCAAGTGCAAGGCAAGTTTGCTGCGGAGTCGGTCCAAGTCTGGTCGAGTGTCTCTGGATTGAGTTGGACGAAGTCGGAGGGGGAAGGTCAGTTTCAGGTGGCGATCGACTCTGCTGCCCAAGTTGGCCCCGTCTGGATTCGGTTGATGGACGCCGGCGGTGCGTCGGAGATATTACCGTTTTTTGTGGGACATCAGCCGGAGTTTGTCGAGGTCGAGCCGAATGATCGCAGCCAACAGGCTCAGGCGTTTTCGGAACAGCCGATCGTCATCAACGGAGTCTTGCAAAACGGGGGCGATGTCGATCACTTTCAATTCGCGCTAAAACGTGGGGAACAATTGGTCGCATCGATCGACGCGGAACGGTTCTTGAAATCTGCGGTTGATGCCACGCTCCAGCTTGTGACCACCGACGGACAGATCTTGGCGCAAAACCTTGATTACCGGGGACTGGACCCCCAGATCGTTTGGACGGCGGATCGGGACCTCCAGGTTGTGTTACGCGTATTTGGATTCCCAGCGGCACCCGACAGTACGATTTCGCTGGGTGGCGGCGAGAAGTTTCTGTATCGACTGAATGTGACGACCGATGCGGTGGTTGAAGCGGTTGAGCCGCTGGCGTTGAACTTGGAGCATCCATCCCAATATGCTCGTCGAGGCTGGAATCTACCGGCTACGGAAGGGCCGTGGGAAATTTCACCGGTCCCCAGCGGCGACTCGATCACTTTGTCTTGGCCGGATGCGACGGGACAGGTGACGGTTCCGTTCGTTTCGCATCCGATATGGTTGGCCAAAGACGTTCGGATACCGGAACAACAAGCGACAGATACAACGGAAGCCGCCGAGGCGCTGGCGTTGCCCTGTACGATCACGGGCAATTTGGACCAGGTTCGGCAAGTCGACCGTTTTGTGGTCCACGCTCCTGCGAACAAACGCTGGCGAGTTCATCTGGAGGCTCGCGAATTGGGCTATGCTTGGGACCCCTGTATCGAAGTCCTGTCGGCGAGCGACGGCAAGCGCGTGCATCGCCAAGATGATCAAGGGAGTCAACTTGATCCCGATTGGACTTGGGCACCAAGTGAAGGAGTTTATCAGCTGCGAGTCTTTGATCTCCACGGTCACGCGGGGCCACACCAGTGGTACCGGTTGTCGCTGACGGAAATCGTTCCGGACGTCAAGTTAACGGTTGAGAAGACATCGTTTCGGTCCAAAGTTGGTGAAGTGCTGGAGATTCCGATCGGAATCGAGCGACGGTCCGAATTCGCGGCGGATTTGGAGTTTCATTTGACCGGTCTCGGCGGATCGGCCACGGAAACGCCGTTGGTCATCGAGCCCGCTCGATCGACAGCAGGGGATGATTCCGCCAAACAGCTTACTTTGAAAGTGACTTGTCCGACCGCCTTTAACGGTCCCGTCGAGATATTGGCTCGGCCAAGCACGAGCCCCGATCGTCCGTCGGTTGTCGTTCATGGCCCTAGCAAACTTGAGCAATTCTGGATAACCTTTCAGTGAATCGAAATCGGATGTGCGAGTGGTTTCGTTCATGATTTCGCGGGAGCCGATGAGGCGTGTTCGGGCCAGATACTTCAACAGTCATAAGGACAAGATATGAGTTTCAAATCCTCACGTCGCGTGTTTTTGGGTACCGCCGGTTCTTTGTTGGCTGTATCTGCTGTTTCGGCACATGAACAAGATGACGAGAAGCCTGAGGCCGCGCCTCGAGAAGCGGCGTTCAATCGAGATTATGAAGCGCCGAAGTTCAAGCCTTCGTGGGCCAAAGAGCAGATCAATCGCCAGTTGGTGCAAGACTTTGTGATTTTTGCTCATTCCGATTTTGAAATGGTCAAGAAGTTGCTGGAGCGGGAACCTGGGTTGATCCATGGGGCGGTCGATTGGGGTGGAGGTGATTTCGAAACGGCGTTGGGCGGGGCGTCCCACATGGGCAAGCATGAAATCGTTGAGTACTTATTGGAAAAAGGCGCGCGAATCGATCTTTTTTGTGCGGCCATGATGGGACAACTGGAGGCGATTCGAAGCTTTCTTACACTTCAGCCGGGGTTGATCGAGGCCAAAGGTCCTCATGGATTCTCGCTGCATTTCCATGCCCAAGTGGGTGGAGAGCGATCGTTGGCGGTGTTGGAATACCTACAATCGATCAAACCGGTGGAACTTAAGCCAATTCCGTTCCTTAAACCTAAATCTTGATGCCCGATCGCTCTCGGGTTATGTACGCATCGTTACAGATTCTCTGCTTTGCCCGTACGGCACGACCGCAAATCAATCACATTGCTTGCGGTTTTATTCCGTTTCCTCCGATCCTTAACCTTGCCGAACAAGTGCAAGCAAGTTCGGTCCGGGAAAACGGGGCGGATATCGTCCAATACGTCGGAAGGGAAATCGAGTCTTAGTACGGCTCGAACCGATGTAGGACAGTCATTACCAGTGGCTTCCGAGCCTCGAACTAACGACATGGGCCTAACTTAGACAGGTTCTGCATCAGCCGCCTCAGCTGATACGGTAAATTGTCCAAGCGTGGTAGAAGCCGGGCCCGGCCTATGTAATCGTGCTTTGCTGTAAGCAATCAAGAAGCGTGGGTTCTTGGTTCAACAGAACAGTGGAGCAGCCGAGTACCCCCCAGATAGTTGTTAGATCAAGCCGAAGTTCACTGGAAAACGGAGACGAGTCTCAATGAAAATCAAGTCAATGTTATTGGTTGCTGCTGCTTCTTTGGCTTTCACTAGCCAAAGCTTCGCTGGCGACTTGCTGGATCGCATGTTGGGTATGGGCGGCTGCGGTTGTGCACCGTCGTGCTGCGATGCTCCAGCTGCTGGTCCTGGCTGTGGTAGCGATGCTGCCACCGCATCCGCCTGCTGTGATCCGTGTGCTCGACCTCGCTTGGTCGACTTCCGGTTCCGCATCAACTGGTCGGCGATTCCTCGACCAAACCTGTTCAATCGTCTAGGTGCTTGTGACACCGGTTGCGATACTGGATGTGACACCGGTTGCGACACGGGCTGTGCCGCTCCAGCTGGTCCATCGTGTGGCAACAATGGTCCTGTAGCTGCTGATCCGTCATGCGGTTGCAACGGACCGGCTGCTGCCGCTCCTTCATGTGGTTGCAATGGTGCAGCTGCTGCAGCTCCTTCGTGTGGTGCTGACGCTACCGATTGCGGCTGTGGTGCAGTTGCTGACCCATGCTGCCGTCCTTCGTTGAACCTGTTGGGCCGTTTGGGCAACTTGCGAGCACGCATTGCCAGCCGACCACGCTTGCTCGGTGGTTGCTGTGACACGGCTGCTTCTTGCTGTGACGCTGGCCCAGCTTCGTGCTGCGGTTCGGCTCCAGCTTGCGGCACCGACGCTCCAATCGTTGCAGCTCCAGCCGCTGCTGCTCCGGTACAACCAGTACCAGCTGCTGAGTAGTCAATGACGAAACCATAGGTTCGGCGATGTCATCGGGGTGACCGAACACTTGGAATCGTAAACCATAAAGAAGCCCGTACGAAATTCGTACGGGCTTTTTTCGTTTTTAGAATATGGTCAGTCATTCGAAGTAGAAATGACTCGAACTTGGAAGGGTAATGGATTCCGGGTCCAAGATGTAAGTTAGTGCCGTGTGAATGGATCGCCATCAAACGTGGCCGAGACGATCCTCACCGGAAAATCCCACAACTAATCGTTGGCCGTTCCCCAGAATTTTGATCGGCTCTTACGCGAGCGACAAGTTCAGTACCGACACGGTTCGTTAGCTCCATGGTCGCAGATAAGCCGAAAGACTTGGCTCGTTGGGCATGTGAAACGCGATTCGTTCGCTCAAGGCGCAAATGGTCAGGTAGGGATTTGCTCCGAGGCTTCGCGGTACGATCGAACCGTCTGCCACGTAGAGTCCGGCGTAAACGGCTTGCCCTTCGGCATCGACGTTCACACAGTCACCACCACATGCCGCAAACACCTGTCCGAAATGATTCACTACCCCCGACTCGACGGAGTCACCCATGGGACAACCACCAAGCGGATGGACCGTCGCCAAACGATCGCCAAAGGCGCGAATCACTCGGTAGGTCGCTCCGTGAGCGTCCGCGAATTGTGCAATGGTCCGCTGGATGCGTGCCCGATGTTCTGATTCTTGCAGGCCGGGCCAGAAGACCGAGGCGCGGTTGTCGACCAAGCGAACGACTCCGCCCGATGTATCATGTCCCACGGCCAGCAATGCCAAGGTGTTGTCGATATCGGGATTCCCAAATAGCAAGCCGAAAAAATTGGCCGCCGCTCGCGGGATGGCACCTTCTTGAATGAGGAGCCGCTCCAAGAGCGGTCCGTGTTCGTTGACAAATGTCGTTGTCTCAACGGTTGGACCCACCGGCGCGAATTCGATGGGATAAGCGCCGACCCCCACTGCATTTGGACAGGTTTGGGCTTTTCTTAAGAACCCCAGTCCGTCGCCATTGGTCGACCACCGACAGCCCAGTCGCGAACTGAGTGATAGGCCGTTTTTTTGCGAGCGTAGGAGCAATTCCGTCGACCCCAAGCTGCCAGCTCCTAGCACCACGTTGGCCGTCGTGACACAGTCGTGAATGGGGTCGATGGTTCGACCGTTATCTTGCCAATGTGTGAAATGAACACGCCAACCGGCGGCACAGGGTTCCAAGTAACGCACTTCGGTTTGCGTGAACATCCGCACGCCTTGTCGTTTCGCCAGCGGCAGATACGAAGTCGTCAACGTTCCTTTGGCGCCGATGTTGCAACCGGTGATGCAGTCTCCGCAGTACGTGCACGGACGTTGAATCACACCGTGCTTGTTGCGAGACTGGGCATCCAACACCGCCCGATTCAAGGCGATGCTCAACCAAGTTCGCTCGTTGCGGTAACCCAAGCAGTCGGCGACTTGTTCTTGAGCTCTGACTTTCCGAGTACGGTTTCCGGGGATGGTGCCCATGCCCAGAGTTAGCTCGGTTAGTTCGTAGTAGGGTTCCAACTCCGCCATGTCGTGTAATGCCAGCGGCCATTCAGGTTCCGCGAACACGTCGGGAGAAGGCCGAAGCGCGATGCTGGCGTTGATCAGTGAAGTGCCGCCCAATCCGCTGCCGACCATCACATCGACTTCGTCGTTGACGCGAACATCGAACAAACCCAGGGGGTTTTGCAGTTGCTTGCGTTGCGGCCCAAAAATAGTCTCCCTGGTTTGGGCAGACAAATCACTGAAGCGATCCGGAAACGTACCCGGCACCCATTCGCGACCGCGTTCGAAGATGGCGATTCGCTCCGGATGGTGCGCTTGGGCGGATAAGCGACTCGCCAAGATGGAAGCGCCATATCCCGATCCGATGATCAAAAAATCAAACGTCGGCTCTCCACCACAGCGGACGGCATGAAACAGTTCGTCGGGTGAGTTCGAAAGTTGTCCGCCCCACGCTTGAAAACTTTGGCGATAATCTTGCCGCGCCAATTGTTTCAGCGAACTGTCGAACGTTTTGCTTTTGTCGACAAATGCCGCGAGGCCCTGTTTTGTCGGGTCGGTGGCGGTCAAACCTGGCGCTGCCATTCCTCCCGTCGCCACCGCAGCACTAGCGGCAGCAGCTTGAGCAAGGAACTGCCTTCTCGGCGTTTGAACCGGACCGTTTGTTTTCGACATCGACGAACGCTTTGGAAACCGGGGAATTCGCGACGAAGCCCGGCGCTTCGCCGTGCCATCGTCCTCAGTCCGTATCGTACGGAAAACTTCGTTTCATCATTTCAACTGGGAAAATCGACAAAGTCGCCCCAGTCTTCCGGAGCTTCGCAAACTTCCACGGCTTTCGATAATCGAACGCAGGAGAATGTCGTGGATCGCTCCCCGATCCAGTTATTGGTTCGCGGAGCGATCTACTACACAGTCGAGTTGTTATTTTATGCAAATGAACTAAGCCGAAGTAAGTTTCGACCGATTGGCGGGTGGGATAAAGGTTAGCAGCATGAAGAACAATTGACTGACCCAGAAGATCGTCAAATACGTAATCACGCCTTCCGTAAACCCGTAGGAGTGCAAGCCCACGCCTAGTTCGTTCACGGCGAACCACGACCAAGCGGTCACGATGTTGCCAAAGATCGCCATCGCCGCGAGGCCTTGGAACCGAATCAAGCCCGCCCAACGAGCATGCAAGATGGCCGCGTTCCACAACACGATCATCGCGGCGCCGTTTTCTTTGGGATCCCAACCCCAGAACCGCCCCCAGGAGTCGTCGGCCCACAGGCCCCCCAAAACCGTACCCAAAAAGCTTAGCACCGTGGCCGCGCAGATCAAACCGTAGGTGATGTCCGCCGCACGTTTCATATCGGCAGCTGTGTTGCCCGGCAACCAACTGGCGGCGATCATCCATATCGCCCAGAACCCCGCGACCATCGTCAGGATGTAACCTAAGGCAATGATCGTCACATGGGTCCACAACCAGAACTGCGTGTCCAGCACTGCCTGCAAAACCGCGAAGGTATCATCGGACAACGACAACGCGTAGGCCACCAACAAAGTCAGGAAGCCAACTAGCCCACCCATGAAGTTCGCAACTCCTCGCTTCGTGGTTACTTCGATCACCAAGAACGACAGGACCATTCCCCACGCAATCGCCAACGCCGACGAGTAAATGCTCGTTACGGGAGCGCGTCCGGAAATGTAAATCCGCGCGACCAGACCGGCTGTGTGAATGAGGAAGGCGATCAGCATCAGCGTCCAAGTGAACCTTCTCATGGACGCCGGCTTGAGGAACCAACTACATACGGCACACACGGCCACAAACAAGTACATCACGCTGCTCAAGTAAAACGGCGACCAGCCATTCAAACGATACTCGGCGTAAATCGCGTTCCACGCAATGGTATCGCCTTGTTGAGCTTGGACCGACTTGGAATACTGGTCGAGAGCCGCATCAAAGGCCGCTTGATCGCGCGAGCGATACGCCGCCCCAATGGCATCCCAAGCGACCAAGGTTGCTTTTTGATTATCGGTCAAAGATACGAGTTGTTTGCCGCCCGCGATTTCTTCGACGCCACCAAAAATGGCTCGAATGTACTTGTCCGGTTCCATTTTCATGGTGCCGGCGATGGTTTGGTCCATTTCCTGACGCGGCAACGAGGCGATGTTCCGCGACAATACGTCGATTTGTTCGGCGCGAGATAGTTCACCAAATGCCGATTTCTGTGAAGTCAATCGACCGTAAAACTCTGGATCCTCGATCAACGTCTCTGCAATCGCTTTGCTGAGAAACATGTAGGCAATTTCGGCCGAGTCTTTCGACCCAAACTCTGTCGACAAATTCTCTAGCTCCAACCTCATTCGGGCGACGTTCGGAGCGAGCCATGGTTCGCCAGATTCGCCGCCAGGAATTACGCCCGGCAAATTAGTCGTCGTTTGGGTCGCGGCGGCCTCGAACATCCGTGCATTCAAATTAAGCGATTCATTTTTTCCCGTCGCCAGTGACTGTCCGACGATTCGAGCAAACGCGACATTGCTCGCGACATCAACAACACTCTTTTCGAGAACGTTTAGTGTCTCTTTTTCTTCAATTTTGTCTCTTGCTTTGCTGTCCATCTCCGTTAGCTTGGGTAAACCCTGCTGCAACTCGAGCCAAGTGTACCGAAACCCGGACCGGTGGGGCAGTTTCATCGTGTCCAATATCTGGCGATTGTCGATTCGGAACACTTCGTAGTTTACGGTCGTACTTGGATCAAACAACCAATCCGCCAACCATCGGGTCGCCGGATACTTTTTCTTTCCGAACCAGGTCTCTTCGTTGGATCGAGCCGCTTCCAAGCCACTCGACTTGCGCAAGATCGTTTGGGCCAAAGAATCGAATGGCTGGTTGCGGCCTTTGTAACTGATGGGGATTTGCGACAAGCCATCAAGATTCAAGTCGTCAACGGCGACGCGCTTGGGCATGCCCCAACCGATGAATACCAAGCCCACCAGGATCGCAGCGGCCGTTGCCCAACCTAGTCCCGCGTGGGAACGAGTACCGGAGGTCGTGGTCTCTTTTGCTGACGAAATAGCCGTGACGGTTTGTCCATGTGGGGTTTCAATCACCAGTTTCGTGGGACGTTGGGCTTTGTCCAAATAGGTCAACATGACGGGCAGGAATTGGGCGATTAGTCCAATGGTCACCATCGCACAACAGAGGTAAGGAATCATCCAACCGCGATTCAAGACGACCTGCAGCGTCGTCGATTCGACACCGGTAATACGATCTTTGTTGTAACCTGACTGATAAAACGTTTCATTGCGATAACGCAGTGGATTGTTCATCCACACACGCTGGTCAGCAGAAAAGTTTGTCTCGGGGTCCTCCATAGTAAATTCCGTTGCGAACCACTGCGGAGTCATCGTGCCGGGATAATTCTTGGCCTGCACGTCGTTGATCGTAATGGTGTAAGGTTTGTACTCGCGTTTGAACCACATGACGGCCACAAAAGTTTGGTCCCCGTTCCGAATCACGTTGGGGGTTTTGAAGATCGGACCACTGTAAAACTCGTAGGCTTGGGTTATCAAAAACGTTCCCAAATCCTGTTCGGATTTATTGCGAAATTGGACGTAGGCGGAAGCCACGTTGGAGTCGCCTTGACTGACTCCCGATACCAGGGCCGCGGATTCCGCTTGGACAGCGGTTCCGATTCCGGCGGTTGCCGGGTTGTTTTGATTGATTTTGCCCATCGACGAATTCTGGAAGTATTGGAGCACGCGGAACTGCAGTTCGGTTTCCGGAATAAAGTACCATTGGTCGGGCTTCTGGGCCGCTCGTTCCAAGATTGGGCGCGGCACTGCAATAATTCGGTCGTCGTCCCCGACTCGTTCGATCAACGCCATTTCGACATCTCGTATATCGTACGAATAGCTAACGGTCTCCCCTTCGACTCCGGATATTCGCTGCTCGACGTGACTCAAGACCACCCATATCTCATTGGCCAGCAACAGTAATAACCCACCGTGAAGCAGAACAATGCCGGCCTTGCGTTTGAACACAAATTGCAGACCGATCAAAACCACCAGACTGGCCACACCGCACTGGCAAATCTGCCACAAGATTCGCATACCTGAATCGTCGATCACATTGCCCATGGTCGCCATCAGCGCCGGGGCTGCGAACATCAGGGCCGCCAGCGACACGGCCAAGATCCGTTCGGCGACGCGATGTTTGGGCATGCTGACCGCCCACCAAATCAGCGCGCCGCTGGATGCCACCATCAATCCCATAATGGCATACAAGAATTGCGGGTAGGTATGAAATGGCATGGCTTGGATCTGCGTGCTTTGCCCCATGGCAACAACGGCCGAACAAATCGCTATGCCCAGACCAACGACCGCCACACCGATTTGTAGTCGCAGGCCACTGGCCTGCACGCGAAAGCGCAGCACATGCGCCGACACCAAATTTACAATCATTGCCAAGATGATGGAAAATCCGCTCGGCAAAAGTAGCCCAACGGGACGGCCAGTGATCGTCCATTTCTGCAACCAGTCCCGAGAATCAGGCAGCCACGCGGGTGGGAAAAACGTGTACAGCGGAATATAGACCACGAGATTGGGGAAATGTTCTTTCTTGACGTCCCAAATATCCTTCTCGACTTGTTGCAACGTCGCAACCCAGATCATAAAGACCGACGCCATCAGCAAAAAAACGGTCAGTTTCAACGAGGCCAGAAATTGCAGAAACCCCAGCCCGCGTGGGACGGCGTGAACTTTTGCGGCTTCGCCGCCATCCTGCTTGTCAGAAACCAAACGAGCGGACGGAACTTTGCTGGGTTGGATACGGTTCATTTTTTATCTCTGGAACATCGTCGACCATCAAAACACGATGGAACGGTTTCGAGTGGGTCTCGTAAAGATGCGAATCGCCGGGCGGGATTCGCCGTGGGTTTGGGCGGGGATTAAAAGGAGGGTATCGTCACCGCATCCTCTCAACCTGCCCACCTTATTCTACCGCACCCATGCCGTTCGAACCACACCGTTTCAATCGGCCGATTGTCACACCTCGGGAACATTTCCTCAAAATGGAGGCAGTTGGACATGCGTTGAGCGACAGGAGATGACCCGGTTAGCAGAGCGTTTTTCAGGAGTTAAGCGGTTAACAGAGCGGGCGTTAACCTGTTATCAGAGCGTGGATGGGCGGGAATCCGACCAACCACGCGCCGCTAAGCGTTTTTGCCCGCAAGCAATCGCAAATTCCAACCTCAAGCACAACCCCCTCATCCCCGGCCCTTCTCCCCCAAGTGGGAGAAGGGAGACCAAGAGGCGAGGCTTTGCCAAGCCTCAAGAGATTGCTTAACGAATTCTCCCTACTGCATCGCTCTAAGAGCCAAGTCGATGAGCGCTTATAAAGATCTCGCCAAATGAGTTAACCGGTTAGCAGAGCGTGGTGGCGCGTTAACCGGTTAGCAGAGCGTGGTTGGGCGGGAAT
>JBGSJV010000022.1:0-110854 GCA_041741535.1 Pirellulaceae bacterium
ACTCCTGAGCTGGGGGAAAGAGCCAACAGCGACGACCAAAGCCGCCGCAACCACACTCAGGAGAAGAGAAAAAGTTTGACGCGGCAACCAACCCCGCGTAGAATGCCGCCCAACCCGCCGCGATAGCGGCTTACTTGAACCTACCGATGCTCCGACATCCAAGAGAACCGACCCCGGAGTAATGTATTGCTGGAACAATTGAGTTTGGTCGCGTTCGTAACTACCCAACAGGACCCGCAGTACCTTGCCGCCACTGGCCGGACTCCACCACCAGCCTCGTAAAGAGCCGCCCAATATTGGAATTGAGAAAGGTCGTTCAACTGTCGCGGTCGCTGTCGTCATTGTTATGCATCCCACAGAAAAAAGGCAGTCATGTGGGCGATTACCACAATTGGTTCAATTCGGCAAGTGCAGTTTTAGACACGTCAGCAGTTTGCGACGTGACCCGACTTGGCCTCATGCTCCAACTTCCTACGAAGCCAAGGTGGCTAACGTCAAGTCGCGATCTTCATCGCAACACCTCGCGACAAGCTCATCAAAACAACCGGCGCGGAAAGGCGAGGGTTTCTTGGTCGCAACCTTGAATGGTTCGCGAGCCATGGATTCAATCGCAACGCTGCAACCACCACGCCTGGACCGAGATCTTATCAACGAACAGCAAATGGGGGTGCTCCGAAAAATCGAAGCTCCATGGTTCGCCGATACTGTTCCGCTGGAAGTCACACATGGCTGGCGACAATCGCCACGGTTCGTGGTCGATCTCGCCGCGAAAAAGCTGCCCCTTCCCGTTTGCACTATAGAGGCAATATCGAGCGGTCAGCCAATACTCGAGAGTCCCGGGTTGCGCCTCCAACGCTTCGCCCCGGGGTTCATAGCGGGCAGCGAAATTGGCCGTCGGTTCGCCGCGGTGTGTCCGCTCACTGGTGTATTCGAAGCCCTGGCCCTGGGCCCGCAGCGACATTTTCGCGTCCATATATGGCAAATGAAACAACTTCCGAGCCGCTCGGACGGCCAACCAATTGGCAGCTTCCAGAGAAAAGAACCACACGCCAGGTTTTCCATCACGGATCACGTAGGTACGAAGATTCAACTCTGGGAAGCGGCTTAATCCAGGTATAGCGGGAGTCCCACGCGGTGCAACATCCGACATGAGAAATGGCACGACGGCGACCCAAGCGGTGCCATCATAGGTGTCCAACGTCAACCCTGCTGGTAACCAGCGAGCGACCTGTTCCGCCGGAACTCGCCAATGTGCGAACAACAACTGCGACCAAGTCATTCGCATGACCCAAGGAGATTTGGGCAACGGCCAAGTTCGATCCGTTCGTCTGTCAGTTCTCATGAGTATATGCCGCGGAAGATGGGGACACGCGTGACCATGTCATCATCGCCAAAAAACGGAAGATCGTGAACCAGGAACCCATCTCGATTTCTGAAATGAGCGCCTGGATTGTGCTACAATGGGGTTCGAAAGAATTTCCTGGGAGTATTTCTGGAGATCCAATGGCTCGCTTTACTCGTGTTCGACGAAGTTTCGGTCTGATGGTTCGTGCCTCGATCCATGGGGAAGCATTGCGGTTTGATTCGATGGCATTGTGGTGGACGAACCTCGGTCCATGTTGTTGTGGATTGACCTGTTTTCTTGTGGGGGCGATCGCGACGACATTGTTTGCGGCCGTTGATCCACTTCAAGAATCGAGCAACCTAAGCCTTGACGAAAAACTGGCGGCTCGCGCGCAAAAGCTGTTTGCCAAGGAGAACTTGGTGCCGTGGTGCATCGTGCCGTTTGATGCGGCCAAACGGAACCCCGAACAGCGGGTTGCCATGCTGCGCGAACTTGGGCTTTCGCGCAGTGCTTACGATTGGCGCGACGAACACGTGGGCACCTTCGAGTCAGAAATACTCGCGTATCGCGCCGGACAGATTCAGTTCTTCGCTTTCTGGGCCTGGCACGAACAGTCGGCAACTCTGTTCGAGCAATATCAACTTCAACCGCAATTTTGGATCATGGTCCCGGATCCCGGCGAGAGACCTCAAGCCGAACGAGTTGCGATGGCCGCCGACAACTTGTTGGAGTTGGCCAAGCGAACTCAAGAACTTGATTCACCACTAAGTCTCTACAATCATGGCGGCTGGAGCGGTCAACCGGAAAACATGATTGCTGTTTGTGATGAACTCCATCGACGTGGTTTCACCCACGTTGGGATTGCCTATAACTTTCATCATGCACACGATCGCATTTCTGATTGGCCGCAAATCTTTCCGCAGTTGAAACCTTATTTGCATTGCTTGAATCTAAATGGAATGAACGACGACGCCCAGCCCAAGATCTTGGCCATCGGTGCTGGCCAACACGAACGCGCGATGATCCGCGTGATTTTGGAACACGATTACCAAGGTCCGATTGGTATTTTGGATCACCAAGAGCAGTTGGACAGCAAAATCGCTCTCGAAGCCAATCTCGAGGGACTGGCAAAGATCACGCAAGAACTCGTCGCCGAACAAGAACCCAAGCACGTGCCTTCACTGCTAGATGCCATTCCAGCCGAACCCAACCTTGCCTTCGCCGAACAACTCGCAGAACGCGCGATGCAATTGGGAAGCTCGACGCGAGGAGCACGAGTTTTTGCTGACCCCAAGTTCGCCTGCGTATCGTGTCATCAAGTCGATAAGGTTGGCGGTCAGGTGGGCCCACGTCTTACTCAAACTACGACCAAACGAACCAGCGCGGAACTCGCGATGTCGGTGCTCTGGCCTCAGCATCAAGTGGACCCCACCTATTCCGTGTGGCAGGCCTTGACGGTCGAGGGTGAAGTGCTGAGTGGCTATCGCCGCGAACTACCGGACCAACGACTTGGTTTCGCGAACACCGCGACCTTGGAAATGACGGAAGTAGCGGAGTCCGATTTGGAGGACCTCAAGGAGATTGGTTCGCCGATGCCCGATGGCTTGGCTCAATCCATGTCCAGTTTGCAACGTTTGGACCTATTGGCTTATCTTTACCAACTCCAAGGAGAGGGTTCGACTTACGCCGACTATTTGGCGGACGCGTATCAACGATCCCGCACCCATCAACTAAAGCCCGAGCCAACCGACGTTGCGCGACCACCGTTGATCCCAAGTCACTGGCCCAATTCGTCGCACTCGGTCAATCGCGATCGCATTTACGATTTTTATCAGAAACAAGCCGCGAAATATCGCCAGTCCGTGGTACCGCCCATGTTGTTGGGTTACTTCCATAGTCTCGACGGACCCAATACCGGTCATTGGGGCAATCAGGACGAAGCTTATTGGGCCAGCGGGCGTTGGAATCATACCGAGTTGGATGGCGTGCAAATGGGGGTCTTTCGCGGCGACGATGTGACCGTACCGCGCGGGATCTGTCTGCAGCTAGGCGATGAGAAACAGTTGTCGGTTTGTTTCGATCCGGATTCGCTGACGTATCCATTGCTGTGGAAGGATGGGTTCGTTTCATTTTCGTCGGTTCGCCACGGGTTCATGGACGGATTGCGAATGGCCGGGCAAGTGGTCGACAAACAGATTGGCACTCCCCCCAGCGAACCACATCGCTACTTGGGCATGTACCGCGCCGGTCCGCGCGTGTTGTTCGCCTATCAGATTGGCGAGACCATTTTTCTAGATGCCCCATGGGTCGACGGCGACAAGTTCAGCCGCGTCGTTGCGCCGATCGATCAGCATCCACTGAGGGATTTGTTGCAAGGCAGCGAACCGCGTCACCCGGACGTCATGGAAACCAAGATCGAATTTGGTAGTGGCTCGCCTTATGCTATCGATACGATCGCTCTGCCAGTCGACAACCCGTGGCGCGCCCTCCTGTTTTGTAGCGGCCATGGTTTCTTAGCAGACGGTTCCGCCTATGTTTGCACGATGCAAGGCGATGTGTGGCATGTAAGTGGGATTTCTGGACCGCCCCAAGCGAACCAAACCGCAAAATGGCGTCGTTTCGCTTCAGGGTTGCACCAACCATTGGGGTTGGTCGTCGCGAACGACTTGGTCTACGTCATGTGTCGCGACCAATTGGTGGCTCTGCATGATCGAAACCGCGATGGCGAAGCGGATTTTTACCAATGTTTTTGCAATGCCTTTGTGACCTCGCAAGGTGGTCACGATTTTATCTGCGGATTGGAACGTGATACGGCCGGTAACTTTTATACGGCCAGTAGTAATCAGGGGCTGCTGAAGATTTTAGCGGACGGCAAAACGGTTGAAGTTTTAGCGACCGGATTTCGCAATCCCGATGGGCTGGGCCTGTGGCCTGACGGAACGTTGACGGTTCCGTGTTCCGAGGGTGATTGGACGCCAGCGACCATGATTGCCGCTATCCCGCCCAAACATCCGACGACGGATCGTCGGCAAGAATCGCAGACACCGCCTCATTTTGGATATCCGGGACGCGCGGACGGCATCGTTCCCAATCTGCCTTGGTTGTATTTTCCCCGCGGGGTTGATAACTCGGCCGGCGGTCAAGTTTGGGTTGACAGCGATCGCTGGGGACCGCTGCGAGATCAAGTCATCCATCTATCGTTTGGCGCTGGTTCGCACTTTTTGTTGTTGGCCGATCGCATCGAACAACCAAACACGGAACCGCCAACGTGGGTTCAAGGCGCGGCCGTGCCATTGGTTGGCGATTTTCGTTCGGGTGTCCACCGCGGACGATTCAATCCTGCGGACGGTCAACTTTACGTCTCGGGCATGAGCGGTTGGGGCACCTATACTCCCGACGATGGTTGTTTTCAACGAGTTCGCTATACAGGCGATCCCGTGATTTTGCCAATCGGCATCAAGATCTATGCGGATGGAATTTGGCTCAAGTTTCCTCAAGCCCTACCCGAGTCCGTTGAGGATGCTTCGGCTCACTTTGCTCAAGCTTGGAACTATCGATACAGCAGCAGCTATGGCTCGCCCGAGTTCTCTGTCACTCACCCCGACGTCCCGGGGCATGATTGGATGGCCATCACCGACGTTTCCGTGTCGACCTCACGCGACGAACTGTTCGTGCAACTGCCGGATCTTCGAGCGGTCAATCAATTGCATCTCAATCTCGCGTTGACGGACGCCGCGCGAATCGATCCCGGTCAGACAACCGATTTGTTTGTCACGATCCATCAACTGGCCGAGCCCTTCGATCGTTGGGCTGTACCCAACCATGGGGCAAAGTTGCTGACCCGGCATCCTATCTACCGCGATCTCGAACAACAGCAACCGCAAATCCCCAATCCGTGGTCAAAGGTGCTCGCTACGACGAGGGAAATTGAAGTTGTGACGGGCGAAAATCTTTCCTATCAAACACCACAGATTGAAGTTGTGGCAGGAGAAACGATCAAGCTGACATTAAAGAATATCGATAGCGTGCCACACAACTGGGTTTTGTTGCAACCCGATTCGCTGGCTCGAGTCGGACAGTTAGCGAATCAATTGTTGGCTGATCCAGCGGCCGGACAAAAGCAGTACGTGCCGGAAACTTCGGACGTGATCTGCTATACCGATGTGGTGCCTGCGGGACAGAGCTTTGCGATCTATTTCCAGGCCCCCGACAAGCCAGGTCGCTATCCGTTTCTCTGCACCTTCCCCGGGCATTGGATGGTCATGAACGGAGTTATGACGGTTAAGCAAAAGTAATGCACGGCTCCCGATCCACAATCGCACGGGCAACGATTTCAACATCGTTTCTGAACATCGAGGGGGTTAACATCAACTGGATTGCAGTGATACAATTTGGTCAGACGCAACCAAGGTGAATTGGCCTGGTATACGTCGACGTTTTCCCAAATTCTAGGAACGATAGGAAGTGCAAAGATGATGTGGACGAGACTTCATTTGGTGGGGTTGACGGGGGCTGGTTTGCTGTTGGCCGGTTGTGAGGGCGCCGCGGTAGAGATGGAGAAAAAGGCAAAAAGCGCAGCTGATAAGGCGAAAGTTGAAGCTGAAAAAGCGACAGAAGCCGCCAAAGAAACGGTCGACAAGGCCGTGGAAACAATGAAAGAACAGGGCAAAGAACTGGCTGCCAAAGGCAGTGAACTAGCTGGCCAATTGGGCGACCTGCTGGGACCGCTGAAGGAGAAATTCGCCGGGTTGGAGAGTTTGGTTGACAAACCAACGGAACTGAAGACCGCGGTTACCGAATTGCTCGGTTCGCTCGAGACACAGATGGCGACACTGCCGGTTCCGGAAGCCGTGAAGACTCAGCTAACGGCACTGAAGGAACAACTCACCAAGTTAGTCGAATATTTGGGTGGGAATGTGGACGCGGCCAAAATTCAAGAGTACTTGAAGACCATCAAGGAAATGGTGGGCGCAAAGTAGCGTTCGTCTTTGATACCAAATCTTGAGATCAACGAATCGCTCCCACTTCTGAGCATCACCGCTCGGAGTGGGAGCGTTTTTTGTTGTGATCCCCGGAACCGGTCAACGCAGTCCATACGACGAAAGAACCGCACCGAAGCACCTGGGACAGGAGCCACAAAAAAAGCTCGGTTTCATCGCAATGAAACCGAGCTTCCCAAATTTCAAACGCCCATCACCGAAAAAGCAGGCAATTGTTAGCCGACGGAGACTCGTTTGAACTCCACCAACTCGCCGCCAAATTCCTTAATCGCTTTTTCCACAGTCTTGGTTTCATCCAGGACGTAAAATTGGCTGAGCAAACAGCGTTCTTGATCCAGCAACGTATTGTCGGCGATGAACCGCTCCAACTTGCCTGGCAAAATCTTATCCCAGATTTTTTCAGGCTTGCCTTCCGCGGCCAACTCGGCCTTGATTTCCGCTTCAACCTGGGCCATTACTTCCGGTGTCATCTGACGACGGCTGGCAAATCGAGGCACATTCTTTAGTGGCTTGCCCAAACGCGCCCGATCTTCGTTTTCCGTAATGATCCGGCTGCGCAATGATTCGGCCTCTGTTTCGACAAATGCGGGGTCAAATTCGTCCGGAGTCATACCAACCGGATTCATCGCGGCGATGTGCATCGCCATCTTGCGAAAGAAGTCCGCTGCATCCGCTTTGCCGCAATCCTTGTACGAAACGACCACGCCAATTTTTGAACCGGCATGTATGTAGGAGGCTAGTTTCTCGCCCGTGACCAAGAAGTAACCCGAAACTTCGACTTTCTCGCCAGTCTTTCCGGTTTGCTCGACCAATTTTTCCGCGACGGTCGCTCCGTCCATTGGCAATGCCAACAAGTCTTCGCGAGTCGCTGGTTTTCCGGCCATGGCAACCGCGGCCACTTGGTTGACGAAATCGATGAACAATTCGTTCTTTGCGACAAAGTCGGTTTCGCAGCCAATGCCTAAAATAATGCCTTCGTTGGCACTTGCGTTCAAGACGGCGACGACAACACCTTCCGTTGTCGCCCGGTCGGCGCGTTTGGCAGCCACCTTTTGTCCCTTCTTGCGAAGGATTTCGATTGCGCCGTCAAAATCACCGCCGGATTCCTGCAGGGCTTCCTTGCAGTCCATCATACCGGCCCCAGTTATTTTGCGGAGATCGCTGACGTGTTTCGCTGAAATCGTTGCTGTCATGAGTTCCTCTTTTCCTAAATAAAAACGGCCAATGGTGTAGACACAAGATTGGCCGTCCGGTTCAGTCGGAACGCACTCGCCCTCCGACCACTCGATAAATCAAATGCTGACCACGCACTATCGCGAGGATTCGGCAACCGCTTTCGACTTCGATGGCGCCGAATCATTGCCTTCGTGCTTTTGGGTTAGATCTTTCGAACCCGAAATCACAGCATCGGCCAAGTGCGACAGAATCAACTCGATCGAACGAATACCGTCGTCGTTACCCGGAATTGGAAGATCAACCAACTTCGGATCGCAGTCCGTGTCGATCAACGCCACCGTGGTGATCCCCAATGCCCTCGCTTCCATCAGCGTGTTCTTTTCCTTCTTGGGATCGACGATCACAATGGCACCCGGCAGGCGATTGAGCTTGCGCAAACCATTCAAGTTGCGATACATCTTACGGTACTCGCGATTCAACGAAGACTGCATCTTCTTCGAATAGTCCTTGATTTTTTCTCCACTGCGAATGTCTTCCAACTCTTCCAGGCGACCCATCCGCGAAAAAATCGTGCGGAAGTTGGTCAACGTTCCACCCAGCCAACGCTGATTTACAAAGGGCATGCCACATCGGGTCGCTTCTTGATCGATCACGTCCGACGCCTGTCGCTTGGTTCCGACAAATAGCACCAAACTTCCACCCGAGGCGATCTTGGCCAAAAACTTCTTCGCCCGCAACAAACCGCGAACCGTTTCCCGAATATCAATGATGTGAATCTGATTCTTCCGTCCATAAATGAACGGGGCCATTTTCGGGTTCCAGCGACTCGCGCGGTGACCGTAGTGAACGCCACACTCGATCAATTGACTTAACAGTTCTTTTGCATCCATCGAAAGTCCAGTCTTTCTTGTTGATGATCGACCATGGATCTTGACCAAAAAACTCGATGTTTCCGGGCAAGCCCGCGCAACCGTTGGTTGCACGGCGATCCTTCCTAGCCGTCGTGCCAAGTTCACACGACGTCCGAGAATCGCAAGGTTTTCAGCAACTATTTGGGGGTACAGTCCCGCTCGGGACTAATTCTATCTGCCGACGAATACAGCTCCGCCGACCCGATTTCAAGCCGAAAGAGTAGCAGCTTCGCCTCGAACCGTCAACCGGCAAGCTGCTCTGGAATTCGCCCCGCATTTTTGGTATGTCACTTCTCCACGTGCGATTCGGCACGAATCCCTCCCACTATTTTCGAGTTCAACTTCATGCCTCTGCACGACCCATTTCGTTACCCATCCCCCATGTCGGATTCCACTCAAGAATCACACGTTTCACGGAGGAAATTCTTGGAGTTCTCGTTTGCGGTTGGAGCCTCCTGGGGCTGCCTCGGAGCCTGTGGCTGTCGCTCCGTCCCAGAAACCGATCGAAAACAGCTCTTACTCCTACCTGAATCGCAAGAAGTATCGCTCGGAGCCCAGGCCTTTAGTCAGGTCACAACGGAAGCGCCTGAATCGACCAATACCGCAATGACCGACGTCGTTCGACGAGTTGGAGAACGGATCGCCAAAGAAGCCAAACGCTCCGATTACGAGTGGGAATTCAAACTCCTGGCATCGAGCGAGAAAAATGCCTTTTGCCTACCAGGCGGTAAAGTAGCTGTTCACGAGGGAATTCTGCCCATTTGCGAAAACGAGGCAGGTCTGGCGGTTGTGATGAGCCATGAAGTTGCCCACGCTTTGGCCCGCCACGGCGGCGAACGCATGAGCCAAAACATGGCTTCCCAAGGCGTCCAACAAATCGTCAGCCGAGTCGCCAAAAAGCACGTTCCGACCCGCGAAGAGCTATTGATGCAGGCCTATGGGCTCGGAACCGAATACCTTGTCTTGTTGCCCTACAGCCGGAAACAAGAATCCGAAGCAGATCACATCGGTATCATGCTGATGAGTAAAGCCGGTTATGACCCCACAGAAGCACCAAAGTTCTGGGGTCGGTTTTCCACGCTCAAGGACGGACAGCAAACCATCGAGTTCCTGTCGACCCATCCGTCCGACGAACGACGCCAACGGGACTTGGTTGCGCTCATGGAGGAGGCCCGCCAACATTATCAATCCAGTCCAAAAATCGGACTGGGACAAGATTTGCTTCGCGCCTAGCCCGGTCCACATCCGACAGCGTAGGCTCTGTCCCGAAAGGGGCCTGCCCCGTCGGAGGGCATGTAACAATCTCGGGCAAAAAGGCATGACCGGAGAGGGGCAGACCGGTCAGACCCCTTTGGGGACCGAGCCTATTAAAACAAGCGGCCGGGATCGTAGAGTGAGAACCCGAATCGCTCCTCGAGGACAACTAGACTTGCGTCACAAAAAAATTCCACGCAGAGAAACCGCACCCGTAATCGAACGAAAATGAGTTGTTAGGTTTGCGTCCTAACAACTCATTTTTTGGCCGGTTCGATTGCAGCGGTAACCAATCGCAATTGTGCCGATAGTTCACCGACGTCATCAAAACATCGGGTGCAAATTTAGTTCACAGGTAAGCCGCCCAGCCCCATCGTGCACCCGCTAGCCGAAACTCGACTACTCTAGCAGGCTCTTGTGATTCCGCATCAATAGGTAGCTGTCAATTTTGCTGATCAAATCGTAGGAAACGCTGACGGCGATCAGCAGACCCGTTCCACCATAAAAACTAGCAATCATGTAGTTCACGTTCGGGAACAGGTAGGTAAGGATCGTTGGTACGACAGCAATCACGCTCAGAAACGCTGCCCCGACGAAGGTGACCCGATGCATCACTCGGTCCAAGTACTCTTCCGTCCGCTTGCCTGGTCGATGACCAGGAATAAACGCGCCGCTCTCCTTCAGGTTGTCCGCAATTTCCTTTGGATTGAACATGATCGCTGTCCAAAAGAAACAGAAGAAGAAGATCAGGCCAACGTTACAAAGATTGTACAGCAAATGCCCAGGTTGGAAGGCGTTGGCCCACGATTCGAAAAAGGTCGAGAACTGTCCAAAGAATTGGAACAGCAAGTATGGGAAAATCAGAAGTGTGGTGGAGAAAATGATGGGCATCACGCCGGCTTGCAACATCCGCAGCGGCATGTACTGCTTGGTACCACCAAAAACACGACGCCCGCGAACGTGCTTCGCACTTTGGGTCGGGATACGCCTTTGGGACTGCATCACGTAAACCGTCGAAGCCACGACAGTGACAAACAGAAACGCCAAAACCAACAGCAGCTCGATTCCAACTTTGGATGAATCGAAACCGTTGAGGCGCAACTCGGCATCACCGATCAGACTACCCAAGGCACCCGGCATCGACGCCAAAATGCCGCCCATGATTAGCAAGCTGATTCCATTGCCGATACCATATTCATCAATTTGCTCCCCGAGCCACATCAGAAAGACGCTACCGGCTGTCATGATCAAAACCGCGACGATTTGCCAGCCCAACATCAAATGGCCGTCGGACTCAAACTCGGACGCCGTCAGATTTGCTCCGCCCCCCTGGTCCGCCATCAAATACATGCGTACATACAGAAAGCTTTGCACAAAACAAAGAATGACCGTAACGTACCTCGTATAGTCGTTGATCTTCTTTCGACCTGACTCACCTTCCTTCCGCAACTCGACCAATGGTTGGTAAACGTTGCTTAGAAGTTGAAACATAATCGAAGCCGAGATGTACGGCATGATCCCAAGACCAAAAATCGTGGCCTGGCTTAACTGGCTGGCACTAAGAACTTGTACGGTTTCCAACAACGCGGTCAAGCCACCGGTATTGTTCCGGGAGCCTTCCATTGCTTGGATATCCACCACAGGTAGATAGATCGTCCAACCGATTCGGAAAATCGCGAGCAGGAAAAGCGTCAGAAAAATCTTTTGCCGTAGCTCCGGAATTGAGAAGACGGTACGAAGTTTTTCCAACATAGCTTTCTATCTCCAACCTATACGCCGCGACGTCCCTGTCATTCGCTGCAAATCTTGCCGCGACAGAACTATTTTTTGGCGCTGCGTTGCTTATTCTTGACTACCGGGGCCGGTCCAGGAAGTACAGTAACCGAACCGCCTGCTTGCTCAATCTTCGCTTTGGCACTTGCGCTGAACTGATGAGCTGTGACTTTCAAAGCCTTGGTCAACTCACCAGTCCCCAAGATCTTAATCTGATCAAACGTTCGCTTGGCCAAATTGCGACCTTGCAACGTTTGAACGTTTACTTCGTCGCCGGCCGAAAATTCTCGTTCCAAATCGCGCACGTTTACAGAAACCACCAAGTCGGCAAACGAATTTGTAAACCCACGCTTGGGAATCCGGCGGAACAAAGGCATGGTACCGCCTTGAAAGACCACCGACTGGCCGCGCCCTGGACGCGATCGTTGACCTTTATGACCTCGACCGCCGGTCTTACCTTGACCTGATCCTGGTCCCCGGCCCAAACGCTTGCGTGGACGAGTCCCGGTAATTCCGACATTAACTTCATTCAAATTCATGACAAGGACACTCCTCGCAATTGTTCAATCGTTTCGCGGGTCCGCAACTGGGTCAGCGCCGCCAAGGTGGCTTTGACAACCGTGACTGGATTCGTGCTACCCAGATTTTTCGTCAAAACGTTGTGCAGGCCTGCCGCTTCACACACGGCTCGCACCGCAGCGCCGGCGATAATGCCCGTACCCGGACCAGCCGGTAGCAACAAAACGGTCGAGGCGCCGTACGAGCCTTGAACCGCGTGAGGAATCGTTCCCTCAATGACCGGAAACTTTTGCATGCGACGAGCCGCTTGCTTGTTTCCTTTCTCGACGCTTGGTGGAACTTCATTGGCCTTGCCGTAACCAACGCCGACGCGCCCGTTACCATCGCCAACGACCACACACGCCGCGAAACTGAAACGACGACCACCCTTGACCACCGAGGCGCATCGTTTGATTTTGACTACATTTTCGATCAGTTGATCGTTGCTTCGACTTTCAGCCACAGATGGCTCCCTACACAAATTCGTATCGTTCGTACCAAGTTAAAACTGCAAGCCGCCTTCACGCGCTGCATTGGCAACTTCCGCCACGCGACCATGGAACCGAAACTGGCCACGGTCAAAGCGGCAACGGTCGATTCCGGCAGCCAACGCTCGCTTCGCCAAAATCGTCCCAATCTTTTTGGCAGCTTCGCAATTTCCGCCATACGCAACTTCCGCTTGGAAGGCTTTTTCTTGCGTACTCGCCGAAGCCAACGTTTTCCCCGACTCATCGTCGATCAACTGACACATCAAATGTCGGTTGCTCCGGAACACCGATAATCGCGGCACATCACTGCATCCACGTAGTTTTTTCCGAACCCGATTCTGCCGGCGCCAACGCCGCAAGTTCTTGATTTTGACCGCTTTCACAGGACATCACCTTACTGAATATCCACCAACGAAATCGCGATTCACCCGAACCGCCGACCTCGCTTGATTCAAAACTACCCACCAACACTAAGACTTGGCTGACTTACCAGCCTTCAACTTGATTACTTCACCTTGGTACCGAATTC
Organism: Pirellulaceae bacterium; assembly: GCA_041741535.1. GTDB lineage: Bacteria > Planctomycetota > Planctomycetia > Pirellulales > Pirellulaceae > M30B19. The sequence continues at coordinate 13,035 of JBGSJV010000022.1, forward strand.
CCTTGCCCTTGTATGGCTCGGGTTTTCGCAAGGCTCGGACTGCCGCAGCAAACTCACCGACGGCTTGCTTGTCGCATCCCTTGACCAAAACATGGGTTTGGTCGGGGCAGGTCACGGAAAGCCCCGCAGGAACCTTCTTTTTCAACTCATTCGCGAAACCGACCCGCAAGGTAAGCTCGTCGCCCTTTAACGAGCAAACATAACCCACACCTTGTAGCTCCAACTTCTTTTCGTAGCCGCTCTTCACGCCAATGATCATATTGTTGATCAAGGCTCGGGTCAAACCGTGGAACGCACGCGCCGTCCGTCCCTCGATGGCCCTCACTTGAAGTGACTTCCCGTCCGCGTCCACTTCCACGCTAACTTCGGGGCGCAACGTGTACCGTAGCGTCCCTTGCGGACCAGCGACCTCGATCTCACGGCCCTGAAGGTTGACCTTCACGCCGTCAAGAATCGAGACGACCTTATTTCCAATTCGTGACATTTCCGAACTCTTTCGCACGCACGGTGAAAAAAAGACTACTGTGAAAGAGACCTCTTTACCAAGGTGCCCTTCGCCATCCATTTACCAAACTTCACACAGGACTTCGCCACCAACCTTTTGTTGGCGGGCCTCACGGTCGCTAATCACACCGTGGCTCGTACTCAAGACGCGAATCCCAAGTCCACCCAAAACCGGCCGCAAATCCTTGGCGTGGAAATAAATCCGCCGCCCTGGACAGCTAACTCGCTTCACTTTTTGGATCACTTTCTCGCCGCTCGGGCCATATTTCAGCTCGATACGCAAGACCGGGGCTGGTTTTTCATCCAACACCGCAAAGTCCCAAATATAGCCTTCTCGCTTCAAAACTTCCGCGACACCGCGCTTCACTTTCGAAACCGGCATATCGACAAAGGACTTCTCAACGTTTACCGCGTTGCGAATTCGGGTCAACATGTCCGCAATTGGATCAGTCATCATGGTTGCTAAATCCTCAATCCTACCAGCTTGCCTTGCGAACACCAGGAATCAGGCCATTGTCGGCCAGCTTCCGGAAACAAATTCGGCAGATGCCAAATTTCCGGTAAACGGCACGTGGACGACCGCACATCTTGCACCGATTCTCACTCCGCGCCGAAAACTTCGGCTTGCGCATGGCCTTGGCTATCTTCGCTTTACTCGCCACGAAATATCACCTACAAAAAGTTGACCCAACCCCAAAAAATCTATTCCACCCCACCCAAATCGAACCGCACGCCCAGCACTACTCGGCTTATTCCGCACCAGCACCGACCTTGCCCGACTCCGTTTTGCGACGTCGGAACGGTATTCCAAATTGCTCCAGCAACAATCGTCCTTCGACGTCATTCCGAGCGGTCGTGACGAAGCAAATGTTCATTCCCTGCTTCCGAGTGAACTTGTCTGGGTTTAACTCGGGGAACACCAAGTACTCGGTCAAGCTCATGCTATAATTGCCATGCCCGTCAAAGGCCTTCTCGCTCACACCTCGGAAGTCGCGAACACGAGGCAGTACAAACGTGATCAAACGATCCAAAAACTCGTACATGCGGTTGCCACGCAAAGTAACCTTGACCCCGATCGGCATGCCCTGCCGCAATCGAAAGTTGGCAATACTCTGACGCGCCAAAGTAACCATCGCCTTCTGACCGGCAATCAAAGTCATCGCCGACTGAGCATCTTCAATGTTCTTTTTGTCGGTCACCGCACTACCAACGCCCATGTTGATAATGATCTTGTCCAGTTTTGGCAACGACATCAAGTTCGAACGTCCAGTCTGCTCGCGCAAGACCGGAACAATCGCGTCACGGTACAGCGTCCGCAAACGAGCTTCGTAATTTTCTGGTAGTTCAGCCATCTCAGATCACCTCGTTTGCCAGGCTAACGATTTTCATGAACTTTCTCGCTCGCAACTCGCGGGCTACCGCGCCAAAAATACGAGTTCCTCGCGGATTGCCATCCTTGTCAATGATAACGGCGGCGTTCGCGTCAAAACGAATGTAGCTGCCGTCTTCCCGCCGAGTTGGCTGCTTCGTTCGCACCACAACAGCTCGGACGACCTGCTTCTTCTTAACATCACTTCCAGCAATGACACCCTTCACGCTGCAGATGATGACATCACCCAGACCGGCATAACGGCGCCGGGTTCCACCCAACACCTTGATACACATCAGTTCCTTGGCACCGGTATTATCCGCAACTGCCAAGCGAGTTTCCTGTTGAATCATTGTTGGACCTCTGCTTCCTTATGATCTTCCTTCTGATGACGACGGACCTCTTTCAAAGCCGCAACGTCAACAGCGGTGCTCTTCTCAACAATTCGGACCAAAGCCCATCGCTTTAGCCGAGACAAAGGCCGAGATTCGATGATCTCCACCTTGTCGCCGACGCCGGCTTCGTTGTTTTCGTCGTGCACGTAGCATTTGCTCCGCGAACGAACGTACTTCTTGTATTTCTTATCCATCACCATACGACGGATCTCGACGACCAACGTCTTATTCATCTTGTTGCTGGTGACCACACCGGTCGACACTCGCTTTGGCATCGTCAGTCATTACCCTATGTTAAAAACCTACTTGCCCAACCTACATCATACCCCACGACACCACTCCCCCAAGCCCATCGCCCGGACTACACCGCTGCAATTATTTCGCAACGGTCGTAGCACGTTGGCGCTGAACCGTCTTGATCTGGGCGATCAATTTCCGGTTCCGCATCAGTTCACTTGGAACATCCAACCGGTCCGTTTGAGCCTTCACACGCAACCAAAACAGAGCTTTGGTGGTATCTTCCAGAGCATCAGCCAACTGGTCATCGTTCATTTCACGCAGTTGCGAAACTGTTAACTTTTCCATGGCTTACTCCGATTCACCCGAACCAATTTTCGTTTGTTTGCCGATCATCCGGACACGCATTGGCATCTTGTGAGCCAACCGCGCCAAACAGATTTTGGCCTGCTGTTCTGTGACGCCGCTCAATTCGTACAACACGGTACCGGGGCGGATATTGGCCACCCAGAATTCCGGTTCACCCTTACCTTTACCCATCCGAGTTTCCAGCGGGCGGGACGTGACCGACCGATGCGGAAATACGCGAATGAACAGCCGACCACCGGCGCCACGGACATATTGCTGTGCAGCAATACGACCAGCTTCAATGGTTTGTGCTTTTAACCACGCAGGTTCTAATGCCTGCAGCCCGAAATCTCCAAAGACGACGCGATTTCCGCGCGAGGCATCACCTCTTATACGACCTCTTTGGACCTTTCGATGCTTTATTCGTCGAGGCATCAGCGCCATCTTCGTTCTCTCCGTACATGCCTTGGTTGACCCACACCTGAACTCCTAAATTCCCCTGGGGCGTCGATGCTTCTGCGAAACCGTAATCGATCTTCGCTCGCAAAGTGCTCAAAGGAATGGAACCCACGTTTGACTTTTCACGCCGTGCCATTTCGGCACCGCCCAATCTGCCCGCCAATTGAATCTTGATACCCTTCGCCCCAGCCTTCATGGTCTCTTCCATCGCCTGCTTCATCGTGCGACGAAAACTAGATCGACGAGCCAACTGCTCCGCAATCTTCTCCGCAACCAACTGCGCCTGCATATCGGCCCGCTTGATTTCTTCGATTCGCAAATTCACCCGTCGGCCAATGAGGTTTTGAATCTCGGTCTGCAAAACCTCGACTTCTTGTCCCTTCTTACCGATAATCAAACCAGGGCGAGCCACAAACAGTGTCACCCGAACTTCGTCGCGCGTCCGGTCGATTTCGATATGATCAATGCCCGCTGCCGCGTAATTCTTCGTCGGGTGCTTCTTAACAAACCCCCGAATCTTCATGTCCTCCATCAACAAAGTGGCGAACTCTTGCTTCGGAGCATACCAGCGACTCTTCCACCCTGTCGTTACACCAGTTCGAAAAGCAACCGGATTGACCTTTTGACCCATGTGTTGATCCTTATACTTCTTCCAATGTCACCGAAATGTGGCTCGAACGCTTTTTGATCAAGTGAGACATGCCTCGCCCACCCGGTCGCATCCGCTTGAACATCGGGCCTCCATCCACACGTGCGTCGGAAATGATCAAGTCTCCTACCGACACTCGACGCCCCTTGTTTTGGTCCAAGTCCGTGGCATTGCCCAAAGCCGACTTGATGACTTCCTCCAAATAACGCGCTCCACGATGTGGTTGATATCGCAGAATTGCCAACGCTTCGTCCACGAATTTGCCACGAATCAAGTCCGCAACCGGACGAACCTTTCGCGCACTGATTCGTGCACCTTTGTACATTGCTGTGAACATTTGCTCTTTCCCTTACTTGGTTGCAGCCTTCTTCGCACCGCTGTGACCTCGGAACGTGCGCGTCAAGACAAATTCACCCAACTTGTGACCAACCATGTCTTCAGTCACGTAAACCTTGACGTGCGCCTTGCCGTTGTGAACCATAAACGTATGGCCCACAAATTCGGGAACAATCGTGCACGACCGAGCCCATGTCTTGATAGGCTCGTGACGTCCAGCCGCTTCCAACTTCATCACCTTCTGATACAAGCTGTCGACGACGTAAGGACCTTTCTTACCGGATCTGCTCATTGTACTGACCATTTGCCTTGACGGAATCAACGAAACCAACTTACCCCACGCTGCCCAAAACCAAACCACGTAACAGTTATTTCAGCTTCAAGAGGCCATATCGGCGACTTCGACGGCGACGAATGATCGACGCGTTGCTGGACTTCTGCGGCTTACGTGTCGAACCACCCTTGGCCGACTTGCCTTGCGGACTGACCGGATGGCGACCACCCTTGGTTCGACCTTCACCACCACCGTGCGGATGGTCGATCGGGTTCATCGCGGTACCGCGAACATACGGCCGAATGCCCATCCAACGCTTACGGCCAGCCTTACCCAAGACAACTTTCGAATGATCCGGATTGCTCACCTGGCCAATCGTTGCCCGACAATTGCCGGGAACACGGCGAATTTCACCACTCGGCAACTGCAACTGTGCCCATCCGGCTTCCCGAGCCATCAAAACGGCACTCACACCGGCACCGCGACACATCGAAGCGCCCTGCCCAGGCCGCAGTTCGATCGAGTGAACGTTTGCGCCCGCAGGAATCTTGCTCATCGGCAAACAATTCCCAACGGTCGCAGGAGCATCCGGCCCGTTCATCAACACATCGCCGGCTTTCACACCATCCGAGGCAATCACATAGGATTTTGTTCCATCGGCGTAATGCAGCAAGGCCAACCGAGCACCGCGATTCGGATCGTACTGAATCGAATCCACTCGAGCTTCCATGCCATCTTTGTTGCGACGAAAATCGATCAAGCGGTATTGCTGCTTGTGCCCACCACCACGATGCCGGGCAGTAATCTTGCCTTGGTTGTTGCGTCCACCTTTTTTGGGCTTTGGCAACAGCAAGCTTTTTTCCGGTTTGGCACCGCGCGTTAACTCAGCAAAATCGCTAACGCTGGCATTGCGCCGACCAGGTGAAATCGGATTGTAGATTCGAATTCCCATTGCACTTCGCTTCCTTAACCGCCCCAAATCGCGTTACAGTCTCATCCACTGCAACCTACTTCAATTTCAAACCCGCCCCAACGCACGCCCCAATCATTCGCCCGAACTACGAGAACAACTCGATGCGGTCGTCGCCCGCCAAGGTCACAACGGCTCGCTTCCAATTCTTGGTCCGACCATCGTACTGACGATACCGCTTTGGCTTGCCTTTGCGGTTTTGCACGGCCACCTTTGCCACCTTGACCTTGAACAATCGCTCGATCGCTCGGCGGATATCATCCTTGTTGGCGACCAAGCTGACCGCAAACGAGTACTTATTTAGCGCTTCACTCAATTCCACACTCTTCTCCGTCACCAAAGGACGAAGAATTACTTGATGCGGTTCCAACGTCAAGCTGGTCTTGTTCTTATCGATTTGTCGCTGCACTGCCGGCTTCGCCATGCCTTCACCTTCTTAATTCAGCCCAGTAAATCCGCCCGCCCGAGCCACACCACAACCCCAAAACTAAACCGCCGCCAAAGCCTTCGCCTTAGCCTGAATATCTGCCACCGCTTTTGCCTTGAACTCATCCAATGCAGACCTGTCCATGATCACGTTCTTGACCCGCAACACTGCGTAGGCGTTCAAGTCGTCACTCGACATCACCGAAACCCCAGCAATGTTGCGACCACTCTTGTACACCAACGGCTGATGACCGTTTGTAGCTACCAATGCCGTCTGCCCGGAAACACCCATCGCCGCAAGCAAACCAGCCATCACTTTGGTCTTTGCTTCCGAACACTCCAAGCCTTCAACAACCGTCACTTTGCCGGCAGCAATCTTGCTGGCAACCGCCATTCGCAATGCCAATCGAACGGCTTTCTTGGGCAATCGATACGAGAAATCTCGCGGCGACAGTGCCTTCATGTGTCCACCACCTCGACGAACACCACTCCGTCGTGAACCGGCACGTGCGTTACCAGTGCCTTTTTGCTTGTACATTTTCTTCGTCGTACCGGCGACACCCGAACGGGTCTTCGTTTGTTTGGTACCCTGACGCAAACAGGCCTGATACATAACGACGACATCATGCAACAACTGCTTGTTGATCGAATTCACCAAGTCCGTACTGGCAATTTCGTATTGCCCGACTTGCTTACCCGACATGTTGTATACTGGCAACGATGACATTTTTCGTTCCGCTAAAATTCCGCCACAAAACCCCGAACACCCACCCCGACTCGTACCCAACCCTTATCAAACGATATTGGTTGCCTTGACAATCACATAACCGCCAGCCGGCCCAGGAACGGCACCGCGAATCAATAACAAGTTGTTGTCGGCATCGACACGAACTAGTTTCAAGTTTCGCGAGGTTACTTGCTTGCCGCCATAACGACCTGCCATCCGGCGACCCTTCATCACGCGGGCCGGAAACGTATTTTGACCCGTTGAACCAGCATAGCGGTGACACTTTTTCACACCGTGCGTCGCTCGTTGCCCAGAAAAATTATGACGACGCATAACACCCGAATAGCCACGGCCCTTGTTGATGCCTGTGACGTCAACCGACGCGACACCATCCAAATAAGAGGCCTTAAGAACCTGGCCTACCTGAAGATCCCCCACCGCACCACGAATTTCACGAACAAACTTCTGCGGTTCACAACCAGCCTTCTCCGGAACGCTCTGTCCGGTGGCCTTCAAAGCAACACTTCGCTTGCTTTTGATATCTGCAACATGGCCACGCTCGGCTCGCGTTGCCTGACTAGCTCGACTACGCGAACGCCCTTCGGCCGGCCGCTTCTTCTCATCAAACCCTAACTGGACCGCTTCATAACCATCTCGCTGCAGTGAACGCAATTGCAATACATGACACGGCCCCGCCTCAACAACGGTCACCGGAACAGCCTCACCGCTAGGTAAGTAAATTTGCGTCATCCCGACCTTACGGCCGAGTATTCCCTTGCTCATCTTTGTTCACTTTCTCGCAAAATGGCCTCGTCTCACAGGATACAAAGCGAAAGCCACCAACTCGGCAGCCAACACCCAGATTACCTCTGAAACTTCCATTCCATACGCATCTTCCAGTGACCTGCTGGACCCGACCGCCGCGACCCGTTGTCACCGACGACCCAACCAGCGAACACAACCACCAGCCCAACCTGCCCTGACACTAACCCGCCCAACCAACACTTGCCCAACCAAACCCACACCACAAACTACTTCGAGGTGGCCTTGATCTTAATCTCAACACCTGCCGGTAAACTCAACTTGTTCAAAGCTTCGATCGTCTTGGCCGAGGCCTGAACGATGTCAATCAATCGCTTGTGCGTTCGCACTTCGTATTGCTGACGCGCTTTCTTATCAATAAACGGACCGCTTATCACGGTATATCGCTCGATTCGCGTCGGCAACGGAATCGGACCATGAACTTCCGAGTGCGTTCGCTTGGCAGTATCCACGATCTCTTGGGCACTCTGGTCCAAAACCGAGTGATCAAACGCTTCCATCCGAATTCGAATTACTTCGTGAACAGCAGCCACTTACCGCGTCTCCTCAAATCGTTCCACCTGCCCACACAACCACAAACCCCACCACACTCAGCCACTGACAAACAGGAGCATCGGCACCAAAGACGGACGCCGAAAGCAAATTCGGCCACCCATTTTTGCCTTCCCCGTCCAGCACGTGCGCAACCGGCCCAAATCGCAGCGCCCAACATCAGCCTTCAAGCAAAATAGCCTGAACCAAGTCCGGTTATTCACGGCACGTGGGCAGACAAATTCACCCATCGCCAAGAAGTATTCGGTAGTGGAGAGGGAGGAGTTTACACCCTCCGCCCGCAACCTGTCAACGGCCAAAAGAGTTTTTTGGCGTGAAGACTCCGGTTTTTGGTAGCTTTTCCGCCTTGTGCGTTTGGCCTACGACCGCCATACAGTAAAATGAGCGGCGGCCAACGTCGTGAAGTGGGCCTCGCCGTTGGAAGATTCGTCCTACGTTTGGACAAGAGTAACGATTGTATGCGATTTGCGATTTGTAACGAGACGTTTAACAACTGGGGCTTCGTCGATCAGTGCCACCGAGCGGCCGAGCTAGGATATCAGGCCCTCGAAATTGCCCCATTTACGCTGCCTGTCTCGGTCGCCCAGTTTTCTGGCCAGCAGAGAGGCGAAATGAGAAATACGGCCCGTGATTTTGGACTCGAGATTATCGGGCTACATTGGCTCTTGGCCGGCACCGAAGGTCTTTACCTCACCAGCCCCGACCCAACAGTTACCGCGCGAACCGAGACTTACTTGCACTCGCTGATCGACTTGTGCCACGACTTGGGCGGTCATGTGATGGTTTTGGGTTCGCCAAAGCAGCGAAACTTGCTACCGGGTGTCAGTCATCGGCGGGCATCGGAATACGCAGCGGCGTTACTTGGGCGTTTGACTTCGCATTTGTGCGATGCGGGTGTCACGCTAGCCATCGAGCCCCTCGGTCCTGAAGAGGGTGATTTCCTCAACACTGCCCAGTCGGCCGTGGATTTGATCCAGATGGTGGATTCCCCGGCCGTCCGCTTGCATCTGGACGTCAAAGCCATGTCCACGGAAGCCGAATCCTACGAAAGCCTGATCCGCCGCCATGGAGCCTGGCTACAACATTTCCACGCGAATGACCCCAATCGCCAAGGACCAGGCATGGGCGAGGTGGATTTTGTCCCGATACTTCGGGCACTCCGGGACATTGGCTATACCGGGTGGGTGAGTGTTGAGGTTTTCGATTACACTCCAGGCCCTGACGCTTTAGCCAGCCGCAGTATTCAATACCTTCGCGAAACCGTCTCCCAACTATGACCGAAAAAAAACAACCGGTTTCGAGCGCATTGCCCCAGCCTCCTCCAGAGTTGCTCGCGCCAGCGGGTAACCTCCTGTGCGCCCGTGCGGCCGTGGAAAATGGGGCCGACGCGGTCTACTTTGGATTAGAGGCAGGATTCAATGCGCGGGCGCGAGCCGAGAACATCACCTTGGAACAAATGCCGACATTGATGTCGATGTTGCATCAGAGGAACGTTAAAGGCTATGTCACTCTCAATACACTGACGTTTACCGATGAACTGCCGCGGTTGGAACAATATGTCCAACGACTCGCGGTGGAAGGCGTCGACGCGGTTCTAGTTCAAGACATCGGCGTCGCTCGATTGGTCCGAGAAGTCTGCCCAGATATCGAGATCCACGCCAGTACACAAATGACGCTGACCCACGCGGATGCCATCGAGCTGGTCGCGAACGAACTGCATTTGTCTCGCGTTGTATTGGCCCGTGAACTCTCCATCGCCGAAATCAAGAAAATTCGCCAACGGACCAACGTGCCCTTGGAAGCCTTTGTGCATGGAGCCCTGTGCGTTGCCTATAGCGGCCAATGTCTCACCAGCGAGTCTCTGGGCGGGCGAAGTGCAAACCGTGGCCAATGTGCTCAAGCATGTCGATTGCCGTACGATTTGGTTTGCGATGGCGCCGTTCGAGACCTTGGCGACGTGCGTTATTTGCTGAGCCCGCAAGATTTGGCGGCTTACCCACTGGTTCCTCAACTAATTGAAGCTGGTCTGGCGTCCCTCAAGATCGAAGGGCGACTCAAAACGCCCGAATATGTCGCCAACGTTGTTCAAGCCTACCGCGCCGCGATCGACCATGCGGTTCGCGGCGAGCCAAAACAATGGTCGGTCGCAGAAAAGCGACAACTAGAGTTGTCGTTTTCACGCGGGTTTTCGCCCGGATGGCTGGAAGGCAACGACCACAAGCGACTTACCCCAGGCCAGTCCAGCTCCAAACGTGGCGTGCGAGTTGGAAAAGTCGTTCGACTCCAACATGGCAGGCTGTTGGTCGAGTTGGATTTGCCGCTGTCCAAGGGTGACGGGATTGTGCTACAGGGCGATCGTTTGAACGATGCAGAAATTGGTGGTCGTATCTATGAAATCTGGCGTCAGGGTCGCCAATTGGACGAACCAACCGCAGGGCTTGTCGAACTTGGAATGGAGCATGGATTACTGCACAACGCCAACATCTACCCAGAGCAAATCATCTGGCAAACGGACGACCCGCAATTAACTCGTCGATTGCGTAAAACGTTCATTAATAATCAGATCTGCCGCCGGGTTCCAATAGCCGTCTCAGCCACAATCCAAGCGGGACATCCGATCGAGTTGTCCGTAATTTGTGACGGGCGAACTTGGAGTGTACCCTGCGACTTTGAACCGCCAGTGGCCACCCGTCACGCATTGACCGAAGAGGTTGCTCGGCAACAGTTGGATCGGCTGGGGAACACCGTTTATGAGTTGACTCAGCTAGACCTTACGATCCTGGGCGAGCCGATGGTTCCCTTGAGTGTCTGGGGGACCATTCGAAAACAAATGATCGAGATCCTCGACACTCGCCATCACCAAAAAACGCGTTCGATCTCCCAAGCTCCGGTCTTGCCAGGGATGCTGGCCGGAGTTGCGAAATTGGCCGAGCCGCTCCAGTCGACGACCGAATTGCAACAGGACGCAACCGCCCCAGAACTGAGTGTTTTGTGTCGTTCGCTGGCTCAACTGGAATCTGCTCTGGCGATCGGTTGTCGACAAGTCATCGCGGACTTCCACGATGTGCGAGAATATCGTCATGCGGTGGAATTAGCAAAAGCTCACGGCAGTTTCATTCGACTGGCGACCCTGCGAATTTGCAAACCGGGCGAAGAAGGGCTACTCAAAGCGCTCTCGCGACATGGAGCCGACGGTTGGCTCGTGCGAAACTTGACAGCTGCCAAGTACGCCCGCGAGCAACAGATTCCGTTTGTGGCCGATTTTTCACTTAATGTCACCAATCCGCTCTCGGCCCAGTGGTGGAAACAATTGGGGGCCCAGCGAATCACGGCGTCCTACGACCTGAACCGGGACCAATTGTTCGAACTGGCTCAAGCAACCCCATCGTCGTGGCTGGAAGTGGTGATCCATCAGCACATGCCGATGTTCCATATGGAGCACTGTGTGTTTTGTAGCGTCTTGTCGCCGGGCACGAACAAGACCAATTGCGGTCGGCCTTGCGATCGACATCAAGTTCAACTGCGTGATCGTGTCGGTGCGCTGCATGTGTTGCATGCGGACATTGGATGTCGAAACACTTTGTATAACGGGACGGCCCAAAGCGGCGCTGAAGCCGTCGGCGCGTTGCTTCAAATGGGCGTGCGTCACTTCCGGGTCGAGTTATTGAATGATGCGACCACCGCGGATGTCGAACGACTGTACTCTCTTTACCAACGTTTACTGGAAGGCAAGCTGCTCGCAGCCAGTGTTTGGAAAGAGCTGCAAGCGGACAACCGAGTCGGAGTCACTCGGGGGACTCTGGAGCAACCTCGCAACCCCTTGGCGATCCTTTGAGTGCCGTTCGCATTGATTACTTGGGTGTCGAACCAAAGTGTTGGGCGATCTTGCCGCGCAAAAAAGCGACGCTTGCTTGCAATTGCTCAAACCCATCAACTCCGTCTTCGACGCTGACCCAACCGTCAAAGCCCGCCTGCGCCAGCATGCCAAAAATAGCGTCATAGTCGTTCAAGCCTTTTCCGATCTCGCCGTGGCGCAGGCGTTTCGCGTAACCTGCGGCCCCGTCTTCTTCCCGGCGCAAATCTTCCAGCGTCCCTTCGATCAAGTAACGATCACTGGCATGCATCGTGACGACGCGGTTCAATACGCGACGCAGCAACTCAAGCGGATCGTCGCCGGCCAAGTAAGCATTGCTCGGATCGTAGTTAACGCCAAACTTCGGATGATGGACTCGATCCACTAGTTGGCAGAACACGTCCATCTTTTGGGCAAATTCTGGGAACTGCCAAAAATCGTCCTTGTAGTGATTCTCGATGATTAAAGTAACGCCGAGTTTCTCGGCGGTAGGCAAGCAAGCTTCAATCGATTGGGCGGCCAACTCGACACCTTCTGTAATTCCAAGTTCTGGACGACGTTGCCCACTTAACACTCGGCAGAATTGGCCGCCAAGCTCCGCCGTCATTTGAATCCAATGGCGTTGCTTTTCAATTTCTCGTTGGCGAAACTCGGGTGCCGGATGAGTGAAGTCCGGCGAGCAGCACATCATGGGGATCACCATCCCGTGCGATTCAACTTGACGCCGAAATTCCGGCCAACGTTGCGCGTCGGCCATTTCAAGAAAACCGGCATACCACTCCAGGCCCTCGACATTTAGTGTAGCCGCCAACGCTATCCATTGCGTCAGGGTCATCGACCCATCTTTGCACAATGCGGTCATGTAAGCTTTAGGAAATACGGCAAGCTTTGGCATGTTCAAGACACTTTCAAGATGACTGAAGAATTCACTCCCAAAGGGTCACGACTTCACGACCCCTTCGAGTTTCTGTGGCGCTGGGCGAACAACCATTCCCACACCGCTGGATTGCTGTAAGTGGCGGTCCAGCTATCGTGATCGCCGCCCCGATATTCTGTGTACCGTGGGGAACCGCCGAGTTCACGCAATTGATGGACGATTTCACGCGAGCGAGTCACAGGGACGACATCGTCCTGATCTCCATGGAAGACCCACAGGGGTTTGCGGGCCAACTCCGGCAATTGTGCTGACTGACAATCCGCTCCACCACAGATCAGAACGGCCGCTGCGTAACGATCGGGCTCGCGCATCAGCAAGTCCCAGCCTCCGAAACCTCCCATCGACAACCCCGTCAGATAGATGCGTTGTCGGTCGATCGGCAACTGCGTAAGTAACGACTCGAGCAACTGTTGTACCGATTGCAATGCGGGACTGGGTCGAGCGGCTAACTTGGTCGGCTCATTTGTCCGGTCGATGCTGGCCCAAACGTCGTCAGCCGGACATTGGGGCACAACCACGAAACAGGGATTCGCGGCTTGCACCGTGGGGCCCGCAAAATCGTTCGCTCCGTGAACCAACGTCACTTCGTTGTCGGTCCCGCGCTCTCCGGCTCCATGCAAGAACAGCAGTAGCGGGTAACTAGATTCAGCAGAATCGGACGAGCTGTTGGCAGTTGAACCGGCGACAAAACGTTGAGGGCGCCAGATCCGAAATGGCAACGGACCAGACGAAGCGCGAAACACTTGCTGTTCGTAGTTCGGCAACTCAACCTCGTTCATGTTCTTTCAGGGACCTTGGCGGATCGTTTTGGGTTGGGGAAAGAATCGACGACCACGCGGTGCAAATTGTGGCTCGAGGGGCGGTGACTCCGGCAGCTCCATTACCAGCGGGGAATGGGCCGGTGCGGACTTCGGCACGGGCGCAGGCACCGCCACCGTTTCCGCGGGTGTCGTCGAAGTCGCGGACGGCGCTGGCTTCGCAAATACGACGGACGAAGCTCCGTTCATTTGCCGAAAGAACGCATCTGGAACAGAACTCATCGTTACGGCCGGGACAAATTCACTGTCATGGTCCTTGCCATTTTCGTTGCTGCCGAGAAACTCGTCTTCAGGGCCGAGGTCTTGAACATCGCGGAAATGGGCCGATGTACTCGGACTTCCCGGCTGTTCGCGTGCGACGAACTGCGGAGCGGCCGCTTGCCCAGTAGTAGCTTGTGGTGGGACGGCTTGTGGTGGGACGGCTTGCCGAGAGACAGTGGGTTGGGATGAGCGAGTCGTCGGTTCGAATGAGTCGATCGTGCCCAAATACTTCTTGCGGACTTCGGGATGGATCGACACTTCGTGAGGCGTACCACTGCACAAGACTTCACCTTCACTGATGACGTACGTGCGACTGGTGATTTGCAGGATCTCGCGCGCCGCATGGTCTGTAATCAAGATACCCAAGCCACGATCCGCCAATTGGCGAATGATGCCTTGGATGCCTTGAACGGTCACCGGATCGATACCCGCAAACGGTTCGTCCAGCATGATCATCTTGGGATTGGAGACGAGGCAACGCGCGATCTCCAAGCGACGCCGTTCACCACCGGAGACTTGGGCAGACAACGTACTTCGAATGTGTTCCAACCCGAACTCGGCCAACAATTGGGCCGTTTCGCGTCGCCGCTGTCCACTGGGGCGACCTAATAACTGCATCGTTGCCACCAAGTTTTGTTCGACGGTCAGCTTGCCAAAGACACTCGATTGTTGCGGCAAGTAACCCAAGCCACCTTCGCGAGCCCGGCGATGCATTGGCCAGCTTGTGACATCTTGACCATCCAAAACGACTCGCCCTCGATCCGGCGTGACCATGCCACAGGTCATGCGAAATGAGGTTGTTTTTCCGGCGCCATTAGGTCCCAGCAACCCAACGATCTCACCAGCATCCACGTCAAAGGAAACTTCGTTGACTACTTGGCGACTGCCGTAGCGTTTCGCCAGCCCGGTGACTTCTAATAACTTCATTCAACCGCTCCATCAGTTGGGACGTTGTCCGTGATCAATGAATAATTCGCATTCGATTGAAGTTTGGCCAATAGAGTGGGCTATTCCAAGTGTGCGGCCAATAAACCATCAACGCTCGCCCAATCATGAATCGACGCTCGACATAATTAGGTGCCAGCCACTTTCGAGCATCCTCGCTTTGTGGGCTATTGTCGCCCATCGGAAAGAACTGGTCCTCGGTCAATCTGTAGGCTTCGTCACCCCCCCACTTCAATGGCAAGTCTTGATCAAACCCTTCAAACCACTCGCGAAACTCTGGCGAAACCCAATGCATGGGGCTCTCGTAATATTGAAGCATTCGGGCTCGTGAGACACCCGCTCCACTTCGATCGCGAAGCGACGAGAGTGTCGCAACGTTGAAGTCGTTCCTTCCCAAGTAATAGAAATCACGAAACACTTTTAGACGCTCGATCGACAACTCGCCGCCCTGGAATCCAACGCCCAATGGTCGGGCGTCGCCGTAGTCTTGATCATCATAATACGGAGTCAGCTGCCCGGAACGAACATAACAACCCTCCCCTGGGATCGCGACCTCTTGATCGTCGATCCACAAGTAGATTCGATCGTCACAGTTTGCGTAACGAATCTGATACGAGCCTGCACCTTTCAACGGCGTCTCAAATTGAAGCGTCGCGTTTTTCGAGGCGTCCAACGATGTTTGGTCAGCGAATCGAACCGTAACCCCTTCGGCGGAAACTTCTGAAGAGAGAGTCGCTTGTCCGGTTGCCACGTCGATTTCGCACAAAAAGTGAACGCCACCTTCCACCGCATCCAAAGCCAACGTTCCTTGTGGTCCCACGGTGACTTCCGCTTCCATCACGAGGTCCCCAACCCAGTTGCCGCCGAATCGCGAGAAGTCCCAGTTATGACTTTCTCGGGTATCCGCATACATCATGCCGTCGTTGTAGCAATAATAATCCGTCACGATATGCCCAGGGCTATCGATGTAGTCGCTCGGCAGCGGCTGGCCCGAACGAACTGCTTGCCAATGAGCTTGTCGCGGGACCATGTGGCGAAACCGCAACCAATCGTATTGTCCGTTTGGATTCGCGGGCGCCACCAAGGCGTACGTCGCCGGTTCGTCGCCTTCGGCTTGGACCTTCCATTGGGTTTCCGGAAGACATTTCTCTTGCCACGAAGGGCCGGGCGAGTTGGGCTGCCGCGTTCCATCTGGGATCCACGAGGGCGCCATTCCGGCCTTGCGCATCGCCGACGAGAAGTAGTAGCTGTCTTGCACGGGGATCGCAATCTTCGACAACTTGCCCGCAGGTTTTCGGGCAATCGTTTGTGTTCTCGGTAGATTGGCGTCTAACGTATCGGCCACTTGGGTGTAAACATCTCCATTGTTGATCGTCAATGATTCTCCCGGCAAACCAACCAACCGCTTGATGTAGTTGGCTTTGGCCGCACCCGGGTATTTGAACACGATGACGTCCCAACGTTGGGGTTCACGCCATAAATGCTCCAATTTGCTCACGACGATTCGATCGCCGGCGAAGGACTCGTCATTGGCTTGTGGCATGATGGGTTGCCCGTTGGCATCCTTGGGCAATGTGGCACCGACTCGAGCCAATTCCCGAATTTCGAAAGTTAAGGGGCAACGCACTTTGTGAAGCCGATACTTGTCGATTGACTGGTTCGCCCCGCGTGGGACTCGACCGCTGGGACCTTCGGCCGTTGCGCCAACTTGAAAGTAATAATCGCAGTCGGAACAGGCCACTTCGACATGTTGGCCCATCAAGGTCGGCGCCATCGAACCGGTCGGAATGATGTAAGCCTCGGCCTGCAAGGTCTTGAAGGTCATCGCCAACACGATCGCCATCGCTATGGATTCGATCGTTTCTCGAACGTTGATTCCGTCCCAGAATGTGGGCTCCAACACAAAAGAGCCCGCCATCGTGTTGTCGTAATTCCCAGACGTCTCAAACGGTTTCTGCTTGGCCATGGAGTCTCAGTCGAGTGATGGTTGATCTATTCCGGAGCAAATGAAACAGCCAAGGCCGGTCTTCCGCCCAGGGTCTCCAATTGTAGTCGAACGGCATTCTTTGGCCGATACGACTTTGCCCACCGTGAAATTGTTACACGCTAGCGAGCCTCCCCGGTCCGGCTTGCGTAGTCTCGGGCCCTCCAGATCACCGAATTGACCCGAAATTTCGGCTTCTCGCGCCATTGGCACGAAAACTGCTCCACAGTGTGCTCGCCATCAAGGTTGCTGACCCAGTCAACAGCCAACGTGGGGATTGGCGACCCGCCGATCCAACGAGCGACATCAACGAAAGGAATCCGCGAAATGTCACTTCTTATCGAATCCAATACCGATTGCAGTTCCCTAACCCTGACCGAAATCCGCATGCGAGTCGCCAATATCAAGGCTCGCTGGAGCGATGAAGAGCGGGAGGTCCGAGCCCATCAAGGTCAAAAACGTCGCGAAAGTCTCGGTGCTTTATTGGGACACACGCTCCCAGCCGAGCTTGAGTGGGACCTTTTGCAGGCCGTTGCACAGGAAGAACTCGGTGTTTAGCTTGCGAAAAACCCGCGGTTGATCATAATCTAGCAGTGGGACAATGCTCGCGTAGCGATCTCTGGCGTTGCGGCTGATTCCGCTACACCAGCGCTGGCGAAATTGGTTGGATCGTGATGCCCGAGGCAGCTGCATTGGGCCGAACGCTCGCACGAGCCAATCCAACGGTCTCCATCCGACAACTTTTGTGACGACTCCTTGGCTATTTAGCGGGAGTCGTTCTCATTAGTTGGACGACCCAAACTGCCACTGTCGCATGAACACTGCAACCGCCTGCCTTTTGCAACCGCCGAGACCCGCCTGGCATGATCACTCGCTCCCAGTTGAAGTGGATTTTTCTCTCCTTGGTCGCCCTACGTCTGATCGTGGGTTTCCATTTTTTTACCGAGGGAAAGAACAAGATCGATCAAGGAGACTGGTCCGCAGCTCCGTTCTTTGCGGCAGCGAAGGGGCCGATGGCTCCGTTCTTTCATAGTCTGCTGCCCGATTGGAGCTATCGCGAAACTCTATGCGTCGTTCCCGCGAAACCGGCAGGTGATAAAAAAATCAATCCCGTCGTTAAACGCGACCAGGCCCCCGCGACGTCCAATGCCCCCCGCTTTGAAATCGATCCCTATCGAACTTTTGGTCAGTGGGACATTTTCCTGGAAGATGTTTTGGTCGGGTACCGTTTGAAGCAATCGGAAATCGCGGACCGGATCGCGGCAATGGACCGTGAGGTCAAGCGTTTGGATTCCGAGATCGAAGCGGCGCACGCCAGCGACGACGCTAGTTTGGAAAAGGACTTGACGCGACAACGGGCTCAACGGGTCGCCGTGAAAAATCGACTGGCGAAAGCCGATCCGCTGGTTGATTTGTTAGAGATCCTCAAACGACGTCAGGACCAATTGAATGAGTATCTCTTTTTCCCGACCCACCGCGATGAGATCTTAAAATCGGTAGAAGACGAAAATCGCTTGGCGGGTTTTGTTCGCGATGGCGAGAACCGTTCCAGCAGTGGTCAGGATGTGGAATCGCTCCGAAATCAAATCGAGTCGATTCGGAGCGAGATTCGCAGTGTGCGCGGCAAACATGCCGTCGAGATCCAAGGCATTTGGAACGGACTCGAAGAGGAAATGAACTCCTACGGCTTGCAACTCTCGTCGCCACTGGAAACGGGCGAATCATTAAGGCGACAAGTCCCGTTGCCAAAACCGTTTGAAATCAAGCCCACGACCCAGCTTTACTGGATCAACACGATTGTCCCGTACTTTGATCTAACCGTCGGAATCCTGTTGTTGTTGGGCCTGTTTTCGCGGATAACTTCTTTGGCGGCAGCGTGCTTCCTGCTGGGCATCATCGTAACACAACCGCTGTGGGTTCCAGGACATGACCCCAAGATCATCTGGAACCTTGTCGAGTTTGGCGCGTTGTTGGTGATGTCGGCGACCGTCGCTGGCCGCTTTGGCGGCCTGGACTACTTCCTGCATCGCTTGTTTGGCAAGTCTGAGGACGAGCCAGAGACAGACTCAACGGATCAGCCCAGTTAAGCGATCCCGGCTCCAACACTCGCACATCCCCCCTCCGAATAAAATCCAACCGTCCCGTTGAAGGCAAGGAACAAAAGATGACTCCCACACCGGAAGAGAAGGCCATTGGCCGCGACAATTATTACTCGGCAGTCACGGCCTACGAAAAAATGCATCGGCGTGATTTTCTGACGCGGACGGTGGCGGGTGGCGCGGCCATTGGCGCGGGTGTGGGAGCCATGTACTTCGGCTACGGCAAACCAAGCCGCCCGATTCGGATCGCGGTTATTGGAACCGGTGACGAAGGCAGCGTTCTGATTGGGGCCTTGAATCCGGATTACGTCGAAGTCAAAGCCATTTGTGATTGCCGACCCTCCAGCCAGTTCCGCGCTTTCCACGGCGACTGGAGCACGGCCAATACCATCGGAGTTCGCCCAGGCTTGCTCCAGGTCTTTGGCTGGAAGAGTGAAGAAGAGGCTCGTCGGCACGTCAAAGTCTACAGTGACTACATGGACGTGATGAAAGACCCGGAAATCGAGGGCGTGATCATCGCGACACCGCTGTTCCTGCATGCTCCCATGTCGGTTGCTGCCATGCTGAATGGCAAACATGTGTTGTGCGAAAAATTGATGGCGCACAACGTGGCTCAATGCAAGTGGATGACGCGCGTCGCGAAGGCAACCAACAAGTTCCTCTCGATTGGTCATCAACGTCACTACAACATTTTATACGACAACGCGGTCAACATGATTCGCTGGGGATTGCTGGGCGAAATTCATCATATCCGCGCCCAATGGCACCGCGGGAACTTGCCGGGCAAAGATAGTTGGGAATTGCCGATCCCAGGTGGCGATGTGATGCCGGACGGCAAACGGGTCGACCAAATTGCTGCGGAGCTCAATAAGTTCAAGCAGGCCCTCACCACGACTCAAGGCGCCGAAGCGGCATTTCTCAAAATGCAGGTCGCCCAGTGGTCGGCCTTGGATGATGACAAGTTTTTGGATGCAAAAAAATACGGATACTTGGATGATCCTTCGATTCTTGGTTCGGGCAAACTGCGAACGGCCATGGAAGAATTGGTTCGCTGGCGATTGTGGGATCGAACGGCGGGTGGCTTGATGGCCGAGTTAGGCAGCCATCAAATTGATGCCGCCAGCATCTTCATTGCGGCGCTTAGCAAAGACGTCAACAGGAAGGTTCATCCGCTAACGGTTCATGCCGTGGGTGGCCGCCAAATTTTCCCGAAGAGTCGCGACGCAGACGATCATGTGTATTGCACCTTCGAGTTCCCTGGCCAAGGTTTTGATTTCGATAAAGTTGGCTTCAAGGATCCGATGAACAGTTATCCGCCGGTCACGGGCGTTCCATCCTACGAAGAGGATCCCAACAAGAAAGTTGTTGTGACCTACTCGTCGATCAATGGCAACGGATATGGCGGTTACGGCGAAATTGTGATGGGCTCCAAGGGAACGTTGGTCCTGGACAAAGAGTTGGAAGCAATGCTGTACCAAGCGGGTCCAACGTACGTGAAGGCCGGCATCAAAGCGGAAAAAGGAGGCTCGGCGATTCTTGATACGTCGTCGAGTGGCGACCCAGCTTTGGCCAAAGCCGCCGAAGGTACCAAGGTGAGCCGTGGCTACAAGGAAGAAATCGAACATTGGGCATGGTGCATTAGCCAAGGCGACCTGTCGAATCAACCTCGTTGCAACGGACCTGTTGGCTTGGCCGATGCCGTGATTGCACTTGTCTCTCGGCAAGCGATCCAAAACAGCAACAAACCCAAAGGCCACGGCTTCGTTCAATTCGATACGAAGTGGTTTGACGTCGAGTCGGATGAAGTTCCCGAACCAAACATTGGCGGCTTGGCCGACACCGATATGGAATCCGTTCGCAAGAAACTCGGGATTCCTCAGAACTTGGGTTCGGTCTAACCAAACCCGGCTGATCCAGTTGGCCGGATTGACCGAACGACCGCCCATAGTAGAGCGAGCGCCCCGATCGCTTCCGCGTTGGGTCGATGAGTTTGACCAGTATAGAAACGCGGAGGTGCTGCGATCCCGGAGAATTCTGGTATCAGGCTCCTCCGTTTTTTTGCGTCTCGGCATTTTAAAAAGTCTACCCGGCCCGACTCTTAGCTAGCACTCGTGACGATGGACGCTGGCATTCTGCGACGTTGAGCGATGTGAACGCCTGCATCGTGGTGGAATCGACTTTGCCTTCTTCGGCCGAATTTGGTAATTGACCCCCGTCAAGCTCATCGGACGTTCATGCGCAGGGAGGCGTATTCCGGTCGTGGCACCGTTCTGTCGATACGCACTATTGTGGTTCATCCTTGCGGGCGGTCTTTACGTCGGCCGACCGCTCCAACTTTGCGCGCAGTCGACTCCAGCCGCGGCCGACTGGGGCGAGGACCAATACGCCATCGCGGCTCAGCACTACCGCCAACAACGTTGGCAACAAGCGATTGGTCAATTCCAACTCCTGTTGGAGCGCGAGCCCAACCATACGCGGTCCATCGTCGCGAAGTTTTTTTTGGCGGAATCCCAGGTACAACTGGCGCAATACGAAGACTGTCTTGACCATTTTCGAGCATTCTTGGCGGAGGCGAAAGACCATGCTTTATCCACGCGTGCCAAGTTTCGACTGGGTGAAGCCTATTATCTCTTGGGACGTGACGACGAGAGCATCCGGGAGTTGTCCGCGCTGTTGAGCGAAGACAAAGAACAACAGTTCACGGAGTTCACGCTCGCCTATTTGGGCGAGATGTTGTTAAAGCACGAGATACCCGCCAGTATTCAAAGCGCGCGAGATTACCTGCAACGCGTGGTCCGCGAATTTCCGGACTCTTCGTTGTTGGCACGTTCGCAACTTGGCCTGGCGCAGGCCTACCAGAAACTGGGCGAGGTCGAGGCCGCTGAATCGCTGCTGGGTACATTACAGCAAAGTCGCGAACCATCCATCGCGGAAGAATCGACGTTGATCTTGGCGGCACTGTGGATCGACCGCGGCCAACCGCATGAAGTTCTGGCCATCTTGAATGATGCCAAGTTGGACAGTCTATCTACCAGTCTACAACCAAAGGCCAAGTACTGGCGCGGTCGAGCGGAAATGGCCGTCAAGAATTGGACAACGGCCGGAGCGTTGATCTTGGCCAGTGCCCCGCAATTGGAAGATCCTCGAATGCAACAAGCGGCTTGGTACGACGCCGCCATCTGTTTCTGGCAAGCCGACAATCTAACGCAAGCCGAACGATTGCTGCAACAATCGATCGAGAAATGGCCCACCGGCGATTGGGCGGCCGAGTCTCGGTTTCTGCTGTTGCAAGCCGCCGTGCGCGAACAACGATCCGAGGATGTTTCGACTCAGGCAGAATCCTTCTTGGCTCAATTCCCGGACCACACATTGGCCAATAAGGTCCGCGAGACATTGGCCCGTCGCGCGTTGAACCAACGAGATCACGCCCTATCCGCCACACAATTTCAGACGCTATTGTCCACGACGATTCCCACAGCCGAAAATAGCCTGGATCGGGCCAATTGGCATTATTTGCTGGCTTTGTCTCAGATCGGTCTGCAGAATCTGGATCAAGGTCTTGAGTCATTGAATGCGTGTGTGCAGTTGTTGCCCGCCATCAAGTCCGTGGAAGCCAACGTGGAAACCGGTTCCTTGGACGACTGGCTACAAGCAAACACCGCGAGCACCACGGACGAGTCGGACGTTGCGGTTCACACGAGCGAAGAGCAACTTCGCGAACAGGCCGACTTTGCCCGAGCCAGCATCCTGATGCGGCAAGGGAATTGGACGGAGGCCTTGACTGCCCAATCACAAATCCTCCGCAATAACCCACGGAGTACGCATCGGGTGGAACTGATGGCCGACCGACTTCGGGCATTGGTCGCGATCCGAGATTGGGCTCAATGGGTAAAGGCCGTGGAGACCACCAAGATTTGGTTGGGCCTGTCTGAAGTCCCGAGCGACGGCGTGGCGACCGAGCAACCGACTTCTGCGAATCCGTTGTTATCGAAGGCGCTTACGTCCACCGCGTTGACAGTTGCCGATCACTGGTACGACAACCATGACTACACGCAAGCGATTTCCTGGTACGACTTAGCGGCTACGGCGGCCGATGCCGAGATCGCGGAACAGGCCCTAAGTGGCCTGGCTTGGGCGGAGTTTCAATCGCGGCCCACGGCGGAGAGCGAAGCAACTGCTCGGGTATTGCTGGATCGATTTTCGACCAGTCCACGATCGGCCGAGATCGGACTAAAACTGGCAGAACAAAAGTATCGTGATGGAAAATTCGAGGCCGCCGACGAGTTGCTGCAGACTTTGCTAGGCCGGTTTCCCAATTGGCCCCGGCGACATCAATTGCACGCTTTGCATGCCAAGTTATTGGCCCGACAAGCCGAACCTGCTGCCAAGCAACAAGCCATCGACGCGATAAACGCGGCCTTGTCCGCACTGGAGGCAATGCCCAGTGAAACCAACGATTTGCAAGCACAGAAATGGACATCAACCGCCACCTACGTGTACGAGCTGGCTTGGCTGTATCACGACTCGGGACAAACCGAATCAGCGAATCGGACGTTCGAACGCATCAACGTGAATCATCCGACCAGTAAGTATTGGGCGGATGCGACCATTCGCTTGGCGCAAGCCCATTTCTCGCAAGACCGATTGCCTGCGGCGATTGATTTGGTGCAGCAGTTGATTGGGGCACCTCGTCCTGGTGAATTGGAGACCGAAGAAGTTCGAACGCCAGCGGGCGTTCCGGCTCTCTCCGCGAGTTTCCGCAATTCGGAACGCGACTCTGCTACCGATGTCATGACAGGAGCAGAAGCCGAGCAACCCATCGTATCTGAAGAAATCCTATGTCAGGCGTTGTACCTGCGAGCCATGATCGCGGTCGCGGAAAAGGACTGGCCGGGTGCGGCCACATGGTCCAAACGAGTGGTTGATGAGTATCCCAATCATCGTTTGCGGTGGATGTCGCAGTTCTGGAACGGTGAAGCTTTATTTCGCCAACGTCAATTTGGAACTGCCGTCGAGCAGTTGTCGGAGATCCTGCCTCGGACCGATGCACAAAACGAACCCTGGGTCGCCATGACGCACTTGCGATTGGCCCAGTCTCTTGGTCATTTGGACCGCTGGGAGGAAGTCTTGATCATCGCGGAACCAGCCAAGCGCCGTTTTGTCGACTTCGCTCAGGCTTACGAACTGGATTATTTGATTGGTCGCGCGCTGGCAACGGAAGCTCGTTTTCCGCAAGCTCGCGCGGCGTATAAGCAAGTGATCGATTCACCGACCGGCAAGAACAGCGAAACCGCCGCGATGGCCCAGTGGATGATTGGCGAAACCTACTTTCATCAAGAGCAGTACGCGCTGGCAGCCGACGCCTACCATCGCACGGAGACGTTGTACCGTTTTTCACAATGGCAGGCGGCGGCTTTGTTGCAAGCCGGCAAGTGTTACGAATATTTGGGGCGTCCCCAAGATGCGATCAGCGTCTACCGACAGCTATTGCAAGAACATGCCAATTGCACGTTGGCCGAACAGGCGGCTGAACGAATGGCGAAGTTGAAACCCACGGGTCAGACCACGTTGGTGCCCGCAAATCCTCTCCCACAGAATCGGTTAAGAGGTTTGTAAATCACGTCGTTAGTCGCCACAGAACAGCGTGCCATTTTTTGGACCAAGATTGTCAGGAATCGAAAGAGATGCTCGAGCAAAAGAAATCTGGTAACGTTCGTCACGAGTCGGATGCGCAGCCGCTTGCGGGACGCTTCTTGTCTCGATTTTGGATATCCCTTTACGTTGTGGTCGTGTTGCTGCATGGTTGGTCCAATTTCGGAACGGCTCAAGAACCCGACGAGGTTGCAGCATCGACCGGAGTTCTAGCGCCAGAGGCGGCAGCAAACCCGGAAAACACCACGGTGTCCTCAAAAAGTCTGTTGGCCGTGTTACGCAGTGGCGGACCGTTGATGATTCCCTTGGGAATTTGTTCGGTCGTGTTGTTGGTGTTCGTGTTCGAGCGACTGATCAGCCTACGAAGATCTCGCGTGATTCCGACCCCGCTGGTCACGCGAATCCTAGAGCAAATTCGCGAGCGACAATTGGACAAGGAACAAGCCATCAGTCTGTGTGAAGAAAATCCGTACCCGGTTTGTGAAGTACTGTGCGAAGGACTGCGAAAATGGGGTCGGTCCAGTGTCGAAGTGGAGCAAGCAATTTTGGACTCGGGGGAACGCGTCAGCAACGAACTGAAACGCAATCTCCGCGTGATCAATGGCGTAGCCACGGTCACGCCGTTGCTCGGGCTCTTGGGAACCGTCTTGGGAATGATTCAAGCATTTGACGCGATTTCGTTGATCACTCCCGACGGTGATCCCAAAATCTTGATTGCCTCCGGGATCAGCGAAGCGTTGCTAACGACGGCCGCAGGATTATCCATCGCTATTCCGGCTTTGATTGCCCATTTGCACTTTTCCAGTTGCGTTGATCGACGAGTGGTCGAGATCGACGCGATCGGCTTGCAATTGGTTCGCATGATCAGCGCCGAAGCCTTGTCTGAACCGCAGAACAAGACCAACAAGAAAGTCAAGAAAGCGGCTTAGCTCATGCCACTCAAAACCACGTACGATGAACAGCCGTCGCTGAACCTGACACCGATGATCGACATCGTGTTTTTGCTGATTATTTTTTTTATGGTTGGTACTCGGTTCAGCGAACTAAATGACTTGGAGAAACAGTTGCCAATCAGCGTACCAGAAGTCTCGGCAGGGACGGCGTTAACGGCTCCTCCCAAGCAAAAGGTGATCCACGTATTTCAAGACGGTCGAATTCACTTTGAAGACCAGGACGTGAACCTGGCGGATCTGACTTCCAAACTAAAAGATGCCAAACAAGCTTATCGCAAACAGGGTGTGGTGATTCGCGGCGACGCCAGCAGCCAGCACCAAACCGTGGTCTCCGTGATTAATGCATGCCGACAAGCCGATATTATCGATATCGCGGTGTCGGTACGCATCGCCGTCGATCCAAATTCCGAACGCTCCATCCCCAGATAGTTGTTGACGCTCATGCCCTTGTGGATCCAAAACCTATTGCACGATTCATCGGTGATCACGCTGTTTGCGGGCAGCGTGATCTTTGCGATGGCGATCGTTATTTTGCAATGGAGTTCATGGGCAGCGGACAAGCCCGTTGCCAAGTGCCTTATCCTGAGCCTGGTGGCTCACTTGATATTGTTGGCCTATGCGTACAGTTGGAACTTGGTCATCAAGATTCCGATGATGGCGGCGGTCGATGCGGTTCCCATTCGAGTGGCGGAGGCGTCGCAAATCGACGAAGAGCAAACGCCTGATCCCGAAGAAGAACCGATCTGGGAACAAATCCCCACGGCCGAATGGACGCCACAGCAATCGTTACCAGATGCCGCTCCGCTGGAGACGGAGTTGGTTGTGGAGCGAATCCAAGAAACTGCCGACGGTCAGTCCGACACTCGCGACCAAGAATCGGTGAATGTCACCTCGGACGAATCGCTGGCGGAATCGTTGGCAGACACGGTCCCGACTCAAGGAGGTTCTCGTTGGCTCGAGCCTTTGTTGCAACCGACCACTCCGATCGCGGACTCGTTGGCGAAATTAGTTCGTGAAAATCCACTGGAGGCAGTCACATTGCCCGCTCCCTCCGAACCGGTTCGCGAGGACGCAACGCTGACGAACACCACCGAGACCGCTGTAGAGTCGCAGCTCCTCCAAAACACGTTGGAACAAATGGGCTTGGACCGAGCCGTGACGGATCAAGATCAAGTCATCGATGAATGGGTCGACGGTCAGGACGACCCGACGATCTCTCAGCAACCACCGACGTCCCAAGACTTGGAAAATTCGCAGGTCGAAATCGAAGAACGCCTGAGGCACCTGGAGCAACAAGCAAAAGTTGATTCTGCGACAACACCTCCGCCGGTGTTTGATCCGCGAGCCACCGACGTGCCGTGGTCCGAACCGAATCGAATGTCGGCTCAAGCCGCGCGAGCCCAACAAGCCCAACGTCGAGCGACCCTGCGGCGACCGGCAGATCAACAGCCCCTACCTGACGTTTATTCAAGCCGAGCGAATCGCCAATTGGCCGATGTGGAAGTTCGCGGTGGTTCGTTTGAAACCGAACAAGCGGTGGCCCGTGGTCTTGCGTTTCTGGCTTCGATTCAGAAACCAGATGGAAGTTGGAATCCACGCGAGACCGGCGGCGGGCGGGAACAACAGATTTTGGGGCACGATCGGCAAGGGGCGGGCGCGCAAGCCGACACAGGAATCACGGCCCTGGCGGTGCTCGCATTGATGGCCGATGGCAGTACACACTTGGGTGGCCCCTATCAGGACGCGGTGCGTCGGGGCTTGGAGTTCCTGATCCTACGCCAACAGCGCGGCGGGTCATTGGCCGGGGCGGCCCAGTATTATGCGCAGATGTATTGTCATTCGATGGCGCTGTTGGCTCTGGCGGAGGCCTATGCGTTGACCGGCGACGAACGGTTGCGCCCTGCGGTGCAGGCGGGTGTCACTTATTCGCTCGAAACACAAAACCGCGCCGGCGGTGGATGGCGTTATCAACCGCAGGAAGCGGGCGATATGAGCCAGTTTGGCTGGCAGGTCATGGCCTTGCGCAGTGCCGGTTTGAACGGAATCGCCCTGGACGATCAAACGCAACGACTGATGGAGGTCTTCTTGCAGCGTCACACGCGCGGGGCTAATTCGGGGCTGGCAACCTATCGACTTGGTGAGCCGACCTCTCCGACAATGACTGCCGAAGCGTTGTTCAGTCGCTACTTGCTAGGGCAGCGACTTAGTCGGTTACAAATCGAAGAGGCAACACACGAGATTGTCGGGTTGTTGCCGGCCACTCTGAAGACGGAAGGACATCCGTTGCAGTTGAGCGTGCAAGATTGTCAGAACTTGCCAGGCCGTCAAATCGACAACTTGTACTTCTGGTACTACGGAAGTTTGGCGTTGAAGCATGCCTCCAGTGATCCCAACGTAGCGGACAGTGTGATCGTGCAACAGAGTTGGGAGTTGTGGAATAAGAACCTGAGTACTCGTCTGTTAAGTTTGCAGCGATCCAATGGCGCGGAGTCCGGCAGTTGGGATCCGGATGCGTGTTTGTGGGGCGGGTACGGCGGTCGAGTTTACACCACGAGTTTGGCGGTCCTTTGTCTCCAGGTCTACTACCGCTACGATATTCCGCTGGACGGTTCGGAAAGAACCGCGATGGTCCCTTGGTCGCCATCACCGATTGGACCTGCTCCACTACAACGTGGCCCTGCCACTGGCAGCATTCGCGATTGGCGTTAACCTGTGATTCCTCACGGTATGATGGCTAAGCACCACAAATTCGCTCAGTGCCTCTCGGAGGTGCGTGATCGGTTACGGCATTTCAACTGACTTTCTATAATCGGTGTGGCGCAGCACTTGTCACAAATTGAGGACTCGTCGTTATGGCTCGTTGGCTAATACTTTGGAGCTCGCTTTCGGCGGCCTTGGCGGTGGGGCTTGGTGCGTTTGGCGCCCATGCCTTACGAGATCGATTGCCGCAGATTCATCCGCCTGAACAGGTCGCGCGGATGGAAGCGAATTGGGAAACCGCCGCCCGTTACCACTTGGTTCATGCCGTTGGGGCCTTGGTCGCGATACTCGTGTTGCATCAAGTTCACTCGAATAAATTGCGAAATTCCGTCGCGACACCACGCGGTGCAGCGGTTGAAATGAACCACACCCCAATCGCACCAAGCATGGGATTCTGGATTCCCGTGTACTGCCTGCTGATGGGGCCAGTGATCTTTTCGGGATGTTTGTATGCGATGGTGCTTGGGGCGCCCAAGATTCTGGGGGCAATCGTTCCGATCGGTGGCGCGTTGATGATTGCGGGTTGGGTGTCCTTGGCCATCGTGAGTTTTGTTACAAGTCCCCGTTCGCCCTCATGCTAAGGACGGTGGGGTTGCCGATGATGATGTGATCCAAGACCTCGATGCCGATCAACTTGCCAACCTCCACCAATCGCTGCGTCACGGTAAGGTCCGCTCGACTGGGTGTTGGATCCCCCGAGGGGTGATTGTGGGCTAAGAGAACGGCCGAAGCCGCATCCCGAATTGCTGGGCGAAAGACTTCACGTGGATGGACGAGACTCGCATCCAAAGTTCCGACCGTGATCTGATGCGAATCAATAACTTGGCGTTTGGTGTCGAGCGTCACGACATGAAATTGTTCTTGCTTTCCGTCCTCGGCCAAACGTTGGAAATGTTGTTGGCAAAAGTTGATCGCGTCTTGCGTGCTGTTGATTCGCAAGAGCGATCGCAGTCCCGCCACTGCCGCGATACGCCGTCCCAATTCGATACCGGCCATGATCTGGCAATAGGCCGTGACATCGATGGCCGTGCTGATGTTCTTGAGCTCCATACGACCGGCGAGCGGCAACCGATCCAAACGCTGTTGGAAGTGCCGGGCCAGTTTCTGGCCGGCTTGAACCGCGGATTCACCTGGTCGACCACTGCGGACCAGGATGGCGAGAAGTTCGGCAATATGCAACTGTTCAACACCGACATGTAGCAAGCGCTCCCGAGGCCGATCTTGTTGGGGGCTGATCTTGACCTGCGAGCCCAACAATTTGTCGTCCAACCAACGTCGCGGGCAAAATGGACCCCGGTCGGCATTCCATCGATAACGTGAATCCGTGCCCTCCCCGCGAAGCAGCCATCCCTGAGTCAACAGTTCCTTCACAACTCGCGTGACAAACGCGGGACGTTCCGGTTGAACCGCTTGTTTGATCTCGTCGAGATCAAAAACGACTTGTTCTGCCACCATTTGGACCACGGGCAAGTACCGTTGATACCGTTGAGCGACGGAATTCGCCGCGTCGTCCGCGACATGGTCGATTGCGAAGGACTCGCCGTCTTGCGGAGTGGGGCGTGATTGATCGCTGGGTTGGTCCGTCATCTCTCCTCCTTTTTGGCAATCAAGATAAGCCGAGATGCCAGCACTTTCAACAAGCGGGCCAGAAGCGGGGGCATGTTTCCCGGGCGGTCTGTTCCAGTTACAATGCGGGAAACCCAGCGGTCTGAATCGCGCCGGGTGGTTTGGATAAGGAGGGGATCAAGTGAAGGACAATGGTTTGATGAACATTGGAGCATGGTGGATGGCTGCTGCGGAGGAACGCGGAGCGACCGGTCGGGTGAACTGGATGCGGATCTTGTTGGTAGGGTTGGTTTGGAGCGGCGTCGCGGCAAGCGGTGACGGTCTGTTGGTGGCGTCGCCCTCTCTATGGGCCCCCATTCAGGAATCCGAACAAGAATCGGCACAAGAAAAACAAGACGAAGGTCAGGAGAAGCAGGAAGCTGCTCAAGAGACGCAAGAGGACGGAACCGCGGACTTTGAGAAAGCAACCGAACTCAAAGTAAATGCTCGACGACCGATCGATTTGGATCGAGTGGTCCAATTGTGTGAGTCGGCGATCAAAAAGGGACTTGACCCGGCCAGCAAAGAATTTTGTCAACGCATGATGTTGGATTCGCTGATGGAATACGCGAGGTTGTCGAGCGCGCGGATTCTAGCGCCGAATCGCGACCCACGATGGCGATTCTTGCGAAGTGAATCCATCAAGCGGTTAAACAAGGTGGTCGAACTGGCACCGGAAACCGTTGAAGCTTGGATATTGATCGCCAAACTCAACGTGTTGGAAAATGGCGACCGGGATCAAGGCAGCGCGGCCATTGCGAAAGTCATTGACTTGTCTGCTGAAAACAAAGCCCAGTTGGCCGAAGCTCTCTTATTGCGTGCTGCCTATGCCGAGGATGACAAGCAACGACTGGAAGATCTGAACCAAGCCATTGAAGTCGATCCAGCAAACGTTGAAGTTCGCAAGGCCCGCGCCATCTATTATTTGCGTTCGCAAGATAACGAAAAGGCGATTCTGGACTTTGAAGCGGTGTTGCAATTGGAACCGGGCATCATCGAGAATCGCTTGCTCTTGACCGAGGTCTTGATGCAGGCGGACCAGTTGGACCGCGCGTTGGAGGTCTTAGGAGCCGCCGAAGCAGCCGAAGGCGAAGTTCGCCCGAAAATGTTGATGGCCCAGATCTACTTTCAAAAGAAGGACTATGAAAAGTGTCTGGAGAATGCGAACCAAGTCTTGGAGACAATTCGCGATCTACCGGACGCCATCAACTTGAAGATTCTGTCATTGCTCCAATTGGAACGCAACGAAGAGGCTCTGGCGGTGGCCGATGAATGGGTTAATCGGGCTCCCAATCTGACGCAAGGGTATTGGCTGCGAAGCATCGCAAATTCATCATTGGAGAAGTATGACGCGGCCATCGAAGACTTGAAATTCCTGGTTGAAAACTTCCCGGATAGCCCGCTGTTCAAGTTGCAGCTAGGCAATTTATACAACGCCTCGGATCGGCCACGCGCCGCGCTAAAGCTGTTCGACGAGTTGTTTGAAGAGGACCCGGAATTGGAAGGTCTTTATCGATCGCGCGGTGATGCCTATTTGAGTACCGGTCAACACGCGGAAGCCGTCGCCGACTATGAAAAGGAATTGGCAAAAAACCCGGAAGACTCGGGGACGCTCAATAACTTGGCTTGGGTATTGGCGACTTCGCCGAAGGATGAAGTACGCAATGGAGCTCGCGCCTTGGAACTCGGACTGAAGGCTGCGGAATTGACGAAGTACGAACAGGCTCACATCCTGTCGACTTTGGCGTCGGGTTATGCTGAAACCGGCGACTTCGCGAAAGCCCGTGAATGGATCGCCAAAGCCGTGGCGATTGCTGAATCCAACCAAGCCAAGAACGTGGAGAATCTGAAGAAGGAAGCTGCCACCTACGACAAAAACGAAGCGTGGCGGGAACTGGAAATCAAGGAAGAAGCCCCGTTGCCGGAATCAGCTCCGAAGCGTCGCGAACGTCCACGTCCACAAACGGACAAAGACGAAGATGATTTTTAGGAAGTCTGCGACGCTGGTCGTTGCGACTCCTTGAATGGTTACGTGGAAATTAGCAATATTTTCCGGGGTTTTACGCACACTCGAATTGAAAGTGGAATCCATGCGAATTTCGTTAGCAACGATCTGGATGTTGGTCGGTCTAATTGGGTCGGTTCCGTCCGTGATTCACGGCGATGAGCCGATCGTGGCGACTGCCTCGGTGTCGATCGATGAACTTGCTGAAAAATTCAACTTGCCCCCTGCGCAAGTGGAGGTCCTCTTGAAAATTATCGAAGAAGGCCAGCAGCGCAGTCAGGTCCTGGACCATTTGAATCACTTGTGTTTGGAGATTGGGCCGCGTTTGACCGGATCGACCCGACTTGAAACCGCCAACCGTTGGACAGCCGAACGGTTCGAGAGTTTTGGGCTCAAGAACGTCGCTGTGAAACAGTGGGGTGAAATGCCCGTGCGTTTTGATCGCGGACCGTCGACCGGAGAAATGCTCAAGCCGGTCGAACGCAAGTTCGAGTTCACGACGCGCAGTTGGTCGGCGGGCACCAATGGTCCGGTCGAAGGGATTCTGATTCGCGAACCGCAAACCGAAGAAGAATTGAATGCGGTCGCCGAACGACTCGCGGGGGCGTGGATCCTGCGGGCGTCAGCGAGAGAAAAAGGACCCTATGCGGATCGTCTGGATAGCGCCGGAATTGCCGGCGTGATTACGACCTCCGCGGACGAATTGGTGCGAACCGGCGGCGTCAGTGGAATCATGCAGTTGGATTTTGACAATCTGGCGCCGGGGGTGGGTGTCGTGGTACGGCGATCGGACTACGATGCCATGAATAGTCGGTTGGCAGATAATGAAGAAGTTGTGGTCAAGTTTGATTTGAACCATCACTTCGAACGTGGCCCCATACCGCTCTACAACACGATTGCCGAAATTCCCGGCAGCGAACGACCTGACGAAGTCGTCATCATCTCGGCCCATTTGGACAGTTGGGATGGGCCAGGCTCGCAAGGTACCGTCGACAATGGGACCGGGTCCAGTGTCACGATCGAGGCCGCACGGATCTTGGCCGCGATTGGTGTCCAACCCAAACGCACAATTCGCTTCATCCTGTGGTCCGGTGAAGAGCAAGGCTTGCTCGGGTCAAGAGCTTATGTCGACAGTTTACCGGAAGAGGAACGAGCCAAGATCTCGGCAGTGTTCGTCGATGACAGCGGCACCAATCAACAGTCGTCGTTAAGTTGCGTGGCGGCCATGGAGCCCATGTTCAAGCAGGCCATTGCGCCGATGAATCACGCGTTCCCGGACGCTCCGATCGAATTGGTAATTAGCCCAACCATGCCGCGCGGCGGAGCCAGTGATCACGCGTCGTTTAATCGGGTCGGGGTTCCTGGGTTTTTCTGGGGCAAGACAGGCCGAGCATTTTATCGGCATGCCTGGCATACCCAAAACGACAAGGTCGATCAAGCAGTGCCCGAGTACTTGATCAAGAACGCCACGGTATCGGCTATCGTGGCTTATGTGTTCGCAGAAGCCGATACACTGTTGCCTCGTCCGGAGCCGGTCGCTGAAGGGGCGGAAGCGAGCGATGAGAGCGAAAACCGACCGCGAAGAAACCGCAATCGGGATAACTAAGCCGTGCAATATCGGAACATCCGATAATTTTCTGCAGCTAGAGAAGTGAAGGCTCGGGCCGGTGTTTATGGCGGCGAAGTCAGATTGGCTGGTTTGGTTTGGTTGACGCTGGAGTGCCGGCAAAAGCCGGGCACACCAACGCCCGCTAAATTGAGTTTCACGGAGCGGTATTCGAATCCGGTTTAGGGGTTTTCCGCTGGTGTCTCTTGACCTTGGCTTTCTTCTTCGGTCGGTGGGGCAGACGCTAACACGGGCATTTTGCCGTCTTCGCACAAATACACGTAGGCGAAGTCCCCTCGGAAAAACTGCATTTGAAATGGTTCCCCCTTCTTCTGTTGAGGCAAGGGAGCGTTGGGCGTTTCGGTGGTCGGCTTCGGAAACCCAATCATCTCGGTAAGCGAGACCAGTCCCTTCTGCCCTTCCATCTCGGATTCTTCAACCTCGGTGTCTCCCATCCCACGAACGGCCAATTTGATACTGGCGGTGGAGCTGACCAAAGTGAGCATTTCCGATTGACGCTCCGTAACGACCAAGCTAACGGTGATGTCGTCTTCATTACTCTTGGCGTTTTCACCGCTTTCCAGTGCGGTCTTGTTGCTGACCGAATAGACTTTGATCCCGCGGAGGATTGTCTTCGAGAACGAACGGTCTTCGTGGTCGAAGATCCCGATGACGTCGACGGTATGTCCGGGTTGCAACAGTCCTGCGATATGATCTTCGGCCGGCAACTTCAAGCCCACAACCTTCTTGCCTGGCGGAACGGTCACCAGAACTCGGTCGTGTTTGTCGAGCAAGTCGCGAGTGAAAATGGGGGTGTTTTTGCCCAGCCGGGTGTTCAGTCGTTTGTCGACGACGTCTTCCAGTGAGCCGACGATTCCCTCCGGAATGAGGTTCTGCGGCCATTGCTCCACGCGACAATTTTTGTCGGTCAATTGCCCGCCAATCTCAATGTCTTCGACCACGATCAAAACCGGTTTGGTCGGCCCCGTCCCGCCGGGTTGCCCCATGGCATTGGTGAACAGAGCGGCAGCAACCAACCCAAACAACCCGGAAACTCCGAGTAGAATCATGGATTTCGGTTTCATAGCAAAGATCCTTTGAAGCTAGCAAGCACAGGGCCGTTCCCCGTAAATTTCGGAAATGGCCGACCGAGATTCGAGAAATACTTCCCAATGTCCTACAACAGGTACAACACGTCTTAGAACAGGCGGCCAATCCAGGCGAAATGGAGGATTGTGCCGATGGCAATTGGAATACCGTACGGTAGCAATCGCATCGTGTGTTTCCGAGCGGCTGCAATTTCCGACAGTTTGTCCGGGTTCTTGACGGCGAGGATTTCGTTCAAAATGCCAAAGAACTGGTAATAATGCTTCGAACTGGTTTTGCTAAAGACGATCATCAAAACGGCCATCAAACCGCCGATGATCGCGGACAGAAAAAAGGCCCACATCGTGATCGAGCAATGGACCCACGCACCGACGGCCGCCAACATTTTGACGTCTCCGCCGCCCATGCCGCCAATGGCATAAAACGGATACAAACAGGCCAATCCGACTGCTGTTCCCGCGATACTCCACAAAAGGCCCATGTACCAGCCGTCACCAGACATCCCATAAGTGATGCTACTAAACAGCCAGCCCGCGATAATCATTGGAAACGTGATGGCGTTGGGGACCTTCAACTGAGTCCCGTCAATGTACGCAGCCACGACACAGAAAATGCTAACAAACCAAAATACCCCATTTTCGGTGAGGCTACTCAACAACCACTCGGCAGACATCATATCACGTTCCTCCTCAAACAGTCTTTATTACGGAAGCGTCAGTTCCACGGGGATGACTGGGGTCGATCCCCGTAAGAAATTAGGTTGCCAGGCAGGAAAGTGAGGCAATTTGTCAACAAAACCGATCGACTCGTGTCAAAAAATGGCGCTGGCGCAGATTTTGATGGTTCTAACGATCGTGTACTGGGTTGCCATTCCGAGAGTTTTTGACTAAGGTCGCAGGTTATGGAGCACGAGCCAACTTCTCTACAACGGATGAAAACGGCGGCCTCGCCGGAACAACGGTTTCACGAATACTTGCAAAGTCGTGGGATGCGCAGCACTCGGCAACGCCAAGTCTTGCTCGAGCAGGTTTTTGCCGAACACGATCATTTCGACGCGGACCAATTGATCGAGAAACTTCCTCGCCGCGGTTCGACGGACTACGTGAGTCGCCCAACCGTTTATCGAACTCTAGGCGAATTTGTCGATGCCGGCCTACTAAAGAAGTTCGAAGTGGACGGTCGGAGTGTTTACGATTTTGATTACGGCTACCCGGATCACGACCATCTCCATTGTCAGACGTGTGATCGGCTGATCGAATTCCAGGCCGATGGATTGGAGCAAGTCTTGCGTCACGTGGCCGAGCAACATGGCTTTCGCATCAAGTCGCACACGTTGATCGTCGACGGCATCTGCGAAGAATGCTTCAAAGCCCGTCGACGGGTGCCCCAGCGTGTGGATCGAATTTAGGCCCGCATTCGCGAAACGCGCGAGCGACGCTCTTTGAGTCCCATCGTTAAAAAGGGGGCTGTGAAATGATCCGACGAACTTCTCGCACGGACACAGAAAAGACGAACGCGAAGTGCCTATCACCTCGAAGGTCTAAAAAGGTGCGGGGGACCGCGTCCAATCCATACGGTGCCCTTCTAGCTGCCAAACTTTCGCACCAACGGGACGAGCCACGTTGGGGGCGGCCCGCTAAATCAACAGCCGGCAAGCCACGTTGGGCAACGCTGTGAAGCATTTTTTCTGGCCAAAACAGGCCCGAATGGGCCGAAACAAACCTAGCCGGTGTGCGCGAGCCACCGGTTAGAGTGACATCTCATTCAGAAAAGGCCTGAAAGGCCGACACAAGTGCTGAGCATACGCATTCAAAAATGCTTCACAGCGTTGCACGTTGGGGGCGGTGTTTGATCGAGTGTTGTCCTTGGGTACCAAGCGTCTGAACTTGCGCGCGAGAACCGTTACTACGCGGTCGGTATGATCGAGGCGATCATGCTTCTATGTGGCCGTCACAATCGGAGCCCTTGCGGATTCGCTCTTAACGATAGGGGCTCAGGGCGGCCGATTGTTCCCCAGCTTCAAAGACAACCTGCGCCCGACCTACCAGCAGTGGGTCGACGATTCCAATCTTCTCCAAGTCTCGTCCTTCATACGCCAAACGGTGCAATACATAACGCATGGCGTGCAAGCGAGCTCGTTTTTTGCAATCGGATTTGACCACGGTCCAAGGTGCGTCCGGGGTATCTGTATAAAAGAACATCGCCTCTTTGGCACGAGTGTATTCTTCCCATTTGTCCAATGACGCTTGATCGATTGGCGATAACTTCCATTGTTTTAGTGGATGTGTTTCGCGTTCCTTGAAACGTCGGCGTTGTTCTTGTTGGCTGACGGAGAACCAGAATTTGATCAGATGAATGCCACTGCGACAGAGATTGCGTTCGAACTCCGGTGCTTGTCGCATGAATTCGTGATATTGATCGTTGGTGCAAAACCCCATCACTCGTTCGACACCGGCCCGGTTGTACCAGGAGCGATCGAACAGCACAATTTCGCCGCTGGTCGGGAGGTGCTCGACGTATCGTTGGAAGTACCACTGGCCTTGCTCCAACGCCGTGGGTTTTTCCAGGGCGATCACACGAGCCCCGCGGGGATTCAAGTGCTCCATGAACCGCTTGATGGCACCTCCTTTGCCTGCCGCGTCACGCCCTTCGAAAATGATGATGACCTTTTGCCCGGTTCGCTTGACCCACGACTGCAGTTTCAGTAATTCGACCTGCAAACGATATTTTTGTTTTTCGTAGGTTTTTCGCGACAAAAGGTATTGGTAGGGATAAC
The DNA here is from genome assembly GCA_041741535.1 of Pirellulaceae bacterium. Classification (GTDB taxonomy): domain Bacteria; phylum Planctomycetota; class Planctomycetia; order Pirellulales; family Pirellulaceae; genus M30B19. The sequence continues at coordinate 50,464 of JBGSJV010000022.1, forward strand.
CTCCCGCTCGCCAGTCTTTGGCCAGAGCTAGGTCAAAATCGATCGCCGCTTCGACCGTTTGATCGACGTCCAAGAGCTTCCTCAACGCAGCTAGATCGTCAGCGGAAGTTCCCTGGCGAATGGCGGCCAGGCCGGCGTCTCGCTGTTCTGGATTGGACTTGGACAACTGCCCCAACACATCTTTAAGTGCATTTAGCTGTGCTTGTTGGCGTTTTTCGACCGCCGTGCTGACCTCCTGACGTTCGATCCCATTGGAGGAACTTGCCGAAAGGACGTCTCCCAACCTTGTGATTCGAGGTTCGTTGGACGGAGGTCCGTTTGCGGAAGGAGATTTTGGCGGCCGCCCCGGTTGCTTGCTGGGGTGACGATTAACCGGGGTGTTGCACGTCGCTTTTCCGTTTTTATTGGAAGTTGGTTTGGTCAAGTCGCCGTCTTTCGGAGCCGCCCGATACACCGACTGGCCCGGTCGGCGTCTGGACTTTCTGAACGAATCCCCACTGCAGTCAATAGTCTAATTCACGAGTTGGGGGCGGACAACAAATTCGGGCATTTCGCCGCATCCGGTCACGGGGTTTCGCCACGTTCGACAGGGCGAGTTCGCTTGCTGGTCGAATCAATCGGTCCAACCCGGAAAATTGGTGAAAGTCGGATCTTCGTTTGCCAATTGGTTGGCGAAACCCGCCCCGGCCGACTACAGTAGAACGAGGCTGCGTTCGCCAAAGCGGACCGGACATTTGGTTCTCCAAATCTCGGGTACAGACTCCGAGAATCAAATGGCCGCTTGTTGCTTGGACGGAGCCGCGTCAGCCGGCGGTTTCGTTTCGGGTTTGAAGTTCATCGTCACTTTCTGGTTTTTTGCCCCATGCTTTTGATTCAACGCCTATTGGCCAGTTACCGCAGCAACAAGCGTGATCAAGGATTACGGAACGACGGCCCCGCTCGGCGGGTCATTCAACCGGGAGTGAAATGGACACTGGTCGCCACTTTATCACTAGCGATTGGAAGTTCGGCGTTGGCCCAAGATCCGTTTGGGCAAACGAACCCGTTTGGCGGAGCGGACCCGTTTGGTGGTGGAACCGCAGTTCCGGCGACTCAAACGGGTCCAGAAAGTCCCGATACCGAGCCGTTGGACCCACTGTTGTATGCCATTACCAAGCAAGATTTATCTCAACCTACACAGCGACTGTTGGCCGCTGAAACGCTCTTTTTGCTGAAGAGACCCGATCAAGCCAATCAGATCTTGAGCGAATTGAAACAGCCGCTAACCGGCAGCGAGGCCTACGACTTCGTTTTTGCCGTGACCTCCTCGCGGCTCCTGTGGGTGCAATCTCAAGTCGAGTTGAGTCCGGCCGCCGGAACTTGGTTGAGTAGTACGTTAGCCAACGCCATGGCATACTCGAACAGTGAGGAGTCGGCCAACGCCGCAATCGCCGAGCTCTTGAACGGAAGTGTCGCCCAGCAAACGGCGGCCACGGAAAAGTTGTTGGCTCAAGGTCTGACGGCTGCCATGCCTTTGCTGCGTGGCATACAGACGATGGTGCAGAGCGGTGACATGCAGTCGCCGCAATTGCGACGTTTAATTCAGGTCATTCAAGCCGGGCCAACCGATTGGGATGTGACCCTGCGTTCGCTGGTCGGAAGTGAATCTGAACTAGAAACGGCGGCTATTCTCGGCTTGGCAGCTCGTAGTCGCGCGGTGCTCAACCAAGCGGCGGTGTTGGAATGGTCGGTGCGTCAGCCCGATCGTTTGCCGGAACCCGCTTTGGACTCGGTTATCGCACACTGGCGGAAGGTGTTTGAATCGCAACATGGATTTGATCCCGAGCAACGCGAGTTCACGAGCCGTTGGTTGGAGCAAGCGAATCAAGCGGAGCTTGCCCAGTGGAACGTTCTACAATCACCGCGAACGCAGTTTCAAGGCACAACACCGACCGTGTGGCTCTGGGATTCCGGCGTCCAAAACCTGACGCCTCAGTTGCTGGAACCGATGGATCAAGTTGGACGCAATCAAGCCTTGTTGGCGACCGCTTGGTTGCGAGTTGATCCCGAGAACGACTCCGCGCTCCGGAATTATGTGGCGGCCCAATTCAAACGCGCCAAGTTGCTCAACGGGGTTGATCTGCCGTTACCGACTGCGGCAGTAGATGTCGCGGCGGAATACTTAACACCCGTCCAAATGACTGAGATGTTGCAATCGGCATTGGAGGATCAACAATGGTTGGTCGCTCAAGCATTGCTCGAATCGTTGCAGACTGTGGGGAATAGCGAGCTGTTGGTGCCGTCTTCCGGGAGTTTATCTCCGGTGGTACTGGCGTTGAAGGCCACCGATCAACGAGTACGTTCCGCGGCGGTGCAGACGATCTTGGCGTGGAATCCGGAGAAAAGCTTCAGCGGCGCGAGCTACTTCAATCAAGGTCTCCGCGAACTGTTGAGTAACCCGATCGGTACCTACGCGATGGTCGCGTCGATGAACCCGTATCACTCGGCTTATTTGGAAGGCTTGGTTCGCACCTCCGGATGGAATGCCACGGTTGCGTCATCAGCTGGGCAATTGGTAACGGATCTCGAGTTGTATCCGGCGACTTTTCTGATTATCACCGATTCCTTGGGTGACGTCCCTTACTTAACGGTTGTGGATCAAGTTCGCTCGACGGCCAAGGGCAAAACGATGCCAATCCTGTTGCTCGTTCGGCCGGAAAACTTGGCCCAAGCTCGCGCGATGCTGCAAGTCGACCGCAACGATCAATACACGCTCGTGACGGAGTTTAGCGAAAACGGTCGCGACCTTTTACCATGGATTGAAAGAATGGGGGCCTTGAAAGAGGTCACCGGTCAGTTGCCAAACCGCGTGGCCCTTGAGCAAGCAGAACGTGGCTTGGCAAGCTTGTCCGCTTGGTTCGGCAATGATCGGTCCCGACGATTGCTGGACTTTGCAACGTTTGCCCCGACGGCTCGCGGATTGATGGGCCGGTCTCCTGCCGCGGACCGCTTGGTGGTCGAACTCTTGTCGTATTATGGCGATGCCGAGACTCAGGTCTATTTGGCCAGCATCGCTGGTGATGCCTCGGCGGCGCCGGAGAACCGGTCAGCCGCTGCCGTTGCGTTTCGGCGATCGGTACAACGGTTTGGAACGCTGCTCACCAGCAAACAAATCGAGTCACAGTACGATCGCCAGAATCAAAGTCGAGACGAAGGCCCATTCACTCAGGCCATTCTCAATTCGCTGCTCGACACGCTTGAAGCACGCTCGAAACGCGTACCGTTTGTGGAGCTTCCTCCGGTACCTGGAATGTAGTTATCCTGTCCCGCCAGTGTAACAAGCGGACGGTTCAATTTCTTTGCCACAATCAACGACGTTGTCTTACGACCGACCCCGGTTACGATATATCGAACGGGGCCTCGCGGGGTAGGCTGCGCGTCGCAGTTCCATTACAGGTCGATGATAGAGACGAGATACATCTAAAATGATTGGCATGGAAAGTCGTTGGACCGCATGTTGGTATTCGATCGGGTTGATGATTTTGGTCGGTGGTTGCTACGGAGGTAGCGAAACCCAAGAAACTCGTGAGGGCTTTCAACTGTCGGGCGTTGACAAGGTACAACCGCATGTGGCGGGCCGTCAAAGTGAACATCTGGCCCGCGCGATCCACTTGATCAAGAAAGACGATGTTGCGGAGTGGGGTGTTTTCGAAGAAAGTGTCACGGAGTCACTGAACCGAGCTTGGAATACCGCCAAATCGTCGGAAGGTTTGGCTTCGATGGCGCAGGCCCATGCGACGTGGGAGCGTTCGAAGTTGCTCGACACGATCCCGACCGTCTATCAGGATTCTTTGTGGTGGAAGAATATTGCCAATGAGACTTATTTGTACACCGACGCGTTTTACCTTCAGGAGCAATTTTGGCTAAGTCAAATTGTGACTCGCGTTCAAGAAGAGAAAGCTGGGACGCGATTTGCGTACCTCACGCATGCGGGGCGCCCGGAACCGTTAACGTTGGAGCAAGTCGTTCAGGCTGGCAACCCACAACTGCAAACCGCAGGTGCCGCCCGTTTGGGACTGGCGATGAAGTTGTTCGATTGGACGGTGCGAAACGTGTCGGGCGAACCATTTCCGGAAGTTCCCACACCAGAGGCCGCCCAGGAAATGGCCGTTCGGCCAATCGCCGAGGGTCAGCCGTTGTCCAGATTTGGAGTGCGTGGTGCGGGCTATCGCAACTACGTGTGGCAGACCCTGAACTATGGCCGCGGCGATGCTTGGGAACAAGGTCACCTGTTCCTACAGTTGGCGCGGCATGCGGGGTTGGACGCTTGTGTCTTGAGTTTGCGTGAGACGGCGCCAACCAAGTTACTTCCCCGTGTTTCGCATCCCGAACTGACTCCATGGGCCATTGGTATCTTGATTGACTCAGAGATCTTTTTGTTTGATCCTCGGTTGGGGATGCCCTTGCATCATCCCGAAACATTGGCCGTGTTGACATTGCGTCAAGCGATCGAAAATCCGGAATGGCTCCAGTGGCAAGGTTTGACACCGGAGGAATCATCAGAGCCTGATTCGGCCTATCCGGTTCGTGCAGCGGACTTGAAGGATATTGTCGCGCTGTTGGATTATCCGTTGGAGTGTTTCGCTTTGCGGAGCCAATTCTTGCAACGCAATTTGACCGGGGCGGAACGCGTCGACGTGTACTTTTCACCCGACGAAATCGCGGCCCGATTTCAGGCCCATCCGTTGATTGATGGGGTGCAGTTGTGGGCCTTGCCACTGGAGATTCAAATCTTCCGAGAAGCGATTCGTGAGGCTCGGTTGAAGGCAACCCGAGATCGATTTGTGATGAGCAAGATTCAATGGCAACAACGGGAAGAAGGTTACTTTGATGAATTTCCTTTGTTGCGCCGATCGCGAGTGCTGTATTTGTTAGGTCGGTTTCAGCCGGATCGCGCGGAGTTGGTTACCGACTGCTTCAAGGAACTGCAGCGGATGCACTATAGCGATGACGACTGGAAGAATATTGCCGACAACCCGGATTTGCAAGAATCGCTGGGACTGTACCGGGCGACCGGGCAGTCGGCCGCGGAGTTTCGTCAGGCATTGGATGGGCAAAAAGCCGCAATGTTTATTGTTCGCGGCGATGCCAAGATGTACATGGCGATGGCTCATTGCGAGATTCAAAACCACGGCACGGCGCTTAATTTGCTGAAGCACGTTGAAAAATACGATCTTGCTGGCAAGTGGAAGCGTCATTTGGACTACCTCACGGCTCGGTCGCAGGAAGCGATGAAGAACTACGAAGAAGCCATGGCCATGTATCTCCGTTCAAGTCGGCAGTTCCGTGATACACGGTCGCCTCGAGAATTTGGCAATCTGTTGCGAGCTCGGATTCTGCGACAGCAAACCCAAAAAACCTAACCGTTGTGGCTTGGTCTCACATCCGCTAGAATTTCTTGATCGGGGCTCGGGGCTATGAGTTCCAAGTGACTCGTGTGCTTGGGTCGGAGTGGTCCTCCATTAATTATGGAATAAGAAGTATGTCTCGAAATTGGCAAGCGGTTGGGCGGCTCGGCGTTTGGCGTTGTTTGGGTTGGATGTGTTTGGGACTGTGCTGGGCAAGCGCTGTCACGAACGGTGGGGCCTGGATGCCTCAAGACGACACGACCGGACCACTGGAGCGTTGGCAAACCGCTTACGCGGAAATTCAGTCTTTAAACGTGAAGGCCCGCACGCTGCCGGCCGGTGACCAGGCGGAGTTTTGGCAGGACTATCAGGCGAAGGTGAAGTCGCTTTCGGAATTGCGCAAGGAAATTGAACCGCAGCTTTTGCAAACCGTGCAAGACAGCACCGAAATTCCGCAGCCACTGCACGACACCTTGTTGCAGTTGGGACGCATCGCCATCAGCGAAGACAATTATCAACGCGGATTTCGCCTGCTTAAGCCGCTGGTCGATAGCGGCAGCAAGGACGAACTGGTCTACCAATTTGCGGCCCTGGCAGCGTTCGGCTCCGATCAATTCACGTTGGCCCAGCAGTTGATCGATAAGATCAAGTCCGAGGGTGGTCAAGTGCGTACCGAATTCATGCGACGAATGGCTTCTGGACTCGCCGAACGCGCCGCCGAGTGGAAAGTCGAAGAAGCGATTCGTGCGGCGGAAGCCGAGAAAGATGACTTGCCGCGGGTGAAGTTCGAAACTTCGGCCGGCGACATCGTGATCGAACTCTACGAGGACCAAGCGCCCAACACGGTTGCCAACTTCATTTCTTTGGTGGAGAAGGGCTACTACGACGGACTGACGTTTCATCGAGTTCTACCACAGTTCATGGCCCAAGGCGGTTGCCCGAACGGAACTGGCGGAGGTGGCCCTGGGTACTCGGTCCCATGCGAGTGTTACGAGCCAAATTATCGGAAACACTTCGCGGGAACGCTCAGCATGGCCCATGCTGGGAAAGACACGGGCGGCAGTCAGTTCTTCCTGACGTTCTTGGCCACGCCGCACCTCGATAACCGACACACGGCGTTTGGCCGAGTGATCGAAGGATTGGATAATGTCGCCGGCTTGAATAAAGTCAATCCCGAAGCGCCAGACCCAGACCTGCAACCGTCCAAGATTATCAAGGCGACCGTTCTGCGGAAACGCGCGCACGAATACAAACCCAAGACCTTGCCCGCGAGTCGTTGATGCCCCACTATCCGCACAGCCGCCTCCGGCGGCTACGTCGTTGGCCATGGCTGCGAGATCTGGTGCAAGAGCACCATTTGCGAACCAGTGACTTGGTTTGGCCGGTGTTTATTGCCAATGGATCGGAACGGGAATCGATTCCCAGTCTACCGGGCGTGTTTCGGATTCCGCTCGCGGAAATCGCTGCAGAAGTCTCTCTCGCGGCAGACTTGGGGGTTCGCGTTGTCGCGTTGTTCCCGGCGACACCGCCTGCGCTCAAGAGCGAGGATGCTAGAGAGGCTTTGAATCCGGACAATTTGATCAACCGAGCGACCGCGTTGATCAAAGCAGCCTGTCCATCGATCGGCGTGTTGTGTGACGTGGCTTTGGATCCGTATTCGAGCCATGGACATGATGGCCTGCTGTATGACGATTACGTTGTCAACGATGCGACTGTCGAAATACTCTGTCGCCAAGCAGTCGTCCAAGCGCAAGCGGGGTGCGACATTATCGCCCCATCCGACATGATGGATGGCCGCGTCGGCCGAATTCGGTCGGCGTTGGATCATGCGGGCTTTCAGCAAGTCAGCATCATGGCGTATTCTGCGAAATACGCTTCGGCTTTTTATGGGCCGTTTCGCCAAGCGGTTGGCAGCGCCGCTAGTTTGGGCTCTGGTGACAAGAAGACGTATCAAATGAACCCGGCCAACCTGGAGGAAGCCTTGCGCGAAGTCGAGCTGGACATTCGCGAAGGGGCCGATATGGTGATGGTCAAACCCGGAATGCCGTACCTGGATGTGGTCAGTCGAATCAAGCAACAGTTCCAGTTTCCCACGTTTGTTTATCAAGTTTCTGGCGAATACGCGATGCTCATGGCGGCAGCGGCCAATGGTTGGCTGGACGGCCCAGCGGTCATGATGGAAAGTCTCTTAGCCTTCAAGCGAGCCGGGGCCGATGGCATTTTGACTTATTTTGCCCGCGACGCCGCGCGGATTCTCGGTTAAAGCAAACATGGTTCCATAACAGGTAGCAGGCGCACTCCGTGTGCCGTCCGCCGACCCTTGAAAATCCAGCGCCTATGGATGGTCGCGGCAAATGGAATGTCCCTACTACCGTCCTTCCGTGAACGGTATTGCGGTTAACCGCAATACCGTTCAATTTTCATTTAAACGCGACGCAGAGCAATGCTGGGCGAGTACCCACATGGCCCACTTGTTTATGCAAGTCGCCCAGCATTGCGTCGCTGAGCGATTCGGCAGCTAAAATGGTCCTTCGTTGAACGGTTTTGCAGTCAGGGAACGGTTCAAAGAAGTTGCCTCGTTGAACGGTCTTGCGATTAACGCCGAATATTGGCCCAAAAGATGCATTGAACAGCTTCTGTCGCCCGTCGCTGCAGGATTGGCAGCGACAGGCGTGTAGTTTGCGTACTGACTCGGATGGGAGCTGACCATGACTTTCTCTTTCGACAAACTGACGACAAAATCTCAAGAAGCACTGGCTGCGGCCCAACAATTGGCTCAAGCATCCGGGAATCCAGAAATCACGCCACTGCATCTACTTTCGGCGTTGTTATCCGAACGGCAAGGATTGACGGTCCCGCTGTTGCAAAAGCTGCAGGTACCCGTGGATTCCTTGAAAACGGCAGTGACCAGTGAACTCCAGCGGTTGCCGACCTCTTCGAACACGTCGCCACGCGGTGTGGGCCATCAGTTGAGTCAAGTGCTGACCCAAGCCCAACAATTCGCCGAGAGCATGCAGGATGAGTTTGTTTCGACCGAGCATTTGTTGCTTGCCCTGACCAAGGTGGATTCAACGGCCAAGACAATCTTGCAAACTCGCGCAGTGACCGAAAAGGACATTCGTGAAGCGGTTAAAGGACTGCGTGGCAGTGCCAAGGTGACGGACCAAGATCCCGAGAGCAAATTCCAAGCCTTGGAAAAATACGGTATTGATTTGGTGGCGCGGGCGAAGGCTGGCAAGTTGGACCCGGTTATCGGTCGCGATCAAGAAATTCGCCGCGTTGTGCAAGTATTATCACGTCGCACCAAGAACAACCCCGTTCTCATTGGTCAACCGGGCGTTGGCAAAACCGCGATCGCGGAAGGCTTGGCGTTGCGCATCGTCGAAGGCGATGTGCCCAATAGCCTGCAAAACACTCGAGTTGTCGCGCTCGATATGGGTGCTTTAGTCGCCGGAGCCAAGTTTCGCGGCGAGTTTGAGGAGCGACTCAAGGCGGTCTTGCGCGAGGTTGCCGATGCCGAAGGACGAGTGGTTTTGTTTATCGACGAGTTGCATACGGTCGTGGGTGCCGGAGCTGCGGAAGGTGGCAACGACGCGGCCAATTTGTTGAAGCCTGCCTTGGCTCGCGGGGAACTTCGCTGCGTGGGCGCGACGACCTTGGAAGAGTATCGCAAGTACATTGAAAAGGATGCGGCTCTGGAACGTCGGTTTCAGCCCGTCTTTGTCGATCAACCGAATATTGAAGACACGATCACGATCTTGCGCGGCTTGAAGCAACGCTACGAATCGCACCACGGGGTCCAGATCAAAGACGCCGCTTTGGTGGCCGCCGCTCAGTTGTCCGCTCGTTACATCACGGACCGTTTTTTGCCGGACAAGGCGATCGACTTGGTGGATGAAGCTTGCAGCAAGTTGGCCATGGAACGAGATAGCGTGCCCGGTGAGATCGATTCGGTGCAACGCCGCCTGACTCAGTTGGAGCTGGCCGCGCGACAGTTGGCTGACGAAACTGAAGCCAGTGCCCGTGAACGCTTGGCTGAAGTCAATGAAGAGATGAACGAACTACGCGGCAAATTAGCCAGCCTGCGCGAACAATGGGACGCGGAGAAGCTAGGCATGGTGGACTCCCAAAATTTGCGCAAACAATTGGACGAGGCACAGCGGCAATTCAACAAACAACAAGCAGAGCTCAATTCGAAACTTGCAACCGGGCAAATGGTGAGCGAGGCCGAATATCAAAGCTTGTACGAATTGGACATGCGACAAAAATCGCTGGTCAAACAATTGGACCAAGCCACCGCGCGGGAAAGTGAAACGCCGACCAATGAAAGCGAAACTCGTAGGTTGCTCCGCGAAAACGTCACCGAAGAAGAAATCGCCGAAGTTGTGAGCGCGTGGACAGGGATTCCGGTCAGTCGCATGGTCGAGTCGGAGCGCGCGAAGCTGTTGGTGCTGGAGGAGCGAATTCATCAGCGCGTCGTCGGCCAAGACGAAGCGGTAACGGCTGTGGCCAATGCCGTGCGACGTAGTCGTTCGGGCTTGCAAGATCCCCATCGTCCGATCGGCTCGTTTTTGTTTCTCGGACCGACCGGAGTGGGCAAGACCGAATTATGCAAAGCCTTGGCCGAAGTTCTGTTCGATGATCAAAACGCCATGGTGCGAATCGACATGAGCGAATACATGGAAAAACACAACGTGAGCCGGTTGATCGGTGCACCTCCTGGTTATGTCGGGTACGAGGAGGGTGGGAAGTTGACCGAGGCTGTTCGCCGCCGGCCATTTTGCGTGGTGTTGCTGGACGAGATTGAAAAAGCTCATAACGATGTCTTTAATATCCTGCTCCAGGTATTGGACGATGGGCGATTGACGGACAATCATGGCCACACAGTGGACTTTACCAACACGATCATTGTCATGACGAGCAACATTGGCAGCCAATTGATTCAGAAGATCACACAAGAGGGTGGTGATACGGACGAATTGCGTGCAGCCGTGGAAGCGTCGTTACAGTCGCGGTTTTTGCCCGAACTGTTGAACCGCATCGATGATAAGATTGTCTTTCACCCCTTGCAGGTTGCTCAGATTCGCAAGGTCGTGGATATTCAGATCAGGACGCTGGCGAAAAGCTTGGAAGAGCACGGAGTGCAACTTGTGGTACCGGTGGATGTACTCGATGCGTTGGCGCGGCAAGGCTACGATCCTCAATATGGCGCGCGTCCGTTGAAGCGAGTGATTCAAAATCACTTGATCAATCCATTGGCCACCGAGATCCTCAAAGGGAACTTGATTGAACACGGAACGGTCGAAGTTAAATACGACGATGCGACGGGGTTCCGGTTCCAGACCATGGCGCCGGCAACCACTTGAGGCGACGCGAAGGCTTGACTTTGCGGCGTTGGGCGTCGGCCGGTACATCCGCGTCGGTTAAACTGGCGAAACTTTACGGTATTGGATTAGAGCCCGGACGCTATCGTCCTGCCGATGGTCGGTGGTCTCGGCAACAATCCGACGGCGCTGGAGGTGGGGTTCACGCCAAGTTCGTCTATGGAAGTCCCAGAGGAAAGCCGACATGCCTTCAACTCCTGCCCGTTCGACACGTTTGGTCGCGCTGATCACTGGCGCTGGTCGCCGGAGACTCGGTAGCCATATTGCTCGTGGTCTGGCGGCCGATGGGATAGACGTGGCTATCCATTATCACCAATCGAGGGAAGAGGCGGAGTTGTTGGTGGCGGAACTGCGCGCGAACGGGGTTCAAGCCCGGCTGTTTCAAGCAGACCTTCGCTCGCGGGCGGCAATCGAAAAACTTGTTGATTCGGTCGTTGCAACCTTTGGGCGACTTGATGTGTTGGTCAATACCGCAAGTGTCTGGCGGCCCATTCCCTTGGAAGAGATCACCGAGCGGGACTTGCAGGAGCAGTTCGACGTGGACTTGAAGGCGACCTTCTTTTGTAGTCAATTGGCAGGACTGCAGATGGTTCGGCAAGCGGACGGAGGAGTGATCATCAATTTTGGTGATTGGGCCTGGGAAAGACCATATCCCAATCATGCCGCGTACTTTGCCTTGAAAGGGGCCATTCCCGGCTTGACTCGGAGTCTGGCTCGGGAACTTGCCGAACGAAACCCCAAGGTCCGAGTAAATTGCATTTTGCCAGGTCCGGTATTGTTGCCTCCGGACTCGGACGAAGTCGAACAACAACAACTTTTACAGTCGACCTTGGTGCAGCAAGTGAATCGTCCAGATGCGATCGTACGCGCCGTGCGTTACTTCATTGCCGAGGACTTTGTGACGGGCGTTTGTTTGCCCGTTGATGGCGGTCGGACGATCTTCGCCGGTGAAGATCGTTAACCCAACGCATTTCGAACCATTGGGCCATTCATGACCAGTCATAGTCTGATTGTCGGCGTTCTGCTCCTGTTCTTGGGAGGCGGGATGTTGGCGCTCAACATCCATGAAGCCATCGAGATTCGCGACGCGCGAATCGCCGCTGAAAACGGTAACGACGGTACCCGTACGGACTTGACGAAGTCGGAGCAGGTTCGTGTGCCGGATGTTCCTGTGCCACAGCCGGGCTCCGGCACCCCATCCAACGACGCGCCACCGACCGCACGTCCGTCGCTACAACCAGAAAATGGGGACTCGGTAGTTCCTCCGGTCGTCAATCGGATTCCGCGCGTTCGAGTTGCGGCGTTGGCAATGCCATTGGCGGTTGGACTTCTGTTGTTGATGGGTGCGGTCGTGACCTGGGTCTCAAGATCGGAGCAAGGCATCCAAGTAACGGCGACCCTGGCGGCGGTCGCGGGCGTGTTGATGTTTTTCTTGGGTTTGGAACATGCTGGGAACCTGCTAAACTGGGGGACGGATCCTTTGGGAAGGTCGGCCTTGGTCTTGGTGACCAGCGGCCTCTTGTGTTTGAGCTTACCGAGCCGATGGTGGTGGTCGCGAACGAATGTCGATTCAAGTCCCGGTCTCTGACGTTGCTTCACTATCGGACGCTGCGGCTCCTCAGCCGATCGCCGTACCGTTTCAGATTGGCCCCGTGCTGATTGATCCACCGATCTTGCAAGCTCCGATGGCGGGTTTTACAAACTACGCATATCGGCAGATTGTTCGCGAATACGGTGGCGTTGGTTTGTTGGCGACTGAAATGGTTCACGCCACCGGGATGGCTTGGAAGCACGAACAAAAAGCAGAGCATCCCGACCGTCTGTGGGGCGTGCCGGAAGAAGCACGCCCATTGGCTGTCCAGATCTGGGACAATGATCCGCAAGTCATGGCCAACGTCGCGCGACGTTTGGTCAATGAATATGGCGTCAGCATTGTCGACATCAATTTTGGCTGCCCAGTAAAAAAGGTCACGGAAAACGCGAAGAGTGGCTCGTATTTGCTGTCCGTGCCTGATCGCATGGGCGAAATCATCGAGTGTGTTGTTGCCGCCAGCTCGCCGACTCCGGTGACGGCCAAAATTCGCTTGGGATGTTCGCCGGATAAGATCAACGCGAATCGCATTGCTCAAGTTGTCGAGAATGCAGGAGCGGCCGCATTGACTGTCCACGGACGAACGGCTGCGGACATGTATCGCGGCCAAGCCAATTGGGATCGCATCGCCGAAATCAAGTCTTATTTGAAACATATACCCTTGATTGGCAATGGCGACCTGCGGACACCTGCCGATGTCGTGGCGGCATTTCAGAAGTATCCCGTGGATGGCGTGATGATCGCGCGGGCGTCGTTGGGCCGACCGTGGTTGTTTCAGCAGGCCGCTTGTGCGGTTCGCGGTTTGCCAATCCCACCCGATCCGGACTTGGAACATCAAAGACAGTGTCTGTTGCAGCATTACGAACTGATTTTACGGCGATTTGGTGAACCGAAGGCCGCGATCTTGATGCGAAAATATTCCTGCTGTTACGCTCAGGGGATGCCTGGTGCTCGTGAGTTTCGCAGTCGCGTCGCTCGCATCAACGACGCGGGCGAATTCTTCGAAATCGTGGAACGTTACTTTCCGCGTCTTTCCTTTTTGAGCCCAAATGAACCAAGCGGCGACGAACCAAGCGAAAGCGAAGAGGACACTTGTGAACTCGAGTGAAGTTCAAGCGAGTCGGTCTCCAGCGAATGGCTCGCAATCAAATTCTGTTTCGTCGCTGAAAAAATTCGGGGGATGGCTGTTGCGATTCGCGACCCGTTGTGGCGTGCTCGGGTTGCTGGCAATCTTGGTAGCCTGTTTTTTGGCTCCGTACAACTACCAATGCGACTTGATGTCCAACTTTCGCGCCCAATACTTGGGCCTTGGGATTGGGGTTGGCTTGATTGCGGTCGGCCTTCAGCAATGGCAACGGAGTATTTTCGTTTTGTTGCTAACGCTGCCGCACGCGTTCCAAGTCTTGCCGTATTACTGGCCGCCCAACGGGTTAACGACGCAACTCGAATCGCGTGATGTGACAATCAAAGATTTGGCCTCGCGGGAACCACGTGTGCTGCGACTCGTCTCGTTCAACGTGTTGTACTTGAACCAAGATCGCGCCGAGTCGATTCGTTTCCTGCGTGATTCCGATGCGGATTTGATTGTGCTTTGCGAATGTACCGATGGCTGGTACGAAGCGGTGCAGCAAGGTTTGGCAGACACGCATCCGTATGATTCGACCCAGTTGTTCCCAATGTGGAATGGAACGCGAATTTTCAGCCGTATGCCATTGCGTGCAGCGACGGACTTGCCTCACTTTCGCGAGATTCACGCCTCCGAGAAATTGCTCGCGGTAACCACTAGTTGGAATGACGAAACCATCATGGTTATGGGCGTTCATCCTGCATCACCCATGAATGTGCAGAGGTTTATCGACCGTAACGAGATGTTGAACTTGATTGAACAAGTGGGCACTCAAATAACTGAGCCATTGATCATCGCCGGAGACTTCAATTGCACGTCGGGCTCCCCTTACTTTTTACAGGCAGCAGGTCTAAAAGACTCACGGTGTGGGTTTGGTTGGCAGGGCTCTTGGCCCACGTTTGTGCCGAAGATCTTGCGAATTCCCATCGACCATGTTTTTGTCAACAATCATTGGGAAGTTCGACACCGAGAGATCGGGCCAACGCTTGGATCGGATCATTCGCCGGTGATTACGGAGTTGCGTCTGTTGAGGGATGCAGTGACGTCCACAACCTCGCCATGATCTCCGCTTCGCGGTTGACGTTTGCGAAAGGAGCGTCGGAGTATGGAAGCATGACTCCGTCGGGCCTCCCTATCGTGCGTGGAATCGGAGCAACGCTACTTTGTTCCGTGCACGTCGCTAAAAATCGGTGAGCGGTTGGTATGGTTTGTTGCGTACCGATTTCCCAGAGTGGTTTATCATTGGCCCATTTTGCCAAACAGCGGCTTTGCTCCGCCCAGCTTGACGAACTCGAATGAACGCAGTCACCACTGAGGTGCAGAATAAAATCCACATCATTGCGTGCGATCAATTCGCGCCAATGGAATGCGATGGGATCGTAACGTGGGAAACCTTTGGAAAAATCAACTGCCATCGGATAGCCGGTCCGCCACGTCAGCACCGACTGGGCAGTCCGACAATGATTGGCCATTCCGGGAAATGGCACCACGACGCAGCGTTGCTGGTAATTCCAGGTAGCCGCCCATCGCTGAAGCAGCTGATGCAGCGTAATCAAATCTGATAAGTGGTGTTCCGTCGCTCCCGGGTTTAATTCTCCCAGCACAATGGCCGCATATCGAGATCGTGACAATGCCAAGTGGATTGGCCCCCATATCGGATCAGTCCCTTTTGGGCTGGCACTCGAATGGCCCATCGGTTGATTGCTCGTTGGTTCGGGGGAATTTGGCCTCTTGCTTGCACCGAGCATTTGCACCAGCGTGCCACGGTCATCGGCGTCGATGGTTACGAATTGCAGAGTACCAGGAGACTCGTTGGCAGAGAAATTGTTTTGCCATGTTGCCGGCTCGTGATTCGAATCGACAACGATTACCGTTCGGGAGGCCGGATGAACAAACTCGCCGTCGGCCATATCGCCGTAGCGTTGGCGGAATCGTGGGGCTCGGTCTGGGCGACAACGCCAGTAAATCACCAAGTCAGCGCGATTTTTGACTTCGCCCCAGGTGGCTGTACTTTCTCCAGTCTGCTGAAACGCCAAAGTCTTGGCTCTAGAATTGTCCGTGAGAAACGGATCGACTACGCCACCGCACCGATCTGCGATAGCGATTGCCAACCTTTGCGTCTCGAGAGAACTAAAGTGCAGTCCGGTAACTAACGGACGTCGCGACTTACGTAGGGCTTCAGACAGTTCGGCCAATAACGGCACCTCAAATGCCGAGGATGGCACACTGCGAGTTGCTAAATGTTGAAAGTGATGGTGGCCTAGTTCGCAGGCAGGCCCAAACTCTTGCGGCCGGTCGGGGCTCCAACTGATATCGTCACACCAACAACCACACCCGCCACAGACCAATGAATGTTGTCCTGCAATGTTCGCATCGTTGATCCGGTAACCGTTCATGTCGACTGCCATCTGTTTAACGATACTTCCATGGAAGGCAAAAGGTGGCTCGATTCTTTAATTCCGGGACCACGTTTCCAAAAAACGTGGGACGGGGAATCGGAATCTCACGGGGAAAACAAGATCCGGAAAACCTTAGGATCTTTCGCCCTGGGCCAGCAGCCAACTGCCAGTTTCAATCCATTTAGCCGATTGCACGGTTTGGTTGTACAAGTACGTCCAGGCCCACTGGGTACTGCCGTTCGCCAGAATAATTTGTTGCAACCGTCGAACATAGAGGCCAACGCCAAATTCGATTGGCACGCGAAGCGGTTGGCCAATGGAATCAAACCCGAAATCGGCCTGAAGGCAATCTTCTTCGAGGTCCAACGCCCGACAGGTTGCTTCGGGATCCGCGACGGCCACGAGCTGCCCAAAAACGGTGCCGGGCAGATTGGGCCGACGAATCTGGGACATTTGGAGCCACTCTTCCGAGACGAAGCCAGGGTACTCTCCCAAATCCAATAACCAGCCCGCCGTAGTGGCTGGCCCAAACAGGAGTGCGTTTGCTTGCTCGAGGAGATACCAACGGCACTGACCGGGCAGCAGTGTTCCGTATATGAAAAAGTGCGAGCATGTGGCAGCCGACATTTTGAACGCCCCTACTCGATGGAAGAAAGTGGTTGGAACGAACTTCGTTTTCGGGCGAGTAAACGGTATTGTGTTTAACCGCGACGCAGAGAATTGCTGGGCGGTGACCACATTGCCCAATTGTTTATGCATGTCGCCCAGCATTGCGTCGCTGAGCGATTCGGAAGTGAAATAGGTCTATGGTTAAACGGCATTGCGAGTAAACTGCGGCAGCGATTCACTCGGGAGTTGGAAGGGACTCAGGACTTGGTGCAAGAGCGTTCGAGTTAGTGGTTTGGTCTTCGTCATCCCGAAACCAGAGGTTAAGAACTTTTTCGACGGTGTAGAACTTCGACCTATCGATTTGAGTCTTTTCGATCCGGTGGTCAATCAGTTTCTTAGCACTTTTGATGACCAACTTCTGGCTGTCAGCGCAAGGCACGTAGAATGAGACCTTTGAGCCGATTTCAGCAACGCGGGCGCTATAGGCAATTCGCTGAGCGTGGATGCCTTGATCGCGATGTAACAGAGTTATCCTCCAACCTTCGTAGAGAAGTTCTTTTACCTTGTTAACACCAAGGATTTTTGATTTGGATTTGCTGAACGGACGATGATCATCGTCGGCACGTCGCGAAACACCAGGCATAGTTCAGAACTCCAAGATTATGGCCGATGCCCTTCAACATCATCGAGAGCTCTCGCCAATAACTTTGGCCCAACCTCAAAAAAATAGGTGCCACCCATCTATATTCGAATAAAGCCACCCACCTACATTGCGGTCCTGAAGTCGCACTCAAGATCGATGTGAATTAGAATGGAGCCGGCATTTGTGATGCGAAGATAGGCTTCGATTGATTTCAAGTAACGATGATGTGCCTGGGATTTGCTGTCCGCCGCCCCCTAAAGTCGCTCCGTCAGAGAGCCGATATCGCCGCGCCACGGTTTCGTTAGCCTGCGGTCGGCCGAAGCTTCGGGCAAATAAACAATTTGATTCAACGTCGCAACCAGCAAGTTAGTGGTAGGCCCTTCGGTTGGGAAAGGTTTGCGAAACGTGCGGTCCCCGTAATTCACGTGAGACTTGCAAGTTCAAATTGTTTGCCAAGCGTGGTGTTAGAGGGCAGCATCGGCCTGTACTCGGTATTGGCCGCGATGCCAGCATTTACCGACTTGCTGGGCGTGTTCGATCATGGCCTCCGATTTTCCCGCGCAACTGCTTTGGCCGAAGTACTTATCGAAATTCCACACCAGATCTCGCCATTTTTCACCCTCGATTCCAATATTTCGCAAAACCGTTACTGCGTTCTCGACATCGTTTGGATCCGGCGGTGCGATCGAACTTTGTGACGTCCAACGGAGTAAACTCAGATAATCGTGCCACTCGATGCGCAAAAAGCCACGATCACTCGCTCGCAGTCCGTCGCGGTGGGATTGCGGATCATTCGCCAGTACCTCCTTGCTTAAAGTCAGTGGCGCCAGCCAACCATCGCGTTTGATTCGACGCTTGCCACGGCGGTTGACATTTCGACCGTGCACCTTGAGTAGCTCTCTCTGTTGAGTCACGGTCTTGTTTTTTTGAAAATCCGCAGCCTCTTCGTTCGATATGACCGCGAGATCAAACGCGGCCGAGTCGATTTCATGGCCTTGCTGGCCTGCTATTCGGTCGTGCGCCGAAGTGTGCAGAGCCTCTTCGATCGACCGTGCCATCGCCGCTCGGATTGGATTCAAGTCGACATACATCGAACAGGCCAGCAAACCCGCTTCATCCACAATCCGCTGAGCCTTGAATCGCCCTTCCCAAAACCGTCCCGTGCATTCATCTTGAAAATTGGCCATTCGCGCGATCGGCTCGGCCAACGCTCGCATAAACCACGAGATGTCCGATAATCGCTCGCGGACGGTTTGCAACTTCTTGTGATCGTTGACCAACTCGCGGACGTCGCTCTCGGTCGGCTGGGCCAACTGTTCTTCGATTCGCCGCCCAGGAAATACCTTAAGCCAACGAGTCGCGACCTCGTCGTCAGACCAAGTTGCGACCACATCCGGCCGATTTCGAACGATAACGTGAAGGTGATTGCTCATTATAGCATATGTTAATATGTCTATAGACAACGTCGATGCAAGCAATTCCATTCGGCGGCGAATCCACTCTTTCCTATGTGAGTAATCGACGCCGGTATTTTGGTCGAATCCGGCCAGAAACGCCTTCCTAACGCACCGCTGTGTACAGTGCACAATGCAAACTTCAGAGCACGAAAATACTTCCGATCGCAAACCGCGTCCCATAGACCACCTCCAGATTAGGATTCCGCACGAAGTTTAAAGGTCTGCCGACTATTTGTCAAGTAGGTGGATGGCACCTAAAAATTTTTTGAGTGCCAGTTTCCATTGAGGATCGATTCGAATTAGACTACTGCCCGATTGACTGCAGGGCCAATTGATTGCGACATGTAGCTACTCAAAGGAGAGTGGCTAGTTTTACCAAGTGCGTCTTTTCTAGTTGAGAAAGCTCGGACCGTATGAAACGAACTGCGTTCTTGGGGGCTGTTTGTTCATTAACGTTTCTCGTGATGGCCTCGGTTACTTTTGCCCAACCTGCCGATATATCGCGTTGGTCAAGTGGAACTGCGTTGACGCCAACACAAGGTTATGGAATGGGGAACCCTTTGACTTTGACCTGGGGTTTTGCAGCCGAAGGAACGTTGATACCCGGCTTCAATACTGGACCACAAGGTAACAGTAATTTGATTGCAAGAATGGATGGGATCTATGGTTCAGGTCCTGGCGGCAGTGACCTGACACAACGCCCCTGGTTTGCACTCTACCAAAGCACATTTAACCGATGGAGTTCGATCAGCGGTTTGAGCTACGTTTACGAGGCCGCCGACGATCAGGCTGCTTTCAGCAACTCAAACGGCGCTGGTAATCGAGGAATTGTTGGTACCAGAGCAGACGTTCGGATGGGAGGTCGCAATATCGATGGGAACTCAGGGATTTTGGCATTTAATTTTTTCCCGAACGTCGGCGACATGGTAATCGATACCAATGACAATTTCTTCAATACGACAACGAACGGCTCCATTCGCTTAAGAAACGTCGTTGCTCATGAACACGGGCACGGTGTCGGAATGGACCACGTTTCGACGGCTGGTTCTGCGGCTCAATTGATGAACCCTTCGGTAAACACGTCTTTCGATGGACCACAACACCATGATATTTTGTTGGCCCAACGGGGATATGGAGATGTTCAAGAAAAGAGTTTTGGTGGTCAGGGCAATGATGTGGCCGGACGAGCCTCCGATTTGGGCGTTCTCGCCGATGGTGGTACCGTATCGGTCGGCAATTCTGCCCGCACGTTTGCAGTGTCAGCAACTGCTACCGATTTCTTTAGCATCGATCACTCGAATGACACTGACTTCTGGTCCTTGACCGTTAACAGTGCCGGAACGGTTGATGTCTTGTTGGAGAGCCTCGGTTTTACCTACACGGCGAGCGGTGCCAGCTTCAACACGCAACAGCGCAGCAACTTGGCATTGGCTTTGTTTGATTCAGATGGCACCACGCTGTTGTCGTTTGCGAACGACACGAGCCTGGGTGGCAACGAGTCGATTAATTTTGACCTTACGACGGCCGGAACGTACTTCTTGCGGGTCACGGGAAGCGACAATCCAGATGCCGTGGCGATCAAGACTCAGTTTTATGGCCTGTCCGCGAGTTTTACTGCGGTACCTGAACCAAGCAGTGTCGCCATTCTGTTGGTTGCGGCTTCATTGATGTTTACACGACGAACACGGCGAGATTGATCCATGATAAGGTCGTCTTTTGCAAGCCGGAACGGCTTTACGTTGGTCGAACTGTTGGTCGTCATTGCGATCATTGGCGTTTTGATGGCGTTGTTGTTTCCGGCTGTGCAATACGCTCGGGAAGCCGGGCGTGCTTCGGCGTGCTTGAACAATCTCCGGCAAATTGGTTTGGCAACGTCTTCATTCGAAGGCAATCACAAATCCTTTCCTCCGGCCAGAATTTATCAGCGAGATTTTTTTGCTGAAGGTTTTGAATGCGGAGGAGAGGAGCCTTCGTGGCTTGTTCGTTTACTGCCGTATTTGGAGCAAAACCACTTGTTCCAACGGTGGGATGTTTCCAAGCCCTATCGACAGCACGATTCGACCGTGACATCGGCAGTGGTCGCAACTTATTTGTGTCCCACGCGGCGAAATGCCGCAAATGCACTGACGCCAGAAGCGGATATGTCGCTTCCCGTAACGCTCCCGTGTGGTTGTGCTGGTACGATCCAGATTACGGTTGTGGGTGGGGCCACGGGAGATTATGCCGGCAATCACGGGGACCCAACTCCTGGTGCTGTCGGTGCCGAAACAGATTTCTACTTTGGCGGTAACGGTAATGGAGTGATTATCTCGTCCCGTGCTCGCTGTCGACTTCGGGATGGGATGTTGTACCCAGGAAACTGGATCGATCGAGTTCGTGTCGAGGACATTCGCGACGGTTTGTCGAATACCTTTACCGCCGGGGAATTACAGGTTCGACCACAAGATTTGAATACCATGCCGTTTAATGGTCCCATTTACAACGGCCAAGATGTGATGGCTTCTGCTCGCGTGGGCGGTCCGGGTGTGCCGTTGGCAACCAGAATTGATTCGCAGCCCACTCCAATTTTAGGGTTTGGAAGTTGGCATCCATCTCGTTGCCAGTTTGTGCTCGCGGACGGTTCGACTCGGGGTGTTTCCAGCGATATTGATTCGCAAACTTTGGGTTATCTTTGCAATCGTAATGACGGACAGGTCATTCCCGCGGAAGCGTATTAAACCATTGATTACGGGAATGTCCGCTCCGTGCCAGTGCTTGATGCAGGTCACGGCCACGGTAATGCCTTTTTACGGGCTCGCGACATCGAATAGAAATTGATCTAGGATAAAAATAGCAATTGACATAGAATCCTGGCCGCCCACCGGATTGTTTGCTGCTGGCTGCCAGGGATAGGCCTCATGTTGAACCGCGTTCGCGATTTTCGTTACGAAGACATCAAGAATTGGAAGCCGCTCGTTTCGCTGCGAGAAAGCTATCGCAAGGAGTCGGCCGTCCGCAATATGATTTTGCTGGCAACGTGTGTTTTTGCTGTACTTGTAGGGTACTCCGTTATCAACGGAACCTTGCGAATCACCAATGCGTCCGCCGGCAGCGAATCGGACAACGACACCGCGGCAGGTCTTCCGCAGCCCAAGTCGCTTGAGGAATCAGGCGTCTCGCCATTCGCCAATACGGCGAATTTATTAACTGACGAGAAGAGCGTGCGACCGCTACCGGTGCTTCCGAATCGCGATAGTCGGACTGCTAGTTACGTCGAGTCAAGCAAACAAGAATCCGATCCCACTCAGAATTTTGGTTCTGCGAGTACGACGGTTCCGGGTTCACGAATTGCAGTCTGTGATGTTCAGCTGATCCTCGCGGCGGAACTTGCGGCATTGTCCAACAAATTGGTTCAAGACGCCGAGTCACAACTTTTTGCAGAACAGGACACGGTTCGTCTCAGCGTGTCACACCTGACCGATCTCGAAGTCGTGATTCTTCAAAAACTGTTTGAGCAGAAAAAGGGGTTGGCGACCAGCGAAATTCGCGAACGGATGCGGCAATACAGAGAGTTGGCGGATCGCGATTTGCAGGCTATCGCCGACCAGGTGGCCGATGAATACGGGTTTGATTTGGTGGTCACCACCGACCACGTCCTTTCGTTTACCCAATCAAGTGATATCACTCGCGTGGTCAAACAAATCTGGGACCAACGGCGCCAAAGTCAGGCTCAACTAGATCGCCCTGCACCATCGAGAAGTCGATAAACAGCCACGAAACCTTTCGGAAGAATCGTTCAGGTATGGAGCGACTCGGCATGTCCCAGGTTTCTGATCCCGCTCGTCAACCGTTCTGTGATTTGCCCACCGCACTTTGCTTGGCCTGCCAATGGGAAGTTTTGGCTGCCAAACCGGGCAACGTCCACCGCTCGGCAGATTTCGCCGATATTGGGCTACTCGATTTCCTCCACAGTGCTTTGGCGGTGAGCAACACTGCCCGGCAGTGGCTCGTACGATGGTCGGATCAGAACACCGCGCAACAGCCGACGTTTGGCCAGTTTGTTTTCGAGGCCGTGCAGACGACGCGGCAGTTGACGCGTTCGAATACCAATTTAGGAATCTGCCTGTTGTTGGGCCCCTTGTCCGAAGCCTGGGTCAAGCGGTTCGACCCGATCGGAACGTCGCAAGCTAGGCCTACGGACTTGATGGGTTCAGGCACTTTGAATCAAGCGATGTTCCAAGCGTGGCGGCAACAAACTCAAGCCTTGATCAATTCCGCTTCCGTCGAACAGACACAGTTTATTTATTCAGCGATTGGTTTGGCGAAGCCCGGCGGCATGGGGACTGTCCCCGAAGCAGACATTGCCGCTGCCACCGCGTTGCAATCGTCGGATACGGTCGCCCAAGTCATGAGATTAGCCGTCGAACGAGACTCGATTGCCGCAGAATATGTGTCAGGGTATTCGATAACCTTCGAAAAGACGGTCCCTAGCATTGCGGGCCTCCTTTCCTCCGGTTGCGGTTTGCAATGGACCATCATTGGAACCTACTTGCGGTTATTGGCCGACCAGCCAGACACGTTGATTGCTCGCAAAGTAGGCTGGGACCGAGCTCGGGAGATCTCCGTGTGGGCTCGGCAATTGGCCGACGAGTTCTTTCCGCACTCGCTGAAGAATTGGGCCGCTGACGATCGCGAAGTTGCCTGCGAACAAAGCCTGGCGGACTTTGACTTCGCGCTGCGGAGCGACGGAAATCGCTTCAACCCTGGAACGACGGCGGATCTGATCGCGGCCGGTTTATTTGTCGCTGCGATGGGCGGAATTATCTCGTTGCCCGTCCGCTGGTAAAGAAGTTGCCGTGGTTGCCAGAGCTCGAAAACTCGTCCCAACCGTTCACGCGACCACCGCAATCTAGCGCTGCATATCATACGGGGAAAGATCTTAGGGCGACAAAATCTGTGCCTGGCAATTCGGCGTTTGCATTCCAGGGCTCGCGTGTGGGAAAACAAAGAATGAAAGTGGTGTTCAAGCCTACCATGGGCTGCTCAGGCCGCGGCCCAAGCCTCATGATTCCCGTTTTGCCAACCGAGTTGATTTTGCCTTGGGTGCGGAGTAACTCTAGAATCTGGCGAGTGAAAATATGACTCGACGTGTTATGGGCATTTGTTGGAGCGAATTGTGGGAGTGATAATTCTGGCAATCAATTTCGCGACTCTGGTGTTGCTACCGTTCGTCTGGATGGTTGCACACTTTTCCAAACGGCGGCCGGTTCAAGTTTTTTGCATCGTCGCATGCGGAATTGTCTGGATCGTGATCGTTAACTTTGCATTTCGGTTTCTGCTCGAACAAACGATCAAATTCGGGATTGATGTTCCCTACAGCGATGTTCCGGAAATCGAGTTGCCCCAGGACGCCAGCAGCGTTTCGTATTATCGGATTCATAGCTCGACCCGGCTTGTCGCACAATTCACGATCTCAGAAGCTGGCTTCCGGGAATGGATGCGACAACATGGGCGTCCGGTTGCTCCAATTGCCAACCCTGTGGTTGTCCTGCAATTGGATTCCGAGAGCCCACCCAACCGATCAGATTTGGAAATCGGTTCCGGACTTCATTGGGACGATTACGACAAAGCAGATCCAAGCGATGATTCCGGCACGACGATTGTGTTCGATGATCAACGAAATCGAGCCTATATCGTGATTACGGATTGGTGAACGGAACCATCCGTCGATGCGGTCCCGACGTCGATTAATCCGATATGAGAGAAGCCGTTGCCACTTCGACCTTGGTCACAAAGAAATAATGACCAATTTTCAGGAATTGCTTTCCCGGCCGCTAAGGGAAGGATGTCTTTCGTTATTCCGGACTGAGGGGCGTGATGCTCCCGGTGCTGCCTATCTGCCTCTTGATTGCCGCTTTTTTGGCCGAAAAATGCCCGAAAACTCGTGTTGACCGCGTTCCTTCGCTGATTAGAATCTTGGACTATCTATCGGCAATTCGAGTGGTCAGCGGATGATCGCTTGGTCCGATGGGACTCGCGAATTTGGATTGGACCCATCGTCGCGAGCGTTTGCCGCTGATTCCGGTTAGGTAAAGATTCGTAATGTTTCGTGCGAGCATTAACCTGTTGAACCTCAGCTTTCCCGTTTTGCGCCACGACTCTGTCCGATGTTCGGCAGGATCGTCCGTGGTTCGCCCTTCTGTTCTGAACTCGTTGTTGGCCATCAATGTATCTAGCGGGCTTTTGCGTAGCTTGTTGTTGGTCGTGATTTTGTTGGTCTTGTTGACCGGCGATGCGAGTTACTGAACAAAATACTCAGAAAAGTTCAGAAACCCGCATCGCCAGCCACGATGCGGGTTTTTTTTTGCCCCGGCTAAGTCCACCCCATCCCACCGTTCAAGATCGACTAAGGAATTTGCAAGAACATGCCGCGAAGAAGTGAAACCATAACTGCTGGTCCCGATCGAGCAGCTGCTCGAGCGATGTTGCGAGCCGCCGGGATGTCCGACGCGGACTTTGCCAAGCCAATGGTTGCGATTGCCAATACGTGGACCGAAATTGGTCCGTGCAACATGCACCTTCGCGAACAAGCGGAATGGCTCAAGGCAAGCTTGCGAAAAGCGGGTGCCGTGCCGTTGGAGTTCAATACGATCGTCGTCTCCGATGGGATCTCGATGGGGACCGAAGGAATGCGTCACTCGCTGGTCAGTCGCGAAGCCATTTGTGACACCATCGAGTTGGTGGTCAACGGACACCAGTTTGATGCCGTCATTGCGATTTCGGGATGTGATAAGACGGTCGCTGGTACCATCCAGGCATTAGCGAGGTTGGACCTTCCTTCCATCATGATCTACGGTGGATCGATCCATCCGGGTCATCTTGGCGAAAGAGCCCTAACGATTCAGGATGTTTTTGAAGCCGTGGGAACTTACAACAGCGGCAAGATGGACGATGCGCAATTGCGTGCCATCGAATGTGCCGCGTGCCCCGGCGCGGGAGCCTGTGGTGGCCAATTTACCGCGAACACCATGTCGACCGTGGGTGCAATGTTGGGCATCTCGCCGATGTCCAACAGTTTGCCCGCGACGGCAAAAGAGCGTCAAGCAGCCATGGACGAGGTTGGGCCGATGCTGATGCAACTCATCGCGTCGGGACGTTCCGCTCGAAAAATAATCACTCGTCAATCGATTGAAAACGCGATTCGCGGTGTGATCCTGACCGGTGGTTCGACCAATGCCGTTCTGCACGTGATGGCGATTGCCGCGGAAGCCAACATCGACTTTACGATTGACGACATTGATCAACTGAGTCGCGAGATTCCCGTTTTGGCGGACCTCAAGCCAACCGGACGTTTCACGGCGGTTGATATGGATGCCGCCGGAGGGATGCGTCTCGTCGCAAAACGCTTGGAAGCTTTGGGCAAGTTGCATGATTGCCCGACAGTTTCCGGCAAGACCATCCGCGAAGAAGCGCGGCAGTGCCAGGAAACCGCTGGTCAAGTTGTGATTCGCACTCCCGACCAAGCGTTGGCCAAACAAGGGCACTTGGCGATCTTGCGAGGCAGTTTAGCACCGGAGGGCTGCGTCTTGAAGTTGCCCAAAGAACCCATCCAACATTTCCGAGGTCCGGCCCAAGTCTTTGACAGCGAGGAAGCCTGCTTTGCTGCCGTGAAATCAGGTTTGATTCGCGCCGGCAGCGTGGTTGTGATTCGCTACGAAGGACCGGCAGGTGGACCGGGGATGCGGGAAATGTTGGGCGTCACGGCGGCCATCATTGGGGCGGGCTTGGGCGACAAGGTGGTCTTGGTTACCGATGGTCGCTTTAGCGGCGCAACACACGGCATGATGATCGGTCACGTTTCACCGGAGGCGGCTCGCGGTGGTCCGATCGGTCTGATCCAAGATGGCGACCTGTTGGAAATTGACGTCGATAATCGCCAATTGAATGTACTGACCGATCTGTCCGGTCGTGCAGAAAATTGGCAACCACCGACGCCGAAGTATCGCACCGGAGTCTTGGCCAAATACGCCGCATTGGTTTCCTCTGCCTCATTGGGAGCCATCACGACCCCACGTCTTCCCGTCGAGAATACTTAGCGAATCGATTCTCGATGCAACGTTACCCGAAACACAAATACACACCCCCTCATTTTTACCCACAAAGGAACCTTAATCCATGACCACCATGACGACTCAAACGACCGCAGCGGATCTCGCTGGTTTGCAAGGACAACGCATTGCCGTGATTGGCTACGGTAGCCAAGGTCGCGGACAAAGCTTGAATTTGCGCGACAGCGGCATGAATGTTTGTTTGGGCTTGCGTCCCAACGGTAGCAGTTGGAAGCGAGCGATCGAAGACGGTTGGCAACCACTGTCGGTGGAAGACGCTGTGAAGGATGCCGACTTGATTTGTTTGTTGCTGCCCGACATGCAACAACCGAAAGTTTACAACGAGCAAATTGCTCCAAATCTCAAGCCCCACGCGGCGGTGTTGTTCTCGCACGGCTTTAATGTGCTGTACGGAGCGATCAAAGTTCCAGCTGGGCACGATGTGATCATGTGTGCCCCGAAAGGCCCCGGCGCGATCGTACGCCGTGAATATGAAAATGGATTTGGTGTGCCGTGCTTGATTGCGATCTCGCAAGACGCCAGTGGTCGCGCGAAGGCCAAGTGCTTGGCCTACGCACAAGCGACCGGCTGTGGCCGAGCGGGAGTGTTGGAAACGACGTTCAAAGAAGAGACGGAGACCGACCTCTTCGGCGAACAAGCCGTGTTGTGCGGGGGCTTGGGCGACTTGATCAAAGCCGGCTGGGAAACGTTGGTCGCCGCGGGATACTCGCCTGAGGTGGCGTATTTCGAATGTTTGCACGAGACCAAACTGATTGTTGACTTGATCTACGAAGGTGGATTGGCGGGCATGCATCGCTTCATCAGCGACACTGCCGAATACGGCGCGTTGACAGCTGGCCCCCGAGTCATCACTGATGAAACTCGTCAGCGGATGAAAGAAATCTTGTCCGATATTCAAACGGGCAAGTTTGCGGCTCAATGGCAAGCAGAGTTCCGCAATGGAGAAGTCAACTACCGCAGCATGCTCGAAAAAGAGCTGCAGCATCCCATTGAAAAAGTGGGCAAAGATATTCGTCGCCACTTCTCGTGGCTCTCGGAAAAAGCCATGGACGGCAGTTCGTGTTCCAATAAGACCAATTCCCCTTCACTGGAGGCAGTTACCAAATGAACGGTGCCCAATTACTGATTGCATGTTTGGAGAATGAAGGCGTCCGCGACATCTGGGGTTACCCCGGTGGTGCGATCATGCCGGTCTACGATGCCTTGTTGGATAGCAACATCAAGCATTACTTGACGCGGCATGAACAAGGCGCAGGCTTCGCTGCTCAAGGTTCGGCTCGGAGCACCAATCGGACTTCGGTCTGTATGGCGACTAGCGGCCCGGGTGCGACCAACTTGATTACTGCCGTGGGCGATGCCTATATGGACTCGATTCCCATGGTCGTGATCACGGGTCAGGTTCCGTCGTACTTGATGGGTACGGACGCTTTTCAGGAATTGGATGTGTTTGGCTTGATGCTGCCGATCACCAAACACAGCTATTGCGTGAAACACGCGGACGATATTCCGCGAATTGTACGTGAAGCGTTCCAATTGGCGGGGAGTGGCAAATTCGGTCCCGTTCTGATCGACTTCCCCAAGGACATCGCCTTCCAAAAGACGGAGGCCAAGCCTCTGCCGGCGACGAAGGATCTGCCGCCGATCAGCCACTGCGATCCCGAGGCGCTTCGCATCGCCAAGGATTTGTTGGCCAAGGCCGAATGTCCCCTGATTTACGCGGGTGGCGGTGTGGAAAAGGGCAATGCGGTGACCGAGTTCCGAACCTTCGTGGAAACGACCGGGATTCCTGTGGTTCATACGTTGCATGGTTTGGGCTGCTTGCCAGGCAATCATCCTCAATTCTTGGGGATGGTGGGCATGCACGGTAGTGAAGCCGCGAACAAGGCCGTGCAAGGCTGCGATTTGTTGTTAGCGATCGGATCGCGATTTGATGATCGCGCGACCGGGAAGCTGACCGAGTTTGCTCCGCGTGCCAAAGCGATTCACGTCAATTTGGATCCCGCCGAGTTTGGCAAGTTGCGAGTCGTCCAATCGGCGTTGGGCGGCGATGTCGCTCAAAATCTGGTGGAACTGACGATGCCGCTGAGCATCAAACCGTGGGTCGAACAAACTCAAGAATGGAAGCGAACGTACGCGTGCCGATACGATGCTCCATTTGATTCGGTGTTTGCTCCCCGATTGTTGCATGATTTGTCGCAAGCGATGGACGATCGCGAGACGTTCATTTGCTGTGATGTTGGTCAACATCAGATGTGGGTGGCCCAGCACTACAAGTTCACCCATCCGAAGTACCACCTGACCAGTGGTGGCGCGGGGACCATGGGCTTCGGTTTGCCCGCAGCGTTGGGGGTTCAACAAGCCAACCCACAAGCCAGGACCATCGTGGTGACGGGCGACGGTTCGATCATGATGAACATCCAGGAATTGGCGACGATCAAGCGTTACAACATCCCGGTAAAGATCTTGCTGTTTGATAACCAAGCGTTGGGCATGGTTCGTCAATGGCAGCAGTTGTTCTTCAATAATCGCGAAAGCGAGATTGATTTGAGTGACAATCCGGACTTCTGCCGCTTGGCCGAAGCCTTCGGTATCCCATCGATGCGCGTGGTGCATCGGGACCAAGAAGCCGATGTGATTCAAGCATTGAAGAACACCGATGGCCCGTTGTTCATTCACACGATCATCGATCGTGCCGCCAACGTTTGGCCATTGGTGCCGCCGGGTGCCAGTAACTCCGAAATGCTGACCGAAGAAGGCGTTTCCGTCGGTTGATCCGACCGGTCGGCTCGATCGATCTGTATCAGGTAGGTAGCTACCGTCGCCAGACGGTGGATGAAGTGGAAACAATTACGACCACCGTCTGGCGACGGTAGCTACGACCACTACGAAAATTTGCTCCCCAGTTTTTTAGGACCCACAAATATGCCTCCCGTCGAATCTTCTCAGCTCATTATTCACATGAGTCGTGCGTACGGCAGTCTCAATCGATTGATCGGAATCGTACGTCAGCGTTGTTTTGAGATCGAAAGCATGAACGTGCAATCCGAATCGGCCGATCACTACCGCATTCAAATGGTTGTGGTTAGCGAGCGGAACGTGGTTCACTTGCTCAAGAAGATCAGCCAGATGTCCGACGTGACCAGCGTTTCGGCTTCGAAGTTGACTCGGGTGTTGGAAACTGCCTGAT
Organism: Pirellulaceae bacterium; assembly: GCA_041741535.1. Taxonomy (GTDB): domain Bacteria; phylum Planctomycetota; class Planctomycetia; order Pirellulales; family Pirellulaceae; genus M30B19. The sequence goes on from JBGSJV010000022.1 coordinate 80,355, forward strand.
GCCAGAATCGCCGTTGATGGAGCAGTTGTCCGCCGCGGAGTTGTTGGCGTCCTTGTCGATCGAGATCGAAGCGGCACGGCACCGGGTGTATCGCGCGGATCGGGCAACTTCGTGTGATGCTGTCGGATTGCCCGACGGTCGTGCGTTGTGGCTGAAGCGAGAGGACACTGCCCGGGTCCACAGCTACAAGTGGCGCGGCGCTTTCAACAAACTTGCTTGTTTGATCGAGCAAGGTTTCCAGGGGACGGTTGTGGCGGCGTCGGCGGGCAACCATGCCCAAGGAGTCGCTCTCGCTGCTCAGACGATGCAAGTGCCAGCCGTGATCTACATGCCACGTACGACGCCGTTGCTCAAACAAGAAGCGGTGCGGCGATTGGGGCGGGATTGGGTGGAAGTTCGTTTGGTAGGGGATCGCTACGATCAAGCCGCTCAGGCCGCGCGGCAATGGGTGACGACCCATGACTGTGCCTATTTGCATCCCTTTGATGATCTGCAAGTGATTGCCGGTCAAGCCACGATGGCTACAGAGTTGGACGAACAGATTTCGCCGGACTTGGTATTGTTGGAAATCGGCGGCGGAGGCATGGCGGCCGGCGTGGCATCCGTGGTTCGTCGACGATTTCCCTCCGCGAAAATCGTCGGTATTGAAGTTGTTGGGCAGAATAGTATGCAAATGTCGTTGCAGGCAGGCCAGCCAATCACGCTGCCGCAAGTGACAAGGTTTTGTGATGGCACGGCCGTCGCAACACCGGGGCAATTGACCTTCGCATTGTGTCGAGAACTATTGGACGACGTTTGGGTCGTCGATGAACGCCAAGTTTGTACGGCGATTGAGTGGCTTTGGAACGAGACACGGGTGGTTGTCGAGCCATCCGCGGGGATTGGTGTTGCTGCCGCGTTGGCGACCGATCGACACCCGAGTTTCCTCGATGAGACGATTCGGTCCGCATACACGGCATTGGGGCTCCCGGAAGACGCTCGCTTGTTGACGGTCTTGTCGGGGGCCAACGTGGACTTCTTGACATTACCGTTGATTGCGCGAAAAGGTCGGCTATCGCCGAAAGAGCGTCGCTATTATTGCTTCGAAATCCCAGAACGCAGTGGGACCTTGATTGGGCTGCTCGACCAGTTTTTGGCAGACATCAACATCATCGATTTTCAATACGGCAAGACAGATTCTCGGCGGGCCTTTCCGGTGATTGGCGTGGAGGCGTTTCCGGACGAATTGTCGAAGTTGGAAGCCAAGCTGTCGCGTTCACCGTTGCATTTTAACTCGGTGACCAATGCCACCTCCGTCGAATACCGTGTTGTACCTTTTCAACCTTCCTTGGCCAACATGCCTCTTTTTGCCACGGTCGAATTCCCGGATCGCCCGGGTGCATTGTCGGAGTTTATGCGCCAGATCGTGGGGCTGACCAATGTGTGCTATTTCAACTACACCGAGACCGGGCAAAGTATCGAGCAAGCTTTGATGGGCTTCGAGTTCCAAGATGGGACGCAACGCGATGCATTTTCGCAGGCCGTCGCTAAACTGGGGGTCGGTTTCCAATCCATTCCAAGTCACACGATTGCTGGGCTGTCGGTCACGGACTAACGTTGGTTCACTTCCAGAAGATCAACATGGCAGTCGTCGCCAGCCAAATAGCCCACAGCGACATGTTAAAAATGACGCCGGTTGCCGTAAATAACCAGTGGTGCGAGAAGTCGATAAGGGACTGCGCGAACGGCGATCTTTCCAACAGTGGAATTTCGTTCAGTGCATACAACGCCCGAGATTTTAATTAAGTTCGCCCCCTGAAGAAACAGGGAGATGAACGTTAACATCCCAATCGAATACAGTAAACAAACCGTCCAGCGAAGCGAATACCGCGACGCACTAAGAAAATAGTGCGTCGCCACAATGACGGCAAAACTAATGGTTGACACATGACCATAGAGCACTGCGTATGCGCATTGACCTCTTGAATTATCGACGTCAGCTCGAATTCCGTCATGCCGGTTCAGTTCCTTGGACTACGACAATTCGAGTCGTCTTTGTAGTCGGGCAACCACGATTCAATCGCGTGCTTCGACTATTGGTTGGGCAATTGCGATGGCGGTAAACCGCCCGGGAATTGAAACCCAGGAGGGATTCCGGGAGGTAAACCCAAGGGATTCGTTGCGTCGATATCTTTGGGTTTGACGACCTCGGCGCGAGTCAATCGCAGCCGATCCAAGTCGCTGGATGGAACCACGTAGTACCAGTCGGCAAAACGTTCACTCAAGCGTTTGGCCTTCTCGGCGGCGTTCTTGGTGCGAGACTCGAACTCCTTAACGTCCAATTCGTACTGAAGTTTTTGATCCGCAAACGCCTGTTTTTTCTGTTCGAATTCGGCGTCCAAAGCCTTCTGCATGTCTTCGCGCGAAAGTCCTTTCTCCGGAGTTGTTGGCGGAGTCGTTGGGTCCTGAGCTCCCTCTGTCGATGAAGCAGATTCACCTTGAACCGGCGGAGCGGCACCTTCGGCTGGCGGTGTTTGCTCTTGAACCGGCGGTGTTTGCTCTTGAACCGGCGGTGTTTGCTCTTGAGCCGGTGGTGTTTGTTCTTGAGCCGGTGGTGTTTGCTCTTGAGCCGGTGGTGTTTGCTCTTGAGCCGGTGGTGTTTGTTCTTGAGCCGGTGGTGTTTGTTCTTGAACCGGCGGTGTTTCTTGCTGTACTGGCGGTGTCTGATCTTGCTGGGAGAACGTCGCCAACTTGACCGGGAGGCCTGGTTGTTCCACTTGCGATTGTACGGAACCGTTATCGATGGATTCTGCCGATTCTGAATCGCTGCCGTCCGCGGATTGATCGTCGCCGGACTGTCCGGTTTCAACTTGTTCTTTTTGTTCTCCGGTCGCCTCTGGCGGAGGGGTGGCGGCGTCATTCGCTGGTTCGCCGACTCCTTCGGGCAAGACCAACGGTTCGGGTTCCTGTGGAGCGACCGGACGGTCGGACATTAATTCTGGGCGGTGTTCGACCCGAACCAGCAAGAAACGAGCGGTCGCCTGTTCGGCCGGATTCGGCTTGTCGCCGGGAGGGTTTTCGTGCGGATCATCTTCTTTGGCAGGGTCGGCTTGCGGTTCGGGTTTGGCATCAGCTGCTCCGATTTCGATGGATTCTTCCGAACCAACTATTTGGCTCCCAAAGTAGAGGGTATAAACCAACCCATCTTTGGTGGTGGTCGACAGTTGCCCATGTTCGGATACCAGTTTGATTTGGTTGCTCTCCGGGTCTTGCGATAAGCCGAACCCACGACTGAGAAGATCGTCTTGCAGTTCGTCGAGAATCGTTTGTTGTGCGGGTATATCGTTCGCCACTTCAGCTGGAAACTGGAATTCCAGGTTACCGTCCAGCACGCTACGACCTTGATATTTGTGGCGCGGTCGGACGCCAATCAGTTCGACGGCTTCAATCGTCCGGATCAACGGATTGACCGCCTCCGCATTCATCGTTTCCTGTTCTTGATTGAGGTCCGGAAGTATCCATTCCGAAAAGTCATCGGCCTTTTGCAACTTCAACTCTTCGCCGGGGACTCGGACACGCCGAACCTCGATCCCTTGATTGGTCATGACCTGACGAGCTTCCAAACGCGAATTGTCTACGTTCACTTGTCGCATCTCAGCCGCGTTCAACTCCAGCAAGTCCGCCTCAATCCAATCGGAAAATTGGGTCGAAATGTCCAAATCCAACTTCGCGGTGTAGGTGTCTTTTTCGGAGGGCACGCGAACGTAAAACATCCGCTCCTCTGGTTCTTCAAGTCCCAACAAGGAGTCGGCTCCGGACGTTTTCTGTTCGACTTGTTTGCCCACAATGAGTTCAAAAACGGGTTCACCGTTGCTGTCGGTGAAACGGAGCAGCTTCCCGGCATTTTCCGGGTCGGCTTTTCCTTCCTCGGAGGTGGGGTCAAGTGTCCCTAACAGGGCCTGTGCCCCTTTTTCACTGGAGGCCAATGTGCGACGTTCCAATCCGATCAATTCGGACGTTGTGCGACCCAATCGTTCGACAGCCTCTGCGGGATAATCGTAGTGACTGGGGATCGTCCATAACCCATTCGTTTTTCGGACCGAGAAGCTAAGCGCTTTGCCCGATTTGTCGACGGCCGCCAATTCCATTTGCGATACTTGGCCGGTTTCAAACATCTCGAAGAACGCTTGTCCAACTTTGACGAAGGCGTCCGGAATACTTGGCTGCGTCAACCGATACACCAGCCATGTCAAACCGATCATCACAATGGCGACGGTTGCAGCCAGAGCGCTTTTGGTAACTTCTGTTTGAGGGTTTCGTTTCATGTTGCCAACCTGCGATCGCTAACGTTGTGGAACAAAGTAGATTGTCGATGAAATGTCTGAGGGTCTTTGTCGATCAAGACTTGCGTCGGGCATTGGCTTGGTTCGTCAAACGAACCAAGATGACCGATATCCCGATCGCCAATGCGGGAAGCGGAGGAAGCAAAACGGCAAAGAATCGAGTCCAATGTTCTTGGGAAGAGATGACTTTCTTCTCATTAACCTCGAGAGTCTTGATTTCTTGGCGGAAGGCCTTTTCAAGTTTTTCCACTTCTCGATTGACTTGTTTTTGTTCTTCAGAAGCTGCCGTCGCCGCCAACTGCAGGCGTTGCACAAACGACAAATCTTGGTCTTCTTCCAAAGCCTTGGTTTTTTCGTCCAACTTGGCTTGAGCTTCCTGCAGTTTGATTTCCAGTTCGTTTTCTAGCACCGCCTGTCGAGCTTCTCGTTGCTGCCGAGCTTGAATGCGAACTTCCTCGATCTTTTCTAGCGGACGTGGCTGCGGACGGCGGCCTCGTATGGCTATAAACGATTCGCCCTGTTTTTCGGTAAGGCTTTCAATGGCATTCTGCAACAGGATCAAGTTGTCCAACCCTGTCTTGGTATTGTCCGCACATTCATAAGCCAAGTCCGAGACAAAGTCCGTATCGCAGATGAAGATTACGCGGCGCGGTTCCGATTCGGTACCATTGATCTTCGCTGCGACCACCGATGCGCCGGTCCCAGGAGTGCCCGACACGTTCTTCTTGAAGATTCGTTCCGGCAAACCGGAGAACGGATTCAGTTGATCCGACTTTTCTTCCACTCGCCGGCCCAACTGTCGATCAAAACGACGCGAAACGAGTTGCAAATTTTCAGAGTACTGATCGTAATCCCAGTAACTTCCCAGCGAATCGGTGCTAACCAATGGTTCGAACTGAAACTTCTTGGCGGGATCCTGGGCCAGCGTGCCGGAGTACATGAACAACAGCTCGCGCAAGCCTCCACTCACCGGAATATTTGGATTGAAGTTGGTATGTTGGCTCGAGTTGCGGAAGAACACCAAGGCCCGTTTCCGATCGCCATAACCTTCGGGCCACGCGCTCGAGGTCTCCATCATTGGTATTTCCAACAGTGGGAAATCAAATGCCGCAGGTTCGCTGGCGGTGTTCGAAACGATCGTCGTTGGGTTCCAAGTGATCCCCAACGCCTCAGTAAGGCTATTCAACGGAAGTTCTTTGACCGACACATTGTCGATCGACCCAGTGAAGTCGGCCCCTTTGCTTACGAAGGATATTCCCGCTCCGAGCCCAGCAACGATTTCCTCCCGATAACTTCCCGTCGTTTCTCGGACGATGCCCTCGGTTCCCCCGACACTGACGCAGACGCCACCGGAGGTTGCCGTTACTTGGTAGCTTACGAGATAGGTCGTTCCAGCGGTAACCATTGCCGAGCTAGTCAATGAGCCCGCGGGGCCAACCGGAACGGATGTCGCAACAGCGGCGCCCCCATCGACCTTCCATCCCGACCCAATGGTCCAGTTGTTCTCCGTATCAAATCCACCGTTTTTGACCAACTGTCCTTCGACGTTCGCTTTGGGGTTTTGGGACGCATTCAGGGCACTGAAGTTCGCTTGTGGTGATATTCGCGCTTGGCCTGGCGAGCGAAAAACGCCAATTTGCCCCATCGAAACGTAGGTCGGCCAATAGAATGGAACCGGATCGTCCAACAACAAAACTGGCTTACCAAACTTGATGTACTCGATCAGGTTCTTAAGTGTTGCTTCGTCCAGACTCGAGACTCCGGCCACCAACATAACATCCGGCAGTTTGGATTCCTTGATTTCTTCCAGTCGCTCTTTCGCAAGCGAGCGATATTTCAACCCGCGAGTCACCGCGACCGATTCGGTCGTCTCGGCCATCAAGACGTCTGCATAGTCCTTCAGCAAGCTCGCGTTGACTCGGCGGATTTTATAGAATTTCTCGAGCTCTTTCTTGGTGCGACCAAAACCCAGGTCAACAATTTGACCTTGAATTTCTAGTCCGGCAAAGTGCAAGTCGGTGTCCAACACCCCCAGCGTCAATCGGTTGTCCTTTTTGGATAACATCGAGATCGCGCGAGTAATTTCATATTCGATGGAATCCCGTCCGGTGAACTTTGGCAGCACGGATTCCCCGTTGGCCGTTCGCACGATGGCCCCCAGGAAAATATCTTGCTGGACGCTCTTGCCACCGATAACGGATTGACTGTTGATGGGCTCGATACCCAACTCTTCGGCTTGCGTCGCTTCATCACTGGTCGAATCGGGAACCGTGACTTTCTGGAGCACAACGCGGCCGCCGCCCAGTCGTTCGTATTGTGAGAGGAGCGTTTCCAATAACTTCTTGGTGGGTACAAAGTCCGCTGGCACCTCTGCGCTGATATACGCCTCGATCGTGACTTGTCCGGCCGACTCCTCGACGTTCTTAATCGACGTCAAGGTCATCTCGTCCAGCGTGTACAGTCGCTCACTCGTCAGATCCAAGTAGGCCGGAAAGCGACCACTGAGTCGTTCCAGCATAAAGAATCCAGCGACGACTATCGCGAGAAAAGCAACCGATCGAACCGCAAAATTCAGCGACATGAACGGCTTGCCCATACGAGACCAGAATCGTTGCGAAATCACAATGTGATTCAGGTACAAGAACAGTGCGATCAAACCGCCAAAGTAAAATAACCCCGTAAACGTGACGATGCCGTTGGCGTATTGGTTCAATTGCGTTTGAATCGTCAATAAATCCAAATACGGCACGCCCTGCAAGAAGTAGTTGCTGAGGACCGGGACGGAGCAAAACAACATCCCGAGTACAAACGCGACGGCTGAATCGCGCGTCAAAGAGGAAGCGAACAGCCCCATGCTTAACAGCGCCAGCCCGGACAGGAGATAGCCGTAGTAGGTGCTGACGAGGACACTCCAATCGGGTTGTCCCAACATGGCCAGCGGAATCAGTTGCGTCACTGAAAACGACAACGCAACCACATAAACCGCACTGACCGCGAAATACTTACCGAGCAATATCTCCCAAGTACTGGCCGGCAAAGTGAACAATAACACGTCCGTCCCGGACTTGTGCTCCTCGGCCCACGCGCCCATGGTGATCGCTGGGACCAAAAACAGTAACAACCACGAATAAACTCGACTTAACTCGTCCAGCGAAGCGTAATTGTTGGCGAAGAAGGACTGGCTAAAGGTCAACAGAGCACAGATCGTCACAAAGGCAACGATGATCAAGTAACCCAAGACGCCCGAAAAATAGGATTTGACGTTTCGCCAAAAAATCCAACCAATAACCGATGGTCGTAGCATGATGTTCTTATACTCCTGCAAATCCGGTCAAGGAATGGAAACTCCGTTCGAGCTGCTGTGCAGCGCCCATTTCCGAGAGCGGACCATCAAACACAATCCGGCCCTCATTGATCAAGATGACTCGCGAGCAAATCGCTTCCACTTCCTGGAGGACGTGGGTCGACAACAGCACCGTCTTGGTCCGACCCAAATCGGCAATTAGTCGCCGCACTCCGACCAATTGATTGGGATCCAAACCGCTAGTCGGTTCGTCGAGGATCAGAATGTCGGGATCATGGATCAGTGCCTGAGCCATGCCGACCCGCTGCCGAAACCCACGTGAAAGTTGCCGGATCGCTTTGTGCCAAACTTCCGCCAGGTCACATTTGTCGGACACAAAGTCCAGTCGATCTCGCAACCGAGCACCCGACAAGCCGCGAACGCGACCAAAATAATTCAAGCTCCCCGCGGGTGTCATTTCGTCATACAAGGGGCCGTTTTCGGGCAGGTAACCAATGCGTTGCGCGGCACCAATCCGATCGTTTTCCAAATCCTGGCCGCCGATGAGAATGTCGCCTGAAGTCGGAGCTAGATAGCCCGTGATGATCTTCATGGTGGTTGACTTGCCCGCACCATTGGGGCCCAAAAAACCACAAACTTGGCTGCGGGGCACTTGGAACGATACGTCCCGAACCGCGGCGAATCCACCATAGTACATGTTGAGGTTTCGAACCTCGATCATCCAATCCTGTGGTGATCGGACCGGTTCGGGCTTGGAACCGGCAGACGATTTTTGCTTGCTCATCCATTCCTCGCTGTCAAACATTTCATGGCGAAAAATCCCATCCGAGTAGACGACGGATTCGAGCCGTTCCGGGGGCTACGCCTGGCTTGGCTTATGATTATCAATTTGTCCGGCCCTTGTTCAAGCCGACGTTTTACCGACCACGGCCAACTCTGAGAACCCGTCGCACGATTATATTCGATCCTCATCATCGACTCGAAGTCGAACTAATGCTTGGCAACCCTCTAAATGAAAGGCTGTCTTGGTAGCAGTCGTTACCAATTAAAGAAAACTCTTGCACCCTGTCTGCCGATCCGGACCAGTCCACCAACCTATCCGAGGGAACCAGTTTATCGTGCGAGGTTCTGTCCCGTCCGTTGTGGAGAGGGCTGTTGAGGGGCCTTGGATTGCGGTTGATTCGATTCAAGACGACAATCGGGCCACACCCTCCCCTTCACCGAATGACGGAGCATTGCCCATGACACGATCACAAATCCTCGCCATTGCCCTGCTTCTGATCTTAGATTCCGCCGGGACTCCCGTCGCGACCGCGGACGTTGGCGTAGGGGCCCAACCGAGCGAAAGCGCGGAGATGCTGTTGGACGGGTCCCGCGAGATGCTCGACGAGAAATGGACGTATTGGGAAGGTCCCGGTTTCCGGTCCACGCTGCCGATCAAGTGGAAAATTGTGGAAGATCCGGTGGATGGCGGTACCGCCGTGATGACGGACGATCCTGCGGCCGCTGGAGGTCGGTTTGGGGCTGCCGATATCGTGACGAAAAAAACCTATCGTGACTTCCGCTTGCACGTCGAGTTTTTGATCATGAATCCCGGCGGCAATAGCGGTGTCTATCTCCAGAATCGTCACGAGATCCAAGTTTTGGACGGCGACCATACTTCGCACGGTATGGGAGCGATTATCAACGAAAGTGAATCGCCGTACGACGCTTACAATGGACTCGGTCGATGGAACGCGTACGACGTCGTGTTCCGAGCCGCACGGTTCAAGGACGGTGTCCGGGTGGAAAAGGCGCGCGCCACGGTGTATTTCAACGGCCAAAAAGTCCACTCCGATTTTGAAATCAATCAAGTTTGGGGCGGTCCAAATTCTGGGATCGATGGCGGCAATGATGGCGGAAAAGGGATTTCGGATACTCCCGGTGGCCTTAAATTGCAGTGCGAAGGACATGACGTTCGTTACCGCAATACATGGATTCGAGAGCTGGACTTGAAGAACGCCGAGACGGATTTCAACGAGCCCTTGGCTGTCGAAGGCAAACTTCCTGCCACCGAAAAAGCCATCCCACTGTTCAATGGTAAGGACCTTGCTGGCTGGAATGGCGACCCACAACGTTGGTCGTCGGTCAACGGCATGATCCGCGGTGCCAACGACGGCCACGTCGCGAGCAGCACCTACCTATTTACGGATAAGAAATATCGAGAGTTCCGGTTGCTGTTGGAAGTAAAGCAGACCATGAGCGAAAAGCACTCGACCATGCACTCTGCTGTGGCCGCGTTAGGTGAACGGTTTACGGATGTCGGCGACAACCCGTTTGGTTTCCGTGGTCCGTTGTTGATGTTCTGCCATGACTGGGGGATTTGGGATGCTCATCGGCGCAATCGAGTCGTGCCAGCCGGGGATGGGCCACAAGTCGAACTCCAAGGTCAATGGAACCAGATCGAAGTGCTTGTGCGCGGGGATCGGATACGTTTTGCCGCCAATGGTCGCGAGATATTCGACTTTACCGACAAGCCGGAGATGCTCCAATCTAGCCCCATTGGCTTGCAACTCCACAGCAATGATCGACCGCAAGAATACCACTTTCGCAGCATCCTCCTGACGGAAAATCCTGGCGAGGAACTCGTCACGGTTTCGGAGAAGTAATCTGATGGCCAAGGCTAGGTCGACACCAACCGGTGCCAAACCGGAAAAAGAAAAATTCAGTCTCAAAGATCATCTGTTCAACCGTGACCGAGTGGTTTATTTGGCAGGCTTGTTCCAACAGAGCGATGAACAGTTTGATGGTGCCGGGTTTGTGCGCCAAACCATGAAGTCGCTGGGTTCGCTCGAACTCAAACAACGTATCAAGCACATCGCAACGACCTTGGAGGATTACTTGCCGCGTGACTTCCGCCAGGCGGCTGCTCAGATTATCGCGGCGTTGCCGCCTCCGCTTGATCCGCAACTTGAGGACGACGACTTCGGCGATTTTATCCTCGCTCCACTGGGAGAATTTGTTGTTCGCAACGGGCTGGAGGCGAAACACGTGAAGTTGTCGCTGCGTACGTTGAAGCAATTGACCATGCGATTCTCGATGGAAGATGCGATTCGCTATTTTCTGAACGAGTTTCCTGAGGAGACCATGGACGAATTACGTTCTTGGGCCACGGACAAGAATTACCATGTAAGACGCTTAGTGAGCGAAGGAACGCGCCCGAGCTTGCCCTGGTCGGGGAAGCTGTCACTGGATATGAGTGTACCGCTGCCGCTGCTGGACGTTCTACATGCCGATCCGACACGATACGTCACTCGCTCCGTGGCGAATCATTTGAACGATATTTCAAAGCGTCAACCCGAACGCGTGCTGGAAGTCTTGGAAAAATGGCGTGCGACAAGTCCCCAAGATCCTGGCGAGTTGGATTGGATCAGTCGGCATGCGTTAAGAACGCTGGTCAAGCAAGGACATACGCCGGCCTTGGAATTCCTGGGCTTTTCGAAACTCCCGCCGATCGTCGTCGAACGGTTTCACCTGTCGACTCCCACCGTTTGTCCCGGGGAGGCTGTCGAGTTCACGGTAGAACTCAAGGCAAAACGAGAGACCCGATTGGTACTGGATTATGTAATGGATGCAGCCAAAGCGGGCGGACGCCGGTCTCAAAAAGTCTTCAAACTAAGACAATTGGACATGGTCGCGGGGCAATCCGCAACCGTCACCAAACGCCACGTCCTGCGTGCCGATGCGACGACTTACCGCCTCTATTCGGGAACGCACCATATCACGCTGCAGATCAATGGCCAGTCGTTCGGGACAGAAAGCTTCGAACTGGTAACTGCCGAGCTTTGATGGAAACCGTAGTTGTTGGAAGCCCTAGGCAGGATCTGGAAAAAACATGAGCAAGAACCATCGTCGCAAAAATCTCAGATATAGCCATCGACGTCGCGTTCCGCCGGGAACAGAACCGGGAACACTGACGTCGGATCCTTCGTTGCCTGTACCAGAATTGACGCAGCTTATTTTCAGCCGTACCGCGATTCGCGAGGCGGCACCTTCCAATCCCGCTCAGTTGCAATCGCTACACGACGATTCCGAAATCGAGTGGGTGAACCTGGAGGGCGTGGGTGACGCCGAGACCGTACGCAGACTGGGAAATCGATTTGGTCTGCATATGCTGGCCTTGGAAGATGTCACCAATGCACATCAACGACCAAAGTTTGAGGACTATGAGGAACATTTATTCTTGATCCTGCGGATGCCGGTCCCAGCGGCTACGGCCGAAACTCCACACTCGCGCCGGTTTCAATTCGAACAAGTGGCCTTAGCATTTGGTCGTCGTTTTGTGGTGACCTTTCAGGAGATCCCCGGCGATACCTTTGATTCCGTCCGTAAACGATTGCGAACGGAAAATAGCCTAATTCGCACGCGGGGCACCGACTATTTGGTTTACTCGCTTTTGGACTCGGTGGTCGATGCCTATTTTCCGATTTTGGAGCATTACGGCGAGTTGGTCGAGGAATTGGAGGTGCGGGTTGTGGAACAACCATCGGCCAATCACATCTTGCAGATCCATTCCTTGAAGCGAGACTTGCTGTCAATCCGGCGGGCTTTATGGCCGATGCGAGATTTGTTGGCGGCCATGAGTCGTGACGATAGCCCCTTGATTTGCGAGGCGACACGACTGTATTTGCGTGATTGTCACGACCACACGATTCAATTGCTGGACATGGTCGAAACCTATCGTGAAATATCCACGGGTTTGATTGATGTGCATTTGTCCAGCGTCAGCAACCGGCTAAACGAAGTCATGAAAGTGCTGACGATTATTGCAACGATCTTTATACCGTTGACCTTCATTGCGGGAATCTACGGGATGAACTTTGATCCGGAGGCCAGTGCTTGGAACATGCCAGAATTGAAATCGCCTTATGGCTACGTTGGCGTGCTAACGTTAATGGCCGTCATTGCCGCAGGACTCATTGGTTGGTTCTACCATCGGGGTTGGCTTGGTCCAAACCGCGTGCGAGAAAACGTATCCGATGAATAAACCGCTTGAGACCGGTGAATGCGTGGTACTAAGGATTTGTCGCGAAATAAGTTCCGGATTTCGAACGTCGAAAGCTCCGAAATGACTCTCACTGGCTCTGGCGTTTGAATGATTAATGATTATTGAAGAATGAAAAATTCAAAATGTACCAAACGTCTAGCTTCAAGCATTCCGTGAGGAAGCAATGACCGTCAGAATATTGCATTTTTCAATTTCCAATTTTCATCACGCATTTCTTAGCCGCGTGTGAACCAAAGACGAACATTTGCGTGGCAGGCGGACTTCCCACGGATGGCAATGCCGATCTGCGGATGAATCCATTCGCTGCCTGCGGTTTCGAATTGAAGACCGTCAAAGTATCAGCTCGGAAGTTGGACCACGGCACTCGGACAAGTTGCTGTCGGTCAAGGAAGTGTCCGCGGACTGTACATCCGCAGTTCGGCATTGCCATCCGTGGGAATTACCAAACGCTCGCATTTTGCCACTTTGCGGCTCCGGCCATTCGGCTGCTCAGGCCTGGTGACTCGGCTCTGCAGATTCGACGATAGGGTTCTCGGATTAACCAAGGTCGGACTCTCCCCAATCGGGAAGTTACTTCCAGACAATTCCTAAGCCGCTTCTTGACTTGGCAAACTCGCGGAATTCAATCGTTCTTCAATCACTTCCAAGCTTTGACCAAACAGTTCGTTTAACGCGTCTTGTTGCGCCTTTAAATCACGACGTTGGTCCAGCAAAGACTCGGACAATTGTTGCAGAACCGTCTCACGATCCTCACTATGCGCGACGCGACGGCTGATGAGCTTCATTTGTCGCTCGATCCAATTGCGCAACGATTCACGATAGAGCAACAATTCAGACTTTCTTGATTCCATGCGTTCCAATTTGCGTTTGGTTTCGCTTTGGATCGTGGCCGCCTCTTCGTGCACCTTCTTCAAGTAAGACTGGGTCTCTTCTGAGATGACTTGCCATCGTTGATTCCAGTCTGCGTTCGACATGGATTGCCGCACGGTTCGCTCGAGTTGTTTCAAGACCACTCGATCGCGCAAGATTTCAACTTGAGCTTGCTGCAAGCGTTCCTCCATGCCATGTAGGGACGCTTCACGCTGATCCAGAAACGTCTTTCGCTTGGCAGTTTCACTCTGCTCAATGAGACGCAATCTTTCCAGATCTTCCAGGCCGTTCAGCCAATTTTGTTGCTGAGTCGAGTAAGTCTCTTGCGATTCTACCCGACTTCGTTCCAACTCTTCGATTTGCTTGGCCCACTGCGATTGTTGTTGGGCCAAAATATCTTTGAGCAACTCCAATTGCCGCCGGGTTTGTCGCAAGGAACGAATCGCCGTTTCGTGTTGTTGTCGCAAGTGCTGGGCCTGATGTTGCAATGTCTCGTTGGCGGGCGATTCGAGCGACCGATGGGCAGCAAGGTGTGTTCGAGGGTGAACCGCAGTGGTCGCAGAGCTCGATTCCGCCGTGGAAACGACCGCTCCCACGACGGGGTCTAGAATCGAGGACTTTCCGTTTTCCAGCTGGACTTGCCGAGCCACAAATTCTTCAATGACGGCATAGAAGTCGCCATCCTGATTGATCATGCTTCCGCCCACAAGTCGCTCGTTGGCCGCAATCCACTCGGGAGTGATCTTTCGGCTCGAATTGGTATCTTCGGTCGAGGTGGACGTTGTAGCCTCCGTTGCCGGAATCGAATCGGCCGTAACCGTTGCGGCGTTTTCGGTTCGGGCTTCCGCGTCGCTGTCAACTTGCGAATTGGCGGCAGCCGGTGTCACGGCAGCCGGCGGCACGGCAGCAGGTGTCACGGCAGCCGGTGTCACGGCAGCAGGAGCTGGCAAGGGCAATGTCTGTTCGAGTTGTCGTTGCCGTTCCACCAGCGCGAGGCGTTCTTGGCGGATCCGTTTTTCCAATCCAGCTTCCCGCAATTCAAGTTCGTTCTTTTGCAGCGATAGCTCGTCTTGTCGTCGTTTGAGGATTTCTAGAATCTCGCGTGCCTGGCGACTGAATGTCGTCGAAACATCCGCCAAACTGGGCGAGTCGGCGAAATCGACTCCTGTGGATTCTGGCGCAGGTTCCACCGTCGCGACCTGAGGTGGTTGTTCGTCGAACGATTCCTCCAGTCGAAGGAATGACACCGGCGGATGCGGCTCGGTCCCGATCGAATTTGCGGTTGCCACCGGATCCGCCAACGGGGATTGGTGTCGTAGCTCGCTAGATATCCATTCGGGATGGATTTCGCGCGCGGCTGGCTCTGGGGTAACCTCGAGAAGGTCACCGGGTTGAGGTTCGTAAAAGTCCGGTTCTTCCAAGGCGGCCAGATCCGCCATCAATTGCGCCATCCGTGCCTGCAACTTCGGCGGCAAATGGTCACCAGAGGAATCACTGCCCGAAATTTTGTTTTTGTCGCCAAAGGCAGCGTGAGGCTGATTTCCTCGGTGGCCATGGGCGCGGTCTCGCCGTTCAGCAACAGGAATGCCGTGGTCGATGGTCGGCGGTATCGAGGAGTTCTTCGACTCAGCCATGGAACGTCCTTGCCCTGGGAATCGGGAGCAAGCCGGCGCTTTCGTATCGCTAGCACGCAGCAGGGAACGGCCGAAACTCGGTCGCTACAACTGGAACTATCGGAAAACCTAACCCAGATTGTTTAGCCGGATCGTGGATTTCTGGTTTTTGGGTGGAAAATTGTGAAGCAGCCCGCCCAGCGACTTGCATCTGGCCGGGTTCCTGAGAAAATAGGCGACTCTTGGGCGGGCGGCCGTTCAACGCCAAACGTCGCGTATGTGGGCTCGCATTCATCCTGCAATTTTGAAGATTGAAACATGAAGGTCGAACCTCTCGGTGATAAAATCCTGGTGCGACGGTTGGATGCTGCTGAAAAAACCAGTGGCGGTCTATTTCTCCCGGAGTCGGCTCAAGACAAGCCGACCCAGGGCAAGGTTCTGTCGGTTGGTCCCGGTCGTATGACCAAGTCTGGGGCCTTGGTCAAGCCGCAAGTCGCGGACGGGGACCGGGTCATTTTTTCGTCTTGGGCAGGTACGGAAATTACGGTGGATGGTCACCCAGTCCTGATCTTGTCCGAAAGCGATCTGCTGGCAATTGTTAGCTAGGCTCTGGCGCCAAAGGCGTATGACCCTTTGTCGGGCATGTAATAATTTCGGACAAAAAGGCTTGACCGGAGAGGGTCAGCCCCCTTTGGGGACAAAGCCTAGGCCAACTAGGACTCGAAGTTGAGACTTGGTCCTGAATCGATTCGGCTTTTTCCAGGGAGAGGTTGCCCAGTGCTTCAGCGAGTGCTTGAACCAGAAGTCATGGACACGCCCGAAGAAGCCCGTGACTACAACAACATGGATCACTCACACGTGAACGCCGTGTTTGTCAACGATTTGATCCAAGCCGGATTCACCGGAGGGGATGTCTTGGATCTCGGCACCGGCACCGCCTTGATCCCGCTGGAGATCGTCAAACGTGGGCTAGATTGCCGAATCATGGCGGCCGATGCCGCCGTCGCGATGCTGGAAAGGGCTCGGTTGAACCTGGAAATTGCAGGCATGACCCGAGTCATTCAACTCTCACATTGCGATGCCAAAGCCATGCCGTATGCGACTGGCATGTTTGAGTGGGTCATTAGCAACAGCATCATTCATCACATTCCGGATCCGATACTCGTACTGCGAGAAGCCTGGCGAGTCACTCGCAACGGCGGGCGTCTTTTCTTTCGGGATCTTCTCCGTCCCGCGTCCGAGGAACAGCTTCATGGATTGGTCGCGACCTATGCTGCTGGTTGCAACGACCATCAACGCCAAATGTTCGACGATTCACTACACGCCGCTCTCTCTCTAGAAGAAGTTCGCGGTCTCGTCGTTGAACTTGGCTGCTCGGCGGACAGTGTCGTGGCAACGAGCGATCGACATTGGACCTGGATCGCGACCAAGCAATCGCCGTGTTGCGGGGATTCAAACAAGCGCTTTCGTTGACCCAGATATTTCGTGGAATTACGATGAGAGAGTTGGAAGCGATCTCGGCAGGACCTGCATTGTCGATGAATTGTTTCGGCACACCTTGATTAATTGACGCAGGAACGACGGGAGCTTCTGTGATGTTACGCCGCAATTTTTGCGATCGTTTTTGCTTTTGGTTTGGTCTTCTTGGTGCAATTGTTTTGCATGGACTGTTGGCGCCAGAGGCCGAAGCCCAACTGTTACGCGGCCGACTCCTGAAACGATGTGTTCCCGCTAGTCCATGTCCATGTCCTGACTCGATGGTCGTCAATCAACAATCCACTACCCCTCATTGCCAACCTTATACGCACTATTTGACCAACGGCGCGTGTGGTACCTGTGCTTACTCTTACGACATGGGGGCCCAGATTTGGCGTTACGACGAAAAGAACTGCAAGCTCGGATGTGAGTGTGTGTTGCCCGCTATCTCCCGAGTTGAAGGCGAAATCACGACTTTTTGTACCAAGAAGACATTGGGTGAAACCGAATTTAAGCTTCAACTGGAGGTCGCAACTCGCGAGTATCACACATTTCGGTTTCAATTACCGAACGCAAACGCCGATTCGTTTAGTTATCAGTTGGCTGCCAAAGGCAAAACTTGGAACGTTACGGTAAGCTACAAACAACCTGGGATCGCCTGCGCGCCAACACCGCATGGATTTCCACATCAGCTCTCAAGTACCTTGACGACGAGTACCAATACATATCGCCACACCCACAATCAAACGAATTCCAATTGCGTAATTCATTCGTTTGGTGATTTTCAGGTGATGATTACGCTGGCTGAATAAGCGGGTATCGCAAAAGGGGCTGAGCCTCTCCGGCGACGCAGTGAAAACGCGACAACGTTGATCTCGCCCCCAATGGCAATGCTAGGAAGCATCTTTATTCGCCTACACTCTGACGAATTGTTGGCCTTCCGGCCTGTTGTGATCGCGACACAACGCTAAGGAATTGTCTGGAAATAACTTCCCGATTTGGGCGAGTCCGACCTTGGTTAATCCGAGAACCCCTATCGTCGAATCTGCCAAGACTCCAAATGGCCTGAGCCGCCGAATGGCCTGAGCCGCAAACCGGCAAAATGCGAGCGTTTGGTAATTCCCGCGGATGGCAAAGCCGAACTGCGGATGCACAGTCCGAGGACACTTCCTTGACCGACAGCAATTTGTCGGATGGCCAAGGTCTAACTCCCGCGCTTATACGTTGACGGTCTTCAATTCGAAACCGCAGGCAGCGAATGTACTCATCCGCAGATCGGCATTGCCATCCGTGGGAAGTCCGCCAGCCGGGCAAATGATCGGTTTTGGTTCACACGCGGCTCAGAAATGAGTACTGAAAAATGGAAAATGCAAAATGCAAAATGCTGACAGCCATCGTTTGCTTGCGGAATGCCTGAAACTAGACGTTCGGTACCTCTTGAATTTTTCATTCTTCAATAATCATTAAACATTCACACGCCAGAGCCCGCGAGGGTCATTTCGAAGCTTTCGACGTTCGAAATCCGGAACTTATTTCGCGACAAATCCTAAGCGGTGGCTCGCGCACATCGGCAGAGGATTGACGTCGATTGTTACTGTCAAGCGGGTTGGCATTCACGAGCGCGGGCTTCGGTCATACTGAATTGCCCTTGTTCCGCGAAGATGCGGTTGGGTTCTCGCCGACGGTCTGTGTTCACAAGTCCAATGCTCCGGGTCAAAGTGATTCATCGTCCAATTCCAACCCCACCGAGGACCGGCGCGCCGAGCCTTTGCCAGCCATTCCCTTGCCGTCTATTCCCCTGCCATCGATTCCCTTGCCGTCTACCGACGCTACCGCCAAGCAGATTTCAGTTCGTGGACCTCGAGTGAATGGATCGTCGCGGTCCCGCCGCGAGTTTCGAAGAACAGTCGTTGGTTTTCCCGGTTCGTATTGTACGGCATGGGCATGTAACACAGCCCATCGGCCGCAAAAACTTCGACTCCCGTTCGATCGCAGTAAATCGTCAGTCGCTGTTTGCCGTCGATCAATGGCGCCGGAGCCCGATGACCCGCCACGCTCAATTCTTGTTTCACCGCATCGTATTCAACCATCACGTCCCGAATATTGAACACCACCTCTTTCGCGTCGCCGGGTTCGAACTCGACGCGCACTTCCACCAACTCCGCTCGGATGTCTTCCAGCGGATTCTGTTCGCCCGGCTTCAGTGAAGTCAATTCAATTCGATGCGATTTGTCTCGCAGGGACTCCAGTTCTTTCACTGGTTCAAACGTCATCCGCGTCCCATCGTGTGTTTGCGTGAGCTTCAGTTCCAACGGCACGGTCATGCTTTGATTGAACGGCACGCCCTTGGTTTCGGTCTGCCACCAACCAATCAAGATCCGCCGACCGTCCGGAACATCACTGAACGACTGCGCGGCATAAAACCCTTTACCGCGTTGGCCGATCAATCGTGTGGCATCGGGCAAGAACTGCTTTCCGTCAAACTCGCCAATCGCATAGTTGCTATCTGCACCCAACAGCACCCATTTCTTGCGGTTGTCATCGCCGTCGATCGGCAGTTGGAAAAAGTCAGGACATTCGAACAAGAACCGGCCTCCGGGTGCGTCGCCGGTGGTGATGCTGGCCAACTGCCACTCTTTTAGATTCTGTGACGTGAAGTAGTGAATGGTATGTTTGCCTTCCCATTCGACGTAGAGAACCATGACCCACTGCTTCGTTCCTTCATGCCAGAAGACCTTGGGGTCGCGATTGCCACCCGTGATTTGCCCCAGCACCGGATTGCCCGTGTACTTGGTAAAGTTTCGGCCGTCCGTGCTGTATGCGATTCCTTGCACGGTCGGATTGCCAGCCGCCGTGTAGATCAGCACCAAAGGCGGTTGGCCATCTTTGCCAAAGCCACTGGTGTTGTTCCAATCGACCACGGCACTGCCGCTGAACATCGGCCCCATATCGTCCGGCAACAGTTTGTCGCCTAATTCTTCCCAATGCACCAAGTCTTGGCTGACCGCATGGCCCCAATGCATGTTGCCCCACCCCCAACCATAAGGATTATGTTGAAAGAATAGGTGGTACTCGCCGTTGTAAAACACGCAGCCGTTGGGGTCATTGTTCCAACCGCGTTTGGGGGAGAAGTGAAATTGCCCCCGCCCTTCTTCGCGATAGAGATCGGCGGCATCCTTGAGCGAGTCGCTGGCTTCGATGTTGGCCAACGCTCGCGAATCTTCCGGCAACTTGTCCACTCGCAACGTTAGTGTCTGGCCCTGCCACGCCTGGACTTCCATGGGCGCCCACCAATCGGGCTCGGCATCTGCCAATTCGATGTCGTTGCGCACGACGGGTTGCCCATCCACCAACAGTGTGACGCCACGCTTCTTCGCTCCGTTTTTAATGGGCAGGTTCAAGTAACGCGCGGTCGCTGGGAAGGTTCTTTCGACGTTGCTGGCCAAGCCTTTGGGCTTGGTATCGGATTGGACGATGTGGTCGACGTTGAGGTGCCCCCAACCACCGGTCGCTTCATCGACAATGCGGATCACGGCTTTTTGACCTATGAACTCGGTCACGTCCCACGAATGTTGCTCCAGAGCCTCGCTGCCGCCATCCTTGTCGTTCGGGCCCGTGGCACTGCGAACGACTTGGCCGTTGACGAGCAATTGCAACGCCAAGGCGGCTTCGTTCTTGCCGCCGCCGATCAGGAACCCAATGAACTTTCGCTCGACTCGCAACTCGGGCGAAGTGAGCGAGCCCACGGACGTGTCGCCGCCCGCAAAAGAATTCACCAGCCCTTGCCCCCGGAAGCCCTCCACATGCATCTGGTTCGGCAAGGTCCCCCGAGCCGGTCCCGCTCCAAAGGCAGTCCCTGTCACCGTCCACTCGCCATACGAGTCTTGTTCAAAATCCGCGACGACCAAATCGTCAGCCGCCAAGGCAGGTGCCGTTATTAGGAGCCACATGGCTAAAATGTTTGAGATTTTCATAGTTCTCGTTTCTCGTTCGAACTGGGACGGCTAGCCGCACCGAGGGATCTGTCCCACCATCGACTCCCGCGACGATCTACAGAATACCTTACCAAGGGCCTTTAGCCTAACGCGAAACGGAAATACCGCTCAACGAAGCAAGGTAATAGGCACATTCCATGTGCCGTGACCATCAAAAACACTCGTTTCTTGAGGCTCGGCGGACGTGCTTGCTACTTTTGGAACGGCTAAACGGACAATCGCGTTCGCTACTTTCGTTGCGCGGGTCGCTAGATATCGGTCACTGTCAGTTCGGGCATCATAGTCAGCAACGCAGGGCTGAGTACATACGTTGGCGAAACGCAGGGAAAAGTGTGATTGATGGCGCGACCGCTGGCAATTTGGTGGGTCAAGCGAGATGCTCGCTTGGGCGATAACGCGTGCCTGGAGGAAGCCCACCGGCGCGGATGGGAGCTCTTGCCCTTTTTCTGCTTCGAACCCACCATCCTCGCGGCCGACGATACTTCGGACATGCACGTCCATGCGCAAGGGCAAGCAATCGATGGTCTGCGAACCTCGCTGGGCCAACTCGGAGCGGAGATCGTCATCGCTCACGGCGATATCGTGGAGAAATTGGCGAAATTGCGTGCGGCGGTCCCCTTTTCAGCCCTGTTCAGTCACGAAGAAGTCGGGAATGATCTGACATTTCGTCGCGACCGAGACGTGGCGGCTTGGTGCAAAAGCCATGGCATCGAGTACTGGGAGTTTCCCCAGTCCAGCGTTCGACGAGGCGGTGTTGATCGCGAACGACTGTCCAACCAATGGGCGGACCGAGTCGCCTCGACGCCGCCCATCGCTGTCCCCACCATCCGTCAAGCCGACGATCTGCGGCAACTCGCGGCCAAGACGGCCTTTCCCAAGTTGAAGGCTTTCGCAGCCAACGATCCATGGCAAGCTGTTAGCGAGCAAGAAGCGCAAGCCACGCTGCGGGAGTTTCTCACGCAGCGAGGTTTGTGGTACCGGGGCGGCATCAGTTCGCCCAACACCGCGTTCTCCGCTGGTTCACGGCTCAGTGTTCATTTGGCCTGGGGCACCATCAGCGTGCGTCAGGTTTGGCATGCCGTCCAAGAACGACTCGCGAGTTTGGAATCCGTCGAGAAAGACGACACTCAAGCCGGTCGCTGGAAACAAAGCTTGATTGCATTCCTAAGTCGGCTGCACTGGCGAGATCACTTCACCCAGCGCCTGGAATCCGAACCCGCGTTGGAGTTTCGCAGTCTTCATCCCAGTTATCGCGACCTCGCCTACGAAAACGATGAACGGTGGCATCGCGCTTGGCAGGAAGGTCGGACCGGTTACCCGTTGGTCGATGCTGTCATGCGATGTTTGGCCGCCACCGGCTTTGTCAACTTTCGCATGCGCGCGATGGTGGTCAGCTTTGCGTGCCACGTTCTGCATCTGGATTGGCGGCTCATCCATCCGCATCTGGCGCGGGTTTTCCGCGACTACGATCCAGGGATTCATCTGAATCAACTCCAGATGCAAGCAGGCGTTGTCGGATTAAACGCGATTCGCGTTTACAGCCCATCCAAACAATTGGCCGATTGGGATCGGGACTGCCGCTTTGTCAAACGTTGGTTACCAGAACTGCGCGACCTTTCACCCGACCGCATCCTCAACGACAGCCAACTGCCCAACTACGTCGAGCCGATCGTGCCGTTCCGAGAACGCTCCAAGCAGATGATGGACTTGCTGTATGCCATCCGCAAAACCGCCGAAGCCAAAGCAGCCACGTCCGCAGTCTTCCATCGGCACGGGTCGCGCAAGAAACCTCCGCCCCGCCGCCCGCAAAAATCAAAACGAAAACTCGACACCCAAACTCCAAGCCTGTTCGATGAACTGAACTTGGACGAGTAGCGACCATGGGCGTTTAGCAATACCAAACCATGAATAAAACAAGTCCTGACGATGAAAAGCCACCCTCACAAAAAAAATCGAATCTCGCGAAGAGCCATCTTCCCGACAAACTCTGCGTGGCTTGCGGCCGAAGTTTCACCTGGCGAAAGAAATGGGAACGAGACTGGGAGCATGTCCGGTATTGCTCGGACCGCTGCCGCCAACATCAAGCATCCAAGTCGTCAACTCGCTCCGCCTCGTGACGGTACCTAAAGTCCGTGGCATACTTCCTCAAGCCGAAACATCGAGTCCGTTATGGATCCACAGATACCGCCAATTCGATTCTCCGGGGCGTTGTGGATGGGAGCCGCGCTGGTGGCCAGCGGCCTGGTGCATCTCGCGTTGGTCTTCGCGACCGATGGGGAATGGTCGGGACCCGTGTCGCTTCGCAAACCCGCGTTGTTCGGTATCTCGGCCGGAGTCACGGTCTGGTCGCTTGTGTGGGTGTTGACCCGATTGGTTCCCCATCGTTTCGACCAACGATTCGCGACCATCATGTCGAGCAGCCTGCTGGTCGAAGTCGGGCTGATTACGTTGCAGTACTGGCGCGGCGTTCCGTCTCACTTCAACCGTACGACCGCAATCGACTCCGCGGTTGAATTCACCATGCTGGGACTCATTTTGTTCGTCACTCTTGGGATCGCGTGGTTGTGCTGGAGATCACGGCGGGTGTTGCCGATGCCGGAGGCAGAAGCTTTGGCGCTGCGCGGTGGACTATGGTTGCTGTTGGCTTCCTGCTTGTTGGGTTTTGTGATCACCGGAGCCGGCGAGTTCCAGTTGGCTCGGGGACAATCGCCGGAGGTTTGGGGCCAAGCCGGAGTGCTCAAATATCCGCATGGGGCGGCGTTGCACGCGATCCAAACTATTCCGCTATTGGCGGCCCTGTTGCACAGACTTCGCATCGACCATTCAGCCCATGTGCTTCGCATGACGATCGCCGCGCAGGTCGCTTTTCTGGCGCACGCGTTGTGGCAGACCTTGGGCGGACGAGCTCGGTGGGATGTTGATTTCACAGGTGGATTGGCCTTAGGAATTGCAGGGCTCTTGCTGCTGCCGCTGTTGGTGACCGTGGTTCGATTCGCAGGGCGTTCATGGGGCGTGCTGCGAGACAGGGCTGCAACTCCATGAGCAGCGCAGGAATGCCTCACCAACGATGGGCACGACGCAAGAAGGCAAACGCCGCAGCTTGCGGCACGAGCAACAACCGAGTGTTGCCCAACGAGATTCGCTTTGTTACCCTCGATCTTTTCCTATCCAACGAGAGTCGCTCATGCTTACCGCCGCTTTGATTTATCCCCATCAATTGTTCGAGAACCATCCGGCAGCCAATGGTGCCGACGTGGTGTTTTTGATCGAAGATCCGTTGTACTTTCGCCAATACGCGTTCCACAAACAGAAGTTGATCTTGCATCGCGCGACGATGAAGCGTTATGCCGACGAACATTTCCCCCAGGCTCGGTATATCGACGCTCACAAATTGACTGACTCCGGCCAGATCGTGGCCATCGTGCAGGCCACCCAATGCCAAGCGATTCGGATGGTCGATCCTTGTGATGATTGGCTGAGCCGAAAACTGCAAACTGCTTGTGCGGCAGTCGGAGTGAAATTGACACAGCTGCCCGATCCCTATTTCTTGACGTCCGTGGCCGAGATCCAATCGTTCGCCGCCGGCAAAGATAAGTTGCACTTCACGGACTTTTATATTGGGCAGCGGAAGCGTTTGGGGATTCTGTTAACACCTCAAGGCAAACCGCGCGATGGCAAGTGGAGCTTCGATGCCGACAATCGCAAAAAGCTTCCCAGCACCGTTCGGCCACCCGCGCCAACGTCGCCGTCCGAAAACAAATTCGTCGCCGAAGCCCGACGTTATGTCCGCCAAAACTTTCCTGACTCTCCAGGCCACGACGAACCGTTTCCCTATCCCACTTCTTCCGGCGAAGCCCGAACTTGGCTGGCTGATTTTCTCTCACGACGTTTTGTCGACTTCGGAGCGTACGAAGATGCGATTTCAACTCGCGAGCGAATCCTGTTTCACTCGGTTCTTACGCCGACGATGAACATCGGGCTACTGTCACCCAACACCGTTGTGGAAGCGGCCTTGAAGTACGATGGCCAAGTGCCGCTGAACTCGTTGGAAGGTTTTGTCCGGCAGGTAATTGGCTGGCGCGAGTTCGTGCGACTGGTTTATCTGACGCATGGACGTCGGCAGCGGACACGCAACTTTTGGGGGCACACGCAACCCCTCCCGGCGGCGTTTTACACCGGCACTACCGGTATCACACCACTTGACCACACGATCAAGGCGGTACTGGACAATGGGTACTGTCACCACATCGAGCGCTTGATGATCCTCGGCAACTTCATGCTGTTGTGCGACATTCACCCGGACGCCGTTTATCGCTGGTTCATGGAGATGTTCATCGACGCCTACGACTGGGTCATGGTTCCGAATGTGTATGGCATGAGTCAACACGCTGACGGAGGACGAATGACCACCAAGCCCTACATCAGCGGGTCGAGTTATGTGTTGAAGATGAGCGACTACAAAAAGGATTCGTGGTGCCCGATTTGGGACGCGTTGTATTGGCGATTCGTGGACCGACACGCGGACTTTTTTGCGGCCAATCCTCGAATGGCGGTCATGGTGAAAATGAAAGACAAGTTGGGGACTAAAATGGCCGAACATCACCGCGTCGCGGAATCGTTTCTCAATCGCCTCCATACGCGATGAATCTGACGATAGAATCAAAAGGCCAACCGGGTCGCCACCATTTTGAGTACATTGTTAACCGGTTAGCAGAGCGTGTTTGGGTGGGAATCCAACCAAACACGCGCCGCTAAGCGTTCCGGATCCCCAAGCACACTGGCCAAAACAGGAAGCAACTCATGACCAACTGGAAAATTCCTGCCGCATTCCTTGTCGTTGCCATGGCGATTGGAGTGGCGTTGCAGGTTTGGTATTGGCCACAGTTGCCGGAACGCATGGCCACCCACTTTGACGCGCAAGGGAACCCGAACGGCTGGATGGATCGCCAGTCGGCCACGGCGCTATCGGCCGGCTTGATCCTTTTTCTGCCACTGTTTTTCATTAGCATCAGCGTCGCCATTCGCTGGCTGCCCACATCGACCATCAACTTACCTCATCGCGAATACTGGTTGTCCGCGGAAAGACGCGACGGAACGTTACAGTGGATGACTGTTTGGATGATGTGGTTTTCGGTCGCAATCACTATCTTTTTGGTGGCGATCAATCATTTGACATTCATTGCCAACCGAGAGGCTCGGCCACTTTCGGCAGTCTGGTTTTGGGGACTTCTGGGCGCGTTCCTGCTGACCACGGCTGCACTGATCGTGCTGATGTATCGTCGCTTCGGCAGCCCAAGGTAGCGACACAGTTCTCTGTAGGAATCTCGTTTCGAAAGTTCGTTATGCTCAGCGCATGGTTTCTCGTTGCCGTATCCGTCACTTGCCAAGCGGCCGATGTGCCCTATCTAACGCCCGATCGTCAATTTCACGGCGTAGAAACGCCCGCTTGGGTGAATGAAGGTGCGGTGAAAGTCTTTCTGTCGCTGGATGATCAAACAAGCATCGCTGAAACGGCGGCGATTGGAGCGACCATCGTTCATGCCGGCGGTCCCGCTCTGTATTATCCCTTGCGACGAGACGACCCGCAGTCCGGCATCCCCGAACCTGAGCGCAGCCAACTACTCAAAGGAATCAACTTCGCCAAACAGCAGGGCCTGCGAGTCATCCTCGGCGTGTCGCCTTACGCCCCGGTCGAAATCGTGCAGAAACATCCGGAATGGATGCATCACGCGACGGACGATCCCGGGCTCCTGAACCGAGCAAATCTGGATCTGAACCGGCCCGAAAATATCGGTCTACGATCCTTGCCCTTGAATACTCCCTATGGCGACTACGCCATCGAGTGTTTGGCCGAGATGCTGCGGGACTTGGAGGTCGATGGCTTTTCCTTTGATGGTTGTTATCATCCTTTCATCAACTTTAGTCCGTACGAAAAATCGCTCTACCAACAAGAGACTGGCCGCGAGTTTCCCACGCGGATCGACTTGAATGATGACGACTATCGCTACTACTTGCTCTGGTCGGACGAGAAACTGGAGCATTGGTATCGCAAGCTCGGCCAGCGATTGCAACAAGTCAAGTCGGAGGCGGTCATCTATACTTGGACCACCAACGCCGGCCGCTATGGACATTTTCTTACGAGCCCCCGTGTGATGTCGGCCCGGATGAATCGATTGATTCATTGTCCCGTTCAAGAGTGGTGGTTGGATGAAGTCAATTTGGGTTCGACGGTCGTCCCGTATTTTGGTGCCGCTTATGTGCGAGCCGTCAGTGGCGGGCAAGTTGGTGCCAGCGAACCGTACTTGATGTCGCGCGGCAATCCCTACACGACGGACAGTTTCCCGCCTCATGAATTGACCGTACGTTGTTTGGGGGCGATGACCAACGGCTCGTTTACGCCACTGGCTCAAATGGCGGGAAAGTCGGCCACATACGCCACCTTACGTGAGATTGCCGCGCGGAAAGAAGTCTTTATCAACTTGCGACAAGAACCTTGGGCGGCTCTTTTGGTCAGCGAACAGACTCGCCAGTTTTACGCGCACGGCAACATTGTTGAGCGTTGGTTATCGCATGCCTTGGGCTTCTATCGGATGGGCATGGAAGAACACTTGCCGCTGAACCTAATCACCGAATTGGAGCTAACGCCCGAGGAACTGGACCGCTATCGAGTGCTGATCCTGCCGAATGTGGCCTGTCTGTCCGATGAACAGATCGCGACCATCCGCCAATACGTCGAACGTGGCGGCGGCTTGGTGGCGACCTGCGAGACTTCATTGTTCGACGAAATGGGTCATGCCCGCGCGGACTTTGGCTTGGCGGATGTTTTTGGAACCAGTTATGCGGGGCGACCCCAAGCTCCCGTGATTCGCAGCGAATTGGATGCGAACTTTGCGATTGTGGTCGATGATTCGTATTGGGCCCAGCGTGGCAATGCGGGGGCGTTTCGCTTTGGAGATTACTCGCAATCGATCTTTGCGACGGACACTCGGTTGCAACACTTGGTGCCCAATCTGCAAGCCACGTTTAAAGGCCCGCTGATTCAACCGACCGAGTTCGTCAAACACACGCAGCCGGCGGTACTGTACTTTCCCGAAGGCAGTCGCGAGCCTTTTCCGGTCGTTGCCAATGGACAATTTGGCCAAGGACGCGTCGTCTATTTCGCGGCCGGCGTGGACGCGGCTTTGTTCAGTTACGGTTTTCCTTACCAACGGGTGATGTTGGCTCGCGCAGTTCGTTGGGCCGCGCAGGAAAACTATCCGATTGAAGTAAAAGCGCCCATGTGTGTGCAAAGTACGTTTTGGAAGCAAGCCGACGAGCGGACGATCGTGCATTTGTGGAACGGACTCAACACGACCTCCGACCATGGCCAACAGGAGGTGGAGGCTCCGCTGCGCGAAGAGTCGATCCCGATTCATGGAATCCAATTGCGAGTCCACGGACGTCTGTACCAACAAGCTCGATGTGTACCGGGCGACCAAATCATTATGCCCCGCGACGAAAACGGCGTCACGATTTTTGACATCCCACCCGTCGAAGTCCACCTCGCCATCGTCCTGGAAGCAGCTCAGGGTGAGTAGCTGGTTTCGACGGGGCTCGGGGTGGTCAAACTGCGACTCCATCGAGTGTCAGTTCAGGGTACCCAACGAAATCATGAAACCACATCCATGGTGTCGATGAGTATTCCAAGATGACCGAGTATTACTCGCTGTTAGGAGCACCTGTCAAAGTTCGAATGCCGTTTGGGAGTGATTCATTGCGGGCCAAGTCCCTTGATGTTGTCTCTTCGTTTTATGCCCCGTCCACTTATGTCGCCAAGGAACTAACTGCGATGTCAGCCGAAACAAACATGATTGCCGCAAGAGTATTCAGTTGGAACGACATGACGGTCGATCATCCGGGCAACTTGATCGATCGACGTCGAATCATTGGCCAACAAATGATGATATCCCACGTCACTCTGCATCAAGGATTTCAGGTTCTTCCGCACTCGCACGAGAACGAACAGTTTGCGGTGGTCTTATCGGGTCGAATGCGATTTACGGTGACGGACCCACAGTCAAACGAAGTGCACGAACACATTTTGGCGGCCGGGCAAGTCTTGTGGTTTCCCAGCAACGTCGTCCATAGCGCAACGGCTGAAGAAACCAGTGTGATCTTGGATCTGTTCAGCCCTGTAAGTCAACTGACGGGGGTTGATCACGCAACCGTAAATTGAGAACTGCGGTTAGGGCTCTAACAGTTCGGCCGCACCGAGAGAAGAGCATGCCATGACTTATCAGAGACCAACGACCAATGGTTGTCCATCACCAAGGCTCTACTTATTGCACCCACATGTGGCAAGTTCTAGAATCACGCCAGTAACAATAGCGGTCCGGTTGACCTCCGCAACGAGAAGCCTTGTCCCAAGGAGAAACAATGTTGCGTCCGCGATTTTCGTTCTTAAACATGTTGCTGTTGATTACAATCATTGGAATGGCAATCATCTTATTCGCTCAGTATGGAGAATTGGCAAAGTTTCGTGAATCGAGCACACGACTAGCGAACGAATTGGGGCTCCTCGGAGACATCGACCGCCAAACGATTGCGATGCGAAGGCTGGCGGCAAAGGGCGAATTAAACACTTGGCGATTTCGAGTCAGTAAGCCGAGTCCAGATTATGTATTTTGTTACGGAATCGTCGATGTTAATCCATTGGGCAACGTCTTATTGCCAACGGAGGAACAACGGTACTTTCGATTCGTCGAGTCCGAAAGCGAAGGCGAAACCGAGGTGGTTCTCCATGTCTGGCAGCAGGATTCACGATGGTTCCTGAAGTTCGAGGAATTTGAGTCACACCCAATCAAATCCACAACTTATCGAGCAGATGGGTTCCCAGATCAAGCCGTCGCCGATATCGTTCAACTCAAGACCCGTCCATTCAAATATCAATTTGTCAATCAAGAGCACACTGACGAGTCAGCTCATAGCGATGTATTTCGGTTCGACACGGACGAAACGGTGATTCTGTTTCGCTCGGAAAAATCCGCACAACCCCCCGAATCACGGCGGGCGTTCGTGTTGGCTCTCCGCCCACGTCCCAAGCCCGCTCAAAACGCCGAATAATCGCTATTTGAAAATTCAACCGTTCTTCTGTTGGCTAAGGCGAGGTTGTTGGATGCACCGCCAGCAGCAGGCTGCTTTGGACTGCGGCCGCCTGCAGCCGCTTTGCCGCCGCAGCCCTGCTGTGGCTATGATTTGTCGACATCCAACCTTCGGCGGTTGCGTATTAGTCTTGATCTCTTGTTGCTGGTGGTAAAGTCGTGGTGGGTGACCGATAAGACAGCAGCAGGCTGCTGGGTGAAAGCGGCAGCAACCTGCCGCAGTCCAAAGGCGGCGCTTTCTGGCTTGGGGGATCCTAAGGATTTGTCGCAAAACATGTTACGGATTTCGTACGTCGAAAGCTGCGGAATGACTCTCGCTGGCGCTGGCGGTTGAGTGATTAATGATTATTGAAGAATGAAAAATTCAAAAGGTACCAAACGTCTAGTTTCAAGCATTTCATGAGGAAGCAAAGGCTGTCAGCAAATTGCATTTTTCAATTTCCATTTTTCATTACACATTTCTTAGACGCTTGTGAACCAAAGACGAACATTTGCCTGACAAGCGGACTTCCCACGGATGGCAATGCCGATCTGCGGATGAGTACATTCACGGCCTGCAGTTTCGAAATGAAGCCCGTCAATGTATCAGATCGGAAGTTAGACCATGGCAGTCGGACACGTTGCTGTCGGTCAAGGAAATGTCCGCGGACTGTTCATCCGCAGTTCGGCATTGCCATCCGTGGGAATTACCAAACGCTCGCATTTTGCCGCTTTGCGGCTCGGGCCATTCGGC
>JBGSJV010000023.1:0-63705 GCA_041741535.1 Pirellulaceae bacterium
AAATCCGAGAACCGCTATCGTCGAATCTGCCGAGACTCCAGGCCTGAGCCGCCGAATCGCTGAGCCACAAAGCGGCAATACTAGCGTTTGGAAATTCCCACGGATGGCAAAGCCGAACTGCGGATGAAAATTCCGCGGACACTTCCTTGACAGAAAGCAACTTGCCCGACTGCCATGGTCTAACTTCCGAGCTGATACGTTGACGGTCTTCAATTTGATACCGCAGGCCGCGAATGTATTCATCCGCAGATCGGCATTGCCATCCGTGGGAAGTCCGCCTGCCAGGCAAATGTTCGTCTTTGGTTCACACGCGGCCAAGAAATGAGTAATGAAAAATGAAAAATGCTGCCAGCCTTTGCTTCCTCACGGAATGCTTGAAACTAAACGTTTGGTACATTTTGAATTTCTCATTCTTCAATAATCATTAATCATTCAAACGCCAGAGCCAGCGAGAGTCATTTCGGAGCTTTCGACGTTCGAAATCCGGAACTTATTTCGCGACAAATCCTAGGCTCTGTCCCCAAAGGGGGCTGGCCCTCTCCAGTCATGCCTTTTTGTCCGAAATTTTGCATGCCCTCCAAAGGGTCAGACCCCTTTGGGGACAGAGCCTTAAAAGAGTCTAACGGTTCAAGCCGACATCCGCGTTCGTCAAGGCCGAGTCCCACAGGGCTTGCATGACCGCTTGAGTCTTTCGCGCAATCTCCGGCCAATAGGCATCCGGTTGTTTGGTCAGCGACACAAACTTCCGAACCAACCGAACCTCTTGAGCGGTGGGGTGGCCGTTTCCGTATTCGTCGAACCAATGATCGTGTCCGTGACACTCGTAGTTGAAGTCGAACCCGGACTCGTTAAAGCTCACGCACCGCTCACGGATCCGCGTCCGGTTGCCAAACCAAGGCAGAACAAAGTCATCAAGCCAAATGTTCCCCTCGGTTCCAGAAATGTGCACCCATTGCTGGTGCTGATTGACAAAACTGCAATAAATCGAGGCCGACCGACCACCCGAGAAATAAAGTTCGCCACTAAACTCACTGGGAGGCCCCACCACCTTTGGGGATTGGTTGGTAAGGTCACCCGAGGCTGGCAAATCCGCGGCATTCAAGATTCGGCCACGAACGCCCACGGGAAGTTCATCGTTCATCGCCAACAGACAAATTCGAATACAATACCAGCCCAAATCACCCAAACAGCCCCACGGTTCCATGGTCGCTTGATTGCGGATATTGCCCTGAAAGAACGCTGGATCGCCCAAAAAAGAAAACTGCGTCGCGACGCGCTTCACAGCGCCGATCCGTTGCTCAACCTGCAGGTGCTTTCGCAAGGCCTCGATTCGGGAGGAATGCATGAACATGACGTTGTCCATAAATTGCACTCCCGATCGTTGGCACGCATCAATCATCGCTTGCATTTCGAGGTTCGAAACCGCACAAGGCTTCTCGCACAAAATGTGTTTCCCCATCTTGGCCGCTTCCATCACCCACGATTGACGCAGTCCCGTTGGCAGCGGAACGTACACAGCGTCAATCTCCGGTGCTTCGATCATGCTCCGATAGTCGGAATAGACCTTCGGCAATTCCACAACCGGAAAACGCGAATGGCATTGATCGACATAGTCCTGCGCCCGCTCCGGTGACCGTGACGCCACGCCTGCGATACGCGAACAACCCGAAAGTCGGACCGACTGCCAGAATTTCCTGGCGATCATCGCCGCGCCCAATACGCCCCATCGAAGTGCTCCCGACTGCTGGTCCGCCATCACTATTTCTCGCTTTTCCACCGGCTTTAGGCCGCTTGTTCCCCACTCGTTTTGACTAACCCGCCGATATTGGCAAGTCTCACGTCGACGTCAACCTCCAACTCTCGGATGCTGACCTCCGCGATTCTGCCATAGGTGACTCGAGTTTTGAACCACAGCCAACCCGTCGTCCAACGCCGCGCCTCATCATGCGCCGCAAACGGTTGCGATGCATCGTGCGTAGTGCGGTTCGGAAAACGCGTCCCCAGTCGCTCGCGATCCGGCTTCGCTTGACAATCTATACCTATAGGTGTATGCTTCTCCGCGAGGTGACTGGCCGGCTGGAACCCAGCCGGCCAGAAATTCTGCCTGGGCGCGTTCACCCGGGTCAAAACAATGGCTCCCGACGTGGTCTGAAGCGGCGGGAGCGGCGTCGAGTTCTTGTGTTTACGTCGTATCCGAGCATCAGACGACTTGGGATGCGGCAGTCGGAGTGGTGCGTTATGAGAAGTGTTTTTGTAATTGGGGCTGGGGCCATGCTCGCGGCCGGTTTATGGTTCGATTCGTCAAGTTGGACGGCAACCGCTTCGCAGGAACAGGAAACCTCGCCGGTCAAAAATGATGTCCCCAACACGCCCGAGATTCAACGAACTCGGAAGCAAGCCAAGATGTTGGACACCCTGTACAAGACGGCGATCGTTGTGGTGACCGAAAACTATGTCACCGGCGAAGAATCCATGGCTGCGGGCGATGCGTTTCAAGCGATCTTCAAAGCGATGAAGGACAATGGCTTCCACGAAGTGCGTTTGTTGGACGCGACCGGGCAGCCGTACGATAGCGACAATGCGCCCGCCAACAGTTTCGAGAAAAATGCCATCAAGGCGATCGTGGGTGGTAGCGCTCTTTACGAAGAAATGGTCAAAGAAGGCGATAAGTCCTTCTTGCTGACCGCGACCCCCATTCCCGTGGTCATGGAAAAATGCGTGACGTGCCACTCCAATTATGAAGGCGTTCAAGGACCGATCGGCGCGTTGGGTCTGAAAATTCCGATCGAATGATTAGTCGACTTTGGTGATCGACTCGACCAATTGTTCCAGCTCGGCGGCGCCGCTGAGAAACTGCAACTGCACTTCCAACGCAACGATGTCGACACCGGACAGTTGCCAAATGTCCAGTTTGACCAAGTCTTTACGAGTTGTCACGACCAACCATGGCCGCGACCCTGGTTCCGAATTCGCCAAGCGGTGTTGTTCAACCCATTCACGCAAGGACTGGATGTCTTCTCGTTGGTAGTGATGATGATCGGGAAACTGCTTGGTGTCCTGGATATGGGAGCCCATCTGCCGGACTTTTTGAAAGAAGGCATTTGGGTTGCCAATCCCGGCAAACAGCAGCAAGCGGTGTTCGCGTAACTCCGTCAGTGCTCGACGAAGACCGCGACTATCCACAAGGGCTACGGGCTCATGCACCGTCTTGGCGATCAGCGTCTGCGGCGATTGGCAATATCTGCGCAGTTCCCGTTCGATTCGTTCTACCTCCACGCCCGAAACTTGATCGCACCGGGTCATCACCAGTACATCCGCTCGAACAAGAGCAGCGCAGGGCTCGCGCAACAAACCACGCGGCAGCGTATGCCCAAAGCCAAACGGACACGTCGCATCAATCAACACAATATCCAGATCTCGGTGCAACCGACGATGTTGAAATCCGTCGTCCAACACCAAACACTGGCTATCCAATTCTTCGATGGCAACTTCGGCGATCCGAACTCGATCCGCATCCTGCAAGTGCGGCACGTCAGGCAGCGACAATTCCAATTCCAGAGCCTCGTCATTAGGACCTTGGTCCACGGAGCCGTAACCCCGACTCAACAACGCGACTCGTCGATCGCGGTCGCGCAAATAACGGCACAACCACTGGACCATGGGTGTCTTGCCCGTCCCCCCGGTCGTCAAGTTCCCCACGCTGATGACGGGCACGGTCACACGTTTGATTTGTGATGGGTTACTCCATCGGCGATTCTTGATGGCCAAACCCATTCGATAGGCGCCCGAAAGAACAAACAATCCCAACCGCTGGAGTGCGGCCTTCACGGACCGGTCTTCCCCGCTAACAACCGGTAACCAAGCTTCCCATCGATTCTTACGCATGTGTGGTTACCGGCTCTCGAAATGTGTGGGCTTTCCTGCCATTTGGTTTTCTACCGTTGCACTCGCAGGGGCGACGATCGTACCCGAATCTTGCGTTCTCCGCAACGAACCAAAATGCGGGACAGGGGCCGCGGCCAGCTGTATTCTGCGGCACGGTTCAACTAAAAATGCCCAGGATTGCAGTCAACCCCAACCTGAGTCTAATGGGATCGATCTTGCCACTTCAGGACGCAAGCAATTCTCGCAAGTGATGAAGAACGAGCGTTCGAGTCGCCTCGTCGTTGTGGATTTGGTGGTAGCCACCGGGCAAAGTAACAAACTTGACCTGCGGCTGGCCTTGGGCAAACTGGGCCGAGGCCGCATGACTGTTGATGGTGTCCGAATCGCCGTGTACCAACAAACAACGGACAAGCAGTCGCTCGGTGGTCCGCAAGAGTCCTTCACCACCATCGATCAATTGGAGCGCCATGCGGGCAGACATTTTTTGATGGCTTAGCGGGTCATGGTAAATGGCCAATTGCACGGCGCGGTCTTTGGCAAATTGCTCCAGTTTTAAGCCCACGTCCAACGCGATCGATGGCCAGACCCGATTCAAGAAGCGAGCCGCCCTCAACCGCCACGCCTGTGGCTGAAATGCCGGTCGAAAGTAGGGGCTGATCAAACACAAGGACTTGCAACTAGAGGGCAGGGCCATTGCGGCACGAAGCGCGATAAGACCACCCATGCTATGCGCAATCACGGGTAGTTGCTCCGGTACCAAACGCCGTTCTCGCGTTACCCAATCGACAAACCCTAGGACATCGTGAACATGATAATGAAGTCCCGGAGCATCGCCCCGCGCGCCAGGGCTAAGACCATGACCCCGCAGGTCAAAGCAATAAACTTGGTAACCGTTCGCCTCCAAGTCACTGGCCAACCGTTCGTAACGCAGCAGATGTTCGCCCATGCCATGAATCACGACGACCGGGCGAAGTTCGCCTTTCTCGCGGGGCGTCCAAACGGCCGCGGATAGTGGCGTGCCATCCCACGAAATAAACGGGAATCGTCGAAACATCGTTACAACAACATTTCGTGCAAGACATGTCCGTGAACATCGGTCAACCGGCGATCGACACCATCATGACGGACCGTCAAACGTTTGTGATCGATCCCTAAGAGATGCAGCACGGTGGCATGAATATCGTGAACCGTGGTCGAGTTGTCTCGGTCCAGCGGCTTGTAGCCCCACGCATCGCTTTCGCCGTAGGTTCCACCGCGAATGCCGCCCCCGCAAAGCCAATTGGTAAACACGTACGGGTTATGATCTCGCCCGTTTTGTCCTTGTGTCGAGGGCAAGCGTCCAAACTCGGTTGTCCATAGGATGACCGTGTCTTCCAACAAACCTCGCTGTTCCAAATCGCGAATCAGCGCAGCGGTGCCAATGGCCATGCCTCGCGCTAACGGTTCATGGTCTCGCTTCAGTTCCTCGTGGCTATCCCAATTACGTCTTGGGAATCCATTGTCGTTACCGGACCAGATTTGAACGAATCGCACGCCTCGTTCCAACATTCGCCGAGCGATCAAACATTTCCTACCGAAGTACTCGGCTTCTTCGGGAGCGTTGATTTCACTGGGATAGACGGCCCCAGGATTGCTCAAGCCGTACATTCGCAAAATATGCTCTGGTTCTCCGCTCAGATCCATCGCCTCCGGCGCACTCTGTTGCATGCGCGCGGCCAATTCGTAGGCGCGAATCCGAGCCTCGATGCGCGAGTCCGTCGCGCGGGATTCCAAGAACTTGCGATCCATGGTTTCGAGCAACTGAAATCCCGCCTGATCGGCCGACATCGTTACTTGCTGTTGGTCCACAGTTAAGTCCGCGATCGGATGTGGCCGTTGCGGAAAGATGCTCGTCCCTTGATGACTGGCGGGCAGAAACGCAGAGCCCCAATTCTTAGGTCCGTTGCTGGCGAAGCCTCGATGATCCGGCAACACCACAAAGGTCGGCAGGTCTTCGTTCAAGGTGCCCAGCCCATAACTGATCCACGAGCCCATTCCCGGGAACCCCGGTCGATCAAATCCGGTGGCTTGCAAGAACGTACCTTGGCTGTGGACCCCTGTTTTGCCGACCATGTTGTGCACAAACGCGATGCGATCCACGACATCGCCCAACGGAGCCACGACATCGCTCAAGTGCTTGCCGGATTGACCATACGGACGAAACGTAAAGGGCGATTTCATCCACGGCCCCAAGCCATCCTGAAACGCCTCCACACGCTCGCCAAAATCCGAAGGCTGCCCATGAACCCGTTCCAGCTCCGGCTTGTAATCAAACAAGTCGATGTGACTGGCCGCGCCGGCCATGAACAATTGGATGACTCGTTTCACCTTCGGCGGATGATGCAAGCCCAATTTATCATCCTTGCCCGGCAATCGTTCGTTTCCAGCCGCCTGATTCAGCAGATGAACGCCGCTCATCTCCTGAGCCATCATGGCTGCCAAGGCCATTCCACCAAGTCCGCCGCCACTTGACCACAGGAATTGTCGTCGTGGGATTGTGCTTTTTTGCTTCATCATCATCCCTCAATCCACAAACACGAACTCGCTGAGATTCACCAGGACGCGACATAAATTCACCAACCCATGTTGTTCCACATAGGCCGACAAATGCTGTTGTTCCAAGTCCGTCGGCGCGCGGCCACTGACCAATTCGAATCCTCGCCGAATTTGAGCCGTCGTCTGTGGTTTCTCGCTTTTTAATCGTTCGGCCATTCGTCGAGCCACCATTAGCGTGAACTCGTTGTTGAGCAACGAAAGAGCTTGCATGGGAGTAATCGTCTCGTCCCGTTTCGCCACGCTTTGCGAGCAATCGGCGCCGTCCATCGTCGTGATCCAAGGGTCCGGTTGGGATCGCACGACGAACCGATAGATACTGCGGCGATGGGTTGCGGGATCATCGGGATCGAACTTGTGGTATTCGTAATGTGGTGAATGTTCCGGTCGTTCGATTTCGAATAGATAATAGCCTGGTCCTCCCATCGTTTCGTCCAAACAGCCGGCGACCATCAACATGGAGTCGCGAACTTCCTCAGCGGTCAAACGTCGCCGATTGAATTTCCAATACCCCGAATTTTCCGCATCTTTTGCGACGAAGGTGGGCTGGTCCGTGGACGCTTGGCGGTACGTGGCACTGGTCACGATCAGGCGACTTAGCCGTTTGAAGCTTTGGTGCGAACGAAATTCTGTCGCCAACCAATCGAGCAATGCGGGATGTGTGGGCAACTGCCCCATTCGGCCAAAATCGTTGGGCGAGTCGACCAAGGCGCGACCAAAATGTCCCAACCAAATTCGATTGACAATCGATCGCCATGTCAGCGGATTCTCTGGGCTGGTGATCCAGTGTGCCAATTGCACGCGTCGGGCGCCTTCGTTGATCAGAGCCTGCTCGTCATTGAATTGATAAGGACTCTCCGGCGTTAACGGAATGGTTCCAGGGACCGCGTCTGCTTGCGGCTGGGCTACGCTGCCACGATGCAAAACGCGAACCTTCCGAGGAACGCCTTTGGTCGGTTGAAAGTTTCCTTCCGGAGAGAAATCCGCCGTCGCGGCAAACACTTGAGCGGGCGGTGGCAAACTTCCAGCCTCATGTTCCAAACGCAGTTTCTCTTGTTGCAAACGACCTAGTGCGGCAATTCGCTCGGGAGTCCTTAGCGATGCTTCTAGCGAACGCAATTCTTCAACAACCTGAGGCAACTGGGCCAGAGCCACTTCTTGTTCTCGGGGATGGGGACCCAAATATTGCGGCCACAAACCGTCGGTAAGATTCGCCAGTCCCCATCGGGGTGCGGCTTCGATCGAATCCTTCGCCACGACCTTCCCTAGCGCGGCGACGTTCTCTTTTCGTGGCGTCCAAATTTCGACTTCGGCCAAGGCCATGATCCAGGCATCTTGACGCCACGCCAATTGATTGGTCGAAATCCTCACCGACTTGGCAGCCATTATTTCATTGTCAAATTCGACGGTCAGTGGCTCGTGAATCATTCGAGGTCCGTCGAGGGATGATGCAGTTCTTGCGACCTGCCATTCGTCGGAGTCACTGGCGCGATAAGAGATGCTCCATTGTTGCGGAAATCCAAACCCCGCTCCAATTCCGCCAAATTCGTCGTGACACGGATAAAGGACGATTTGTTGCACTTGGACAGGTTGCTCAAAGTGAAACTCGATCCACTTTTCTTCGTGTTGCGAATTGGACAATTGGCTGTGATACCCATAGGCATCAGGCCAGACCGAAGGAGTTGAGACCTTGCTCAACGTCTGCAGTTCTTCGACCTGTCGGCGGAGGTTGCTTAGTCGCTCGCCGCCTTCAGCCACAATCGCCGACTCGATCGCCGCCATTTGATCCGTGCACGTTTTTAATTGCGAGGCGATTTGTGCCCGAGCCAAAGCCACTTCTGGGTCGACGTCATAGGTACGATTCGCGCGATCCACGGCCGCAAAGATCGCTTGCAGCCCGTAATATTGCTCCAGGGTGATCGGATCAAATTTGTGATGGTGACAGCGAGCACATTGGACCGTGGTGCTGCAGAAGACATTCATGGTTGCCGATACCATTTCGTCGCGATCCAAATTGCGGGCCTCCATCCCATCGAACTTGCTTTCGGGAACCTCGACGTGACCAATGAAGTCCCACGGACCCGCTGCTAAGAAACCCAGTCCCAAAATTCCGTCCGGTGAATCCGCATACAAAACATCGCCAGCAATTTGCTCCTCGACGAACCGAGCATACGGCTTGTCTTGATTGAAACTGCGAATCACGTAATCACGATACGGCCACGCGTTGGGTCGCAGTTTGTCTTTGTCGTACCCGGCAGTGTCCGCGTAGCGGGCGATATCCAACCAATGGCGACCCCATCGTTCTCCGTAACGGGGCGATGCCAAAAGTCGCTCAACCAATTGTTCGTACGCATCCGGTCGCGAGTCATTCTCGAACTCATCAATCTCCGTGTTCGTCGGGGGTAATCCGGTCAAATCGTAACTGAGTCGCCGAATCAATGTCCTGCGATCCGCTGGCGGGTTCGGCGCCAATCCCCGAAGTTCGAACTCTTGCCACACAAATTGATCGATCGGATTCCGGACCCACGCTTCCGGAGCGACTTCCTCCGAGCCCGCAGCGCCATCCGGGCGAACCAGTTTTCCGAGTGAACTGATCTCTGGGGTTTCAGGTCGTACCAAAGGAGAACGAGACCACCAGACAAAATCTTTGACGATTGCCTGTTGGACGATGTGATCCGCACCCCAGGGTGCTCCCGCCTTCAACCATTCGCGGACGATTGCCAACTCTTCATCCGTAAGCGGATGACCATCCTTGGGCATCGCCGGACGTTGATCGTCTTGGGCGACCAACACATCGAGCAACGGTTGGAAATCCGCTGCAACATCCAGATAACCGCCCGCACGCAACTCGTCGGCTGTCTCTAGCGACAAATCTCCTGCATGGTCCGTTGAATTATGACAACTGACGCAACTGCGCGAGAATAACTCGCCAACTTTCTTTTCCAATGTTCCGTCGTCAGACTGGGCGACCTTGGTCGAAAGAATGATCAGTAGCACGAGGCTACTTGAAATCGACCAACTCCGCAGGCCAATACATATTGGATGAGTGCGTGTCCAGAGATTGCCGACTGGGAGATTGCCGATCGAGAACATGCTCAATTACACCATTTCATGCATGCCGGATGACTCCAATCCTGCAGAGTCCGTTCGTCCCCAACGACGATTATGTTCGCCTGACGCATGAAACGCAACTCCATGGCGATTCGCGGCGATCTCAGCAGGGCACCTTCAAGGCTGCTTCAAGTTGCGTAGAAATTCTCTGACGGCTTCGTAATCGGGACGAATTTGCAGAGCCGCTTCGTACTCATGAATCGCATTTTCACTGTCCCCTGAATGCTCCAGCGCCACGCCATGATAAAAACGTGTCGCGGCATCTCCGGGATTCAAACGCGCCGCGTCGGCCAATACCACGCGCGCGGCGACAAAGTCTTGCAGCTCCAACAACACCACGCCTTTGATTCGACGCAACATGGCGGTAATCTCGGGCGATTCACCCGCCGCTCCGTTCGACGAGTTCGATGGAGCATGGGTCTGATGGTATTCCTCCGCCTGGCGGACCAAGGCCAAAGCGTCGCGCCGTTGCCCTTGGCTTGCGAGTAGCCTGGCTCGCTGCTCGACTTCGGTTAACGCAGCAAAATCGCTGGACGGTGTCGTTGTCGCCGTCTCGGTCGTCGGATGTGTTTGGGATTTCGGTGCCCTGTCGGATGTTGGCGTTTTGTTTTCCAGATCACTGGATACGGAAGCGCGGTCCAGCAAGTATCGCAACCGCTGTGCGACGGGCACGTGATTGGGAGACAGCCGTTTGGCCGTTTCAAAATGGGCGATGGCTTCTTGCTCATGCCCCAATTGGAGCAGAGTTTCCGCCAAGTTGATTCTCGCTCCTGGACTGTCGGGGCGCAAGGCCACGGCGGATGTTAAATAACGAACTCCCAAATCGGGCCTCGGCGGTTCGTGCGCCGTGGCAAGTGCGGTCCCCAAATAATGATTCGCCCAAAAGTTCTGCGGGTGCTGTTGCTGTGCCAATTCCAAGAATCGCAAAGATTCGTTGGTTCGCTCCAGCAGAAAAAGTGTGCCGGCCAATTGAATGAGATTAAACGGAGGTTGCAAACTGAACTCTGTACCCGTTCGAAGTTCGTGCAATTGCTTCAAGTCGGCAGCCAACACCGCTCGGCGCAGTCGAGTTCGCCAAGGATCGGTATCGACCTGCGCCAAGACTTCCTGGGCCCAATGGGCTGCCGAACCTCCACAAACGATCTCCGTCTCCAGCGGCTCACTCAGCCCGCGGACGAATGTAACTCGGATCTGTTGCCCCGGTTTGCCAGCCAACAAGCGATAGGCCTGCGCTCGCAATTCGTCATTTGCGGTCCAGTCCACCAACGAAACGTCGTCAACTTGCAACACACGGTCACCCGGCCGCAATTGTGCCGCCCGTTCCGCGCCGCCCCCGTGGACCACTTCCGCAATCGAAATTCGACTACCTTGTTGATGCAGATACAGACCAGCGCCGAACGGATCTTCATACAACAAGAAATCCAAAGCCTCAACCAGTCGAGGTTGCAGGGTGAGCGGCAATGTGAGAATCTTGCGAGCGGCAACGTCTGCGTTGGTCTCAACGGGAACAATGCCGAACTGCTCCCAAGCAACTTGCATTTGACGCAAGCCAGCCAATCGCCCAAATTGATCGCCTGCTTCCATCCCTCCGCTCTCGGTTGCCATGTGTCGAGCCATGTCCAATGCACTCGCCAACGTGAAGCCGGCTTGTGCATGTGCAAGCTCCAATTGCAATTCCGATAGCGACTGATGCAGCGCCGGCGAATCATCGCGACCTTGCAACAATGTTTCGGCCCGAGCAGCCGCAGTGCGAGCGGTGACCAGCGCCGTTTCCGTGGCCGTGGGATCGGCAAACGCATCGACTTGCCGGGTTTTTGCCTCCGTCAACCAAACTTGCGCCTCGGTTGTCATTCGTTGGTTTTCGTTCCAGGCCTGCCATTGATAGCTCCACCAAGTGTATCCACTAAAGGCAGCGGCGAGGCCTAGCACCACCGCCACGGTCGCTAGTGCCCAAACCAAGGTTTTCCGCCGCTGGTAAAACTTGGTCCAACGATACCAACGACTGGGAGCCGCCGCGACGACTGGCTCGTGTCGGAGGTAACGCTCCAAGTCATCCGCAAAATCACTGGCGGTGGCATAACGTCGTGTTCGATCCGGTTCAATCGAACGAAGTGTTATCCAGTCCAACTCGCCGCGAATCGCCGCGTGCCACTGCGCCGTTTTCTCCAAATTCAACTCTAGGACCAATTGTTGCTGTTCGCTGGGCGGGAGTTCGCGAAATCGCTGTGTCGGGGTCAGGCCTTGAAAACTCTGAATGTGTTGAATCACATGCACGAGACCGGGGTTTGCCATCGCGGGAGGTGGCAACGGTGTGCTGCCGGTAAGTAGCTTGAAGAGAATGGCTCCCAGCGCAAATACATCGGTGCGAGCGTCAATGTCCCCGGCCGCTTGTTCAGGGCTCATGTACGCGGGAGTTCCAACCAATTCACCAATCTGGGTGGCGTGAACTTGAAGGCCCGGTTGTTCCGCGGTCCATTTTGCGATACCAAAGTCAATGATCTTTAATGGGGGCCGATCCGCGTCGTCCGCAATCAACACATTCCCAGGTTTCAAATCGCGATGGACGACGCCGTGTGCATGGGCTCGACTGACCGCTCGCGCGATTCGCACCACCAACTCGACTCGTTGGCGGACGTTTAGTTGCTTCTCGCGACAGTATTCATCAATGGGCAGCCCATCGCAGAACTCCATCGCCAAATATGGGTTCCCGTCGGACGTGGCGTCAGCTTCGTAGACACGCGCGATGTCGGGATGATCCATGAGGGCCAGAACTTGTCGTTCGGCGATGAATCGACTTAACGTGCTCGGATCTGCCAGTCCCGCTTTGATCATCTTCAGAGCGACCGGCCGTCGAACCGGGTGTTCCTGGATCGCTTTGTAAACCGTTCCCATCCCTCCGCTGGCGATGACGCTTTCGATGCGAAACTTGCCAATCAGCGTGCCGATCAAACGGTCCGCGTCGGTGCGTCCGCTCGTCGGTGTTCCGTCGCGAGAAGCTGACTCCAACGACTCCGATGCAGGACGGCAACGAATCGTTTCGTCCGGAGGATCGCTGGGACTGTGACAAGTGGTCTTCGGCAAGGTGAACCCCGGAGACGGTCTCGTCTCCACGAGCGGTCTCCCAATCACGGTCACATCAGGAGGGATGACCATCGGACCGTCATCCACGCCACTGCCAGTCGCCAGCATCGAGTTAGTTACTGACACGATTCCGTCCGCCGCGTTTGGATTGATAGAGCTTGGCATCGGCAGCTTGAATCAGTGAGGCAGCGCCTTGCGGATCCGATAAGCCCGCGAAATCGGCGACTCCCAAACTGATCGTAATCGGCAAGGAACCGGCCGATGTCGCGAATGGCGATTCGGCGACCGCATTTCGGCAACGTTCGGCAATGGCCACCGCTTCTACTCGAGTAACGCCGGGCAGCAGGATCGCAAACTCTTCGCCACCGTATCGGGCAAAGATGTCGTGTTCAGCGACCACTTGGCCAACTCGTTTGCTGATTTCTTGCAGGACTTCGTCACCGGCCAAGTGCCCATGGGTGTCGTTGACACTCTTGAAATGATCGACATCGAACATGATCAACGCCAACGATGAATCACGATGTAACGAACGTTGAAACTCCCGAGTCAACAAATCCATGAAGGAGCGTTTATTCAGTGTTCCCGTCAAACCATCCCGAGTCATCATCGTGTAAACGGCTTCATGGTATTGAAGCTCGATATGATTGCTGCACAAAAACTTGAATATATAACTTCCCACTTGGA
This sequence comes from Pirellulaceae bacterium, assembly GCA_041741535.1. GTDB lineage: Bacteria > Planctomycetota > Planctomycetia > Pirellulales > Pirellulaceae > M30B19. The sequence continues at coordinate 13,354 of JBGSJV010000023.1, forward strand.
TGCGATCACCGGGTTGTAGTAAATGAGTCTCGATGCGAGCTTCATTGACAAATGTTCCATTGGTGCTGGATTGATCGTGGATCATAAACCCATTTGCGGATCGTTCGAGCACGGCATGGACTCGCGACACGGCGGAATCGGGCAAGCTGAGATCAACCGTGGTCTCGCGACCGATCGTCGTTCGGTTGGCCGACAACTCGAACAATTGGCGATTGATGTCCAACGGATGAATTTGCAACAAACAGCCTTGTTGTTGTTCCTGCGCCGCAGGTTCGGATACGGGTTTAGCAATTGTCTTGTCCCACAAAACGTGATTCATCGCGATACCTTTCGTAATGGGTTGATGATTTGAAGCCGGTCGGATTATGGTTGAGACCGAGCGATCGAGGCCTTCTGAATGCGGTAAGTTTGGTCGTTGGGATCGTATTGCAGGGCAAGTTCAATTTCGGTCAAAGCTTGCGTATAGTCGCGCTGAGCCAAGTAGACTCGGGATTTTTCGAAATAGGCTCGGGCCAGATGAGGCTTATGCCTGGTCGCACGGTTCAAATGTACCAAAGCGTCTTCGTACTTCTGTTGTTCGACAAATACCATCCCAATCCCCATGTGTGCTTCGCCATAACTGGGGTTGATTTCTAAACATTTATTGAAGGCGTCAATGGCTTCCGGAAAACGTCGGTTGGTGTACAAGTCGAAACCGCGGCCCTGCCAGAGATCGGCCGAGCGTGGATTCTTCTTCAAGCCTTCCACAATCAAGTCGCCCGATTTCCCGTAGCCGCGCTGCTTTTGATTGACCATCGTGCGCGTTGCTGCGATATCGACGTAATCCGGCATGATTTTTTCCGCGGCCGCAATATCGGCCACCGCCGCGGTCACATTTCCAGAATTGACCTGGCTCAAAGCTCGGCGGCAATAGTACCCTGGGATTTGGTCGTTGCATTGGATGGCCAAGGAATACTGGGCGACTGCCTCGCGATGCTGACGTTGCTTCTCATGACCGTAACCTTTGAGAAAGTACAACGCAGCCATGTCCGGTGCGATCGCAATGGCCCGGTCCAGTTCCTGCATACCATCGGGCAAGCGACCTTTGGCGAACAAGTAGGCGACCAACGTCGCGCGAGCTTCTGGAAACTCGGGGTCCAGCTCGATCCCAATTTCGGCCTCACGACGCATGCCCTCCAGATCATGAAGGTGATGGCAACAGAAGCCGCGGATAACGTGAGCCATCACGTTGTTGGGATCGCGTTGGACGGCGGTTGTGGCATCCGCCAAGGCCTTCTCGTATTCTTGCTTGATTCTGTAGGCATTGGAACGTGCGATGTAGGGCAACGATTCGTTCGGAGCCAACTGGACGGCCTTGTCTGCTATTTGCCAGGCTTCATCGACACGGTCGTACACGCGAAATTGTTCTGCTCGATAGAGAAGCAATCGCGACTTTTGAGCCAAGGCGATGGCATCCTCAGGGCGCTCCGCCAAGCGTCGATCAACGATTTGATCGGCTTCGTCGTAACGGTCCGCTCGGATAAGCCACTGCAGTTTTTCCATCTCATCCACACCCAGTGAATAAGCCATCAACGTTAGCAATCCCGTTGTGTTGTTTACGAGGAACGGCTGTTGCTGGTCGTTCGTCGCGACTTGGGCAAACTTGGATTTGACGAACCGTTCGAGATCTGGCAACGTGACACTCCCGTCGGCACCCGCCGCTTGACCCTGCAATCCTTCGATGACCGCCGCAAAGAAACGTGCAGGACTTCCACCGGTATCCATTGGTCGTGCCGAACTTTGTCCCGGAGCCGAACTCACCAATACGGCGGTATCGGTCGGCGGAGCAGGCAAATGGGGAACCACATGGGTGAAAGGGCCCACCGAGTCGCTGGCCAGTCCAATCGCAAACGGTTGACCGTCCATCGCGTCCAACAACAATAGCTTGTGACTACAACGAATTTGATTCAGCAGTCCGTACACGTCCGCCAACGGAACTAAAGATCCAACGTCGGTCAATTCGGCATCAAACGGGCACAGAAACCATTGGCCGTCCCCTCCAACCAAGCCATGACCACTGAACGCCACAATCAGCGTGTCCGAACGCTCCAATTTGGAAGCCAATTCTTCTAACAGACGAATAATATTTCGCCGATTCGGCAACAACGACGATCGTTCCGCGCCGCTCGAATTGGTCAACAAGGCGATGTTCTCGGCCGAGTACCCACCACGCAACAGCAAGTCATGCAGTTTGGAGATTTCGGCTTCTGCAGAAGGCAATGGCTTCAGTTGATCGGGGTTGTAGTTGTGAACCCCGATTAAAACGGCATGACGTGCTCCAGTCGTCGGTTCCTGAGCCGACGCTTGAGCATCTAGCATCCAAACGATCAGCAACAACGTCCAACCCGAAAAGGGAGCGACGCATCTGGTGTAGTTCTTTTGGATCATGATTCGTGTTTCGAAGGTTGATGGGTGCTGGGGAAACTTGGTAAAACCGGAACGGATCGGTTACTGGGCAACTTGGGGTGTTCGTGTCGGGGAGGAGTCCGTGGACTCCCGCGTCTTGCCGCGTGGCTGCATCGCATTCTTTGCGTTTGACTTGGTGTTCACCTGCCGGCGTTGGTTCAGGACACTGGATTGTTCCACGAATTGACGCACCGATGGCAAGTCCTCGCGCTGTGGCTTGAGTCGCTCGACCACCCGTAAATCCGCGAGTGCAGCCGGTCGATCTCCAACTCGTGCCAGACTCACCGCACGTCGAATCAAGATTTCATCATCTTCCGAATCGAGACGAATCGCGGCGGTGTAGGCCAAGATCGCACTGTCATGATCGCCAACTTGGTCCAAGCCATAACCTTTCATGAAGTGCAACATCGGCACGTCTGGCGCGATGAGGATCGCATCGTCCAAGACTTGAAAACCGGTCTCCATTTCCTCGCTCCAGAAATAAAAGCCCGCGATGAGGGAGTCTGCCAATGGGCAAAATTGCGGAATGTGACGAGCATGTTCTGCATCGGCCAGCATCAAATCACGGTTGTTCATCAAGCGATGAGCCAAGGCGCGAAACACGTACGGTCGCTTGTCGTTGGGCTCGGCAGTGACGGCCAATTCGCAGTCGGCCAGCATTCCCGGATGATCCCCTTGAATTCGCCGGAGGTTCGCGCGGGCCAATAGCGGGGCAGCGCGATGTGGGCTGTGTTGAATCGCCCGTTCGGCTAGTTCGATGGCTTGTGTTAGAAGCGTTGCGTCGTTCAAGTCTTCGTAGTCGTCCGCCAACATGCGAGCTTTTTGGGCCAAGATCAGTCCCGCCTGCGGATGGTGGTCCAATAGCTCGTTCAAGCGAGCGTACGCATCTTCGCTCCGCTGCCGATCCCACAAATCGATGACCTGTTTCAATTGCCGCTCGACCAGTTGATTTTCGAACAACAACGGGACGCCAACAGTATTGTTGCGAATGGTGGGATGTTGCGCGGCGGCGTAAGTTTTCTCGACGTAGGTTTGCACCTCTTTTTTGACAAAACGCTCGAGATCCGGCAGAGTAAGCTGACCGTTGGCCTGGGCTGCTTCACCTTGCAAACCACGAATAACGGCGTGAAAGAAAACACCGTGGGCGGTCTTGCCGTCGTTTCGCTCGTAGGCCAATTGACCCGGGGAGCAACTGAAAAAGGCTGCTGTGGAAGCGGGTGGCTCCGGAATGTTTTGCAGGTGTGTGGCTCTTTGACCGGAACTCGGATGGGTCGTCAATGTTTCGCGGCACGCGTCGACTAGCAACAATTTGAAGCCTGTCGGAGCATGTCCCAGCACCTCATAGATCTCTTGGATTCCGATCAGCGATTGAGGATCGTCGAGGTCGGCGTCATTGGGACAAAAGGAGTAGTCGGAAGTGGACGCTTGAAGTCCATGGCCCGCCAACGCGATCCAAATCGTATCGTTTGGTTGCAATTCGGTGGACAGACGCTGCAATTGTTTGCGAATATTGGCGGCGGTTGGCAAGCGGCGTGGGTCACGCGCGCCGATGCGATTCGTCAAGCAAATAACGTTCTCGGTCGGAAAGACATTTTGTTCCAACGCGAGAGCCAACCCGTCGATGTCAGGCCCAGCACCGGGCAAATCGACAAACTCAGGGTTTTGATACGTCGAGACTCCAATGAGTAAAGCAAATCGGCGTGGTTGTGGTTCGGTCTCGGGGGCTGTTGATGTCGTAAAGGTGGGGGCATCTGGGGATTGGCTATTCACATTTCGGCACAGTACCACGCTGCTCAATCCAATCAGAAAATACAACACCATGGATCGAACACCGCGTCGAGTCGCGCGGGGAACGCGGTGAGATAGATTGGTGCGTGGCTCACTCATGATTATCTCGCTTGCAAAACAACGGGCGATGACACGTCCCCGGCCCGTTGGTACCGAATGGTGACGACATCGCGAACTTGTCCAACCTGACGCTTGACCAGAGTTTTGGGATCGACAACTTCATTCCCAAAGCCGGTAGCCCGAGTTCGACCTTCGCTTCGTGGTCGGTCTTCTTCGTTTTCCCAGCACGCCGCGAACGACGCCGAAATAAGCCCGATCGCTTGATTGGAATCGAGCTTGATCCGCGCGGCGGCACTGTCGGGAAAATCAACCACTTTGAATTCGAGAGATTGCTCCGCGGTTTTGTCCCAGCCTCGTACAATCGTCTCTCCGGGAGTCGTGCCTTGACGCCGCGGCACCACCCAGTACTTTGGCGGGGGAACTTGTTCGCTGAAATGAAAAACATTCACGCCATCAATACTTAAAGAAACAGCTGCCTCGTGATCCGAATGATTGAGCAGACGAACCGCGTAAACTTGAGCCAACGGAATTTTTCCAAACGGTCGACCGCTGGCGTCATTGGCCAACGGAACCGTCTGCAATTGACCGCGTGAAACGACAAGCAACTCGACACCAAATTGCGAAGACGGTGAAGCAGAAACCTGCGTTCCGACCAAATACGTTGTGGGCTTGGTCGCTGCTTGGCGATAGGCAGCGGATTGGACTTGGGGATCGCGGCTGCCCTTGGTCGATACATTGAGTCCCAACAAACGCGGTACGGATTCCGGGCCAAAGACAAACCGAGGAAACTCACCCAACGTGGTCCCACTTTCGGCATCCACCAACCGCCCGATCAACTTCACACCATACAAACCGGAATCGGCGTCGTTGTATGGCAAATAGTTGCCACTGAGTTCATAGCGATAGGTGTCCGGATCAACTTGTACACCTAATTCCTGGAGGATAGCCGAAAGTTTCATTTGGATTTCGGGGCCCGCACTACCTTTGACGCTGGTCGCAGCCGTGAATCCCCCGACGGCCAACGGCGCTGTGCCCCGCTTTTCCAACATGGGCAGGATATGTTCTTGAACCATGGCTCGTAGTTCTTGCTCCAACGAATCATCGGCCTGAGTTTTTGAGTTCACGGTCGAACCCCACAGGCAGACGATCAGCAACCAACCGAACATCGAACGGCGAACCAACGCCCCCCCTCTCGCAACCGCGTGCTCCGTACAATCAATCATGGCGTGGTACTCCTGGATTTGTGCGTCGACCCCGATTGAATCGGTGTTCCCAAACCCAGTTCTACCGCGACGTCTTGAAACAGGGAGGTGCCGTCGATGGCTTCTCAGCGATGACGTTTGATCTTGCCCGCTTGCTCTTGCAGCAACGTGCCGAGTCCAAGATGACGAAGACTGGGCTTGAGTTGAATTTGCGAGCGAATGGCTTCGATGTCGGCGAGGCCCAGCTCGCCGGCGATTTCAGCAGGCCCTAAATCACTTAAATAGCGCGTGACACAAAAACCAATCGGCTCCGGCAGATCGCTAACTTCGACAGTGGGCCGTCCAGCACCGACCAACTCAACGGACGGCTGAGAATAACGCGCGACGATTTGTCGGTCGGCAGCTGAAAATGGTTGTTGATCTCGTTCGGCCAGTTGCTGCATTTTTTCAGCTGGCCAATAAACTTGTTGCAACCGATCCAATCCATCTCCGACCAACACGCCTGCCGCACGAACTTCATCCCGAAAGGCCGTCTGCAGTCCCTGGTGATGGCAATGCAAACACGAGAGGCCAGTGATCATGGTCGGGGTGCCTGAAATTGCCGTTCGATCGTATGCGAGGTTCGTGTTCGACACTTGATCGACACGGTGACCCTGTTGATCGACGAGGTAGTATCCGAACAAACCGTTCGGGAGTTGAAACAAGATGCTCTGCCCATCTGCTTGGAAGGCGTGACGATTGAATGGGTTGGAATCCGAACGGGGCCCCAGCGGGAATCGCACGAGATCGCCTTTGCCACGGCGCGGCAGAAACTCATAGCCAATCCACACGGCGCCAAATTTGCCTTCGTGTCGTTCGAGCAAGCGATTTTGGGGCGACATGTCACTTTGCGAAAATCCCGCGCGTGCGATCTCTCCACGTGTGATGTTTTCTTCAATTTGGATTCCTAATCGTTGCTCCAAATCCGTCAACTCTAGCGGCAATTGCAAGAGCTGTGGGTATAGCGGTGGTTGTGACAACGCAAAGATGAACCAATCGGCCCGCAATAAAGGCATCTCTGCTTGCGATAACTCTTGTACGTCAGCGGCCACTTGCCGAAGCGTCTGATTCGACGAGTAATCGAACGTCAGGCCGTAGGGATATTGCGATAGTATTTCAAGCCAATGATTTCCGGCCGTCCAACGCATTTCGCGCAAATCAAGCGCCAAGACAAACCCAGCACTACCCGGAACGACTTCCGGGTAAATCAGTTTTGTTTCCCACGATAAACTGTTCAGGAGTTTGGCAACCGCGATGTGGTACAGGGATTGTTCGTGGAATTTGAACGATGGACTTGCCAGCGGAGACAGTGTCAAAAATCGATAGTAGGCCCGCGAGTCTGGTTCGGCAGCTAATAAGAAGTCGCGGATATTTTGATAATCATCCAGGAACGACCGCTCGGTGGGCAAGTTCGGAACGCGAGCGTCCTCGTCGGTATGTCCGATAGCAACGGAACCCACTGCCAATACCCAACCGGCCAATAAGAGGCCGACGAGTCTCAGAACAGAGCCAAGGTTGGTTTCCATCGAACGATCTCACGGGGGAGTCACAGGCGTCTGGAAACCATAGTTTTTCCGACAGAACTGCCCGAGAAAAAGGCCCCGCGAATGCGAGATTGAGCCGTGCCGTGAGCAATTAATCGCTACAGGCGGAAGAACACCCATGGACGCACGTTGTCGTCCATGGGGAATCGTTTAAGGCAAGAGCATGAATTCAGGATCTTCAGAATCCGTTAACCATTCACGAGCAGACCTTGGCGGAGTTCATTAACCGCGTGGCCAGAGCAAATTTGGCGGTTTCTAATCTGAGCATCTAAAAGCAGCTCTTGCCGCCAAAATTGCGGCGGCCCGCGTTTTGGTCGTGAACGGTTACGAATCCGTTAACCGTTTCGCAATTGGGGACGAATAAACTTGGATAACATCATCAATCCCCAACAAACAATCGCTGAACCCAACAGCTGCCACATCGAGATAAAACTGTTTTGAGTTTCTTGATTTGTCCACGAAACAGTCAACTCGGGTTTGCCGCGAGGTACCCGGAAATAATAGGCATCGCCGGTCGGCTCAAAATCAACGATCAACCCCGAACTTAGTCGCGCCGTCGGTGCACCGTTGGGCCAATTGGGGTTGGCCATGCCACCAAGGCCATCGGTCTGAAATGGTGCGTTGGTTTGTGCCATTTGCAACGGTGGAGCATTGGCATTGTATTGACCCTGTTCGTCCCGGATCGATTCACCAGATCCAGCCATGCTTGGACCTCGACGCTGAGCAGGTTGACCGCTTCCTTGACGTCCGCGACCACCCATCATTTGTTGAATTTGCTCCCGTTTCGTTCCAGACCGACTTTGCAGTCCTTCATCCGATTGATAGGCTTGCGACAATAGCGAATTGGTTACGTTGCCTTTGGATTTTTCAACTATCTGGGCGGAATTTCGCTGCTCCAAATCCCCCAGTTCGATTTGTTGTTGCATCTCGCCCAATGGATTGTGGAAGTTGAAGTTGTAATCTTTGTTCAAGTTTACTTCGTTGGAGTTTTGTTGTTGCGCCACCAAACCACGAATGTTCGAACGATTGCTAAGCGGATTTGTCGTTTGTGGTGTGTTTTCCGTAAGAACTTTGTTGAGTTCTTCAATCTCGGTTGCCAAGACGCTCGGGTTAGTCGTTTCTACCAAACCATTGTTCGAAAGATACGACTCGAACTCACTCTTTTGACGCAGGTTTTGCGCTACCGAGGCGCTGCCCTTGCCAATGGCTTTCTTAAACTCCGAGAGTTGCTTCACACGATAGTCCAATACTTCCTCGCGCAGCATGCGTTCCTCATTGACTCGACTCATCGTTCCACCAAACCGTAGTGGTCGGAGGTCCGACGACAAGTACAAGCGAAGGTGACTGACTTCGGATTCAACGTCCATCGTATACGCCAATGGCAACGACACTTCCCGCAGTACAGACCCCGCCTCGATCTTGCCTTGATAGATCAAGTCGATCGGATAGTCCAAGTTCAACTCCGAAGACTTCAGCAGGGGAATGAGCACGGCACCAACTACTCCACCGGGATTGGCCAGCGGTTGAACCGGCTGACCATCGACAACCAATTGGATCAATTGACTGTCTTTGGGCAACTGGAGCTGCAACTTCGGCTGGGTTCGATTGCTGACTTGCAACCGTTGTTTGGCGATATAACTTCCTTGACGATCAACGACCAAGTCCGTCTCGCTCAAACGAACCCGCGCCGATCGGGTTTCCACGACCGCTCGGGGGACCGTGCGCCATTCCAACTGGGGCGCTACCGCGTTGGGTTCGACGGTGAACGCATTGGCCAAGTAAGTTGCGTTGATTTTCTTTTGCAGATCGCCAAAGATGGAACGTTGTCGTTGAATTTGCGATACATCTTGGCGCGGCATCAACTCCAATTCCAAATTGCCCGAATTTTGGGCTGTGATCCAACGATTCCTCGTTTCCCCGGTCAAGTTTTGCGGGATCGTCGCAAAGCGATCCGTTTGGAGCACTGGGCGATCCAATGTGGCAAGCAAGCGATAATCACCCACGATTCGATCTTGCAGGAAGACGATAAATCGAACCTGGTCGTTCTCGGCGGCATTACGCTCGATTCGGCCAATCCAAGGTCCCTCGATTTGGCAATTCTGCCACGCCCGTGGCAACACAAATTCGACTTGATTGATCCCGGAACGTTCGATTTTCCACTCCAGCAACAGGGTCTCTTCGATAACTCGGTCGCCAATCGTCAAATCCGTAACCGATTCGAACGAGACCATCGGCGGGAGCCGACGACTCGTGACCTCAAAACGATGTTCCGGACTACGGGCCCGAAGAGAGATTGGTAACCTAGCAATCCGAGTGGAATCGAGCCAGGTCTTGAATTCATCCGGCAATACTTGATCGGCGCCCGTCAGGTTGGCCAGCGTTAGTTCGACCGTGTCGGTGCGCGTCACCGCATATTCGTATTCTTGAGCCGTCGCGTTTAGAACACGAATCGATTCCCACATCATGGCTTTGTCCAACGTTGGGTCCAATGTACCTTGAACAGTCACCAGGAGTTCGTTCGACTGAAAATCGGCCAAGCGCAGTTCGTATTCATCCATCGACGCTATCTCACCGGAGCGTTTGGCGACTTGGAACGCAACGGCTGAAAGGTCGGTACCATTCCGAGCCAAGCACGTCAGCGATTGTGGTTTCAACGCTTTGGGCAGTTGCAAAACGACCCGGCTGAACGGAGTCGGGCTGCGTTCGAGGGTAAGCTGTGTTTCAAATGAAGTCCGCGCGACATCAAAATGCAGAACTGTTCGGTGGGTCACTTTCGAGGCCGCGCCAACACGAGTTACCGACAAAGCCAAGTTGGGCTCGCCGGTTTGCCAGGTGAACGCTTGGTATGGTTGCAATCCAAAGAACTCTGCTTGCCAACTTAACCAAGGTACCAAACGCGAGTCGGCTTCCGCGAGGTTACTGCGACGTAAGCCCGCGACTTCGGTAGCCGCCACTTGCAGCGAACCTGCTCGAAAAATCTTGACGCTGCCGCTCAACTGACCGTCCGCTTTGACCTTGGCCAACGGTATTTGTACGGCTTCCGATTCGGAGTTCCAAAACGTTTGCTCGCCGGCGACAATCGTTTGAAAATCTTGTTTTGTTGCGGAAGCAAGAAACTGCAACAAGATCTGTCCCGGTTGGCCATCAACGGGATTCCAAGCACGAAGATTGGCGCCTCCGATTCGTTCGACTCGCCACTTGTCCGGAACCTCCAACACCAATTCATCCGTGGGTTCCACCGTTTGTACTTCGAAACGCGACGCCACTTGAACGCCCGACTCGCGAACCGCAATCTCGGCGGCATGGTTGATGGCCGCCGAGCCCACACGAATTTGATTTTCTGCCGCTCGCCAGCGGACCGAGAACTGTCCGTCTGGGCCAACGCCAAGCGGCGAAACCGTCTCGTCTTCGGGGACAGTCCACACTCGGCTGATGCCACCGGCGGACCAAGTGAGACGCGAGGCCGCGGGCAGTTTGGTAAAGGTAATATTCGCAGAAACGGATGCTGGCAACTTGCCTTCGGCTTGCCAACCACCTGGTCCACGCGTTAGTGGGAACCTGACCCGAAACTCGAGCTTCTTATGCCCTGAACCCGGGATCATCAACCACTTTTCGCCCGTGGCCAACTCCGGAGGAAGTGGCACGCCGTTGCGACCGTCCAAGATCGTGACGGGTTCACCATCTACCGTGGCGGAGGTCAATGCTCCATCGCCAAACTGCAACGGCAGGTAGCTCATTTGTTCGGCTGGAAGATTCAACGGACAGACCGCCGAAATCTCCAAGGCTTCGCCATTGGCCACGACGAATTCATATTGTCCACCGGGCAAGATCAACTGCTGCGGAAGTTGGATTTTCGCCATTGGCTTGGCCGATTCCCATTCACGTACTTGATCGAACCAGAGTTTAGGAACGAACCAACGACCTTGGAAACGGTTTTGGGGCAAATCCGGATCGTACGGAATCACGATGGCGTCATCAGGAACGGATAGTGGCTGAACTCCCGGTTGATCATCCAGAAAGGTTTGTCCGAACGAAACACTGGTTCCGATCATCAGCAACAACCAACACGCCGCGGAACTTGCCGTTGCAGATCGTGTGTAGAAGCGGAGGAATCCACCGACCATGGTCACGATCCCGCGTATAAACCATCGAATGAGGCCCTGGCCCAGTTTCCAAACGACCAACAAGACAACCACCCAAACCATCCGTTCAACGATCGTGGCGACCTCGGGAACGCTGTCCCACAACCATTGCGCCGCAGCACTCAAGACCAACAAAAACGCCGCCCACCCCAACCAAGCACGAAACGAGTTCCGACCAAACATCAAACCTGCGGCAAACGCAAAACTGCCAATCACAAACGTCAATAGATCCAGCCACGCTTGATCGATCAATTGAACGGACAACTGGTCTTTATTCCCTAGCCCCACAAATTTCAGCTCGTGGCCGTCGCCTTCCGCTTGAATCTGTAGACTGCGAAAACCTTGCATGTTTGCCGAGGGACCACGTTGAATTTGGGGCACCATTTGAGGATTGAGACCAGGTCCTTGTTGACCGGAGCCACCTGGGAAAGAAAATCCACCGGCCAGTGCCGCTCCGGGTGGGGCGGGAAGTGCGGCCGTCTGGGGGTCGGGCGAATTGGGAGTGAGACCACCGAAACGATCTGGGGCGGCCTCATCTTGATCACGATTCGCGTCCGACCGATCAAATTCGCCTGCAACGGATTGCTCCGATCGGGGTTCTGCTAAGATCGATGGCGGCATCCGTTCCATCATATCGTCCATTTCCGCACGCATCGACCAATCGGCCGTCGGTTCACTCTTCGGCCGTGGCCCCCATTCGAACATGGCAGTACTCTCGTCCGAAAACCCATTCATTGGTCGCATCACCCAAGCTACATTTGACGAAAGGAACCTACCTTGGCGCTCGAGCCATTGCCCATGACGTTGGAACCAAGTCATCGCATGCGTTTCGGCAACGCTCCAATCGGAGGGCGCCCACTTCAATTGCAAACCTGGAGGCGGCTCCAATTCCCATTCGGTTCGGACCACTGGAACTTCCAAGGCTTGTCCCTTCGCCTCAAAGAACCATTGCGGAGGCGACAAATCGAGTTGCTTCTTGATTCGATCATAACCTTGGGTTTGGGCATAAACAAACTGCACTTCGTGAGCCAATTGTCCCGTGCGATCGGCAAACGAAATCATGACACGACCGTCCGTGAATTGGACGGTTTGCGGCGTTCCATCCTGACTGAGCGACCACAACGCCGAATCTTCGGGCAATTGCAACCACAAATTTCCTGTCGTCGACTTCAACTGGAAACGGGCACCTGTGACTAAGGTTCCGTCGTCGGACAACTTCGAAAACAATGTTCGGGACTGAATCACGGCCGACGGCAAGGCTTCGGTTTTTTGTTGCGAAACAGCAACTGGCACGGTCACCACGGCCTCATTGGTTGCGTCCCAAATTCCGACCAGCCGACGTGCCGGTTGATACAAGGTCTCGGGCAATTGATCGACACTCCATTTTGGCAACTCGGTCTCAATGCGCGTCTCCAGGCGGGGATTGCTTTCGACCGATACCAGTTGCGTTTGCCAAGCAGCATCCACCAAACGCAACGGCTCCAATTTCAATGTCGCTTGATGCTCGCTCGACAAAGGGATTTCATAGTCGACAAAAAGATGGACCAACCCTTCGGCGCCTTGACTCAATTGGATTTCGCGCAAGCCGGGCCGGTCCGGCACGGACGTTTGTTGGCGAATCTCCAGCGGCTCCAGGCAGCGAACCAACGTGGACTCCGGTGTGTCGCTCGGCAACTGCAGCCGAAATGTCTCTTTTGTTCCATTGCGCACATCGACAATCATTTCACCACGGACGACAATCCGAGTGGGCTCAAATTGATAATACGCGACGGATTGCCCAGTCGTGGTTGCGATGCGTCGCTCCAGTTCCAATTTCAACTCACCGGCGGCTCCACCCAGGTCAAAGGCAACGTTGGGTTCCAAACTAGCCAACTCGGCTTCGACCAGTTCTTGTCGGCCCAAGCCGACCATGGTGCCGGCATCGACGGACTTCAGAGCATAGGCCGGTGCAATACCCACAGCTAAAATTCCGTTGGTCTGTTGCGATCCAACTACAAACGGTGGACGCAGGGTCACGCTGCGCGAACTCCAATCAGAAAACCAGTCCTCGGGAACCCATTCGCTTTGAACGATCAATTCCACAACACTTGACGTCTGCACGGTTGGCTCGGTTGCATCACCGAGGAGCGAATTTACCGTTCCGCCAATTCCGGTCCGCAGGGCGACCGTGATCTCGACACCTTGTTCGCTTGCGATGGTTTGAAACTCCAAGTTCCCTTGCGCGTCGGCAACGGACTGCACACGAAAACCATTCGGCAGATTCAATCGCACGTCAAACCGAAGTTCGCCTTGATTCTCGATTTGAAAAACCGTCCGGCTCTCGACTCCAATAGGACTTAACAACATGTAGTGACTAGATTTCGTGGTAAATAAATCCTCGGCCGCACGCAACGTCAGGCGAACTTGCGCATCACTCCCAGTTCCATACCACGAGCCGTGCCGGACCAATGTCGCGTCGTTGTTGACTTGGTAGGGTTGCCGAAGATTTGCGGCGGTCGAAGCCGGCACCATGTCCATCCGAGTGAGTTCGATTTGTGGTACCAACAAATCATCGGTCGTCGTCACCTCGATGACCCGCGGTTGGCGATAGGCGGTTGTGGCAACCCAAGTCGGACTGTCCCAGGCCATGTCTTGGGAGAACGTCCGCTGGCGGAACGCAAACACCTGAAACGGCTTGGTCGCCTGACCGTTATGAAACCAAACTTGGAGACGCGGCCCTATTTCGTCGCGGACCACCTGCCATTGTCGAACGCCCTCGCCCGTGACCTGCGATACTTCCCAGCCCTCAGACAATTGCCAATCCGCTTGATTCAATTGTCCTTGGAGAATTTGATTTTCGACGACAATCTGGACGCGATCCAAGTTTCTGGAGACGTCGGCCAAGATCAATGCTCGAGAATCCCAAATCAGGGTTTGTTGTTTCTGACGATTGTTGAGCGTGAACACCAACTCACAAGCACCGGACCCAGCCGCCAATTGAAAATAAGTTGCGTGGTCGGTTTCGTCGTAACGTCGATCGATCACGGCAGCGCCGCTGACCAAGTCGACATTCCCAGCGACGCGAACACTCAGGCTGGCGACGGCCACATTCGGCAAATGTAGTTGGACCCTCTGTCGCACCGTATCACTGCTAACCGGAATGGTCATTTCCACTTGGAATTGGTGCTTGCCACCTTCCGTCAACAACAGAGCAACTTGCCCATCCGCAGTACGATGCCAGACCGGCGGACTGCCGTTTTGGACCAATCGATGCACCAATCCTTGTTTCCAAGGAATCGGCAACGAAATCAACCCATCACTAAAGGAATGCCCCAGCGCGTGTCCGTTCAATCGTCCCACCTCGCCATCCAACTCGACCTCGTAACTCGCACGTTCCCAAACAAAACTATCTGGTCCATGCAAACGAAAATCGTGCGGCGGTTTTTCGGCCGCTTCTGTCCGTTGCCGCCGAAGTTTTTCGAGCAACTCGGTAACTTCCGCAGCGTCCAAAACGACGCGTTGATTGGGCCCGTCCAAAACCGCCGGCAATTCTGCTTCCGGAACAAACAACAAACGTAGGCGCTCCCAACTTTGATCGGCGTCGATGGACGATTGGGCCGACACTTCGTGCGAGCCGCTGAAGAGAGAAGTGAACAGGGCGAGCCACAGGAACCCAACGAATCGAACGAATCGAAGTGATTGGCTATTCATGACTCGCTCCCGTCTCCATACCTGAGGCTGCCGCCGATTCACCAGCGCCGGTCGGCTCCTGGCGTGGTTCGTTCATCCTCCGACGAATTTGGCCCAATAGCTTCAACACATCCAGCCCTACCCAAACTCCCAACACGATCAGGGAAGCCATCGCGACGCCGTCGTAATCCAGATAAATCACTGCAAAAGGCCACAACATCGCTACAATCACAAACAAGCCTAATCCGACGGCGATCATAACCAGTCGTTGGTTCCAAGACCGGGGCACAAACAGCAAGCCGAACCCAGCAACCAAAATGGCGCCCAAGCCCGAAAGCAGCCAGGATTGAACTTTGGTCACGCGCAAGGCGCCGTCAGAACCGGCCGCAGGGTTGATCGTCGAAAAGGCAAAAGATCGGCCGTCCGTTTCAAACTCCATCATGCGAGAAGTTGGAGCGTCCGTCGTGGCAATCCAGTTCAAGTCGGCAACATTTTGATTCGGATACAAGAACCGTTCGGTGAAACCGGTTCCCGCGGCCTCCTGTTTATCACTCCAAGGCCCACCAAAATTGAGCGGTGCCCAATCGTTCGGTAGATAAACAACCAATTCGGTCTTCTGAACCGCACAGTCCGCTTGGAACGTGGGCACGGCAATCTCTGAGTTTTGAATCGGCATCGTATAACGCAACTCCAAGAGCAACTCCCGGTCGCGATCTCGATTGCCCAATGGCAAGATCAACTCACCACCGGCACCGCGCTCCAAGGTGATCGGTTGCCCGTCGACCCGCACCGGGCTGCTGTCAAAGCCGGTCTCGGGATTAAAGCCCGGCGGCATCAGAATCACCAACCGTTGGTTGACGCTCTTCAAACGATACAATGCCCGCACCGACAAAGTGTCGTTTCGCAACCACACGGCTTGAATCAAGCTGCGGGAGATACTGCTGCGTTTCAGGTCATACAATTCGTATCGCGAGACATCCAAGTCCAGTTTCCAGGCTCCGACGTACTCCAATGCAGCGACCGCATCTTCGAAACGACGGCCGCCAAAAACATCCGTTGTCGGGTCAATCGGCCTCAACCCAGTGACCGTAGTGCCAGCTTGGACATCAAACAGTTCCGAGCGCCTCATGATAACTTGGCCGCGTTCCCGCTCGACATTCTTGGCGACGACCGTCGAAATACCAAAAGACTTGGTCGCACCAACCGCGATCTCGGGTACCGTGACATCCCACGCCAATTGAACCGAATGTTTGCCTAACAACTCGCCGGCCCCAACCAACTTCCAGGCGACAAATCCCGGAGTGACATCTGCCGGCTGCGGCTCCATCTTCTGTTGATTCAAGGCTCCGCCCACGACGCGAATTCGCGCTTCACTGTCCGCTGGAACGTCGACACGGAAATCCGGCACTGCGCTGAAACGAACGTCGTAATCCAAATCCACTTGGTATCGAAGCAAACCAGATTCCACCGACACCGAGGTGACCTGGTCGACAAAAATTCGCGGGCGCCGCAGCGAGGCCTTCAGATCAAAGCTGCCCGTCGCGACGACGTATTCGTACGCAAATCGCTGCAAGGTCGAGTCGTCGCTGACAAACGCGGTCGCAGGATCAATGCTTCGCAAATTGCCTTGATTGGTTCCTTCCACCACGACATTCAAACGATCCGGCGCCGTCAGCACAACTTGGCCCTTGATCGATTGTGCAAACCCAGGGGCCAACTGCGGCCACCGAATGGTGATTGGCGATGGCGCTGCTTCGGCGTCCACCAACCCCGCCCCAGGAATTGTTTGGGTTGTGGTCACCAATAGCGCAACCGGCCCTCGCGCTTCAGCGGATAATTGCACGATCACTCGACCTGCTGGGTCCACGACTCGTTCGTGTTTTTCAATCAACGCCGCTTGGTGACCTGCCGACTCTTCACCGACCACGCGAACCACTTCCAAGCCGTCCGGTACGTCCAACGGGATTTGAAAGATTCCCTTTTGTTTGATATTGAGCAGAAATCGTGTCGTCGTTTCAACGCGGCGCGATTCCAACTTAGCCTGCACTTGCTGCTGCGCGTGGACCAACGGAGCCCATTCCTCGAGATCCATCGTCAACTCGTAGGGCACGGTCGAATACTGAAAATGCAGTCGGGCCGGACCCGCATCCGGATCTTGCGGACGCCCATCATTGACCCGGCTAAGTCCCGTGAGCTTCACGACCTCCAATCTTAACCCGGGTTCGCCGCTGACAACTAAAGTACCAGGCTGCCGAGTGGCTGCTGCAATTTGAATCGGAGCCAGCACAATTTGCCGCTTCGAATTCACATCCCCGGCAATTTCTTGCTCCGTTTCCACAATCAAACTCAACGCGCCTTGCAAGCCTTCGAATAAGTCGATCTTTAGCAGACCTTGTTCCGTATCGACCTGCCACTTTTTCACCGATTCGGACAAAACGTTGACAATGCGCAATTCGCGCGGAACCGTCAGCTCAATGTTCTGGACCGCAGCTCGTTGAATCTGGAGCGCCAGCCCGTGCCGAGCGCGAATGAGATTGCGTTGAACTTCCGCTTCCACTTGAGTTTGGGCGGTTACCAATGCCGCCAAACCTTCGGCGCCCACACTACGGGGCGTCCAACGAACTTCTATCGTTTGCGAGTTGCCCAACAGAGCCACGATCGAGGAGCGTTGGTCCTCGACTGCCGGGTCGGCGACAACGTCCCCGGGCGGGGCCTCGACGGGAGTTGTTTCATTGGTCGTGGAAGTAACCACAGCGGGAGTGACCATGATGTCGACTTCCGGCTGATCGATCGCGATCTCCCAACGATTGATTGCCGTCGGTGGAACCGGCCACGATACTTTGTTCTCACCACCACCGACGGTCACACCCGTCACGTAATGCATCACGAGACGACCCGGCAAGTTCGCGGTTTTGGCCTCGTACAATAGTTCAAAGCCACCATCGTCGCGTTGAACCACTCGGCATGGTTCTCCATTGAGTTCGGCCGATTGAATCGCGCAGCCGTTTAACCCTAAGGGCACTCGATGCCAGCCCATTTGCACAAAATCGATCACGATGTCGGTTTCCACCCGCACCAACGTACGTTCCAAGGTCGCGCGACTCAGAGACGATACCAACGCGAAGCTGGTCGGAGTCGGCGGTGCTTCGGTGGGCGTTTTGCTTTCGCGAGCTGCTTTCCAGAGCTCTTCGAATTGTTCATAGGGAATGTACACCCCTCGACCGGTTTGCTCAAACTTGTCCCGAATTCTTTGGTACGGAATATAAATCGATTGCTCGATCGCCCACCCCGGCAACTCGAACTTTGGCTCGTCACTCGAGGTGATTTCAGTTTCTTGAATGGAAGCCTCCGAATCGGTCCCAGATTCTTGCGGACCCGGCGAAGACGGTTCGTCTTGATTTGCGGATTCCGACGGGGTGGTCGGTACCAGCGGAACTGGGGATTCGCTCACTGGCAGGACGGCCGGCGGTGAGTCTTCCTGCACAGCCGAATTCATTCCATGGGCCAAAGGCGAACCGCCAACGCAACCCAACCAACTCCACACCAAGCAAAACACGGCAAAAGAAACTAATTTCATCGGGCCATTCCATTAAAAATCGGGGCCATCAGCGCGCAGTCCCACCCCAGGCAATCGTACGTCGCGTTAGAGTTGCTGCTACGTGAGCAAGTTCCCTAACCCAAAAAGTTTTACCATAAAATGAGACTTTTTTCAGAACGAATGGGTCGGGACCAGTGCCAGTCGGTCAAGTTTGCCAGCGTTCTACTCCAGCAATCAACTGCTGCGAGCCACAAAGATTGAATTTTGCAGATTGTAACGATAAAGTAAGTGCCTCGACGTGAGCTTTGTCCCCAAAGGGCTCTGACCCTCTCCGGTCGAGCTCTTCTTGTCCGAGATTTTACATACCCCGCCAAAGTGTCAAACCCTTTTGGGGACAAAGCCTATGCTCGCAAAATTCGCACTACAAAGTCAAGTTGCTCCTTCTCCCAGACACCATTTCCGCGAACGTTTCTTAATGTATTGGCACTCAAACTGATTCAACCACACAAGTTGCCCTAGGAGTTCGCTCATTCGATTTCCCGTCAAATACCTATTGGTCGCGATCTATTTGATTGCAGTGGTGATGTCGGGCAGCATTTTGATGCTGCTCCTAATCCAGCCTGCCGTCGTTTGGATCGTTGTCGAAATCGTGACGACCCAATTGCCAACGTACTTTCGACGATTGATATGGTCCAACCAACAGTCCCCGGACCCCACAATCCTAGAACATCGGAGCGCGACCGAGCGCGAAGCCATGCATTCCATGCGCAACCGATTTTACTTGGTATTCTTCCAACTCCTGTTGACGGCCAATATCACCGTGATGTTCTGTATCTGGCTCATCAACGTCGAACCGCTTGGATGCGCGACGACGACAATTGCGATCTACCTGTTATTCGCGGTTGCCGGTGCCTTGTTTTATCGCCTCCGTCACGAACATCATCGTGTCTTGGGTGCGTATCTTGTCGAGGCCATCAAACGAAATAGCCAGTACCAAGGAGGTTCCCTATCCGAAGACGGTGTGCGCGAATTACACGACGAGTACATTCCGACGAGATTTCGCCATTGGCACTCTTTGTGGAGGTTCCTCGGAGTATTAGGAGTCGTTTTATTGATGCATGTTCTTTTAGCGACTTGCACCAATATCCTCGTGTTTATGCATAGTGACGGCCCAAGCTCCGATGCGGGCAGCTTTGAAATTACTCTTTCTGCTTTCGACTTCAACGAATCCGTTGGCGACTTCGATCTCAACTCACCGGCAACCACCCCACCACGCAAGAAGCTGAATATTGGACGACGGCTTTGGTACCCCGCGTCGGATTCACCTCCCAGCGTGATTGAGTTGTACGTCGAAGACCGATCCACGCCTGCGATCGGCTACGGAATCGAACGTGAAACATATTGGGGCACTCAAGTCAACGGCCATTACGTTTATCGCTGGTTCGATCGCGATTCTGTGGTTATCTTCTACGAAGGCAATCGCACCAGTGTTTTCCGAATCTCACGCGAGACTGCCCGCTGGATATCGTCGGTGTTCGATAATCCGAACTCTGGCGTGGAGGCGCACGAAGAAATTTTTGCCACGGTGGGGATCGAATCGAAGTTACTCAAAAAGTTATAGCGTCCAAAGCCAATCGCCACGGGCTAGAGTGCGAAGCGCGGCGGGCTAGAGTGCGAAGCGCGACGGGCAGAGTGCGAAGCGCGACGGGCAGGGCGGAACGCGAAGGACCACGGCGAAAAGAGAATCGTCGCGGAACGGGCAAAGACCGCGGGGTGGTGGCCGAGACAGAGACTGGCTGAAGCCGCGTCGTGGCCAAGAGAGGTCGCACGCGCAACCCGAAGTAGGAATCTTAGCGAGTGCTCCTCACGCGACGATCGCTAGACGGCCTAAATGGACAAGTTTAGCGACCTAAACTTGCTCAAGGGCCCCCGGTCGAAACACGCTTCACGCGACACGATGCGACGCCCGCGGATTGGGAGCAACTTTCCAATTGCAACCGGCCAATGTGACGGTGCCGCATCGGCGCGAGTCCCGCAAAGTCCGACATCTTCTAGAGTCGCGCGTCGATTTGTTCTTTGGGGAAAATCGACTTGATGTCGTAGATGACACATTCGCGGCGGCCAAATTTCTTGATGGCGTCCAACCCCAATTCTTTGAACTGATGATGCGCCACCGCGACAATCACCGCGTCGTATTTACCGGCCGACGGTTGTGGGACCGGAGTCAATCCGTATTCATGTTGACATTCTTCAGCGTTTACCCACGGGTCGTAAACATCAACGTTAGCACCATAGCTGCGGAATTCTTGCACGATGTCGACGACCCGAGTGTTGCGGATGTCGGGGCAGTTTTCCTTGAACGTCAGACCCAAGATCAAGACGTTGGCGTCTTCAACATGGATACGACGTCTCAGCATGTGCTTGACGACCTGCGCAACGATGTATTGACCCATTTGATCGTTGATTCGACGACCGGCCAGAATCACTTCCGGCATGTAGCCGACTTCTTGGGCCTTATGCGTCAGATAATAGGGATCCACACCGATACAATGCCCACCCACCAAACCGGGGCGGAAAGGCAGGAAGTTCCACTTCGTCCCCGCGGCCTCCAACACCGCCAGCGTATCGATCCCCAATCGGTTGAAGATCAACGCCAGCTCGTTGACCAAAGCAATGTTCAAATCTCGCTGTGTGTTTTCGATGACCTTGGCGGCTTCGGCCACCCGAATATTCGGAGCCAAATGAGTGCCGGCCGTCACAATGCTGCGATACAGCGCGTCCACAACGAGCCCGATTTCCGGTGTCGATCCGGACGTTACCTTCTTGATGGTAGTAAGCCGATGCTCTTTGTCACCTGGGTTGATACGTTCGGGGCTATAACCCGCGAAGAAGTCAACGTTGTATTGCAACCCCGATTCTTTTTCGATCAAGGGAATGCAATCCTCTTCCGTCGCACCCGGGTACACGGTCGATTCGTAAATCACAATATCCCCAGGCTTGATTACTTTGCCGACCGTTTGCGAAGCCTTGATCAACGGCGTTAGATCCGGTCGTTTGTGACGGTCAATCGGGGTCGGCACCGTCACGATGTAGACGTTGGCTTGGCGCAGGTCTTGAGCGTTGGTGCTGTAGGTAAGTTGGTTGGCCTGGGCCAGTTCCTCAGCGTCGACTTCCAACGTCGAATCACGACCAGCCTTGAGCTCATCAACTCGGGCTTGATTGATATCAAAGCCCAACGTCCAGTACTTCTTCCCGAATTCCACGGCCAAGGGTAGGCCGACATAACCGAGGCCAATAACGGCAATTTTCTTTTGCGTGAGGTCAATCATGGTTTGTCAATCGTGTCAGTTGTTTGAAGGGACAAGCTTAGTTTATTTGAAACGTTGTTTTCTGGGCAGGACTGCCCAAATGGTTTTCGAACGGTTTAAAACCCAAGTTTCTTGGCGAATTTATTGAACCATTTTCCGGCCATACGGACGGACGTTGGGGTGGTTGCATACTGGCTGTGCGGTGTGTTGGGAACTTGCATCAATTCAGCAAATTCGCTGTCGGAAATCCCGAGTTTGCTGGCCATGTACGCGTGGTCCGCTTGGACTTCTTCAATCGGAAGACTTCCGGATTCGAATTGTCGCAAAGCTTCATCTCGCGAGATTTGGCCGGACATGATGATGCTGGCCAAGTGGGCCAAGCGTTTATCATAGCCCCACTTCGTCGGCAAATACCAACCTTGGAAAAACTTCGTGAACCGCGACTCGTAGTGCTTCCCGCCGTAGTACCGCCACCCGACTTCCGCTTCCATCGTCTTGATTGCGTCATCTTTTGAGTAGTAGATCAGGTCCAGTGGGCGGGCTCGGTTCAGTTGTTGCAGGCGTCGATAGCGAAAGTAGGCCTCGAAACGCGACAGCGTGGGGAATTGGGATAACTTTCGTTGCCCAAATCTTCGATGAATGTCGCGAATATGCGAAAGGTCGCGGTTGTCGTAAACCCAGGCCTTCGGCAAGATCGATTCGCAGGCAAAGTTGGAGCCAATAAACGTCCAACGAACGTTGTGCTTGGACGCTTGTCTCGTAAAGCCTGCCATGATCGCATGATCTTGAGGAATATCTTGGTTCGGCACTCCCGAGCGAAAGAAAGCCAACTGGAGATCTCGCATCTCGTCCCAGTCGACCACCAACGTGTCCAAGTCAAATCCACCGTAATGAATCAAACATTCGATGTTCTTGACCGCCAGTTCGGAGTTCCAACCGGTGTCGACGTGAATTACCAATGCCCGCAAGCCCCACACTTTGCACAAGTAGGCGATGTAAGAACTGTCGACACCGCCACTGAGCCCCAAGACAACGTCATAATCCCGGCCTTTGCCGTCGAGCTTGACCTGCTCGATCAGTTGCTCCAATGCCGCGGCGTCACCTTCCGGCTTCCATTCGAGTTTGAATTCGTCAACTCGCAAGCAATGGTTGCAGCGTCCTTGCTCGTCAAAGACAATCCAGGGGTCGGTGGTGTCCATGATGCAGCGCGAACATTGCCGATAGCCCGGTTCACCGGGGCGAATCATGGTTTGATTGGAAGAGTTATCTTTCATGTCACTTTTCGCGGCAAACTATTGGTAAACTTGCTCGCGCAAGTTCGCTTGGCTGGGGTAAGTAATCAAGACGGCTCGATGTTTGCCGACGAAGACAAAGAAACTCCCGGCGGCCACGGCGGATGCTCCGGCTTCATGAACGGCAGCGCGCAAGTGGCTCAGCGAGCCCGCGCCTCCACAGGCAATGACGGGTACGTTGACGACGGAAGTCACACTGCGAATCGATGGCAGGTCGAAGCCGGACATGGTTCCATCTTGATCGATGTTGTTCAACAGGATTTCGCCGACGCCCCAATCCGCCAGTTGTTTGGCCCGGTCGGCCAGTTTCAAGTTGTGGCTCTTGGTGTTGGAATGGCTATAACAAAGATACGAACCAAACAGGCTCTTTCGGTAATCAATCGACGCCACGACGGTCGAACCGCCGAAACGTTGACAAGCCTCTTGGACCAAATTTGGATTTTCGTAAGTCACGGAGTTGAGCGCGACTTTTTCCACGCCCAATTTGAGCAACGATTCGATGTCTTGCAAGCTCCGAATGCCTCCACCATAACAAAGCGGCATGAAGCATTCGCTGGCAATGTTCTTCAAGACCGTCAGATTGATGGGCGTCTTGTTTTTACTGGCCTCGATATCCAAGAAGATCAGTTCGTCAACTTCCTTCTCATTGAAAATCCGGACCGCATTGATCGGATCCCCCACGTATTTGGGGTCCTTGAACTTCACAGTCTTGTAGAGTCCTGGCCCTTTGAGCAAGAGGCAAGGGATCACTCGAAATCTTTTGAGTGGGTTCATGTTAATGCCGCAAACCGTTCCAGCAATCGCATCCCGAACTTGTGGCTCTTTTCGGGGTGGAATTGAGCGCCAATCAATTTCCTCTTGGACATGACCGCCGCAAACTCGTAGCCATAATGGGCGGTAGCCAAGACGATCTCAGGGTCGTCGCATTGAAAGTGATAGGAGTGGACGAAATAAAACCGATCCTCTTCGCCCGGGTGAAGCAGCGGCGAAGGTTTTTTAACCTGAATATCCGCCCAGCCCATATGTGGAACTTTTGCGTTGGGATTCGGCTCTCTGGAAAAGAACCGAATGGTCTCGGCGGCGAACCAGCCCAGCCCCGGCAATTGTCCCTCTTCGCTGCCTCGCGTCATCATTTGCGCACCAAGACATATGCCCAAGATGTGAGTCTTTTCTTCAGCGACAATCTGATGAAGTGGTTCGACAAAGCCATGTTCGGCTAACTTGCCCATCCCTTGGTCGAAGGCCCCAACACCGGGCAAAATCAACTTGGTACATTCCAAGCAATCGCTCGGTTGGGAGACCGTACGACTTGCCACCTTGAGCTTCTTTAGCATGTTGAGGATCGAGCCCAAGTTGCCAATTTCGTAATCGATAACACCAATCATTTCCGGGGACAGCCTTTCAAACGTCGAAGATCGCTTCACTGGCGAATTGATCACTCTGCATCCATTGGATCATGTTGTTCAGGCCATCCAGATTCGTGAACTTCGGTCGAAAGCCGGCCGCCACAATCTCGTCGGCGCGGTGAAAGGTCTCGGTGCATAATTTGGTGACCCGTTTGGTAGAGATGGCCAAATCTCGGCCTGTGATGGCGATCGCTAGATCAAATGGCAAAGCCAACAAGTACAAGACCCAGTACGGCAACGTCGTTGGCCGCCGGCGGTTCAACTTTTTCGCAATGTGATCGGCAATTTCCCGACTTGATAGTTGGGGAAGATCGGAATAGTTGTACGTCAATACGCCACTCGAGGTGCCGTTCATTAACCAGAGGGTCGCATCCACCAAGTTTTTTACATAGGCGATCGACTTGATGTTGTTGGCGGCACCCACATGGAAATACCGACCGGATTTGATTTGTGAGATGAGGCGGAACATGTTGGCAATGTTTCGTTCGCCATACACAACGGCCGGGCGAATGATGATCACACGCCGACTCGCGTCTTCCGCAGCCCAGCTCTTGAGCACCGCCTCTCCCTTGAGTTTCGACTCGCCATAATGCGAAGTGGGCTGGGGTGTCATCGCTTCGGTCGAGGGAGTCGTGTTGGACCCGTAAACCGCGACCGACGAATAAAACACTATCTCCTTAATGCCGAAATCGGTTGCGGCTTGGCACAAGTTTTGAGTTCCGAATTCGTTCGTCAAGAAGTAATCTTCTCGGTTGATCCCAAAGTCCTTGTGTTCAGCGGCGAGGTGTATGATCCTCTGACAGGAAAATTCGCCCAGCGTGGCCCGCACTTTATCGAGGTCTCGAATATTGCCCGCGACATACTGGGATTGGCATGAAAATTTTGGTGGAACCAAATCCAAGTTGATCAAGGACTCGTTGGGCAAAACCGAATGGAAATGTGATCCAATGAATCCTGATCCACCCGTTATTAAGGTCCTTTCCGCGATATTCACTCGTTTGCCCTTTTCCCCGTAACCTCTAGCGACTTATCATTTCGAAAATAACGCGGCTTCACAAAGAACTGATGGTAAACGTTGATCGCCAATGACACGCCCGCTCGCCATTGCGATTCTTGGAAATGTTGACGGTAAAAATCGAAATTCGCGCGCAACATCTTCCATTTCGACGAAGAGACGGAATTCTCACGCAGTCGATACACCGCTAGTGATTCGGCGACCGGTCGGGCAATCTTGATCTCTTTCAAGATCGTAAGCCAAAGCATCCAGTCTTGTCGCTTGCGAATCCCGGAAATTGGAATTTTTCCAAATCTTTCGGTGTCGTAAATCCCCGTCAAGTTTCCCACGTGGTTGCAGTACCGCATGTGTTCGTAGGTCAATGGGTTCGGGGCGGTGACCGTCTTGCCCACCATCCTGCCGTCTTCGGTCATCCAATCATAGAAGCAAAAGGTAAAAGGCAGGTTCTCACGTTGCATAAAGTCAACTTGTTTCGCCAGCTTTTCCGTCTTCCAGAGGTCGTCCGCATCCAAAAAAGCCAGATAGCGACCTTGGGCCTTCGCCACTGCATGGTCCCGCGCAATGCCAGGCCCAGAATTCTTCTCCAATTGGAATAACTTGACGCGAGAATCTTGCTCTTGAAGTGAACGCACTATCCGAACCGTTCCGTCGCTTGAACAATCGTCTACACAGATCATCTCCCAATCCGGAAACGATTGAGCCACGACCGAGTCAATCGTCTGACGAACATACTTCTCCGCGTTGTAGGTCGGCGTGATGATCGAAACGATTGGTCGGGTTATGTTCATTGATTCGCGTGTCGGATTGTATCTATCGGGTTGCGGATTGTTGCACGGGTTGTTTACCATTTGGCGACGGTAGTTATGTTCGTCTTAACATTGCGTTAACTCTCGATAGAGTTCCAACAGTTTGGGCAATTCCAACGACCAGTTGTACCGGAGTCGCACCGCTTGTTGGCCGCGTTGGCCCATCTCTTGTACCAGGGAGGGATTGTGTTCGAGGGCACGGATCGCTTCCGCAATTTCGCCTGGCTGTAGTGGATCTACACAATAGCCGCAGTTTTCAGTTTCAACGATCTGACGTAATATCGGAAAGTTCGAAGCAATGACCGGTAGCCCAGCCGCCATATATTCGAACATTTTGACAGGCAGCGCGTCAATGTAGCTGATCGTCGGATGTAGCGTCACCAATCCGGCGACAGACCGCGCAAAAACGGATTCGATTTCGGACCGTGTGATAAAGCCCAGCCAGTTGACTTGCTTCCAACCGGGTTGCGCTTCCAGTTCGGCAAAAAATTTGGGGTGTGGGCAGCGACCGGCCAGGTTCATTCTCACGCTCGGGGCGAGCGGTAGAGCCTGTACCATTTCGAGAACCCCTCGGATGCGGGTGATATCCCCAACGTACGTCACCAGTGGCTCGGCATTGGTGGGACGCGAGACTTGAAACTCAAATTCCGTCAGTAACGGATAGTTGCGGACGTTGACCACTCGCGAATGGTACTTTTGAAACTTCTCGGCAATCGTTTCCGTTGCCGATACGATGGCACTTAGGTGACGGCAAGTGCGATGCTCGTACCACGCCGCTACGGTCGAGGCTAGTTTCTTGGTGAATCCTGGCAAATATGCCTTGCCTAACAATTGGACCGGAAAATCTTCGTGCGAATCAAATACGACTCGCCCGCCTGCTTTTCCCAGGCGCGACGCGGCTTGTAGAAGTTCGGGGTCGTGCAAATGATAGACGTGAGCTTTCAGTTCACTGGCCTTCTCCGCGACTCGCCGAACAGAATTCCGGACGCGATCCAGAAAACCACGGCTCTTTCCAACGTCATGAATTTGTACGTTGTGATAAACTTCGTCCCCTTTGCCGTCCGCGACGACCAAATGGACGTCGTAGTTTGCGGCTTGAAGGCTCCGGCACTGCTTCCAGAAAATCCGCGTATCGTGTCGGACATGCACGGAAGTCAGGTGCGCCACTCGCAATCGTGGGGTTGAATCGGTTTCGTTCACGGTATGTTCGCTGGGGAACCCGCCGCTGGCTGCAGTTCGGCGGAGGGTGTGGGAGCTTCGAATTCCTGTCGGCCAGGACCTGCGACCGAGCGACGGGATCCCTTGACTTTCGACTTAGGCCAAGCCAATGTCGAAAGCACCAAGGCCAATGAGAACCAAAATGTTGGGTTATTTGAGATGGAATAGGAAACCAACGTCTGCAAGAAATAGTGAATGTACAAGATCGAAAAAACCGACCGGTAGTCGTTAAACTTGATCAACTCATACGAGCGGTAAAAAGCGAACAAGCAGACAACAATAAACGGAACTCCGCCCAGTAATCCGGTTGCCATCAACGCTTCAATCACCGAATTGTGTGGGTAGTTGTCATCGATCGCGATCGAGCCGCCGTAGAGCGGACTGGATGCGAACGCATTCCAGCCAGCCTCCCACAGATATACTCGGCCCTGCGCTGACCGATCATCAAATTGGCCCGCCTGAACACCGTCGTAGAACTGAACCATGCGATTATGCAAGCCGCTGTCGAGTCGTTCTCCGAGCACGACCAGGAAACCAATATAAGCCCCAATGGTTAGAACCAGCGGAATCATGCGTTGGAGCGCCATTTTCCACGAGGTGGCCGAAGCAAACATCAGGAGCACCACCACTCCAAAGACCACCGCCATGGATCCCCGCGAGGCCCCCAACAACATCGAGCCCATGGACATCGCTAACGCCGAAAAACCCAATGTGTAACGCACGATGAGAGAAAAACGACCGGGATTGCATACGATCATGAAGATCCCCAAACACGCGGTCAACGACGCCGTGTAACTGAGGAACAGTGGGCTGGTCGCAATCACATCGCCATAGACTTCGGCCACGCGAACGCGAACGAAGCCCGTACCGAACAAACCTTGATACAAGGTCAAAATGATGGCGTTGGCCGCCATGGCGACAACTAATAGGACAATGGTTGCTCGCTTGACCGCGCGAGGCCCAAACGTCACGAGACCACCGATCATGGGCAAAATACCCGTGCCCAAAAACTGTAATAGGATTTCATCGCGATCTCGGCCGGCCAATTCAACTCGTGGATTGATCCACAAGGCCAACAAATAGGTGACTGCGAACATGCCGATCACAGCCAACCATCCACCCGAATACTTGGGCATTCGCTTCAGTAGAGCATGCAGAAAGACGTACCCAGTGATCACCAAAATGATGGCCCGGAATGGAACGGTTAACTGCCGCGAGTCCACTCCGTAAGGAGCCGTGGCCAAGATTGCCAAAGCAAATCCAGGGAAGATCATGCCCCACAGGCTAATCGCCAAGAGTTGTTCTAGCCAACCGTCTTTCGCTTTAGGAAAATCTTGGCCACTATACGGTCCAGCGGATTGTTTTTGTTTGCCGGTCATACGTTTTCTTTTGGGATTGTTCCGCCTGCCAGGATTTTTCTTCCTTTGGACAGATAGATGCGAACCGGAATGACCTGCAGCGAAAACGCAACGCTGGCAATGGCTGCCAGGCCAAGCATTTGCCACGGACTTAGTGCTGTAGTCAACTTCGCCAGCAACAGGATCGTGATAAGGCACAGATTGAACTTCTGCGTGTTCAATAACTGCCCCAACGTTTTCCCAAGAGGCACGCCCGACTTGTGCAGGAGATAACAGAAAAACACGGCGTACAGCAAACAGCCAGTACCAGAGAACAGCACCAAACTTAAAAGTTCATTCTCCAGCGTCCCGCCGTAAATCAAAGCGCCAACCCGCGACCCAAACAACAAAATGCTAAACAGCAGTCCCATTTCCTGTAGATGCAAAACGTTCAGCAAATTCGACATCGGGACATAAAGAAACTGAAACAATATCCACGGAGCCATGATCTGGGCAAACAGTCCAGCCGTCTCCCATTTCGCGCCGAACACCACGCCGAACAAGTCACTCCCTACAATCGTGATCATCAGAAAAGGAAAGAAGGAGAGACGAAAGAGGTAGCCGGCGGTTTCAGCGACAAGCCCTGGCAGCGTTCCTTCCCGATGGGCACTGCTGGCATTCTGAAAAAAGACTTGCGACAGCGACCGACCGACCAAGGACATGGGAATGTTCAAGAGTCGATGACCCAGCGAAAAATGACCAACGACTGTGATCGGAAAATAGCAACCCAACAGCAAGACCGGTAAATTGACCGACGCGATGTTGAGCAACTCCGACCAAGTGTCAACGAACGGAAACTTGCGATATCTAATAATCTGTTCGTAGATTTTGCCGGGATGGATCGAGGTTTTGAACAGTCGTGAATCGTTTCTCCAAGTCATACCCGCCAATACGACAATCGACAATAGTTGCCCGAACAGTTGAAACGCGACGAGTACTGCTCCGGAAACATGCCCAAGACTGCCAGCGGCGATGGAACCGGTCGCTTGCGAAAATGTTGCTGACGTCTTTGCGACAGATTGATTGACGTATCGTCGCTTGCGTGTTTGCCAATAACTAAGCGCCGCCAACCAACCATGCAGGAGAATCGCAACAGGGATCACCCAGAGCAACTCCGCCAAATTCGCCTGATCCCAATAGTCGGCCAATGGTTGTTGGACCATGAGCACCAGCGGAATCAGCAACGTCGCAATCACCACCGGAAACAGGAGGCAGGCCGCCATAAGATTGCTGGCGTCCGCATCATTTTCCGGCAGAACCAGTGCCAATTCGTAGCGCAGACAAGCCACAACCCCAATGATCAAAACAACCGACGTGAAGACAGCCACCAGTCCAAAGGCATCGGGGTCGAAGAACCACGCCAAGATCGGGACACTGGCGATCGCGATCCCTTGCGAGATCACGGTACCCGAGATCAACTTGGCGGCGTCGCTACGAAATCGAGAAGAACTGGCTGCGGTCACAAAGGTGCCTATTAAATCGTCGCGATGCTCGAAACAGCATTTTGCAGGGCCGCCACGATTTGATCTTGTTCGTTTTCACCAAGGAATGGGTGCATCGGTAAGCTGAGCACTTCATCGGCAGCGCGCTCGGCGACCGGGAAATTTCCGCGTTGGTATCCGTAGGGTGCAAACACGGGTTGTTCGTGAACACACTTGGGGTAATAAACGGCGGTTGGAATACCGTCGGCTTTCAAGCGGTTAGCAACGTCCACCCGATTGGGAACACGAATCGTGTACTGAGCATAGACATGGGTGTTTCCTGCTTGAACTTCCGGGACAGTACAGAAGTCGCGAAGTTTACGTGAATATCGCGCTCCGATCTCGTTCCGCTGTTGCACTTCCCAGTCGAAATGTGGGAACTTGCCCAAGATGACTGCCGCCTGCAGCGTGTCCATGCGTCCGTTCATACCCACATAAGGATGATGATGCCGCTGCAAGCCACCGTGCGTGCGAATTGCCGACATCTTGAGCGTCAGCGCTTCGTCGTCTGAGAACAGAGCGCCGCCGTCTCCAAAGCAGCCGAGCGGTTTTGCTGGAAAGAAACTGGTGCTAGAAATTTTCGTTACACCACAACTTCGCTTGCCGTGTTGAGTGGCCCCGAAGCTTTGAGCGGCGTCCTCAATGACGGTAATGCCGTGCCTCGCGGCAATCTCGTTGATTTTGATGTAGTCGGGCATTTGGCCGAACAAACTAACCGGGATGATCGCCTTGGTGCGGGGCGTAATGGCTTGCTCGATCAAGTTGACATCGATGTTGTAGGATTCCGCTTCGATGTCGACAAAGACTGGCTTGGCACCGACCAACAGAATCACTTCGGCAGAACTAATCCATGTGAATGGAACCGTGATGACCTCGTCGCCTGGCCCGATGTCCAATGCGCGAAGCGCGATTTCCAAACTGTCCGTGCCACTGGCGACCGACAAACAGTGTTTCACACCAACGTAGTTGGCCAACGCCGCTTCCATTTCGGCGATCTCGGGACCCATGATGAATTTGCCGTGATCCAATACGGCACGCATTCGAGCATCGATCTCCGACTGATACTTGAGATACTGTGTCTTTAGATCGATGAATTCCATGATTTACTTCTGAGGGTCTAGTTTGGTGACTTGGTTATTCTGCAAACGATAGATCGCCCCGGTGTGTTGGCATTTCGCTTCGGCCGTTCCGCTGAGTGGCAGCGGAAGTTGTTCACCAAATTCGCTCATCCATCCAATTTGTTTCCCAGGGACTCCGACCACCAACCCGTAGTCCGGGACATTTCGATTGATGACCGCCCCGGCTCCTACGAAGGCAAACTTGCCAACCGTGACACCGCAAACAATCGTGCAGTTGGCTCCGAGCGTGGCGCCACGTTGAACCAACGTGTCGCGATATTCGTTCTTGCGTTCCACAAAAGATCGGGGATTGTAGACATTTGTGAAAACCATGCTGGGGCCACAAAAGACACCGTCTTCCAAGGTCACGTTGTCGTACACGGAGACGTTGTTTTGAATCTTGCAGTCGTCGCCAATCGTCACTCGATTGCCGACAAAGACGTTTTGTCCCAGCGAAACATTGCGGCCAATCTTAGCCCCGCTACACACGTGCACAAAGTGCCAGACCCGGGAACCGTCGCCAAGTTGAGCCCCAGGATCCACGATGGCCGATGGATGGATGGTGATTGACATGGGATCCGTTACTTTGTGGGAGTAAGTGGTTTGCCGCCCAACATCGGATGAGCGGTTTCGTTGGGCGAAACGACGGTGCTCGTGCGGATTTGATAAACCAATTCGATCGCGGGTTGGGACTCTTCAATCCCAAAGCCGCCTCCCGCGAGAATGTCCTTGTAAACCTCCGTGTGCAGATCCGTGAATCCCGTCGATAGGTCGATTTCTTGTCCGTCGACCGTGATCGACCTGAACGCATGCCCGTTCTTGGCGCGAACGTCCTCGGGCAGGTCGGTTTCATCCACGGACAAGAACCAACGGACGCGGGCTTTTTCTAATTCCAGGACACCACTCATGCGCGACGGTTGGCTGAGATGAAGAAAACTACGGTTGGGCCGGCCATAAATCCACGACAAGAAATCAAAGAAGTGGACGCCGATGTTCATCGCGACTCCGCCCGACCGAGACACGTCACCTTTCCACGATTGGTGGTACCATTTCCCACGTCGCGTCACATAAGTGAGGCAGATTTCTCGCCGCGAACCGCTCGTGTGGTTGTCCATTTCCTGCTTGAGGCGAATCAAATCAGGATGAAGCCGTAGTTGCAACACCGAGTAGACGCGGCGTTGATAGTCTTGCTCCATTTCCCGCAACTGATCCAGGTTCCACGGGTTGATCACCAACGGTTTTTCACAAATCGCATGGGCGCCCGTGCGAAGAGCCAAACGACAATGGGAATCGTGTAAATAGTTCGGCGTGCAAACGCTTATGTAATTAATGGGCGTGCCAAAGGGGTCGCGACGTTGTTTCTCCACAAACCGATCAAAGCGCTCGATCTCCGTAAAGAAACTAGCGTCGGGGAAATAGTTATCCATGATTCCAACGGCATCATGCTTATCAACCGCAGCGACCAACCGGTTCCCGGTCTCTTTGATGGCTTTAAGATGTTTGGGAGCGATGAATCCCGCAACACCAATCAGGGCAAAGTTTTTTGGTGAGTTTGTCATGGTAACTCAATTGGAGTTGGTTGGAGGAGTAGACGGTAGGCTACGTTCACCAGAACGTAGATGTCGTTAGATTCACCACCGTCTGCCGACAGTATCAACGTTCGCCAGCATGTGGTCCGAGTGGGATTCACCACCGCCCGCCGACGGCAGTTACGTTCGCGAGAACGTGGACGGAACTTTAAACGCCAATTCCGTGGTAAACAAACCCCAGTTTCGCGAGTTGGTTCTTCTTGAGAAGATTTCGCCCGTCAAAAACAAACGCCGGTTTGTGCATCCGATTGTAGATGTCCGCAAAGTCCGCCGTTTTGAACTCGTCCCATTCCGTGAGCACGGCAATCGCGTGTGCTTGGTTGGCAGCGGATTCAGCGGAAGCAGCGACATGGAGGTTTTCTGCAAGTAACTTTTCTGCGCTCGGCGTCAAGCGACCGTCGGGGCTTCGCATGACCAATTCCAACTCATGTCGGATCTGAGCCTCGGTGACTTTGGGGTCATAAATCGTCACGTTTGCTCGTTCTTCCAGTAGATCTCGGCAAATATAAATGGCGGCCGATTCACGAGTGTCGTTGGTGTCCTTTTTGAAAGCGAAGCCCCAGATTGCAATCTTCTTGTCGGAAACGGTGTTGAATAACGTGCGGACGATGCGTTGGACGAAGCGGCGTTTTTGGTAATCGTTCATCTTGACGACTTGTTCCCAATACGCAGCAACTTCGGGCAGACCGAAGTACTCGCAAAGATAGACCAAGTTAAGGATGTCCTTTTGGAAACATGAACCGCCGAACCCGACCGACGCTTTGAGGAACTTCGGGCCAATCCGAGAATCCGTGCCAATTGCCGACGCGACTTCGTCAACATCGGCTTCGGTGGCCTCACACAAAGCGCTGATGGCATTGATCGAAGAAACACGCTGGGCCAAAAATGCATTCGCCGTTAGCTTCGAGAGTTCGCTGCTCCACAGATTGGTCGTCAACAGCTTTTCACGAGGGATCCACCGAGCGTAGACATCGACGAGCGCTTGAATCGCCTGTTGACATTCGCCGCCGATCAAAACCCGATCCGGGTTGATGAGGTCGTCGACCGCGGTTCCTTCGGCCAGAAACTCTGGGTTGCTTAGAACGTCAAAGGTCGCCCCGTCGCCGGTATTCGAAAGAATCGTCTTGACGGCTTCAGCGGTCCGAACCGGAAGCGTGGATTTCTCGACCACGATCTTGTGTCCCGTCGAGACTCGAGCAATTTGCCGAGCACATTTCTCGACATATTCTAGGTTAGCGGCTTTACCCGCCCCCGTTCCAAAAGTTTTCGTCGGGGTGTTGACCGAGATAAAAACCATTTGGGCATCGGCAATCGCTTGATCAACTTCTGTGGAAAAATGCAGGTTTTTGCCGCGGCGGTCGAGCACGATCTCGTAAAGTCCGGGCTCGTAAACCGGAAGTTCGTTACTGTTCCATTGGGCGATGCGGGTGGGATTGATATCGACAACTTTGACATCGATGTCGTGGCATTGTTTGGCAATCATCGCCATCGTTGGGCCGCCGACATATCCGGCTCCGATGCAACAAATTCTTCGGATTGGCGAGTTCATAGTCGTTCTTCTGCAAGTGGCTACTGGGGTAGATGCTTCGGGGAGCACGCGGCAAACAACCGCATAAAACAACCGTTCATTTCAGACTCCGTCCACTTGGGTGACATCATTAATGTGAAAATCACCACCATTGGATCGATTAGTCGCAATCCTGGGGCTCGCGAATCCGCCTTACGATCCCGGACGATTTTGAACGGCTGTTGGAGTTTGATTGTAGTCTTTGGCCGGTTTTACGGAAGCGTTTTGCACAATCTTTATGTAAGGACCCGGAAACGTGGGCAACCTGTAGGACTTATGATCGGAGTACCATCGCGTCCGGCCCCAAATTTACATCAATTTGGCTGGTAGGCATCCATTTCCTCCTCCCCAAGTCATCCTTGAGCGGGTGCCGCTATTTCTGGGTGGCACCTATTTCGGTACGGCCCTTGATAGGTGGGTGGCACCTATTTTGGCTAGCGGGCAATTCAGGCCCATTAGATGGGTGGCACCTATTTCTGCCGGCACCTATTTCTGCCGTATGCATCCGTTTCCTCCTCCCCAAGTCATCCTTGAGCGCAGGCCCATTAGATGGGTGGCACCTATTTCTGCCTTGATAGGTGGGTGGCACCTATTTTGGCTGCACCTATTTTGGCTATAGGGCAATTCAGGCCCATTAGGTGGGTGGCACCTTGTTCTGTGGAATTGGGTGGGTGGCACCTTATTCTTCGTACCTTATTCTTCTTTAAATCTCACCTTGCACTTACCTTTACTATTGCGGGTACCTTATTTTGCCGGGGTGGTTCGACGACGGTGCCGCAAAAATTTTGGGCCGAGGCGACACTCTAGCCAGAACCGGGAATTTCTCGACAATTGGACGCCGAGCGGCTCGATTGAGGCGTTTCACTGACCCCTAAATTCGTCGAGGAAATCTACCATGCAACTGTCCGTAATCGCCTTGCTTGTTTTCAGCGGCCTCTTTCAAGAACCCGAAGCGCCTCCCGTGATCAAGCCGTCCGAGGCGGCGAAACACGTTAACAAAACCGTCATCGTCGAAATGGAAGTCGAAAGTTCGAGTTTCCTGAAGGACAAGGAGCTTTGTTTTCTGAATTCCCTGAAAGACCATCGCAGCGCCGACAATTTCTCGGTGGTGATTCGCAAAGAGGGACTCAAAATCTTCAAGGACAACAAGGTCGAAGATCCCGCCAAACATTACTTGAAGAAGAAGATTCAAGTGGAAGGCAAAGTCGAACTGTTCAAAGAAAAGGCCCAAATCATCGTGGAAAAGTTTGAGCAACTGAAGGTCGTCGGCGTGCGACCAGAAGAATAGTCAGGGTCATTTTCGTTGAACTTGCATGTAACGCCGCACTCGGTTCAAAAGGCTCGTTTGATTGAGTCCTTGCACCGCTGGACTCAGGCTTCTGAGTTCCAGTTAGCCGTGGAGGCGTTGTGGCAGCGTCGTGCCCCCTGTTTTGCCAACGTCTGGGGCTCTTCGTTGGCCGGGTTAGTTGCGACCCTGCGTTGGTTCACATCGGAACACCGAAACCGTCAACCATTGGTGATCGCTTGCGATACCGACAAACAAATGGATTTGTTAGCGGACGAGCTGTTGACCTTTGGCTTGGATGAGCGACAGATCATTCGCTTCCCAACGATTGAAGCGACCCAAGCGGAGAAGATCCCCAGTGATTGGGCCTACGGCCAACGACTTCAAGTGAGTCAATCGCTGCGAGACGGAACTTGGTCCAACGGCGTCCTGTTGGCCTCGGTTTCGTCGTTGATGCAGACGTTGCCTTCACACGAAGAATTGGAAGCGCGCCAACGATGTCTGCAAGTCAACACCGACGTCGACATGGACGAACTATGTCGGTGGTTGACCGACGGCGGAATCCAGCCCGTCACGTTGGTCGAACACCCTGGCGAGTTTTCCCGACGTGGCGGTGTCGTCGATATCTTCCCGCCAAATTCACACAGCCCTTTCCGTATCGAGTGGTTTGATACATCGATCGATTCGATTCGCCAGTTTGATTTGGCGACCCAACGTAGCACCGAGCGCCAGCCGACCGCCCTGCTGCAACTACCGTTGATCGAGTCGAAAAGTTCCTGTTGTTTATTGGATAGTCTGTCGGAAACCACGGCCTTATTCCTAGTGGATCCGCAGGAAGCCCAAGCCGAAGGTCAACGGCACGAAGTTTATGGCAAGTCACCGATCCCGAATCTGAAATGGGACGAAGTCCGACGACGCATGGGGCGCTTTTGCTTGGCGACAATCGAAGTCAATTCCTTTGATGACGTCCCAAATCAATACGTTCTCCCGGTACAGCCGTTGGAGAACTTTCAAGGAGATCTCGGGGAACTGCGGCTTCACTTGGATCACTTGGCCAAAAACCACGAAGTCTATCTGTTGACGCCGATTGAGGGCGAGTTGGAACGGTTGTCCGAAATCATCTCGACGACTCATGCTGCTGCAACAGGCAAGATCCATCTCGTTGTGGGCGACTGCATCCAAGGATTCCGCGACACGTACAATCAATTGGCCGTGGTCAGTTGCGACGAGGTTTTTCGACGCGGCGAATTGCGACGGGGCCGAGGTCGAGCGGTCCTCGGACGACGACTGGATAGTTTTCTAGATTTGCAACCTGGCGATTTGGTCGTTCACTTAGCCCATGGGATCGGCAGATTTCGTGGCCTGGCTCTCTTGGACAAAGACAATGTCAAACAAGAACATCTTTGTCTTGAATTCGACGGCGGTACGAAACTCTACGTACCAGCGACTCGGATGGATTTGGTCCAACGTTATGTCGGTGGCACCAAGAAATCACCTTCGCTCGCTCGTTTAGGCGGCAAGGCCTGGCTCAAACAACGAGCGGCCGCCGAAGAAGCCATTCAGGACATGGCGTCAGAAATGTTGCTAGTCCAGGCCCAACGAGCGGCGATGCCGGGGATCACGTTTGGTCCGGACACCCATTGGCAAGCCGAGTTCGAACAATCGTTCCCTTACGAAGAAACACCAGATCAACTTACTGCCATCGCCGATATCAAAGGCGACATGCACGACCACCATCCCATGGATCGATTGTTATGCGGGGATGTTGGTTTCGGCAAGACGGAAGTCGCCATGCGCGCCGCGTTCAAGGCCGTGGAAAATGGCTATCAAGTTGCCTTGATGGTTCCCACGACGGTCTTGGCCGAACAACATTATCAAACCTTTCGCCGCCGCATGTCCTCATTTCCGTTAGAGATCCATAAACTAAGCCGGTTTTGTTCGCGCAAAGAGCAGAAAGAAACATTGGAAGGCCTAAAGTCGGGCCGTGTGGACATTTGTATCGGCACCCACCGCTTGGCTGGGAAAGATGTGAAGTTTCAAAACCTCGGCATGTTGGTCATCGACGAAGAACAGAAATTCGGCGTGGCCGTCAAGGAACGACTAAAAGCCATGCGACATAGCGTGGACATTCTCACGCTTTCGGCAACTCCGATTCCGAGAACACTCCATCTCTCGCTGGTCGGCGTGCGAAACATCTCCAATTTAGAAACCCCGCCTCAAGAACGCTTGCCCGTTGAAACTCGGTTGACCAGGTTCCAACCAGAAGCGTTTCGAGACGCAATCTTGCGAGAACTGAATCGCGGTGGCCAAGCCTATTTCATTCACAATCGAATTAGCGACATCTATTCCCTCCGCGACCGCTTGCAGGACATCGTTCCCGAAGCCAAATTTGCGGTCGGCCATGGACAAATGGAGGCCGAGGAACTGGAGACGATCATGACCGAGTTCGTCGTCGGGAAGTATGACGTCCTCGTCGCAACCACGATCGTCGAAAGTGGTTTGGATATTCCGAATGCGAACACGATCTTCATTGATCAATCGGACCGGTACGGACTAGCGGATCTCCATCAACTGCGAGGTCGAGTCGGCAGATACAAACACCAAGCCTATTGTTATCTGTTGATCGATCCGAACACTCGACTAAAGACCAATGCCTCGAAACGCTTGCAGGCAATTCAACAATTCAGCGAGTTGGGAGCGGGCTTCAGTATCGCCATGCGGGATCTAGAGATTCGCGGTGCTGGAAATCTATTGGGGACCGAACAGAGTGGGCACATCGCCGCAATTGGGTACGAACTCTATTGCCAATTACTCGAGCGAGCAGTGCGGCAACTCAAGAAGGAGCCAATACCCGTCGCCGTCGATGTCGATATTCGCCTACCCGGCCGCGGCTTTCTTCCCGATGACTATGTCGATGACCGCCGCCTAAAAATTGACATCTACAGACGATTGGCGCGGGTCGAGACTTTCCGCCATCTCGAAGAAATGCAAGAAGAATTGATCGACCGGTTTGGCCCGCTACCGCCACCCGTCGTCGATCTATTTCAACGCTTGGAGTTGAAATTGGATGCGGCGATTTGGGAAATTAGTTCGGTAGGTGTCACCGAAAAATTCCTGTTCTTCGAGTACCGTAACCGAGCGAGAATGCAACAACTTCATGCGATGAAAAGGTCGCGGCTGCGGATCGTCGACGACGGTCGAGCCTTCTGGCCATTAGAAGACGGATACGACTGGACTCCCGAACGGCTACTTAAGCTAGCAAAAAAGATATTGCGTCCCGATCACGGGTAATGTTATCTTCCCCGCACGGACCATTGGGGCCATTAGGCAGATCACTATTTAGCGTAGTGGTTACAAATTCAGGGACGAATTGGAGATCAGGATGCGAATCAGAGCGGCCGTATTGTGCCTCAGTTGCTGGATTTCACCAATTCCATCGGTGGCACAGGAAGTACAACCGACTACTTTTACGGCCCCAGACCCGTCGGCAAAGAACAACGAAACCTTCGAACCCGGCCGAGTCTTGGCGATTGTTGGCGGCCAGCCTATCTTGGCCGGGGATCAAATGCTGATGATCAACGAAGTGCTCCAATCGCAAGGAGCCGATGTGCCACCGGCAGTTCGCGAACGGATGATCGAACAGGGCATGCGGGAACTACTGCCCCGAAGCATCGAGCGAAAAATGCTCTATCAAGAAGCCTTGTTGCTCTTGCCTGACGCGGCGAATTTGACCGACATCCAAAAAGACTTGTACAAACAGGTCGAAGAAAAACAACTTCCGATTTTGCTGAAGAAATATCAAGCCACGAATCTGGCGGAATTAGAAGCTCGTCTACGGTCGATGGGCAGTTCCTGGCGAGCATTGCGGGAACAGATTGTGGAACAGGAAATTGCCAAGTACGCGGTAACTTCGCAATTGGAGGTTGATTCGGAAGTCTCCTACGATCAAATGTTGACTCGCTATCGCCAGAATCAAGACCAATATCGCGTTGAAAACCAAGCTCGATGGGAGCACTTGATGGTTAGCTTTGCCAAGACCCCGAACCGCGCCGAGGCCAAACGGAAACTGGTGGCGATGGGCAACGAA
This sequence comes from Pirellulaceae bacterium, assembly GCA_041741535.1. GTDB lineage: Bacteria > Planctomycetota > Planctomycetia > Pirellulales > Pirellulaceae > M30B19. The sequence continues at coordinate 53,350 of JBGSJV010000023.1, forward strand.
GTAGTCTACGGCGCTCCGTTTGCCGATGTCGCCAAACGAGACTCCGATGATTTTTTTGCGGCTCAAGGTGGCCAAAATAACTGGACCAAGCGAAATAGCCTGACGAACCGCGTCTTGGAAGACCATGTGTTTAGCGAACCTATTGGGCGTCTGAGCGACATTATCGAATCGGACTTGGGCTATCACATTATTCGCGTCATCGAACGTCAAGAAGCAGGCGTTGTTCCGTTTACCGAACTGCAAGACAAGATTCGCGAGGAAATTTTGGATGATCGGCAACAACAGGCCGTCAAGAAAGTCTTGGAGAAAATCAAGAAACGCATCCCCTGCGAGATCTTCCTGGAAGGCGTCAAATACGAGTAAACTTCGATGCAGGCTCAAAACGCCTTGCAGTCGGAAGCCTTAACCTGAATGCTTGTTTTCGGCCAACAACGCCTCAATGATTTTTGGGCAACCGGCTTCCATCATATCCAGGACGTATTCGAAACCGTCGTCGCCACCGTAGTAGGGATCAGGCACGTCCGTCGGCCAAGAGTCATCTAAGAACTCGCTGAACAAGCAGACTCGCGCCGTTGGTGTCGCGTGCAGCCGTCGTAAATCGGCCAGATTCTCGCGATCCATCGCGATCACCAAATCGAATCGAACCAAATCTTGTTTGGTAACTTGCCGCGCTCGACTCGGCAAATCGACGCTGCGTTTGGACGCCGCCAATCTCATTCGTGCATCTGCTGGATTTCCAGTGTGGTAGCCCATGGTGCCCGCGGAATCCACTTCGATGTGGTCCACGAGCGATCGTTTTGCCAACAAATCCAATAGAACCCCTTCGCCGGCCGGCGAGCGGCAGATGTTTCCGAGACAGACAAACAACACGGAGCGTTTCTTCATGTTACGTCTTTTTAACAAACAAGGACGCATGGCCACGAGCGGCCATGCGTCCTTTAATTTCCTTCGACCGTTATCGTTCAAGCCTATGCGGAGTTCTTCAAGAACGACTGCAAGGCTCCAGATCGAATGGGATTCTGAAGCTTCTGGACTGCTTTGGCCTCGATTTGGCGTACGCGTTCTCGAGTCACTTTGAAAATCCTGCCAACCTCTTCCAAAGTATACGCATATCCGTCACCCAAACCATACCGCAGTCGAATGATCTCTCGCTCGCGGAATGTCAAAGTCTTGAGCAACGACTCGATCTTTTGCCGCAACAGGCCATTGGAAACCTTACGCAGCGGATTTTCGGTTGAAGAGTCCTCCAAGAATTCGCCGAAATTGCAGTCTTCCTCGTTCCCAACCGGACGATCGAGGCTAATTGGAGCTCGGCCAATGTCCAAGACGCGGCGAACTTCCTCGACCTCCAACTGGGCAACGGCTGCGACTTCTTCTGGCGTTGGAAAACGCAAGTTGACTTGCAGCAACTCGCGTTGGATGTTGCGCAACCGAGTCAAGACATCAATCATGTGCACCGGAATTCGAATGGTCCGAGCTTGATCCGCGATGGCGCGAGTAATGGCTTGACGAATCCACCAAGTCGCATAGGTCGAGAACTTGAACCCGCGTCGATATTCGTACTTTTCGACAGCCCGAATCAAGCCGGTGTTACCTTCCTGGATCAAGTCCAAGAAGCTCATGCCGCGATTCCGATATTTTTTGGCAATCGATACCACCAACCGCAAGTTGCCGCTGGACAAACGTCGCTTGGATTCTTCAAACGAATCGTAGTACCTTTGACCATTTTCTACGCGTTGCGTTAGGCTCTCGGGGCTTTCACCCGTTTGCAGCATCAGACGTCGCAGTTCATGCAACAATGGGAGTCGGCTGGTTTCATCCAAAGGGCTTGTTCGCTGCACTTGAGCCCGCAGATCATTCATACGTTGGGCCAAGTCGGCCATTTGCTGCAACAATGGCTGAACGCGCCGAGTCCGGAGACTGAGTTCTTCGACCAATAACAACAGCTTCTGTTTGCGGCGCAAATAGCGTTGTCGTGCAACACGTTTTTCAGCTTGCGGCACACTCTTGCGGATCAACAGGGCAAAGTCTTGCCGATTCGCCGCCATCATCCGTTCAATCGTCCGCAAGTTATGCGGCATGCGAGCGGAAATCTGCTCCTTGGTCAATTGTTCGGTTAACGATACTTTGATCGTCCGATCAAACGGCAACTCGCCTTGGTAGACTTTCTTGAGCGTGTCCACGGTCACTTGCATGGCATAGTCACAACTCAAAATCTGGCGGCGAAACTGCTTGCGAGTGATTTCGATACGTTTCGCCAACCCAATCTCTTCTTCGCGAGACAGCAAGGGAATCTCGGCCATTTGAGCCAAGTACATGCGAATTGGATCGGTCGTGTTTCGCGAAATATTTTCGATTCGCAACGCGGCCAAATCTTCCGCCGCATCGGCCAGATCTTGCTCGGATGGACCATACGGGTCCTCTCCTGGCACAATCGTTGGTTGATCCTGGAGCCGTATTCCGTGTTGCTCCAATGCCACGAGCAATCGATTCAACCGGACAGAATCGTTGGCCTCGTCAGGCAAGTACTCATTGACTTGATCGTAAGTCAGGAACCCTTGTGACTTGCCACGCTCGATCAATTGAGCGAGCTCGGCGGAGTGATTCAGATTCTCTTGTTGGATAGCTTCCATGCGTGTTCTCCTGCGACTTCCTTGTGCGGGACTGAAGTGATAACTGGGTTGTTTTTTTGTCACGTTCGGTTTCTAGCGCCAAAAAGCACTAGGTCCACGATCGTGGAGTTTCTACAGTGGTTTGGCATTACTTGTCGTCGGGTGACGATTGAATGCCTTGCCGTTGTCGTTCCATTTGGATCAAGGCCTGCAATTGTGCCAGTTCCTGATCTTCATCCAAGTTTGTTTCCTCCAATTGGGCTCGGGTTTGACGTTGGCTGGCCTTCACCTCCTCGCGATAGAACCATTCCAACACGGTTGACAAGCGATCCTCGACACTGAGGTTCGATCGTGTACTTTTTTCTTGGGCGAACTCGTCCAAGGAAACCAAAATATTCTGTAGGTCCGGATCATCGGTTCGATTTGAAATCTGCGCGAAGTCCGCCGCCACGCCATCTTCGTAACAACTGCAATACAGTCGATAGACGGCTTGGGATGTGTGGTCCGAAAACCACTCCAACGGCACACGTTCTACGACCAATTCCAGAAAATCTGGTTGCATCACCAAGATCTCGAGGACCTCCAACCGTTTCCAATCCCACTTGCGGGGATCCAACCACGGTGTGACTGATGGTTTGACCGAGTCGTTGACTTGCTCTTCCACTTGCGTGGCTCGGCGCTGTTGTTGATCGCGACTACTCCGCAACTCATTGAGTCTTAGCGACAAGGACCACGGTTCCACTTGAAAGCGACTTGCCAGTCGAGCCAACAGTTGCTGCTCCCGCAGATTCCGCTCGCCGCGTGCCAATACGACACTGCGGGGAGTTTGAGCAATCGTACTCAGGATATTGCCAACCGCTTGATTGGCTCGCTGAGTATCTCGGAGTGGATCAAACCCTGTCGTTTCGAAGCGAATCTTGTATTCGAGAGCGTCCTCGGCTCGGTCCAGCAGCTCCACGAACTGCGACGCAGGATATTTGAGCAAGTAGTCACACGGGTCCAAACCGTCGGGTGGGATCATGATCCGCAGATCCATGTCCTCGGCCACAAACAGATTCAAAATATCATTGGTCCGCCGAATGCCAGCCTCGTCACCATCCAAAACCAAGGTCACACGATCGGCAAAGCGACGAATCAAGCGAATGTGGCGATCATTCAATGCGGTTCCTTGCACGGCCACCACATTTTGCAAACCCGCCTGCCAGGCCATCATGACGTCGGTATAACCTTCGACGATAACCAAGTGCCGACTTTTCTCGACCGAAGATCGCACCAAGTTGAGTCCAAACAAATGGTCGCTCTTGGTGTAGATCGAAGTTTCCGGGCCGTTGATGTACTTCGCGGCGTGGCGGCCCATCGCTTCTTCGCGTTCGGCAATCGTCGGGAGAACACGACCGCCCAAACTGATGGCCCGGTTTTGTACGTCAAAGATCGGAAAAATCAAACGTCCGCGATAAAAGTCGTAATGCCCGCTTTGCTCGCGAGATTGCACCAAGCCGATTTCTTTCAGTTCGGCAGGGCTATGCCCGGCGGCTTTCGCGCGATCCAGCAGCCACGACCATTGCTCGGGAGCGTATCCAACTCGGAAGGCCTCGACGGCCGGCGGCAGCAAGCCACGTTGCCGCAAGTATTCGCGGGCAGGCTCGGCTTCGTCACTATTCAACAAATGGTCGTGATACAGATCCACTGCCCATTGCATCGCACGCAACAAAGCATTCTTCTGATCGCGATGCAAACCGCTTTTGTTCCCGACCAGTTTCTCGACGGGGATCCCGGCTTTTTCGGCCAACAATCGCAAAGCGGCTGGGAAATCCAGATTCTCTCGCTTCATCAAGAAACTGAAGACATCGCCACCAACATTGCAAACCCAACACTTCCAGCTTTGTCGGGCGGGATTCACTTGCAGACTAGGGCGGCGGTCGTCATGCCATGGGCAGCGGGTCACAAAATTGCGACCCTGCCGCCGCATCTCGCCATAGCCACCGATCAATTCAACGATGTCGGTCGCTTGGCGGACACGCTCTTTAACTTCGAAATGTTCCGTCAGTGATCCGCGAACCACCCACGCCTCCATTGGCCAGACACCACGCGAGCTTTTTCAGCTCCATACTTTTTTGCGAGGCCGCCAGCGGTGGCTCTCGTCCTTGAGAATCGGAGTTGCATCACGATTCGAAACCAACTCGGTGCCCACCCAGTATCGTTCGAATCCGGAATCCACCTCCGAACCAGCCACTGCGATCCACAAATTGCTCTTGCTGATGAAAAAAACTTTTGCGATAAGCCTTCTCAGCAGCCTAAGCAAAAGTCGCTCTCTTCAACGGAAGAAGCAACTACGAATGATTCGCAGCAGCACGCGCCATCCCTGGCGTTGCGAAAGAATTTTACAATCTTTGAGACTTTTCTTTCAAGTTCAATCCGCTGATTGCCGAGCCTAGACGCTAGCACGCAACTGCCCCAAAATCAATCCGGCGACAAATCCGCCTTTGAAACCCGCGTCAATATTGACCGCGATCACATTCGCCGCACAGCTATTCAGCATCCCCAGCAAGGGAACGAGACCCTGAAAATGTGCTCCATATCCCAAACTGGTTGGCACGGCGATCACCGGGCAGGCAACGTATCCACCAACGACACTCGGTAACGCCCCTTCCATACCAGCAACCACAACAATCACGTCGCACGTTTGCAAAAACGGTACATGGCGGAGCAACCGCTGTGGTCCGGCCACTCCGATATCGTGAATGCTGGTCGGAGCAAACCCCATCCACCGCAACGTTTCGCAAGCTTCTTCCGCGATGGGAATATCTCCAGTCCCCGCGGTCAACACGGCCACCTTTCCGGACTTTACCGCAGCGATTTCATCGCTTGCCGCAGCCGAAATCCGGAACGTGCGGGCCGTTTCGTTGTATGTCGCGGTCGGAAACCGATCGAGTAGCGCCATCGCTTCGTCCATGTCGAGGCGGGTGATCAACACGTCTTGCCGTTCGGACAACAATCGTTGCGCGGCCAAATTGAGATCCCGTGCCGACTTGCCGGGTCCATAGATCACCTCTGGGTATCCACAACGACGGGCGCGCTCCAAGTCGAGATTGATTCGATCCGTTGCCTCCGTTCCGGTCAAAGAAGCTGGAGTCGTCAGTTGGGGTGCAGTTGGACCGTGGGAACGGTCCACTACATTGGGACCGTGGGAGCGTTCGGATGAAGTTGGACCGTGGGAACGGTCCACTACATTGGGATCGTGGGAACGTTCGGGTGCAGTTGGACCGTGGGAACGGTCCACTACATTGGGATCGTGGGAACGGTCGGGTGCAGTTGGACCGTGGGAACGGTCCACTACATTGGGATCGTGGGAGCGTTGGGGTGCAGTTGGACCGTGGGAACGGTCCACTACATTGGCCACTGCGTCCGGTTTCGTCGCCGGACTTGGGGCGGTGTCGCTGGTGGCGTACATCAAACGAGTGAACTGCTTGATATCCAGTTTGCCGGCTCGAAAGTCCTTGGCAGCTTTTTGAAAGTCGGGAACGTTCAGCATGGTCGGTCGACTTTCATCAATGATTGAAGTGGCGTGTCTTGGTAAAGATCATGGGGATCTGGTGTTGATTGCAGGCCGCGATCACTTCGTCGTCGCGGCGGCTTCCACCAGGCTGAATCAACGCACGAACTCCCGCGGCCGCGGCCTGCTCGACCGAGTCCGGAAATGGGAAAAACGCGTCGCTGGCTAGGATACTACCGACTGCTCTGGGACCGGCTTTTTCGATGGCGATCCGCACCGAGTCCACTCGGCTCATTTGCCCAGCTCCAACGCCGACCAACGCGCGATCCTTGGACAGCGTGATCGCATTGCTTTTGACTTGGCGAACCATCGCCCACGCAAAAAGTAACTCGGACCGCAACGATTCATCGATGGGGGTAGCGGTAACGGTTTCCCATTGCTGGACGTCGATCGGCAGTACATCGGTCTGTTGAACCAGCAGCCCACCGGAGATCTGCCGAATTTGCGGCTCCGGTCTTGGAACGGTCAGAGCTCCCACGGTCATCAACCGAACGTTGGATTTCCATTTCGGGACACTCAAGAGCATTTCCAAAGCGGCCGGCTCAAAATCGGGTGCAACGATCGCCTCGACAAACAGCCCGGGAGTACACAAATACTGGGCGCTGGCAACATCTACGATTCGATTGAAGCCCAAAATGGAACCAAACGCACTGACCGGATCGCCATCCATGGCCAATCGAGTCGCCACGGAGATCGACACATTCGAAGCCGCACCACACGGATTGTTGTGCTTGAGCACCACCACGGAGGGGTCCGGCAACAGCCGAACCATACTCAGCGCTGCATCCAGATCCAAAATATTGTTGTAGGACAGTTCTTTCCCGTTGAGCTGCCGAGCGGTCACGATGCTAGGGTTCGCGGCGCGGTGCTCCGAATCGTGAACATCAACCTGCGCACTCGCCGTGCCGGTCTGCGTTCCACTCGCGTATACCGCAGCCGATTGGTGCGGGTTTTCACCATACCGCAGTTCGGCTTGTTTTTGATAAGTCATATGCAAGGTATTGGGCAAACCGGCCGTGGACTTCGAACTCGCGTCGGCTGCAGCCGGCCATTGCTGTTGGAAGTAGGTCGAGATCGCCGCATCGTACGCGGCCGTATGCGCAAAGGCTTCGGTCATCAACTTTTGGCGCAATTTTAAGGTCGTTGCGCCGTTTTCTTTGATTTGCGCCAAAACATCGCCATATTGATGCGGGGCCGTGCAAATTGTTGTGAAGCGATGGTTTTTGGCGGCGGCACGCACGAGACTGGGGCCACCAATGTCGATTTGTTCGACGGCGGCAGCAACCGAAACGCCGGGCTTTTGAATGGTCTCTTCAAACGGATAAAGATTGACCACCACCAAAGAGAACGGCACGATCCCGTGCTGCTCCATGCTGGCCAGATCGTCGGCCCGATGATGACGACAAAGGATCCCGGCAAAGATCTTGGGGTGCAGCGTTTTGACGCGACCGTCCATCATTTCGGGAAAGCCCGTGTATTCGGCCACGTCACGGACCGGGATCGTGTGTTGCTGCAAGAACTTCGCGGTTCCGCCGGTGCTATAGATCGTCACTCCCGCGGCGACCAAACCGCGAGCAAATTCCTCTAGCCCCGACTTGTCGCTGACACTGATCAATACGTGCTGGATCAATGGATCCGCGACCGCCGTATGGTCTTGTTCCGCGTCGGACATGACACTTGCGCTCATTGGTTCAAACTCCGTTGGGTACCAGACTCATTACATCCAAGCCGTCATGCCACCGTTAACCGCCACGGTTTGCCCGGTCACAAAACCGGCCTGTTCGGAAGCCAGATACAGGACTGCGTTCGCGACATCGTCAGGAACTCCCCACCGCTTCGCGGGAATCAGGGAAAAGTAGCCTTGTTTTTGTTCTTCCGGGTCGTTCAGATGGCGTTCCACTGGGATCCAGCCGGGAGCAACCATGTTGACCGTAATCCCAAACGGCGCCAGTTCTTGCGACATACTCCGCGACCAACCGATTTGCGCGCCCTTTGCCGCGACGTAGGCACTGAATGGCGAAACGGCTCGATGGAATACTTCGCTAGTGATATTGATAATCCGGCCGAACCGCTTTTCTTTCATCGCCGGCAACGCTCGCCGAGTCAATAAGTAAGGGCTCTTGAGAAAGAAGTCGATCATCGATTGATAAAACTCCCAGTCGTACTCTTCGATCGGCCGTTGTGGCTGATCACAAGTCGCGTTGGGGACCAAGATGTCCACCGAACCATATCGGGCTTCAATTTGGCCAATCATCGCCTCGACATCGCTTGGCTGGGTCACGTCCGCTTTGACCAACATGGTTGGAATTCCCGCGGCCTCGTATTCAGCCAACGTTTGCCGAGCCCGATTCTCGTTGTTGAAGTAATTCACGGGCACTACCGCGCCGGCTCGACCAAGCGTCAGCCCAATCGCCTTGCCAAGTCCCGTCGAATTGCCGGTAACCAAGGCCACCCGTCCAGTGAGCGAAATCGAAACACCACTGCCTGGACCGTTCTCGCCCGCCGTACGACCGCTATTTCCCGCAGAATTACTCATGGTTCCGTCTTCGCCTACAAGTGTCAAAACCAGCCCGCCAAATCTGGGCTCCAAACCCGCGAAATTTCGGCCCGCTCGCGACATTCCCGCTGAAATTCGCCGTTTGGGGCCGGGGTTGGACCCTACGAACGTCGATTCGCTGTCGCTCGGCCGAGCTGCAAAATCTAACCCTGTGGGCGGCTTTCTTCAATGGCGCGAAATCCTGCCCGAAAGCGTAGAAATAAGGTATGGTTACCCCAATGTGTCGGTGTCGCGCGACGCTTCCGAGCTCGACGCCGTGAAACTCCGGGCAGGCAAATGGCCAAGCCCCCCAGCCATATTGTGAAGCATCGACTGTCTTCGAGGATCTGGGACGGAATGGCGAAAAAACGCAAGAAAGCCCACAACGTTGCTACTCCGGACAACGCCGCGAATTCCGACGCCCCACTGATTGGAATTGTTGGGATCGCAGGACGTTATGGCCAATGGCTGAATCGTCGGTTTCAAGAACTGGGACACCAAGTCATTGGCACCGATGTGGTTCCGGGTTGGCTGCCGTTGCGGGAGTTGGTGCAACGAGCAGACGTTGTCATCTTTTCGGTCCCGATCCAGCAGACGATTCCGACCGTTGAAGCGGCCTGTCCCTTCAGTCGGCCCAATCAACTCTGGTTGGATATCACAAGCCTAAAGGCCGACGTCATGCACGCGATGATGCAATCGCGAGCAGATGTCATCGGTTTGCACCCGTTGTGCGGGCCCGACCTTCCGAACTGGAATGGCCAAACCGTGGCGGTGTGTTACGGTCGTGTGAACGATCCGGCCTGGGAAACGTTCTTGTTTGGAACTCTCCAATCTCTCCAGGCCAATTACTACGTGACCGACCCGGTCGAGCACGATCGCATCATGGCCTACGTGCAAGCGCTGCCCCACGCTTTGTCGATGATCATGATGGGAGCCTTTGAGAACCTGGAAGAGCATGGCTTGAGCGTCAGTGAGATCGAACATTATGCGACACCGCCGTATCGCTTGGCCGTTGCCGCGATGTCCCGAATTCTCGCCGCCCATCCGGAACTTTATGCCGATATTCAGATCCTGAATCGCCGCCATACAACCGAGGTCCTGGAACGCGTCCACGAACAAGCCGGCCGCTTGTTAAAGGAAGTCTCAGCCGGCGCGCGGGACCAGATCGTCGAACGATTGCACCGAGGACGCCGTCAGTTCAAAAACCGCAACATCCAATCCGGGATGAAGGGGTTTCTGCAAATGTCACGCGTCATGGCCGACCTTAGTTCCGACAACAGCAAAGTCATCCACACACGCCGTGACGAAGCCGGTTTGCTGGAGAGAATCCTGTCGGTATTTGCCCGACATCACGTCAATCTCAGCGGTTTGCACTCGTTCAAGACCGACGAATACGACGGCTTCAGCTTCCATTTTGGGTTGGAAGGCGAGCGAAACAGCATCCCGCTCCAAAAAGCACTCTGCGAAATGCGTAATTCTCCCGAGCTCCGCGATCTGATCGTGATCGAAGAACCCTAATTCGACGTCAAGCCATTTCTTGGGGCTGGGCAAAGCCTCGCATTATGGTCTCCCTTCTCCCCCTTGTGGGAGACGGGCCGGGGATGAGGGGGTTGTGCTTGAGGTTGGAATTTGCGTTTGCTTGCTGGCCAAAAACG
>JBGSJV010000024.1:0-5914 GCA_041741535.1 Pirellulaceae bacterium
CTTGGTTGGGTCGGATACCCGCCCCCACCAAGCTCTGCTCACGCGGTCAACCGGTTCGGCCAGCAGTGCTCTACACAGTCAATTAACCCATTGTTGCAACGATGCTCTGCTCCCTCGGTTAATCCGTTCGCCCAGCTGGCAAGCCCATCCCGTTTCGCTGGGTCTTGGACTATAATCCGAGCGGAATTTCGGCGCGGGGTCGGATCCGGGCCGTGGGGGTGGTATCGAAGGAGTGGTGGGACCATGAAGGTTAAAGTTGGACTGGTTGGATTGGGCGAACACTGGGAGACCAGGCATCGCCCGGCTCTTTTGGCCCTGTCGGATCGGTTCGACATCCGCGCCGTTTGTTGCGAAGTGGCACAAAAAGCCAACCAAGTTGCGAAAGATTTTAACGCGGTCCCAATGGACGGATTCCGAGCGATGGTGGAGCGCCCGGACATCGAGGCCGTCTTGTCGCTGGGGCCCGATTGGGTTGGCCATTTGCCGATGTTGGCCGCCTGTGAAGCGGGCAAGGCCGTCTACAGCGCCGTTGCATTAGAAATCAGTCCTGACCAAGCGACGCAGGTCAAGGAACGAGTCGATCGGAGCGGTGTGGCCTTCATGGCCGAATTCTCGCGGCGCCATGCCGCTGCAACCGTTCGATTGAAAGAGTTGATGGCGACTCGACTTGGTCCCCCGCAATTGATTTTCTGTCATCAACGCATTAGCCCGTCGCCAGTAAACGCCGGTAAGAATGTCATGAACGGTCGACATCGGAACCATCGCCGCACCGAGATCATGGAAATGTTGGATTGGGTGTGTTATCTCTGCGGACGATCGCCCAGTAGCGTTTGGAGTGTGGTTGATCCGAATTGCCCCGACGTGGACGCGACGGATTACCAAGTCGTCAGTTTGGAGTTCGGCGAGCAACCAACCAAGAAGATGCCCCCGGTGTTGGCTCAAGTTAGTTTGGGTAGCTACATCCCGCCGCAGTGGCAAGATGCGATCGCCTTCCGACGACCGGCTTCAATTCAAGTTCGCTGCGCCAATGGAATCGCGTTCCTGGATTTGCCGTCTTCGCTGATATGGTTCGATGCGAGTGGTCAGCACAGCGAGACTTTGGATTACGAGCGACCGTTGGGCGAACAACTTCTAACCCAATTTTATCGAGCCATCGTGAGCTTGATTCGAGTTTCTTCGGACTTGAACGACGCCTATCGAGCGATGCAGATTATGGACGCGTGTCGGCGCAGTGCGGCCTCGGGACAACGAGTCTCATTTGCTGACCAAGCCGATGTTGCTTGGGATAGTTGCCCGCGAGTCAAAATCAGTCGAGCTGGAGCCTGACCTAGAAGTGTGGGAAGCAACTTGAAGCCGGATCTCCACGTCATCGCCTCTTTGATAGACCATTGTCTGCGGCCGGATCAAGTCTGGCTCCGTCGCCAATGGTCGCGCTGTGTCAATGTGTTCAGGGAGTATCTCGGTGTTGATTCGTCGAGTCCCGCGTCGGCCACGATGGAGCGGGCCGTGCAACACGCGGCCGAGATTCGGGCTCGTTTGCGCGAGTCTGGTCTAAACGGGGGCGCGATCGATCCGACTCTGTTTTCGCGCTCCCCGGAATTTGATGCGGATTGGGATGCCATCCTGGTCGCTGGTGGAGACTTGGATCGGCAATGGCTCGAATGGCGAAAAGACGCCAAGGAAATCTCCAAACGCGGAAATTCTTCCGAGCGGGATCAACCACCTTTCGTTTGGAGTTTGACGAAGATTCGCGATTCGTGGAGCCATTGGTTTTGGCGGATGACGCATATCCCGCAGATCAAGTACGACGGCGATCTTCCGGTTCATGCGCGCGTAACCGAAATTGCCAAAGCGATTCAGGAAAACCAAGTGGTCGTGGTCTGTGGCGAAACCGGCTCAGGCAAAAGCACCCAGTTACCGAAGATCTGTTTGGAAGCCGGGTTCGGGCGCTTGGGGATGATTGGTCACACACAACCCCGCCGGATTGCCGCGCGCAGTGTCGCAGTTCGAGTGGCGGAAGAACTTGGTGTGCGATTGGGCGATGAAGTCGGGTACAAAATCCGCTTTCATGACGACACTCAACCTCGCTCGTACATCAAACTAATGACGGACGGGATTCTGTTGGCCGAGACGCAAGGGGATCGAGATTTTAGTCAATACGACTTGATCATCATCGATGAAGCCCATGAACGGTCGCTGAACATCGACTTCTTGTTAGGCTATCTGAAGCAGGTCTGTCAGCGTCGGCCGGAGTTTCGTTTGATTATTACTTCGGCCACGATTGACTCCGAACGCTTCGCGGCTCACTTTCCCAATCAGGATGGAAAACCTGCGCCGATTATTACGGTCGAGGGCCGAAGCTTTCCGGTGACGATTCAATATCGTTCGCCCGAGTTCGAAGACGGTCGCTGGACAAATCCGGAACAGGCCGTGGTCCGCGCGATTCAAGAGTTGGCGACGCGGGATCGCGGTCACGTGCTCGTTTTTCTGCCCACCGAGCGCGACATCCTTTCGGTCAGTCGCAAACTCCGCGACATGCGTTTGGGCCGCGACCAGGCGGAAGCAACGGAGGTGGTGCCTTTGTATGCTCGCTTGAGTGGGGCGGATCAGCAAAAGATCTTTCAAACTACCCACCAGCGTCGGATTGTGTTGGCGACCAATGTTGCCGAGAGTTCGCTGACGGTGCCGGGCATCAAGTATGTGGTCGATACGGGAACCGCTCGGATCAGTCGCTATTCGGCTCGGAGCAAGGTCCAACGCTTACCAATCGAAGCGATTAGTCAAGCATCGGCCAATCAACGAACCGGGCGATGTGGGCGGGTGGGGCCTGGAGTGTGCTTGCGACTCTACAGCGAAGAAGATTTTTCGACGCGAGATGCATTCACGACGCCCGAGATCCGTCGCACGAATTTGGCAAGTGTGATCCTGCAGGCAAAGGTCTTGAATCTGGGGCCACTGCACGAGTTTCCATTTCTGGATCCTCCGCGCCCCGAAGCAATTTCGGAAGGTGAGAAGTCGCTTTTTGAGATCGGTGCGATTGATGAGAAAGGTGATTTGACTCCAACGGGACGGCAACTGGGCAAGTTACCGATCGATCCACGTATTGGCCGTATGATTTTGGAAGCGGCCCAACAAGGTTGTCTCGATGAAATACTGATTATCGCGGCGGCGATCGAAGTACAAGACCCTCGGGTGCGACCAGTTGAATTGGCGCAGGCGGCGGATCAAGCCCATCGTCAATTCCAAGATAAACGCAGCGACTTCATGTCGTACCTGAAGGTCTGGCAGTTTTATCACGAAGAGAAAGACAAGAAGAGCAAGACGCAGTTTCGAAAGTTCTTACACGCCAACTTTATTTCCCCAGAGCGTATGCAGCAGTGGATCGACGTGCATCGACAATTGCGGCAAGTTGTCCGCGAGTTGAAGTTGCCGTTGGCTGTTGCTCCGACCAACTATGCGAGTATTCATCGATCGTTGTTGGCGGGACTGTTGTCAGGCATTGGCATGCTGGACGAAAAAGAGCCAAAGCTCAAACAATTTCTGGGCCCGGGGAATGTCAAATTTCAATTGTGGCCCGGCACGGGGCTCGATCGATTGCCCAAGTGGATCATGGTTGCCGAGATCGTGGAGACCTCCCGCCAATTCGGACGAACAGTGGCGTCGATCGAGCCAACTTGGTGCGAGCCGTTGGCGGGGCATCTTGTCAAACGAAGGTACAGCGAAGCCCAGTGGAACCCCAAGTCGTGCGGGGTAATGGCCAACGAACGCGTCACGCTATTTGGGTTGCCCATTGTTCCCAAGCGACGGGTGCCCTATGGTCGAATTGATCCAAGGGAAAGTCAACTTTTGATGTTTGCCGAGGGTTTCTTTTTGGGTAATTGGGAGCAGCCGGTCCCCGACTTTTTGGAACGGAACTGGACAACCCAAGCAGAAATCAAATTGCTAAGTCAGAAGAGCCGTCGTTCTGACTGGATCATCGACGAGCAACTTGTGGTTGACTTTTATGCGTCGCGTTTTCCACCCGAAGTCGTGGATGCTGCCACGTTGAATCGATTCTTGAAGCACGCGTCGGCTGAGGTTTTGGAGTCGCTAAAGTTCAAACTCGAAGAGATCATTCGGCTGGATGATGGGTATCGACCGGAAGATTATCCTACGGTGTTGGATGTCGGCACGGCTCAATTGCCACTGTCGTACAACTTTCAACCTGGAGAGAACCAAGACGGTGTTTATGTTAACGTCCCAGCGGAGGCTTTGGGGCAACTTTCGGACCAACGCTTGGGGTGGTGCGTGCCAGGTTGGATCGAAAGCAAGATCGTGCAAATGATTCGCAGCTTGCCGAAGAGCGTACGCCGCAACTTGGTCCCGGCTCCGGATACGGCTCGACGAGTTGTGCTTGGATTGAAGTTTGGGCACGGTTCGTTCTATCAGGAAGTCGCAAAGTTGTTAGCCGTGGAAGCCGAAGTACCCCTGACAGTCACCGATTTCGATATCGAGAAGATTGACGCTTGTTTGACCATGGGCATACGAGTCCTTGATGCGACGGGCAAAACGCTGGCGGAAGGTCGTTCGTTGGCGGACGTGCGCCGGCAGTTGGAATCGCAAGGGGTTGCTGCGGGACAGCAAATTCAAGATCAATCTTGGCAAGTCAAGAAGCAAACCGATTGGGCGTTTGGAGCATTGCCGACAACGACTGTTTTGCATCGTGGTTCGATTCAAGTGGAGGCGTATCCGGCTGTCTTGGACGAGGGGGATACCGTTGGCGTGGGGCTGTTTGATAATGCGGGATTGGCGGCTTGGCAGCAAGAACTGGGCATTGTGCGTCTGTTGAGGTTGACCCATCACAAACAAATCAAACGCCAGATAAGAGAATTGCCGCAATTGTCGCGTTGTCAGCTTTTGCTCAGTCGTTGGCTGAGTACGGCGACCTTGGAACAAGGTTTGGAAAGTGTCTTGGTCAAGATCGTGGTTGGTGAACGCGCGAATAACATACGGGACGAGCGAGCGTTTCGTCAGTTGCAGCAACTATGCGGCGCCGAATTGGGAGCGGCCGCGACGGAAGTGGCTCGGTGGTTGCCGCTTCTGGCACAGGCAGTTCACCAAGCAGACCAGCAGCTATCTGAATTGAAGACGAACAACCGATTCATCAAAGCATTCAATGATGCTCGGTCTCAGTTGCGTTCGTTATTGGCCGATGGCTTTTTGCAACAGGTGCGGTGGCAGTGGCTCCAACAACTACCGCGTTTTATTGGCGGGGTCGACTACCGATTACAACGTCTAAATGTGGGAAATTCGGCTGTGGATCAAGAACGCATGGAGGCGGTCGCAGAATACTGGGAGCGGTACGAAAAACAACAAGAAAGAACTCGCTTGGAAAACCGCATCGACCCGGAATTGGAGGGCTTTCGCTGGTTGATTGAGGAGTTCCGGATTTCGTTATTCGCCCAACCGCTGGGCACCAGTGTAAAGGTTTCCCCGCAGCGGCTCGAGAAACAATGGTCGCAGGTTCACGGCAGTCCTATCGTCGCGAGATAGGCGTGACGTCGTAATCAGCGTTCTAATACTCAAAGTAAAAAAATAATACAAATAGGTGCCACCCATCTTGCTTCGTGGTTTGCTGCGGTTAGAATTTCGGAAAGTGCGGGGGCGACATCCTGTTTGGAGATGAAAGATGGGTAGAAGTTTGCGTTCAGAAGTGTTTTCGGCGTCGGAAGTCTGTATTGTTCATGCCGTTCAGCGCTGCGTCCGGCGCGCTTGGTTGGCTGGGGTCGACGATCGAACGGGGCGGGATTATTCCCACCGTAAAGAATGGATTCGCAGGCGACTCGAGTCTTTAGTATCGGCCATGAGCGTGGATGTACTTACCTATGCCATCATGAGCAATCACATACACGTGATCCTGCGGAATCGGCCCGAT
>JBGSJV010000025.1:0-5480 GCA_041741535.1 Pirellulaceae bacterium
CCTGATCGGGTCGAGCCCCGAGCCAACAAACGCAGGCCGAAACTACTCGCCTTGTTGACAAAGCCCCGCGCGCAGGCGAAGCTACTTCTCATCGTCGCTGCGTGACCTAAGTCCCCTGATACCAGGCGGCAGTGCCATTCAGTCCTGACACCTTTTTTCCGACAGGTGCCGATGTTGGGGCTACCCGCATGGGTGGTTGCGATTGATGTCGGCAGGTTGTCGTTGCGATACGCGAAGCTGACCACCGCTGCGTTGGCATACGTACTGGTGCCCAACCGACCACCGTCATCATAAGTTCGAGTGTCGACGGTTGTGCCCAGGTACTTGACCGTATGCAATTGGCTACGGTCGGTATAGGTTCGCTGGACAATCGAGCCATTCGGATACGTCAATTGCGTGAGGCGACTGCGAGTATCGTAGGCTCGGGTGACGGTATAGGTTTGACTGGCAAGGGTCAGCGATTCGTCCTTCAGCCTACCGTACGAATCGTAGGTCATGGTCACGGTATTGGTGTAGCGACCACTGACGGCGGTCAACATGCGACCCAGGTTATCAAAAGTAAAGGTATCGCTATCGGCAATGGTACCGGACGGACTATTGGCCTTCGTGCGATAGTCTCGCGACGTGATGGTTCCGGCCATGGTATGGTTGAAGGTCACGGTATCGCCCTTTTGGTCCTCGCGGCGGATCATCCGCCCGGCAGGATCATAGGTAAACTTCACTTTGCCATAAGTCGCATCACCCGAGTTCCCGCCCGTGTGATCGGGATAGGTTTCTTCGGTCTTGCAGCGGTAAAGGGGTCAGGACTCTTTTGCGAGGAACTCGCCCTTGGGGTGCTTCGCACAAAAGTGTCCTGACCCCTTTACCGCTGCTTGGCACCCAAGGCATTGTAGGCGTAACTGGTGGTTTTGCCCAAAAAAACAAGCTTGAGCGTCTGTGATGCTGGTAATGCGTCCGGCCAAGTCATAAGCGTAAAGCGTTTCGTTGGTCAGACGATCGGTAACGCCTTTGGTCCTTCCCAGAACATCATAAACCGTCGTGGTGACTTTGTTCTTGGCGTCGGTTTGGGTCTTGACGTTTCCTGCTTTATCATAGCTAGTGGAGGTCACATCGCCAACAGTATCCGTTTGCGAAATTGCTCGTCCCAGCAAGTCATAAACCGCATCGAAGCCCACGCCATTGGGGTCACGAGATTTTTTCAACAGAGACGATTGGCTCTCTGTTCGGCCCAGGATTTCTTTCGTGCGCGTGGGGTTTGTTCTAGCTTTCAAACTTGCGCTCCCACGGGATGAACCCGTGGGTGGCGGACGTCGCTCGGGGTTTTCGTGCGCGTGGGGTTCGTTCTAGCTTTCAAACTTACGCTCCCACGGGATGAACCCGTGGGGGGCGGACGTCGCTCGGGGTTTTCGTGCGCGTGGGGCTCGTTCTAGCTTTCAAACTTACGCTCCCACGGGATGAACCCGTGGGGGGCGGACGTCGCTCGGGGTTTTCGTGCGCGTGGGGCTCGTTCTAGCTTTCAAACTTGCGCTCCCACGGGATGAACCCGCGGGGGGCGGACTTCGCTCGGGGTTTTCGTGCGCGTGGGGTTCGTTCTAGCTTTCAAACTTGCGCTCCCACGGGATGAACCCGCGGGGGGCGAGTGGTGTTCGTGGTATGGAGGTTGGTGCAAATCGTGCGGGCTTGTGGGCGTGAGTCTTTGCGGTCTCGGTGAAGTTGGTTTGCTAAAAAAGTCTGTCCCACGACCGCTTCGTGCGCGTGGGGTTCGTTCTAGGTTTCAAACTTGCGCTCCCACGGGATGAACCCGCGGGGGGCGGTTTTATGCGAACGGCACGATCGGGGCGCTCGTGCTACTAGGGTTCCCATCTACGCTTTTGGGCAAGAATGTTGAAACTTTCCACGAAAACGACGGGTCGCCTTATAGTGATGGGAGCGCCGCTGGGAATTCGGTACAATGGAAGCGGTGTCGGTCGGCCCAATTGGGCGGGACTACCAAGCTGGGCATGCGGATGGATCATCGCCGACGTTGGGTATTTGGCAATATCAAGTGGAGTTCGAACTGATGCGTATTCATGTTGGCCCTTGGCGATTGTTTTTATGCTTCATTTTGGTCTCGCTCGCAGCGGGTGCTCGGACGAACGCGACCGAAGACCAAGCGGTCGCCGACGCCACCAAGCCGGCTTCGTGTTTGCCGGACGACACCCTGCTCTATCTGGAGGTTCCAGCTCCGGAACTCTTGGTGCAAAAGCTCGTGCAACATCCGACCGTGGCCGCGGTCTTGGAGCTGGAGGCGGTCAAACCGAACTTACGCGGTCCTCAGTATTTGGCATTCAAAGCGGGCTTGGCGTTGGTCGAAGCCTCCTTGGGAGCGGAGTGGCCCGCGCTGGTGGCCGACTTGAGTGGCAACGGCATTGTCGTAGCAGCCTTGCCCGGCGAAAACCGTTTTGTGGCGATCCTGCAAGCTCGCGATGAAGGGCGACTAAAAAAAGCTGCCGAGTCGTTGCTGAACTTGAGTGCCATGGAGGCTCGGAATCAAGGACGACAACCCCCTTGGCGAATCGAAGAGCGCGGTACTGCGAAGATTGCGATCTTCGAGGGGTTTGCCATGGTTCGCAGCGGAACCTTGTTGGCTGTTGCAACTCGGGTGGACGACGCAGAAGCCGTGCTTCAACGAATGGAGAAGACAACGAGCAAGAAGACTTTGGCCAGGAACGCCGCGTTTCAATCGGCCATGCAAAAGATTGACGCCAGTGGCCCCCATTCGCCGGACGCACTGTTGTGGGTGAACTTGGAAAGAATTCGAGCCGCCGGAGTGGCCCCCGCTTTAAGTCAAACGGTGTCGGACAATCCCGCGGTGGAGTTGGTTATTGGCGGTCTGATGGCAGCGCTTGGCACAAACCCAGGTGCGACAACGACGCTCCACTTGAGTGATGCGGCCATCCAGTTGGAATCGACAACCGAGTATCAAGCAAAATTGGCGGACGGTCCGCGCGAGTATTGGTTTGGAGCAAGTGGCGAAGGCGATGCCCCGGCGTGGATTCCCGTTGACGCCCAACTCGGTGCGCCGGCGATGCAGTTGTCCAGTTATCGTGACCTGGGCCAGTGGTGGTTGAACAAAGAGTCGCTGTTCACGGATTCGGTCATTGCCGATTTGGTCCAAGCCGACTCGCAGTTGTCCACGGTGTTTGGTGGGTTGGATTTTGGGGGCGAGGTCTTGGGTGCCTTTGAACCGGGCGTACAGATCCTCGTGAGTGGTCGCCCCGGCAGCAACGTCGAAAACGCACCGGAACAACCCACGGGTTCACTGCAAATTCCTGGTTTTGCAATCGTGGGCCAGCTTCGCGAACCCAAGCAGATGACACGGCGGTTCAAGGTTGCGTTTCAAAGCGTGATGGGCTTCGTAAACTTGGGACTGGCGCAAGGCGGCTTGCCACAATACGATGTCGACACGCGAACTACTGAGAACGGTTGCGAATGTGTTTCAAGAATTTGGGTCGAAGAAGAGGCCGATTTGCAGTCGCCGGTCTACAGTTTTTCGCCATCCTTGATCATCACGGACGGTCGGTTTGTGTTGGGCAGTGACTCGGGGTGGGTTCGCCAACTTTCCGAAACACCGAATCGTTCTTCCGGCGAAGTCATCGATGGCGTCGAGACACAAGCAACGGATGCCACTCCCGCGCAATCAACTCGGTCGAAGCACGTCAATACACACCTCCAGTTGGATTGGCTCGTGATCGTCGAATTGCTGCGGATGAATCGCGACACATTAGTCGCGCAAAACATGATTGAAAATGGCAACAATCGTGAGGTCGCTGGTCGGGAAGTGGATCATTTGCTTGAAGCCCTGGAATTGGTGTCTCGTGTGGACCTCAAGATTGAAACGGAAGCGGACCAGATGCGGTTGATTGGCCGATTGGACTTGGCTCAACCTGCCACGGAGCCACGACCATGAACGAAAGCCGTGAAGTGGAATGGTTCGACCGATGGGAACCGAGCGATGCTTGGCAGC
The DNA here is from genome assembly GCA_041741535.1 of Pirellulaceae bacterium. Taxonomy (GTDB): domain Bacteria; phylum Planctomycetota; class Planctomycetia; order Pirellulales; family Pirellulaceae; genus M30B19. Next base: position 4,007 of record JBGSJV010000025.1, read on the forward strand.
CGTGGACTCCTTCGGCGACGGACCGCTGGGACTTTGCTAAGTCTGCCCATTTGCATCGACGCGCTGGTTTTGCCGCGGCGTGGAACGTTATCGAAGCCGATTCAACTCGCCCACATCAGGACGTCATTGCCGGTCTTTTGGCAAGCGATGGCTCGGAGACCGCCGTTCGGAATCGCGAAGCGGACCAAAACACGGGCCAGATCTTGGCTGCAGCGGGTGATTCTCGCCGATTGGCGGCTTGGTGGTTATTACGGATGGTCCATTCGACCGAACCAGCCCTGGAACGCTTGACGTTATTTTGGCACGGACATTTTGCCACCAGTGCTGAAAAGGTTCCAGAAACCAACTTGATGTGGCGTCAGTACTTGAGCTTACGGCGTTTGGCATGGGGGCCATTCCGCGAGTTGGTGCAAGAAATCTCGCGCGACCCGGCGATGTTGATCTATTTGGATGCGCGAGATAGTCGCAAGGCCAAGCCAAACGAGAACTTCGCGCGGGAAGTTATGGAGTTGTTTTGTTTGGGTACCGGTAACTATACCGAGCAAGACATTCGTGAATTGGCGCGGGCGTTTACTGGAGGTGGAATTCGCAACGGAAAGTTTCACGACAATCGGTACCAATTTGACGAAGGCGAAAAGAAGTTTCTCGATTATCGGGGCCGAGCGAATCGCGCTCAAGCCATCGATGCGATCGTGGATCACTCGGCGTGTGCTCAGTTTATTGTGTGGAAGTTGGTGCGGCAGTACGTGGCGGATGAAATTCCGCGTGATCATCGGCTGATCCAGCATTTGGCGTCCGCCTATCAAGAAAGCAATCTGACGACGTCGGTGCTGCTGAAACAGATCTGGTCCAGTCGCCTGTTTTTTGCCGATGCTTGCCGCGGTGCGCGGGTGCAGAGCCCCGTCGAATTGGGAGTTGGATTGCTCCGAGCATTAGGAATCAGCTTTCCGATGGAGGCATTGGCCGATGAACTGCGCGAGTTGGGCCAGTTGCCCTTCTTTCCGCCGTCCGTCAAAGGCTGGGATGGAGGAACGCGGTGGATCGACGTGCGAACGGCGATTTTGCGTTCGAATTTGGTGCACCGAGTCGTTCGCGAAGGGCGATTGGATGCCGAGCCAAAACTACCTAGCTGGGAAGGAAAAGATTGGGCAAGTATCGTCCGAGAATTGTCTGAATTGCTATGTAGTGTCCCCGTTCCCGCTGGATTGCAAGACTCCTTGCAGCAAATCGCGAAACGGTCCAACGATGACGATCAACGGCGATTGGCAGCGGTTCTGGGCAGTTTGGCGACTTTGCCTGAGTTCTCCGTTTGCTAGGTTCGTCCCAAATGGGATCTAGCAGGGTGCTGAAAAAGGGTGTGACTGGATGATCGGTACGATTTTCGAAAGAGTTTTTCGAAAATCATGTTATTGATTTAGTTTTTAGACATCGTGATCGGTTTCCTTTTTTGTTTGTTTGAGCAATTTGGGTAGGC
>JBGSJV010000026.1:0-11316 GCA_041741535.1 Pirellulaceae bacterium
CCTGACACCTTTACCAGACCCGAGGAGTCAATTGTGCGAAGCACCCGAAGGGCCGTTCCGGCAATTGACTCCTGACCCCTTTACCAGACCGACCGCAAAAGTAGATGGTGACAAAACACTAGGAGCCAGGCATGAAGATGACAGTCAAGCTTTTTGCTATGGTTCGCGAAATTGTCGGGTTTGATGAAATCACGATCCACGTGCCGGATGTCGATCCCACCGTAGCCGATTTGAGGACGAACTTGTTGGAGCAGTATCCGGGGCTTGAGGCGTTGTTGCCATTTTCTCAAGTGGCCATCAACCAAGAGATTGTGCCGGATAATCAACTGCTGCGGAGCAATGATGAGATTGCGATCTTGCCGCCGTTCAGTGGCGGGTAATTCCAGAACAACCAAATCGCAACTATTCATATCGTGTCGAGTTCTTCCCGTGTAGAATTCGTGCCGCAAGTCGAATGGTCAAACATGGGGTTCGGAAGCACCTCGTGCACGAATCCCTGCCCGTAGGAGTTCATTTCAGATGTCGGAACTGAGTCGTAGCCCGTTGTTGCTCGATCCTTCGACCAGTGCTTTGTTGGTCGTCGATGTTCAGGAAAAATTGCTGCCGCTTGTGCAACGGTCGTCGGACTTGCTGGCCAACGTCACGTTGTTGATGGACGCGGCAGCTCGATTTGATGTGCCGGTGGTTGCCACCGAACAATATCCAGCGGGATTGGGTAAGAGCGTCCCAGCCGTGAGTCAACGACTGACGCAAGCCGCGTGCGAAAAAAGGATGTTCAGTTGTCGCGAATGTCATGAGGTCTTTACCGAGTGGCATGCCCAGCGGCGGCGTCAAGTTGTCGTTGTGGGGATCGAAGCCCACGTTTGTGTTTTGCAAACCGTGTTGGACTTGTTGGCCATGGGATTTGATTGTTACGTGGTCGTGGACGCGACGGGCTCGCGCCGCGAATTGGATCAACGAATCGCGTGGCAACGCCTGGAAATCAGCGGGTCAATCCTGACCACCACCGAATCGGTCTTATTCGAATGGTGCGGCGATAGTCGCCATCCACATTTCAAAGAACTTAGTGCCTGGGTCAAGGCACGTACCGTTGTTCCGTGAGAAAGTGACTTATGGCGGGAACCCGCAAAATGGAAATTCACGCGACTACCATCCTGTGTGTCAAAGGGCAGGGCGAAGTGGCGATTGGTGGCGACGGCCAAGTCACCTTGGGTGAAGCCGTCATGAAGGCCGATGCCATGAAAATTCGCAAGCTGCTGGACGGCCGCGTCCTCTGCGGGTTTGCCGGTAGCAGTGCCGACGCCTTCGCGCTGTTGGAGCGATTCGAAGAACGGCTGCGAGACTTTCCGCAAAACCTGCCTCGCGCGGCAATCGAATTGGCCAAACAATGGCGAATGGACCGCGCTTTGCGGCAGCTGCAAGCCATGTTGATCACCAGCGATGGCCAACATGTCTTGTTGATCAGTGGCACAGGTGATGTGATCCAACCGACGGATGGAATCGCGGCGATCGGCTCGGGCGGAAACTACGCTTTGGCCGCCGCGCGAGCCTTGGTCGCGCATAGTTCTTTGTCGCCACGCGAAATCGTCGAGCACAGCTTGAAGATTGCGGGCTCGATCGACATCTACACCAATCAAAATGTTGTGGTAGAAACACTTCCCACACCCCACAACCTCGCCTAGTGAAGAGCCAAGCATGACGAACCCTGTTTCACCATCCGGCCCGGCCGATTTGACTCCCGCCCGAATTGTGCAGTTGTTGGACCAATACATCATTGGCCAGACGGCCGCGAAACGGAGCGTCGCCGTTGCGGTCCGCAATCGCTGGCGTCGGCAACAATTGAACGAAGAGTTGAGACAAGAAGTCAACCCCAAGAATATCTTGATGATTGGACCAACCGGCGTCGGCAAAACCGAAATTGCGCGACGCTTGGCCAAGATTACCGGCGCTCCGTTTATCAAAGTCGAAGCGACCAAGTTCACGGAGGTCGGCTACTATGGACGCGACGTGGAGAGCATGATTCGCGAATTGGTCGAGAATGCCATCGTTCTGGTCAAGAAAGAACTACAGATCCAGAACGAAGCTACAGCCACCCAACGGTGTGAAGAACGTTTGCTGGATCTGTTATGCGGCCCGCCTCCTCACTCGGCTCATTCGCAGCGGACCGAGTTGTCCTCCGACATGTCGGCTGATGAATCCAACGACGATGGTGCGACCGAATCCGGGATGGAGTCTGCCAAGTCGATCGAAACCGACTCGTACGCGAAACTGCGTTCCAAGATGCATAACAAACTACGCGCGGGGCAGTTGGAAGAACGTGTCGTCGAATTTCGCATCGAACAAAAGTCCAGCCCGATGATGTTCGGTGCTTTGGGCGGTGATCACATGGACCGCGACATGCAATCGATGCTCGAAAAGTTCATGCCCAAGTCGTCCAAGACGAAAAAAGCTTTGGTCAAAGACGCTCGCAAAGTTTTGTTCGAACAAGAGTTCGAAAAACTCTTGGATGAAGATCAGGTCAACAGTCAGGCCATTGCCCTAGCGGAAAACCTGGGCATCATCTTTCTAGATGAAATTGATAAGCTGGTCGCCAGTGAAGGGAAAGGCGCGGATGTGTCGCGACAAGGTGTTCAACGCGACTTGTTGCCGTTGGTCGAAGGAACGATTGTCAACACTCGTTACGGCCAAGTGCGGACCGATCACATTTTATTTGTCGCGGCGGGAGCGTTTCACAAACATCAACCCAGTGATCTGATGCCCGAATTGCAAGGTCGCTTTCCGATTCGTGTCGAACTTTCCAATTTGATCGAAGACGATTATGTGCGAATTTTGTCGGAGCCTTCCAGCAGCTTGACGCGTCAGTATGCGGCGTTGCTGGAAACCGAAGGGGTGCGGCTGGACTTTACCGCTGATGGGATTCGCCAAATCGCGCGGAATGCTTTTCAGTTGAACCAGACAACTCAAAACATCGGCGCTCGTCGACTTCATACGCTCTTGGAGCGGATCTTGGAAGAAATCAGCTTCACCGCTCCCGATCAACAAGGTCGCATCACGACGGTTGACGCTGCGTATGTGGATGCTCGGCTGAAGGACCTATTGGCCGATCAAGACCTCAGCCGATTCATCCTCTAAGTCGCTTTACCCATCACGATGTTAAAGGCACCGCTCCATGGCTGCGTTTGATCGGATGGCTTGTCCAACTGGACCGTGACTTGGTCCCGTTGCTTGGCATCCAACTGTCGGTAAATTCCGTCCTTGCCGTTGTCCTCACCGAATTCCGAGAAATAACATTGCGTGACCAGCCGCTTGTGTTGAGGGCTGTCGATTCGGTAATGGATATGCCGTCCTGTGCGACCGGGGTACTTGCCGGGAATGATGGTCTTGAACGAATACTTGCCGTCTTCACCGGTAACCGCACGACCCCAGAATTGGAAGTTGTTGTCCAGCAGCAGCGGATTGGATTCGTCGCGCGAGTGGTGGTATCGACCCGACGCACAAGCCTGCCAAACTTCGACAACGGATCCCGCCAGCGGTTTGCCGCGTTGGTCCGTGACCACGCCGTTGACGACCGCGAGTTGCCCTTTAGCAAATTCGTGCCCAGCGATCTTCTGGCTGAGGTCTGTGTCGTTGAAGAGTTGCTGGTCGATCGCGGTTTCCGGATAAAACGGGCCTTCGGTTTGCGTCGGCGTCAACGGCAGGTCTTCGTTTGGCATCCACAAGCCATTGGCCGCCACCGCCCAACCAGGCAGGGTACAGGCGACTCCACCCGAGAGAACCTGCATAAACCGACGGCGGCCGAGAATCGACGCGGGAGCATCAGCACGAGACATGGGCAAGACCTTTGCGTTCAAAAACAGGTTCTTAGTGTTCGGGATCTGTCGCCGAGCGAGTCGGTCGCATTATCAGGCCTCCCGCGCACGCGACGGCAGTTAGCTTAGCCCCGGCGAACTCGAAAGTCAAACATCCGCGTGCTAGCACGCCAGCGACATTGGTCTTGGCCGAATACTTGGTGCCTTGCTACCGTCCGTTGCCTACCAGTCGGTACGGGGTTGCGGGCGTGCGCGTCAATTTTTCCGATTTCAACCGCGGTTTTTTCGTAGGAACCAAGAAGATGAAACTTCTGAAGCAGCTCAAGTTCTGGAAACGGACAAACCCGCCGCCGCGACCGGTCCATCCGATGAACCTGGTCGTCATTTCGCATGAAGCTTCCCGCACGGGGGCGCCCAAGATCATTGCCCAATTGCTGGAACATTTCAAACAGCACTACCACTTGAACCGATACACACTGCTCCATAATCCTGGGCCGATCTATCGCGAGTTTGGCACACGGTCGCATGTGACTTGTTTGAACCTCAAGCGACAAGCTTCGTGGAAGCTCAACTACTCGATTGGACGTTTTGTCCGCCAGTTGGATCGTCGCAAACCGACGCTAGTATTGTGCAATTCGATGGAGTCGCGGTTCATGGCGCAGGCGCTCCAGCGATACCATTTGCCGACGATCTATTTGGTCCACGAGTTGCCCTCCAGTTATTCGGCGGAAGACTATCAATCCGTGTACGATCTGAGCGCGAAGGTCATCTTCCCTGCGGAGATCGTGCGCCGCTCGGCCAATCAAATCGCGCCGCTGCCCGCTGGTAAGGATGTGATCTTGCCTCAAGGGTTATTGGACGAGTCGTTTGGCCAGCGATTCGAACGTGGTCAAGCACGGGAAGAGATTCGACGCGAGTTTGGCTTGCCGGAGGACGCGGTGATTTTGTTGAGCTGCGGGACGTTGGACATGCGGAAGGGGATCGATCACTTCGCTGGTATCGCTCGGTATTGGCACGCCAAGTCGCGAGGTTCGCAGCGGCCGGTTCATTTTGTCTGGATTGGTGGTGGTTACGCCGGACGTCACTCGACCAAACATTTTGTGGATTTGGACTTGGGTTATTCGCCCGCGAAGGACTTTGTGCATTTTGTTGGCGAACGAGATAGTGTGGAAAAGTATTTTGTCGGGGGAGACGGATTCTTGATGACATCGCGGGTGGACCCATTTCCCTGTGTGATTCATGAAGCGATGGCCGCCGAGATTCCGATCATTGCCTTTGATCAAGCCGGTGGGGCTCCGGAAGCCATTCGTTCGGACGCAGGTTTTGTCGTACCGTTTGGCGACTACGCGGCGGTCGAGCAGATCATTGCGCAGGTCGTGGACAACCCGGGTGCCTACGACCAAGTCCGACAAGTGGCCAAGGCTCGCGTGCAGAGCGAATATCGATTCCAAGCGTACGCGGAGCAGGTGGCTCGGCTAGGAGCGGAGTTGGTCCCGGAACTAACGGCTTGCCAAAAGCGCCCAGCCGTTCCGGCGAAGTCTCCGGCAACGATTCCCTTCCCAGCCGCGGAAGCCAAGCCGTCCGCAACCACTCGCCGGGCGGCCTAAATCAGCCAAAAGGTCATAGCCGGGCAACTGAATGGGACCCCACGGAGATCGCGGCACGGATGCCAACCTGCCCGGCGCCGCCGGTCGAATGTTCGCCTCCGTTTGATGCCGGACGGCTCCAGCGAACGACGGGCGAAATCGCTGCCTGCGGATAGCTCGCTGCCTGCGGATGGCAAGGCCGAACTGCGGATAAAAAGCAGCAGCCCCTTGCGCGAACTTGTTGGCTTTGTCGGCTTTGGGGACAAAGCCTCGTCCAGCGATCGACGTGGCCCGTTAACGTTGTTCTGTTCGAAACCGTACGCCGCGAACGTATTCATCCGCAGTTCGGCTTTGCTATCCGCAGGCAGTCCGACATCATTCAAATGGTCGCCGTCGGTTCCTCATGAGGCTTTATCGGCTTTGGGGACAAAGCCTAGTTCAGCGACCGACGTGGCCCGTTAACGTTGTTCTGCTCGAAAACGCACGCCGCGAACGTATTCATCCGCAGTTCGGCTTTGCTATCCGTAGGCAGTCCGACGTCATTCAAATGGTCGCCGTCGAGATTAGCCGCCTTGCCGTCGGTGCGGTAATGGATGAGGTGTTGTACGCGATTGATGGGCAGCGGGGACGGTTGACAGCCCGCCGGACGATTGCCATAATCCCCAGTCCACTGCGCCCCCTTCGTCTAGTGGCCCAGGACCTCGGATTCTCAGTCCGGTTACAGGGGTTCGAATCCCCTAGGGGGTATTGATCCAATCATTGCCAGCTCGCACGAGCCATCAGAACCCCCGGTTTCCCCGGGGTTTTTTCGTTTGTACGTTTGGTTAGGGCAGTTTCGAACGGGCTCTTGGGGTTCTTTTTGCGGTTTGAGGGGCACCATTTGGGGGCCCAGAATCGAACCGTCATTCTCGAGATTTGTCTCCTCGACGAATCGGAATCAGGCCGCGCGAAACTCGGCTGGCATCGTAATTCCGTCTTGCGCGCATCAATTCGGACTTGGCCGAAACCGAACCTCCAGCGTGTGACTTTGCAATTTTGGCTTGTTGACTGAGGAATAAAAATAGTCACACTTTAACTGGGGAAACCCCGGATAATTTCCCCCTTATCCCCGGTTGAATATGGGTAATAACAAGTTCTGGCAAAAGGCTCAAAAACCAACTTTCGGAGTAAACCGATTGAATCGAACCGAACTACAACAACTGTCTCAAGATCGCTTGCTTGACGCGGCGGCTCTTATCGCGTCTTCATGATGGTCTGGGGCATATTATTTGGCGGGCTATGCAATTGAGTGTGCCTTGAAAGCCGCAGTGCTTTGATACGTTGACCAAACCGGTATCATTTTTGAAGATAAGAAGTTCGCCGAAAAATGTTGGACGCACGATCTTGAAGTTCTCGTGAAAATGGCAGATCTCGAAGTAACTCGTGGGAACGCGATCTCTGCGAATGCCCAACTCGGAACGAATTGGTTAATTGCGAAAGATTGGAATGAATTGTTCCGCTATAGAAATGCAACACAAAACCAAGCGCAGTCACTGTACAATGCGGTTTCTGATCCTACAGACGGAGTCCTGCAATGGATAAAGCTATATTGGTAAACGAACAGATCGATGCGGGCCGAGAGTTTGCAGAAGCGTTCAATAACTTCCAGACAGTTGACGCTATCTTTTGGCTAAACCCAGCTGAATCGTCGGAGTGGGAGCTTTACCTTGCATCGCCAGCAATAAATGACAGCAATTTCGACGTGGCATACAGGGAGGTGCTCAAGTTGGTTGGTAGCGGTAAGCAGATGTGGCTCGATGCGTTTCAAATTAAGTTGCTCGGCTCCGATGATGCGCTAGCGAAGAAAGTAAAAGAGATTCGCGATCGTCATCCTGCGCCACTCGCTACGCGATATAATGGCTCTTCGATCGCCGGAATTCCGATTGGCGGGGCGTACATATATCCACCTCTCAAGTCAGCCGCCAGTGTGCGTTGAGCATGCGGTGTAATGGCTGAACCATAGTTTGCAACGCGGTCCCCGATCTGACCTTTTTGAAGTGGTCAGTCGTTCTCGCGGCCCACTGAATCCTACCGTTATGCCACCGCCACCATGCGGATCCTTTGGTTGACTGCTCGACGTTAAACTTACTGGTTGCAGTTGCCGAATGATTGACAGATAGTATGGGAGACTGCCAAGCGGTCACCGGGTGAACGGAGTACGTTCGTGTCGATTCAACATTCGGACCAGAGAAAATGGTATAACCAACCAGTGCAAAAGAGTGCGTGAATCGCCGTATCTCGTACCAAGAACCAAACCTTCGCGTTGGTTGATCTGTCCCGCTATGTTGTTACACGATGCCGACGCTTGAAGAACTCGAAAACGTGGTCTGGCCTGAGTCGGGTATCGACTCACATCTCGTCGTCACTTGCCATCAACTTCGCAAGAAACAAATCGAACACTTCACGACCGAAGATTTTCGGATCATGATCGGCCAGAATATCGGGCTGCATTTTCTCGTACCCCGAGCGATGGAAGTTCTCGAACAAAATCCTCTCGCGGACGGCGACTTTTATTCGGGAGATCTGCTTAAGAATCTTATATCGGTTGAATCGTCATTTTTTGATCGGTCGCCCGATATACTTGCTCGGGTTGTTTCCGTCACAAAACGGGCAATTGCCATGCTACAATCAGAGTCGTCTGACGCTGATCTAGTATCCGCATTTCGGCATTTCATCCATCGGAATGAAACATAACAATTGGTTGCCCTTGGAGCCGTGGGTCGCGCGGCTTTGAAATGGGGTATCGTTTTAGGCGGTCCGGTGACCCGGGGCGTTTGGCCATAGAGAATTTATGTCGATAAGTAATCGTGTTAACGCACTCACAAAAGGACTGTATGCTGAATGGGTTACCACTGCCCATGCGAAACATCTGATTTCCGCGTTTGTCTGTCCGATTGACTCTTGGGAGCCTATTCACATCTGGCTTACAATTTCTGAAATTGAACAGGAACTGGTGGAGTTGGACGATATTTTTTCCGCGAGCCGAATTCCAATCGCCGTAGACCTTGGCGGAAATTACTGTGTGCTGACAGAGAACGGCGAGATCATGTATTTCGACTACACGAATTTCTACTCAGAGAATACGGAAAGCGCAAACGTGTACTTGATTGCGCCATCTTTCGAACAATTCATTGAAGAGCTCCGGGAGGAAGTGTCGCTTCGAGAAGGAACGCGAGCAGCTTACCTGCGTTTCGCCGATTCTCAACGCTCAGGTGGGACGCAACGTGACGAAATCTGGCATTTCGCGGGAAAATCACTCCAATGTGTCGAGCGGAAAATGTTTACGAGATTCGTCGACTCAGAGTACCGACGTCAAGTACACAATTAGGTCGAGCAAAGTGGTTTATCCGAGTACGGGAGCGGAGCGTTTTGTAAGGGAGAGTCAACCTCGCGTGCGCGGGGGACCACGGTTATGCCGCCCCCCAGGGGAAGCGGAAACTTGCTGCCGGCTGTTCGACGCTTGACTGGTTGCAACTGCCGAACGGTTGGAAAACAATATGCGGCTTGGATCTGCCGAGCGGTCACCCACGTAAACGAACAACACTCGCGAAGATTCAACATTCGTTCCCGAAAATTTGGCGTAACCAACCGGTGCAACCGAATGCTCGAGAGACCGTACCGGTTGACCTTCCCATTCGTTGGCTGAAAGGATCTATCCATGGCTGCTGCGTATTTCATCGTATTCAACTCCGACGATCCTGGATTCGACACGACTATCGATGGTAAAGCACTGTCTCGCCATTCGGCACGGATCAACGCCATCGCGAACAAGTTGGGATTCAAATCGCTCGATGAATACTGTAGCCAATCTCCCGAAGACGCGCGGGCGATGATGGCCGACTTGATGGAACTGGAAGACGAAAACGATCTGCCGCCCGCTGCGGAAGAGACTTTGGCAAATCTGTCGCCTGAAGAATGGTACGATGCCGATCATGGAATTGCTTATGCGAAACAAATGGCAGACCACATTCGGCAGAATCCGCAAGCCGTGAAGGATGCGGAAGCCGTCCTTTACGATTTTGCTTCGATGCTCACGGTGCTAACGCAAGCCAAAGAACGCAAACTCAAGTGGCACTTGCAGGTCGACTACTGATCAAATGGAATGTCCTCCAATGCCAGCGAACCATGTGACGAACAGGAGGGCAGGTCGTCGTCGTTCCTGAAGTTAAGTTCGCTCTTCGCCCAACGTTATCGCCAACGTTCAGCCACCCGACAGGACGCGTGAACTTGCTACTGGCTGTTTGATGCTTGACTGGTTGCGACTGCTGACTGGTTGGCAGACAAAATCGACAGGGGACTGCCGAGCGGTCACCCAAGTGAACGGAGTACGCTCGCAAAGATTCGCCATTCGGCCCCAAGAAAATGGTATAATCAACCGTGTGTAACTACGTGCTCGAAACACCCTGTCCCGTACCCTAACCCAGGCACTCGCACTGGTTGACCTGTCCAGTTTTACAGAAGGATGGTCCATTATGGCTAACAACAAACTTGCGGCCTGCGCGATGGCCTTGTTACTGGCATGGGTTGTGTACCTTTGTCCTGCATTGACCGTTAACGATTCCGATATCAATACGGACGACTCGTTGCCCGTAAAAGTTGCCGCTCTTGAGAAGACGGTGGCCGAGCTGCGTCAACAGATTCACAACGACAAGGTGACCTCATTGCTTGCTGGTCACTATTGGGTGGAAGAGTCGAGAACGTTGGCGGGCGAACAAGAAGTGCAGCGCGAAGAAGTGGCCTGGAGACTTTCGTCAGATGTTTCATCAAATCGGTACGTTCTTGGCCCAGAAGTTTCCTCGAATGAATATGGACCATTCTCTGTTGACGCGTCGAAACAGCCTGCATGGATTGACTTTGAGGTTTCAATGTTCGGGCAAAAGAACACGGTGAAGGGAATTGTACGAACGACTTATGGCAAGTGTGAAATTGCCATTCCGGGCAAGCTATTTGACGGTGACACATTTCTGAACCCAGACCGTCCAACCAGTTTTGAATCAACGGCTGGCAACGCATACGATGTCTACTCCCTAGTCCGAGACAGGTATAAGAAAACGGGTGTTTGGCAGTGATGGCAAATAACCAAGCGTTCGACACGGAACCGCGGATCAAGCTGTTCCAATTATCAAGTTTGGTTAGCGGTTGCCCAGTCAACGCCAAGGTTCAACGCCAGAAGTGACTGCATGCACTGGACACCGCTAAGCGACGACGAATTGGCTACGTTGATTGCAGATGCGGTCAGTATCATGGAACCGCAAGCCCGACGTCTCTGGGATTTGATTCGTGTTCCGGCAGAAAAATGGGTACAACATCCATGGGGCGATCAAGGTGGTGGGTTTTGGGTCGTCGCGATCGTTGGTATGCAGGTGGTGTGGTACAACGATATCGAAGACGGATTCAATGTAAGTCGCTATACTACGCCGGGTGTGATCAACGACTATTGGTGCAACCAAGACAAATTGCAGCATACGATCTACTCGCTGTTGAGGCAGATAGAAACTGGTGCAACGCCGGGCAGATTCGGCCCGCCGGAACCGTTGGCGTAAAGTGCCGAATGAGCCATTGCGCCTAGCCCGAGCGACCGGGACAATGCTCGCTCGACGCGGAACCAAATCGTGCGCCGGAGTCGCAAACGGTGTTGAAAAATGGAAGCGGCATCCGGTGCCGCCCAGTGGCGATTGTTGTTAGGTAATCTCATCTGACGTCCGAACGCGTGTACCCAATTGACCCTAAAATCGGGAATTGCATCCTGATCCGATGAAGCGGCAAAACAAAGTCATCCACACAAAACACTCGAAAACGCGTTGGGGCGATGGCTGCAATTTCGTTGGTGCTTGGCGCTGGCTGCCAGTTAGTTCCGCTTGGTGTTCGATACTTTAGTGGTT
>JBGSJV010000027.1:0-94983 GCA_041741535.1 Pirellulaceae bacterium
GTGGTTGGTCGGAGGCCCGACCAACCACGCTCTGCTAACCGGTTAACGCGCTACCACGAATGTTCAACCAACCACGCTCTGCTAACCGGTTAACTCACAAACACGAATGTTCAACCAACCACACTCTGCTAACCGGTTAACGCACAAACACGAATGTTCAACCAACGTCGCGGTGGTAACCGGATAATGCGCTAGCTGGGTTCGCTTATCGTCGCGGATTTCCAATTTCAAGTGTCAAGGTTTGACTTTCAAACTTCAATCTTCAAACTTCATCCTATTCTACGAACGAGAGGTAAGGGTCTTGGCCGGTTTCTTGGCATTGTTTGCGGTGATCGCGTTGTTGTCGGAGGAGAACAACTCGTTCGGACAAGTGGCGGCGTTCGACCAGGCGTTGGGCGCGTTGGAAGAGGGACAGTTTCCGAACATGGAGTTGACCACTGGATGGATGTTTCTGGCGAATGCGGTCGTGGCCGTGGCGCTGATACGCGGCGCGAAGTAGTTCATCGTCCAACGAAACAAAGATACGGTAACTGCCTGGGTCGCCTTGCCGGCAACCTCGGCCGATTAGTTGCCAATCGATCCGACTGCTTTCGTGCATTTCGCTCAAGATGACATGGAGGCCGCCCGCGGACACCACTTCTGCGGGCAGTTTGATGTCGGTACCGCGACCGGCCATGTTCGTGGCCACGGTGACTCGGCCGGGATGTCCCGCTTGGGCGACGATGTTCGCTTCTTGCTCGATGTGCCGAGCGTTCAGTACCTGATGGGCAATGTTCTGTTGGCTCAAACGAGCGGACAAGACCTCGGAGGCTTCTACATTCCGAGTTCCCACCAATACGGGGCGTCCGTTGGCCAACATCGCGGCAATCTCCTGGACGATGGCATCCCATTTTTCATCTTCTCGCACAAACACGTGCGACGGGAGTTCTTGCCGTTGAATGGGCCGATGCGTGGGAATGCAAATGACGGACTTGCGGTAGACTCGGCGGAATTCACCCCGGCTGGGCCAAGCCGTACCGGTCATCCCGGTAAAATGTTCGTAGCGAAGAAAAAGGTTTTGGATCGTGACTCGAGCGGCGCTGCGATTGTCGGGCGAAATCTCGAGGCGTTCTTTGGCTTCAATTGCTTGATGCAAACCGCCTTGCCACTGACGTCCTTCGGCGGGACGGCCCGTGAACGGATCGATGATGACGACCTTGCCATCGACGATCGCATAATGTTGGTCCAGATGATAATCGTTGTGGGCTCGGATGGCGTTCTCGACATGATGAAACAACGTTTGCAGAGAAACTTGTCTTGTCAGCGGGTCGGAAGGCAGGTTACGGATTCGCAAGACGCCCGCAGGAAGCAGCTGCATGCGGCGTGAGTGGTTGTCGAAGCGAAAGTCGCGATTCAATTCAAATTCGTGAGCATGCCGAGCGGCCCAGTGATAACAGGCCAACGTGACGTCATCTTGGGGCGTCGTCAAGCCGATGATCAACGGCGTCCGAGCTTCATCGATAAGAATACTGTCGGCTTCATCGACCAAAGCAAAGTACAACGGACGCAAGACAGGCGTGGAATGAAGTCCAAGTCGATCACGAAGAAAGTCGAAGCCAACTTCTTTGGCGGTGGCGTAAGTCACGTCACAATGATACGCCGAGTGTCGATCGCTGGGGTCGGAGTCGTGAGTGACCACTCCGACGCGGAGCCCTAAACTGGCGAGGACCGGCCGAGCGAATTCCGCATCGCGACTGGCGAGGTAATCGTTGGCCGTGACCACGTGGCACCCCTGGCCGCGGAGTGCGTATAAAACGGTCGGGAACAAGGCGGTCAGCGTTTTGCCTTCGCCGGTTTTCATTTCCGCGATACGCCCCCAGCACAATTGAATCCCACCGCGAATCTGGACGTCGTGCGGTACGAGCCCGTGCAGTCGTTCGATGGTCGAGATGGTCAGCCCCATGACTTCCGGGAGCAAACGCTTGAGAGGCTCGCCCGCCGAGAGCCTGTAACGCAGCGCAAGACTTTCGCTGCGTCGTTGATCATCGTTCCAGGTAGAACTGGTGGCTGCCCAGTGGCGAATCGTGTGGAGCATCCATGAATTGTGAATTGCGAAGTTGGAAGTTTGAAGTAGGGAGCCGGTGATTTTCGAAAGAAGTGCCTGGGTTCGGGGCAGGCGCCTCTGGGAAAGAAAATTGCCAGTGAAGTGTCGTGGGTTGAGACCATGGGCTCGGGTGGTTGAACTGGGCCAGTGTCGCTCGGGACGTCAGCATGGGTGCTTACCCTACCGACGTCGGGCACGGTCGTCGTGTCGGAATCCGGCAATCTGCCAAAGGGGAGACCGTTCGACGGGCGGATCTTTTTTCGAAGTATTTGGCGGTTAGCGACTTCCATCTGGTTTCGCGGATGGCTATTCTTGTTTGGTGTCTTTTTGTGTAACCGTTCACGAATAGGGGTTTGGTGCGTTCCGCAAGTCGCTGTGTTGCAATCGCTCGCGTGCGGGCAACACAAGAGATTTTTAAAATCTAGGGATCTTTTGAATCCAGCGAGTTAACCTTGCGACTTTCCGTACGCACCTTTCATCCCTTCAGCGCGTGAAAGGTTACCTTTTCGTTTTCGTGTGGGGACTTCAATGGAACGGGCGGACTTTTCAAATTCGGCTGACGAGGAGCCCGCGGGGCGCCGATCGTTGGCGGAGAACCGCGCAGAAGCGGGGGGAGATTTCTGGGCCCACGTCCTGCGACAGGTCATACAATCCAAGGACGTTACGTATGCCGCCATCTGGAATGCCGCTGGGAGCGAGTCAAATTTCATTGCCGAAGCAGGCCAACGGAACGCGAAGATTTTTTTCGGTCAACGTGTCGAGTGCTGTGTGTCGGCCCAACGCGGGTCGGGCAACATTCCGCTCGTCGTTCAAAAGAGCGACGTTGGCGCTGACATCTTGGTCATGAGTTTTCTGATGCTGGCCAAAGGTCACCAGCAAGTCGGCTTGGAGTTGCAATTCGCGGACGAGGTGACTGCCGAGGCAGGGACCAACACCCTCCAAGCAATTGTCGAATCCATTGGTTCACTGGGTTGGCACCTGGCCAAGTCCAATATCGACAACATCGCACCAAACACCGGTGCGACTCGAACGGATGCCACGTTGGCTTCACTGCCCACGTCCGACGCGTGGGTCTGGACGGGCACCAACGGTAGTCGAGCTTTGGCGAGTTCGCATTTTCAAAACGGGACCGATCCCGAAGGACTGGAACCTCCGTTCGGGCAAAGTCTGCTACGTGGGCAACCTAAATCCGCGACTCCTGATTCGTCGTTCGAACAAGCCGCGCAGCCCGCCGGAAGTCCTGGCGCGCACGAACAAGATTATCGACGCTTTGTGCGACAAGTTCACCTGTCGCTTGATCCAACCGAAACTTCCTACGCCGTCGCGAACGAATGTCGGCGGTTGTTGGGTTGTGAACGAGTGACCGTGTTGTGGTTCCACCGAGGCCGGTTTGTGGTCAAGGCAATTAGCGGACAGCCGGCCGTCAATCGACGTTCGAAGTGGGTGCAGCTACTGGAGCAATTGGCGAATCGGACGCTGCGAGTGGGGCGTGGACTGGACTATCCCAATCCCGAACCGTTAGCACCACAAATCTCCCAGCCATTGGAAACTTATTTGTTGGAGAGTCGCAGTCGGTCGTTGACGATTTTGCCCATTTATGAACGAGATCCAAGTCTGGAGTCCGAAGAAGCGGACCTGCAAAAGAAACGACACGGGGCCAATCGTGTGATCGCTGGCTTGGTACTCGAATCGCTGACGACGGAAGGCGAGTATCACGGGAAGGTCACCGCTCTAGTTTCGGCGCAAGAAATTGGCGGAGACGCGCTGCGGTTGGCCAATCGGCATCGACAATTGTTTCTTTATCCGCTGTGGTATTTATTGGGTCGAACCAAGACGATGGCGTTGGCGCGGCGATTGCCGGTTGCCGTCGTTGCCGGTCTCGTTCTGATCGGTTTGTTGGCCTTGGCTTTTTTCCCAGCAACGTTTTATGTTTCCAGTGAAGGAACTCTGGTCCCGCAAGCGCAACAAAGAATCTATGCTCCCATGGATGGCATCGTGGAAGCGGTTTTGGTGAAACCCAATGACTTGGTTGGTGTCGGACAACCGCTGCTCAGGATGCGCAACTTTGAATTGGATGTCAAGGTTCGACGGGTCGAAGGGGAATTGGAGATGGTGACCGCGCAGATTGAAGCTCGGCATCGCTTGGATCGCTCACCAACCGATAAGAACTTTGAATTTTGGAATCAATTGGACGGCATGCCTGTCAATGTCCTGGAGGCGCGGCAAGCCAATTTGCGAACTCAATTGTCGCTGTTACAACAGCAGACGCAAATGGCCGTCGTGAACAGCAAAGTGGCGGGTCGCGTGTTGACTTGGAACGTGCAAGAGGAGCTAAAAGATCGTCCCGTGCCCATGGGCCGGTTGTTGATGGAAGTTGCCAACACCGATGGGCAATGGGAATTGGAGTTGAATTTGCCGGATCGACGCGTTGGCCATCTGTTGGAAGCGCTGTCGCGGAATGAGGATTCACTGCAAGTCGAGTTCGTGATGGCGGCAGAACCGACGCGCCGATTTAGCGGTCGCGTGACAAACGTAGCGCCGGTGACCGCGGCCTCGACGGAAGACGGTTCTTACGTGAAAGTTCGCGTGGCGTTGGAAGCCGCGGATGTGCGCGTGTTGCAAACGAATACGGATGTTTCGGCCAAGATCATTTGTGGGCAAGCCAGCTTAGGCTACGTTTGGTTGCAAGATGTGTTGGAGTTCTTGGAACGCCAAGTGTTCTTTTATGTATGGTGAGTTCGATGCAACCGGCTGAATTACGTCCTGTCGAAATGTTGCGTCGTCCCGACCTGGATGTGGAAGAGAGTTTGTACCAAGCCGAGCGTTGTTGGATCGTCAAGGATCCGTTGGGGCTAAAGTATTATCGTTTGTTGGAGCCCGAATTCGCGGTCCTACAACTGCTGGATGGCCGGCACAGCTTGAAGCAAATTAAAGAACGGTTGCAGCAACAATTTCCGGCTTCGGAGTTCCGACTCAACGAACTGCATCAACTGATTGTTTCCTTCCAACAGCAGGGACTAGTGATTTCACCAGCGGTTGGGTTAGGGTCCGTGCTGTTGGATCGGCATCGGAAACAACAGCGCCAGAAGCTCATGCAGATGGCGGCCAGTTTATTGTCGATTCGATTTCCCGGTGTGGATCCGGATCGATTTTTGAGTCGTACTTATCCGTGGTTGCGGTGGTTATTCTCGGGTCCAATGACCATCGTGTTTGTAGTACTGATGTTGTCTGCGGGATTGCTGTTGTTGAGTGACTTACCGGGGTTCTATCGGCGCCTGCCGGATTTTCAATCGTTCTTTGGCGGTTCGAATTTGTTGTTGCTGGCGGGGCTGATGGTATTGACGAAAGTGCTCCACGAGTTGGGGCATGGTTATACCTGCAAACATTTTGGGGGCCAATGTCACGAGATTGGCGTGATGTTGCTGGTGTTCATGCCGACATTGTTTTGCAACACGAGCGATTCCTGGATTCTGCGAAACAAGTGGCAGCGAATCGCAATCGGTGGGGCAGGCATGTATGTCGAATTGATCTTAGCGTCAGCGTGTACGTGGATTTGGTGGTACACGCAGCCGGGATGGTTGCATTTTGCCTGCTTGAACATCATGTTCCTATCCGGCGTGAGCGCGTTGATTTTTAACGGCAACCCATTGTTGCGGTACGACGCCTATTACATGCTGAGCGATTGGCTGGAGATCCCCAACTTGACCCAGAAATCACGGGCGGCGTGGCTGGATCTGTGCCGACGATTGTTGCTGGGAATGCCCAAGAGCAAATCACGTTTGGTGCCCACGAAACATCGCGAACTGTTCGCGGTGTACAGTGTCGCAAGTTTCTTTTATCGCTGGTTGGTGGTCTTTTCGATTTTGTGGTTCTTGTCCAAGTGGTTTGAGCCGTATGGCTTGGAAGTGATTGGTCATACGTTGATGGCGTTTTCGATTGGGGGCATGGTGTTGATGCCGGCGTGGCAATTGTATCGTTTCTTCGAACATCCAGGACGGAGACAGCAAGTGAAGCGAAAGCGGTTTTGGATCACGGCCGCCGGTGCCGCGGTGCTGGTGGCAATGTTCTTTTACTTGCCAATTCCCAGGAGCGTACGGGCGCCGTTTGTGATCGAGCCCCAAGAGGCCGCGCGGGTTTTCGTGAAAGTACCGGCTCGGATCGTGGCTCAACCCGTTGCCCATCTTCAGTTCGTGCGACAAGGCGACGAAGTCTTGACGGTCGACAACTTGGAATTGCGGTTGGCCGTGGCCGAACTGGAAGGGGAGCAACAGCGACTGGTCGAGTCCATTGTGCGAGAAGAACGTCAGAGTCGCAGTGGGATCACGCAGAACAACCAACTAAGCGAGTTATTGGCCGAGCTGAAGTCGGTAGAAGGGCAACTGGCTGAACAAACCGAGAAGCTAGAGTCGTTACGCGTCGTCGCGCCCCGAGATGGTCATGTGATCCCCGCGTTTCCGCAGCCCAAGCTGTTGCCCAACACGGCGAAAGAGAACAACGAAGTACTTCCAACTTGGTGGGGTGATCCGTTTGACCGCGCCAACTTGGGCGCGACGCTGGAAGCGGAAACTCATTTGTGTTGGATTGGGGAGATGGAGCATCTTCAAGCCGAGCTGATCGTTGAGCAGACAGAGATCCAGGATATCGCCATTGGACAACAAGTGCTTCTGCGTCTGGACGAATACCCGGGCCGTCGAATTCGCGGCGAAGTCGTGGCGTTGGCCCCTGGTCATTTGGAGTCATTGGCTCCTAGTTTGGCAAGCACTTTCGGTGGGCCCGTCGAAGTGACGCCGGACACGACAACCGGGGCGATTCAGCCGATCTTTCGGTGGTATCAAGTCTCGGTTTCGATCTCGGCGGACGAGATAAAACTATTACCAGGGTTTCGCGGGGAAGCCAAAATTTATGTCGCGCCACAGACGTTGGCTCAGCGCAGTTATCGTTGGTTGAGTGTCTTGTTGAGATTTCGTTAGTGAGGAATGGATCATGAAACATCGATACGTTTTGCCGAGGTTGGTGGGGTTTTGGGTCGTGGTCTTCGGGCTCGGTTGGGGAGCGGACCAAGAACATTTGTCGGCTCAGGAGCTTGTTGGCACGCCGGTAGCGGTCGACGAATCGGCCTTGACGCTGTTCGCGCGCGACTTGCAACTCTCAACATCCGCACCGGGTTTATTGATGAGCATGGACGTGAAAGAAGGTGATGTCGTCGAGCAAGGCGTGGTGCTGGCCAGTTTGGATCGGCGAGAATTGGAATTGCGCGTCGAGTTGGCCAAACATCGGCATGTGGCCGCACTGAAGCGTCGCGACAGTACGGTCGAATTGCGATTGGCAGCGGCAGCGGTTTCAACGGCGAGCAACGCAAAGGTTCGGATGGATCAATTGACCGGGGATGCGGCCTCGCAGTCAGAACGGGACCAAGTCCACTTCGAATTTCAACGTGCGGTGTTGACTGAAGAGCAGGCTCAGGAGAATCAGATTCTCAATGCAATCGAAGTTGATGTGTTGGAAAATGAAATTCGCGTCGCGGAACACTTGCTGGATATTCAGGCGATCAAAGCACCCGTCGGAGGCGTGGTGGTCGCGATTCTCAAACGGCCTGGTGAATACGTGCAAATGGGCGAATCGGTGATCCGCTTGATCAAGAACGACGTCATGCGGGTCTCTGCATTGGTCACTTTGGAGGCCGCCGAACACATCCCGCGTGACGCACCGGTGCGATTTTTGGTCAAGCCGAGCAAGCACGATGCGGTTGAACGTCTCTATCACGGACGAGTGATTTTGGTCAGTCCAGAAAATTTACGCGAGAACGCCTCGGCGGTTCCGGTGTTGGCCGAGATCGACAATCCGGAGCGAATCTTAAAAGCGAATGTAACCGGGAGATTGGAGATTTTTTCCTTGCCCGCAACTGATTCTGAGACTGGGGTAAGTGCGGGCCTCCCTAGTACCAAGTAAAGTTGCGAATCACCCTTGCGCGATGAAAGCAAAGGATACGGGACAAGTCGCGAGAGGTCGCGGTTAAACGCAATACTGTTCGTCGAAGCAAGGTAGTAGGTTCATTCCATGTGCCGTGACCATCAAAAAGCACTCGTTTCTTGAGGAGCGGCGGACGGCACACGGAGTATGCCTGCTACCCTTTTGAAGGGTATTGGTGTTAATCGAGGATCGCAACGGTGATTTCATCTTGGACCAGATCAAAATGGATGGTGCGATGTTTTAGGTTGGGATCGGCGGCGAGGGGACGGGCCAAGCGAGTCGTGATTTGGGATTCGATCAATCGCTGAAGCGGACGGGCGCCGAAGCGATGATCGTAACCGTTGGCGGCCAACCAATCCAACAACGCCGGGGAACATACAAGTTTCAAGTGGCGACCTCGCAAGCCTTCGCGTTGGGTCAAGGCTTGAATCTCTTTGTCCGCGATCTGGCGAATGGATTCGGCAGATAGAGGATGGAAGGGAACCACGGCGTCCAAGCGATTAAAAAATTCGGGGCGGAAGTAGTTCTTAACTTCCTTCAAAAACGGGTCGAAGCCGGCGTCGCCAAAGCCAATGGGTGGTCCAGCTTGGGAACCCAGGTTGCTGGTCAAGACGATCACACTACCGCGAAAGTTGGTCTCGCGTCCCACCGGATCGATCATCACGCCTTCGTCAAAGACGTTCATCAAGACATCAAAGACTTCCGGCGCAGCTTTCTCAATTTCGTCCAATAAGATCACGCAGAAGGGTTGTTGGCGGACTCGTTCCAACCAAGTTGCGGGCTCACCATCGGATTTCGTCAGCAGGCGTTGCGCAGCCCCAAACCCGCTGTACTCGCTCATATCGAGACGAATCAGGCGATCCGTCACGCGCCCGGCTCCAAACAGGTACCGCGATAGCGTTAGTGCGGTTTCGGTTTTGCCAACTCCGGTTGGACCACAAAACAGGAAGACGCCAAACGGACGACCGGGATCGTTCATGGCAGCTTTGATCGTGGCCACCAAATGAGTCATGGCCTGACACGCAACGGGTTGCCCAATAATCGACTCGGAGAAACTGGATTGAATTTCGGACGGTGACAAAAGCAGTTGATCTTGGATCAACCATGGGGCCAAGCCGCTTTCACTAACAAAGGCAGTGACGACATGATCCGTGTCGATGTGAACGGGGTCGGCATCAACCGTCCGTTGATGAGTCGGGGGAACCGCGTCACGCAACAACCGACGCCAGAACTTGACACAGCGACCTGGGAAAGGATCGTAGGGCAAAAATCGGCGATGCAACGTCCAGGTCAAACGAAGAGCCGCCGGTTGGATCTCGAAATGGTGATTGCGTCGATAGTCGTTGGCGATCGTATCCAGCACCGTCAGAGCCTGGGACTCCGGCATCGCTGGGATGGCCACGATTTCAAAGAGACTTTCGAATCCGGGCAATAGTCGTCGCAATGTCTCCAATTCTCGTGGCGTAACTTCGCCAACCATCCTTAACTCCCGGTTGGCCAAGAAATTCCGAAAGAAGGCCGCCAGAGAACTCTCGGGAGATTGCCCGCCCGTGAGAACCAAGTCGAGAAGATTCTCCACGCACAAAACGCCGCGGACCTCCGCGAGTTCTTCGACAATCTTTTCGCAACGTTCTTCCCACTGCCCCAGGTACTGCATTCCAGAAATCAGGCGGGCGGCATTGGTCAACCAGAACAGCGGCGCTTTTTCTGGGCGAACAAACGGCAAATCTGCGGCGGTATAAATCTGCTTGTCAGACTCCGTCGGCTGCTTGCGTTCGGCCGCCATGTTGCGATAGATCATGCGCACGGCGTCGACCAAGATTGTGGTTTTGCCCACACCGCTAGGACCGACCAAAAGCAGATTGCGCTGTCGGTCGTCCAAGAGACTCGCGACCTGTGTGATTTCTGCCTTACGTTCCCAAGCTGTGCCAAAATCTTTGTTACCCACGCGAACGCCCAACGGCACCGCGACCGTTCTCAGCGAAGCTTGCGATGGCTCGTTGGTTGCCGATTGGGCCGGAGAGGGCAAGCGAAAATGCAACCATCCCGTTTCCAGCTCACTGTAAGAGAGACCTTGAATGATGCTGGAGAGCGAGCGCCCGGAAAACGCCTCGCGGACAGTTTCTTCGACCAGTTCCCGGAGCAATCGATCTTGCTGGCAATTGAAATGCAGCCCTAATTTCGGCAACACACAACGTAGTGACTTGTCGGGCCGTTGCCCCCACGCGTAGTGGCAACGGAACGGGGTTGTGTGTTCACTGGGGAAGCGTTCGTGTTTGGCTGTGTCTTGTCCGCGGAGGGAAACGTCGAGCCAGCCGGTTTGCAGATTGGACAGATCGGGCGGTTCGGCCCAAGGTTCCTGTTTGTGAGCCCAGATCAAGTACTTTTCCAACGCCAACTTGGCTTTGTTCAGGTCCGCATCCACGCTGACTCCGACAATGCCCCCCATGGTCGCCACCGAAAAGTTGCCGGCGATGTCCTGCCACCAAACGATCGGGTATTTGACGGTACTCATGGAGTTGAATCAGCGAGCACCGAGGAGGGGCTCGTTGGACGGAAAGTTCTCAAGGTGATTTGTTTCGATCGATTCGGCAGGGTTCAGCGGTGCATCCGGCGCCGATTGTTCAACCGAAGTTGCGCCGACAGGATGTGTGAATGAAGTCGAGTTCGGAGGTGAGGCATTGTCGAACTCTTTCATGCCGCGATCCAAGCGAAATTGAGTACGGACCGGCGATGTCGTGAGTTGTTCGACTTTGGGACGACGGCGTTTTTGAGTCCGAGCCGGCACGAGGTCACGCATGGCGTTCAGCGGGCCAAAGCACAGCAAACGATCGCCGCCCTCCAAAAGTCGTTGACTCTTGGGATTGGGGATCACGGTCGTACCACGGTGGAGTGTCAGGACATTGAGTTCCCGCGCGGATTGCAACGACTCTTGAATGGTCTTACCGACCAAATCCGACCCTTCCGGAATCGTAAGTTCGGCGACACCAAAGCCACGGCTCACCGTGAGACGTTGTCGAACATCCAATTCAGGGAAGTCGACTTGAGCAGCGATGTAATCGATCACGGCGCCGGCGACATCCAAGCGAGTGGCCTCTTCGATGCCTTGCAAGCCGGGGGAAGAATTGACTTCCATCACGAGCGGCCCGTCACGACCCTCCAATAGATCCACTCCCGCGACTTTGAGCCCCATGATTTGAGCCGCTCGGACAGCGGTCTCGGCGTACTCGTAACTGAGAATCACTGGCTCGACTTTTCCGCCGCGGTGTTTGTTGCTGCGGAACTCGTCGCCTTGAGCTGTCCGGCGCATGGCGGCCACCACTTGATCGCCCACCACAAACGCGCGAATATCGCGGCCTTTGCTCTCCGAGACAAATGCTTGAATCAAAACGTTTTGTTGCGTGCTATGGAGCGTTTCCACAACCGCTTGTGCCATCCGTGCGGATTCGGCCAATATCACACCGACACCTTGGGTGCCTTCGATCAACTTGATAATGACGGGAGTCCCGCCAACGCGCTCGATGGCCGCCGCCACGTCGCGTTGATCTCGAACAAAGGCGGTGGGTGGAATACCGATCTTGTGCCGACTCAAGATTTGCAACGCTCGCAGTTTGTCCCGCGAGTTGCTGATCCCGTTCGACGAGTTCGCACTGTAGACATCCATCTGTTCAAATTGACGAACGACGGCGGTGCCAAAATACGTAATCGAGGCTCCGATTCGCGGCAAGATCGCATCATAGTGGGTCAGAAACTTGGACTGGTAAAACAAGTCCGGCGCCTCGGCTTGCAAATCCATGGCAAAACGAAGCGTGTTGAGGACCTTCACATCGTGGCCTCGCTGTTGAGCCGCTTCGACCAACCGCCGCGTGCTATAACAACGCTTCGCGCAAGACAATATTCCAAACTTCATAAACAGCCTTCCTAACTGAAGTTATCGCTTCGACCGCTTGTTGGAGCGGTCCGCATCCGGACAAACGACCGAATAATACGAACGCCCAGAGTCGATCAAGGCTCGATTTCTTATGGCTTGTCGACCCAATAACATTCGGAATCCCATCTGGTCGCGGTTGGTTAGCGTCAGCTCGATCGGCCAGGTCTGCCCCAGCAAGACGATCGACGTCGCAATGACCGGACGTTGTTCCTGTTCCCCATTGGAGCTACGCACCAAACGAAAGTCGAGGACCTCCGTTTCACAGACACAGCTGTGAGCATGACTCCTCTGACGAGGGTGAATCGTAAATCTGGCAAAGGTTCGCCCCGAATGATCGATGTACTCCAAATCGAACGCGTGCAACGAAGAAGTCTTCGCCCCGCTGTCGATTTTGGCTTTGACCCAATCCACTTGCAGGTCCGGCAATTGCACCCACTCACGCCAACCAACCCAAGGCAAAAGTCGATTGACGGATGGTTGTTTGGGACTCATCCTGCGGTCTCGAAAAGGGGAAAACCGAGTCGCGGCCACCTGACGATGGTACGTATCGGCTGAAACACTTGTTCAATTCGAAGAGCAAAAACGAACAAACGACCTGTGTCGTGGATCGCTCCGCGATCCAGTCGGTTCGCGGAGCGAACTACTACCGAATGGTTCGCGGAGCGAACCAACTGGATCGCGGAGCGAACCACGACAAAATCTATCCGATATCGGCCCTTCTGACCAGCGGTTACGGCCGAGTTACACTTTATGCGGGTCAGGTAAAGAGAATCGGAGGAGACGATTGTCCTTACGGGTCCAAAGTGATGGGCCAGCAGTTAGAATGGGCAGGTTGGCGAAGACCACTCAAGTCCCGATGCGGGTTTCGAGATGGGTCAAGCGTTTCGTTGCAACAAGTTGAACTAGGGGAAGGACGGCTCCTACGCTCACGTGGGCCGGCGAGGCTGGCGGCAACGTTTTCCGTGATCGCCATCGCGGCAACGGCGTTTTTCAAGGGAACGCGTTTTTCGTAAGGCGGCTTTTTTCGGGGTATTGGCTCAAAGGCACCGACGGGGTTCGGTTGGCTTGATTGTGTACTATTTCAAGGTATGAGATGCCCAAACTAACTATTGATTTGCGGGTACGTGTGGAAGTGGCAGAAGAAACGGCCCAACCGGCTCGCTCGGTTTCCCGACATGCCAGGCCTGGCCTTTGGATGATTTGTTGGAGCTTGGTCGGTATTGGCACGCAGTGGATGTTGGCTGTTGGGTTGGGCCAATCGCCGGAGACGGAGTTACTGACGGTCGCCGAGTCTTCCAAGTTTACGGCCACGAGCCGATTTGAGGACGTGGCCGCGTTCATTGATCGATGCGATCGCGAAGCAAATCACATCCAGCGGATCGATATCGGAGAAACGGTCGAAGGACGCCCGATCGTTGCGGCAGTGGTTGGAAATCCATTGCCGGCCGTGGAGTCCACGGATCCGTCTATTGGCGGAATCGTTGTCGACGACAAACGGATCGTGTGTCTGTTGTTGGGCAACATACATTCGGGCGAATGCGCTGGGAAAGAAGCCTTGTTGATGCTGCTTCGAGAATTGGGTCGGTCACCTGATTCGCCGTGGATGAAAGAGTTGGTCCTGATCTTTGTCCCCAACTACAACGCCGACGGCAACGAGCGGATCGGGGCTGGGCAATACCATCGTCCTGGGCAAATGGGGCCGGAAGCGGGGATGGGGCTCCGGGAAAACGCACAACAATTGGATCTGAATCGCGACTTCATCAAGATGGAAGCGCCGGAAACTCGCGCGCTGGTGAAGCTGATGAACCAATACGATGTCGATGTGGTGATCGACATGCACACCACCAATGGTTCGAAGCATCGGTACGACTTGACCTACGACTTCCCCCATCACCCAGCGGTGTTCCCGGATATTCGACAGTATTTGGTGAGTGAACTGTTGCCCACGGTCACCCAGCGAATGTCGGCCCAAGGGATCGAGACGTTTTATTATGGCAATTTTGATCGGCAGCAAACCGAGTGGCGTTCGTTTGGCTATGAAGGACGTTACTCGACCGAGCATGCGGGATTGAGCAATCGAATCGGCATTTTGTCCGAGGCGTACTCTTACGTAAGTTACGAACGTCGAATTATCGCGTCGCGCGAGTTTGTTCGAAACTGCCTGAACTACTTGAGTGAAAATCCGGAACGAGTTCGTCAGATCCGCACTCAAGCGGCAGCTTGGGGTGTCAATTCGTTTGAGAAAAATGAACCGCTGGCGATGAGCGCCACGTTGGAAGCCTTTCCCGAAAAAGTGGTTGTAAAAGGCTATCGCAACGAAGCCCCCGAAGATATCACCGTTGGTTGGTTTGCCAATTTTCGTCCGGCCGAACGGGCGGTCATACCTTTGGCTTACGTGATCCCGGCAGAATTTAGTCAAGCGGTCGATCGGTTGGTGATGCAAGGGATTCAAGTGCAACAACTCACGACGCCGCTGCGCACGGAAGTGTTGATCGACCGGTGCGTGAAGATCACTCGGCCCGATCGGCCGTTTCAGGGCCATTTCACGACCGAGTTGGAATCGACGCGGCGCAGTGAAGTACGCGAATTACCCGCCAAGAGTTATTTGGTTCCCACCAATCAACCATTGGCTCGGTTGTTGGCCACGTTGTTGGAGCCAAACTCATCAGACAGTTTGTACACCTGGAACTTTTTCTCCGATCAAGTTAGCGAGGGGCAGGATTTACCAGTGCTGCGGATCGACGAACGAATCGAATGGCAAACAGCACCGGTCAAACGGATCGAGCCCAGCGAGTTATTAACGCTCGCAAAGATCGATGGCCCCGTCGGGCAAATCGACTTGCAGTCGTCGATACTGACCGATCCGCAATGGTTGGACGAAGAACATTATTTATTGACTTGGAATTCGCGCCGGCAAAAAGTCAACGTCGTCACGGGTGCAATGATGCCGACCGATGACGCGTTGCCCAGTCGTCGTGTCTTGGATGCGTTTCAGAAGTTCTTGGTGGAGCAACAGGCGGCAGCCTCCGAGCCCGAGCGGACAGACCTTCCGGAAATCAAGGTCCAGGAAGATCAATTGATCTATGCCCCCGATCGACTGGCGGTTCTCTTGCAACACGCGGACGACCTTTATTGTTTATCGGCCGGCAGCGATCAAGTTCGCCGCTTGACTCGCGATGGAACTCGCAAACATTTGATCCACTTCTCGCCGGACAAATCCTGGGTGTCGTTCGTCAATGCGGAACACAACTTGTGTGTGGTGTCCGTAGAATCGGGCGAGCCGCGGATCTTGACGACGGACGGTTCGCCAAACGTGCTCAATGGACTGCTGGATTGGGTCTATCAAGAGGAATTGTATGGTCGCGGCAATTACAAAGGGTATTGGTGGAACCCGCAGTCGACTCAAATTGCGTTTTTGCAATTGGATCAAACGGCAGTACCACGCTTCATCGTCGTCGATCAGTTGCCACTCAACAATGGAATGGAAACGTTGCCGTACCCAAAGGCGGGGGATCCCAACGCAACTGTCCGAGTTGGAGTCGTGACCTTGGACGGCGAGCAAAAGTGGGCAAAATTTGCGGAACCATCAACAGATGTGGTCGTATCGGATGTTTCCTGGAACTCCGATGGCAGCTCGGTTTATTTTCAACTCCAGGATCGCCAGCAAACTTGGCTGGATCTGTGTCGACTGACACCCGACGGAGAGACTTCGGTAATTTTCCGTGACCAGACCGGCAGTTGGGTCGAATCGCCCGGTTCGCCCTATTGGTTGGCGGACGGCAGTTTTCTCTGGCTAAGTCCGCGAAGTGGTTGGCGTCAGATTTATCATCACACCAACGATGGCCAAGTAAACGCGGTCACGCAGCCCGGAGTGGAAGTCCAACAGATTTTGGGAGTTTCTCCCGCTGGCGACCAAGTGTTCTTTTCGGCGTACCACCCTTCGCCAACGGAACTTCACGTGCACCGAGTCACCATGTCGGGCGGCATGTTGCACCGGTTGACGTCACTGGGGGCATCACACAAAGTCACGTTCAATCGCTCCCATACGTACTTTATCGACGAGTACAGTTCGGTCACGATGCCTAAACGTATCGAACTGCGCAACAACGACGGTAAGCGAATCCGTGTCCTCGAAACGAGAAACGATGATCGGCTCAACTACCTAAAGTCAAACCCACCCGAATTGATTAAGGTTCCAACCAGTGACGGTGGTAGTTTGGATGCATACCTGATCCGACCCGCGGACTTCGATTCCAACAAGAAGTATCCCGTTTTGTTTCATGTTTATTCCGGCCCCCAGGCCCCGCGCGTCAAGAACGAATTTGGCGGCAAGACGTATCTCTGGCATCAGTACCTGGCACAACAAGGAATCTGTGTGTGGATCTGCGACAATCGGAGCGCCACGCGGGGAGCGTCGCAATTGGCGTGGCCAGTGCATCGCAATTTGGGTCAGCACGAATTGGCGGACATCCTAGAAGGCTACAACTGGCTCAAAGATCAACCTTGGGTCGACGACAAGCAAATTGGGATCTGGGGTTGGAGTTATGGCGGTTACATGACGGCCTACGCGTTGACTCATAGCAAGGTCTTCCAACTCGGAATCTCCGGCGCTCCTGTCACCGATTGGCGGAACTACGATTCCATTTACACGGAGCGTTACATGGGACTGCCCAGCGACAATCCGGAAGGCTACAAGCGTTCTTCCGTGGTCGAGGCAGCTGCCAACTTAAGCGGAGACTTGTTGCTGATCCATGGCGGAATCGATGACAATGTCCACATCAACAATTCGATGCAATTGGTCAAGGCCTTGCAGGATTCCGGTGTGTCGTTTGAAATGATGGTCTATCCGGCAAACCGACATGCCGTCACTCGAGAGCAGCAAGTACGTCACATGCGTAAGTTGATGACCGATTTCTTGCTGAAGCGTTTTAAACCGGTGACGCGGGTAAGCGGCGAGTAGGACCGAACGAGATAAGGAAGGTGAATGCCATGCGAACTTGGAAGAACAACATCCGACGCGACTGCGTCGTCGGCGCGATGCTTGCGAGCAGCATCCAATTATTAACCGGAGCAGATGTCACGGCGGACGAACCCAATACCTGCTCTTTAGCGCACACGAAATCAAGGAGTCAACACGTGTCACTTGTTTCAGCACCCCATACCGAGCCAACAACCACCCGAACCGCGGTTGATGACAACCCATTCTTCCAACCTAGTACATTGCCCTTTGGCGCACCGGACTTTACCAAAATTACCGAGGCCCATTTTCGTCCGGCGTTCGACAAAGGCATGGCGGAGCAAATGGCGGAGATCTTGGCGATCGCCGAGTCGACCGATGTGCCAACCTTCGTCAACACCATTGAAGCGATGGAGCGATCCGGTGAAATCTTGAATCGCGTGCAACGAGTGTTCTCCAACTTGAGCTCCGCCCATACCAGCCCAGAGATCCAGAAGATTCAAGTCGAGTTGTCACCGAAACTGGCCGCTCATTCCGACAATATTTTGCTGAACGCCCGACTGTTCGCTCGCGTGAAGGCCCTATGGGATAAACGCGACAAGCTAGGGTTGGATTCGGAACAACAGCGACTGTTGAAAGAAACGTACGAACGTTTTGTGCGGGCAGGAGCACGACTGAATGCCGAGCAGCAAGGCCGGATTCGCGCAATCAACGAACGCTCGTCGACGTTGAGCACCGAATTCCAAAATAATTTGTTGGCCATCACCAAAGAACGATCTGTGTTGGTGGAAGACGTCGCCCAGTTGCAGGGCCTAAGTGCCGAGCAAATCGCTTCAGCCGCCCAGCAAGCGAAGGCCCGTGGAGCGGAAGGCAAGTACTTGCTGACCATCACGAACACAACGCGACAACCGGTGCTGGCAAGTTTACAGAACCGAGAATTGCGGCAACGAGTGTGGGAGGCCTCGGCCTATCGAGGATTGGGACGTGACGGCGGATTGGATAACCGCGCGATTGTCACGGAGTTAGCCAATTTGCGGGCCGAAAAAGCCAAGATCCTGGGCTATGCCAATCATGCAGCCTACGCGTTGGAACAGTCGATGGCGAAAGATCCAACGGCCGCCACGAAGATGTTAACGGACATGGTTCCCGCGGTGGTCGAAAAAGTTCAGGAAGAAACCGCCGCCATCGCCGAGTTGATGCAAGCCGACGGAATCAACGATGACGTCCAACCGTGGGATTGGGAATATTACGCGGAAAAGGTTCGGCAAAAGAAGTATGAATTGGACGATGCCGAAGTTCGGCAATATTTCCTGTTGGACAACGTGTTGACGAATGGTGTTTTCCACACCATGAACCGATTGTTTGGAGTGGAATTCAAAGAGCGATTCGACATTCCTGTCTATCATGAAGATGTGCGAGTCTTTGACGTGATCGACGCCGATGGCACTCCGATCGGTCTGTTCTATGCGGACTACTTCGAACGCGAGACCAAACGCGGTGGTGCGTGGATGAGTTCGTTTGTAAATCAGTCCGGGCTGCTAGGACAGAAGCCCGTGATCGTCAACGTGATGAACATCCCCAAACCGGCCGCTGGAGATCCCGCGTTGATCAGCTTTGATCATGCGTCGACGATGTTTCACGAGATGGGGCACGCGGTGCATGGGCTATTCTCTGATGTGAAATACCCATCACTGGCAGGCACTTCGGTTCCTCGAGATTTTGTGGAGTTTCCATCGACGTTTCAAGAAGACTTTGCGATCCATCCGGAAGTGCTCAAGAACTACGCGAAGCATCATCAAACCGGCGCGGTATTACCACCGGAATTGCTGGAGCGCATGATTGCCGCCAAGACCTTCAATCAAGGCTACGACACCCTGGAGTATTTGTCGTCGGCCTTGCTGGATCTGGAGTGGCACTCCTTGTCGCCCAACCAAGCGCCCCAAGATATCGAGCAATTTGAAGCGGAAGCGCTGGCTCGCCGCGGTGTTCTGCTCAATGCCGTTCCGCCGCGTTACAAAACCGCGTTTTTTGCCCACGTGTGGCCAGGTGGATATTCGGCTAGTTACTACGCGTACATGTGGAGCGAAGTTTTGGCCGCGGACAGTTTTGCGTGGGTCCGAGACAATCCGGGTTTATCGCGCGAAGCAGGCGATCGATTCCGCGCGACCGTATTGTCCCGGGGTGGAAGTGTCGAGCCAATGGATCAGTATCGCAACTTCATCGGACGTGAGCCGCAAGTTGATGGATTGTTGATACGTCGCGGCCTGAAGTAAATGTCCGGAAACCTGCGATTCGCCCTCTGGTTGTTCTTGATTTGGATCGGTGGTTCGGTAGCCATGGCTACCGAACCAGATCGCCCCAATATCTTGTGGATTACTAGCGAAGACAATGGTCCGGAACTGGGCTGTTATGGGGATCCCAGCGCATCGACTCCCCATCTGGATCGATTGGCTGCGGCGGGCATGCGTTATCAGCACTGTTGGTCGAACGCGCCGGTTTGTGCCCCGGCGCGAACCACCATCGTTTCCGGCATGTATCCAACCACCACAGGCTCGCAGCATATGCGAAGCAATGTGGAATGTTCGGCCGAAGTGGAATTCTTCCCGCGCGTCTTGCGGCGGGCCGGATACTATTGCTGCAACCGTTCCAAAGAAGACTACAACTTGCGACAATCGCCAGGCTTGTGGGACGATTCGAGCCCTCGAGCACATTGGCGGAATCGAGAACCCAATCAGCCATTTTTTGCCGTCGTGAATTTTACGACAACTCATGAAAGCCAAATTCGCTCGCGGCCACATCAACCGGGCTTGGACCCGCAGCAAGTTTCGCTACCGCCATTTCATCCGGACTTGCCCGAAATCCGCCAGGACTGGGCGCAGTACTACGACAAGATCGCCGCAATGGATCAACAGGTGGGTGAACTGTTGGCCGAGTTGGAGCGGGATGGTTTGCGCGATGATACGATCATTTTCTACTTCGGCGATCACGGCACGGGCATGCCACGAGGCAAACGGTGGCTGTACGAAACCGGCTTGCGAGTGCCGCTTATTGTTTGGGCGCCGGAAAAGTATCGTGAGCTATTGGGCGAAGCCTATCAACCGGGAGATTGCTCCGAACGGTTGGTGAGCTTCGTTGATTTGTTTCCAACGGTACTCAGTTTGTTGCGACTGCCCATACCACCGCAATTGGCTGGAAAAGCGTTCCTGGGGCCGAATACGGTGGCACAACGCGACTATCTGTTTGGCTTTCGTGATCGAATGGATGAGCGTTATGATCTCAGCCGCGCCGTGCGAGATAAGCGATATTCGTATATTCGCAATTACATGCCGCAGCGAATCCAAGGACAGTTCTTGGAGTACATGTTCCAAACTCCAACCACGCGGGTTTGGAAGGCAGCGTTTGATAGTGGCCAATGCAATCACGCGCAAAGTCAATTTTGGTTGCCGAAAGTTAGCGAAGAACTTTACGACCTTGAGAATGACCCCTACCAACTTCACAACTTGGTTGGGTCTGTGGAACATCACGATACGCTGCAGCGATTTCGCGGGACCTTGCGTCAACACTTGCTGGAAACTCGCGATCTTGGCTTTTTACCGGAATCCGAGATGTTGCGGCGGTCGGCGGACACGTCGCTGTTTGATTACGGTCGCCGGACGGAGGCCTATCCATTGGAGCGCATTCTCTCGGCTGCTGAAATGGCGACTCGCTTGGATTTGGGTACAAAACAGGAACTGCGTGAGTTATTTGGCGATGTCGAACCAGCGGTTCGGTATTGGGCGGCGATTGGCCTGGTGTGGCGGGGACTGCAGGAGGACGATCCAGAGTTCGTTCGAGAAAGCTTGCCACTGTTTCAGTTTGTGCAGGCGAACGACGCGAGTCGACCAGTACGTGGAGCCGCAGGCGAGTGGATCGCGCGTATGACTCAAATTGCAGAACCGTCCGTCGCGGTTCAACACCGGGCATTGGCCATTGCGCGCATGGTCGATGACGCGACCGCTGAGGATACGAGTTATTTCGAGGCCGTTGAGTTGCTGAACTTCTTGGTCCACTGCGAGCCCACAGCGGCAGAGTTGAATGGACATTGGAACAAATTATCACGTTTGAATCGAAGCGGCGAAGCCAGGGTCGAGTTCTACTTGCAGCGATTGTTGGAAGTGCTGCCCCGACAAATGAATGTCGTTGTCCTGGTGTCCGATGATCAGCGTTGGGACTCGTTGGGCGCGGCCGGAAATCCGATTATCCAAACGCCCCATTTGGATCAGTTAGCGAGCCGCGGTGTCCACTTCAAAGAAGCGCGGGTCACAACCAGCATTTGTATGACCAGCCGCGCGTCAATCTTGACAGGGCAATACATGTCGCGACATGGCATCGATCGGTTTGGTTTGGAGATCACTCCCGAAGTGTTCCGCGAAACCTATCAAGGGCAGCTCTCGGGCGCTGGGTATTGGACGGGGTTTGTCGGCAAGTATGGCGTCGGAGCTCCGAGGGGAGAAGACTTCGATTTTCTGCGTAACTACGGAGCAGTTCATTGGTTGGAGCGGGATGGAAAGCCGGTTCACGTGACGGAACAAAACCAACGTGACTCGCTCGAGTTCTTGCGGCAGCGACCCAAAGACAAACCCTTCCTGTTAAGTGTGTCATTCTTTGCAGGCCACGCCGAGGACGGTCACCCGGATCAATACCGGCCGCAAGCTTGGAGTGAAGGCATTTATAAAGACAAAGTCGTCCCCTCAGCTCGTTTTGCGGACCCACGATACTTATCCGCGCTTCCACCATTTTTGTCCGACGCCAAAAATGAAGGCCGCGTACGTTTTGGCTGGCGATTCGAAACGGAAGCCCATTATCAACAATCGATGATCAACTACTACCGTCTGCTAACGGAAATGGACGCAGTGGTTGGGGACATTGTCGCAGAACTGCGTACTCAAGAAGTTGATGAAAATACGCTGATCGTTTTTGTGGGCGACAACGGATACTTTCACGGCGATCGCGGGTTGGCCGACAAATGGTATCCCTACGAACAGGCATTGCGAGTTCCATTGATTGTTTACGATCCACGCATGCCGGAATCCGAGCGAGGCCAGGTGAATTCGGTGCGGGCTCTTAACATCGACATTGCGCCGACCGTGATGTCCGCGGCTGGGCAACCGATTCCCGCGCGAGTCCAGGGTGTCGATTTGAGTGAGTTTTATTTGAAATCACCTCCGGCAAATCCACGTAGTTCGTTTTTGTACGAACACCCAACGATCACCAACCGAGATCGCATTCCCGCGTCGCAAGCGGTCATCAGCCAAGACTTCAAATATGTTCGCTGGCCAGAATGGAACTTTGAGCAATTATTCGATTTGCGCAGCGATGATGAAGAAATCCACAACTTGGTCGATGAACCCAAACACGCACAAGATGTCGCGCGATTGCGATTGGAATTGGATCGGCTTCTAGAACAGGCTCGCTGAAGGTCGGGGGTGGCCCGACCGTTGGCGATACGGACGGCTTGTGCAGTCTCGGACGTCGAACTACGATCTGAAGCAACGGCCGACGTCGTTGGGGAGTTTCAGTACCGTCACATTCATCCCCATTTTTGACAAGAAAGTCACTTCATGGTTCCCCGTTTCGTTCGAGGTTGGTTGGCTGCCATTTTGCTTGTCAGTTTTTCGTGGTCGCATCTTCCCGCTCTGGGAATGCAATCGGCCGAGTTCCAGGTCGTGGTTTGCAACGTGGAAAACCTGTTCGATGTCGATGGCACGGCATTGTTTGATGACTACAAACCGGAAGTTTACAAACCAGGGCACTTGCTGACGAAGCTACAAAATCACGCAAAAATTTTGGCCATGGTCAACGAGGGAGCTGGTCCCGATATTATCTTGTTTCAAGAGTTGGAAGCCGATCAAACGCCGGGCAGTCAGGCGTTCGATTTTGGTCAATTCCTCCAACAGTATGGGGATAAGAAGTTGGCAGACATGCTGGCCGCTCCAATCGCGGCCGACGTCAAAGACTTGCCTGCAGCGGCCTTCTTGCTAAAAGCGCTGCAAGAGGAAGGTCTGGGGCAGTACCAAGTTGCGGTTGCCGAATATCGCCCCGACCCAACTGGCCGAGTTGTTGCGCACGTGAACGCCACGTTTTCGCGTTTTCCGATCAAAAAAGCCACGACACACCATACGCCTGGAGCTCGAGGCATTTTGGAAGTGGTCCACGACGTCGAAGGTGCGATGTTGTACACCTACAACAATCATTGGAAGTCCGGTGCCTCGGACCCGGAGTCCGAACCGATTCGCGAAGGCAATGCTCGCGAATTGCGAAAACGATTGGACGTTGTACTGGCCAACGATCCCAACGCGGACATCGTGATCGGCGGAGACTTCAACTCGCAATACAACCAACGAGAGGCCTACCCCGACATGCGCACGACAGGCATTCAAGGAGTGCTGGGTTCGCAAGGTGATGAGGAAAAGATTCGCTCCTCCGGGGACCTTGTTTACAATCTCTGGTTCGAATTACCCGAAGCAAAACGGGGCAGCGACGTTTACCAAGATCATTGGGGAACCTTGATGCAAATGATGGTGACGCGAGGTGTCTACGACAATCTGGGAATCCAATACGTCGACAACAGCTTTGAGGCCGTGATTCACGAAGGGGTCAACGCTCAAATGGGGACTCGATTGCCGATTCGCTGGAATCAACTTGGTGATGCCGGTGGTGGATATTCCGATCACTTCCCGGTCGCTGCCAAGTTTCGCAAGGTCGCTGCCGCAACGGAACGTCAATGGTTGCCCCTAACCAATCCTGGCCGAGAAGCCAAATCTGCCGGGGCAAGTCGGTCCGTTGATTTCCGTGCCGTCAAATCCGCCAAGGTCCCAACCCTGCGCAAGTTTGCCACGGATCAAGAGATATGCGATCCGCAAAACTTGGGGCATGTCTTTTTGATCGAAGGCCGAATTTCTGGCGAACGCCCGTTGCGGATCAAGATCTACGATCAGGAGTACGGTATTTGGGCGTTTGATGTCGAGATGCGAAAAAAGATCTACGATCGGTTGCAGGTCGGCAAAACGGTTCGCTTCTACGGTGAGATCAGCACTCACGAAGAGAAATGGCAGTTCGTCGTACGTGACTTGAGTTGGTTGGACGAATGACCAAGAGCGTGGAAGAACCCTCCAGTCCTCTGGAGTCTGAGAACTCGTACGAGCCTTGTGTTCATGTCGTGTTGCATCAACCGGAGATCCCTCCCAACACGGGAAACATTGGTCGTACCTGCGTAGCGATTGGGGCCAAGTTGTGGCTGATTCGGCCGTTAGGTTTTGACATTAGCGAAAAGGCTCGACGCCGAGCGGGTTTGGACTATTGGTCCTATCTGCAATGGCAAGTTGTTGAAAATTGGAATGAACTGCTGGCGAATTTTTCGGCGCCCCGCTTGTGGTTGTTTACCAAAACGGCAACGCGTGCCTATACGGAGGTTTGTTATCAACCGGGCGATCTATTGGTGTTCGGCAAGGAGACCGCAGGGCTTCCGAAAGAACTATTGGAACGTTATGCGGAGCAATGTTTGCGTATCCCGATCCGACCTCAGGTGCGGAGTTTGAACCTGTCGTGCTCCGTGGGGGTAGCTACCTTTGAGGCCGTTCGCCAAATTCAGTTGCGTTCGGGTGGACTGGAATTGTAGAGGGCGTTTAGCAAGTTTTCTCCACTGGGTCCTGAAAGGGATCCCACACACCAATCCCAATTTTTTGTGTATATTTACCGTTCGTCATCGAGCCATGGAGCGTCCAAACAAATGGAGGAAGATCAACGAATCGGTGAGGCCATGGATCCGGTTCATGGCAAAGCAATCTCCCCGGATCAGTTGAGAGCGTGGGACGCGCAGCATTCCTGGCATCCATTCACTCCGATGCGGCAATACTTGGCCTCCGACCCGTTGATGATTGTGCAGGGACGCGGGGTTCAGCTCCAAGCCACGGACGGTCGCTGGTACATCGACGGCTGCTCGTCAATTTGGCTCAACATCCACGGACATCGCCATCCGTATTTGAATGTCGCCATCCAGCGTCAATTAGAAAAAGTCGCGCACTCCACCCTGCTGGGGCAAGCAAACGTCCCAGCGACGATCTTGGCAAAGCGATTGGTGGACGTCGCCCCACTTGGGCTGACCCGCTGCCATTTCTCGGACTGTGGGGCAACGGCCGTCGAGATCGCCGTGAAAACGGCCATTCAGTATTGGTACAATTTAGGTCGCCCCGAAAAACGACAAATTGTCGGATTTGAAAACAACTATCATGGTGATACGTTGGGTGCCATGGCGGTCGCGCCCAGCGAACATTTTCACTCGCCGTTTCTATCATTACTTCCACCCAATCATCAGTTGCCGTATCCGATTTGCGCCGATCAACCGTTCCCCGACGTGGGATGCGAATGTGATCCGACGTATGGTCGACATTTGGAGAGCTTGCTTTCTAGTCAGGCCGATCGAATTGCGGCAGTCATCATCGAGCCGGTCCAAGGCGCCGGTGGGATCTTACCGGCTCCACCCGGATTTCTCCGATTGGTCAAAGACATTTGTACTCGGCACCAGGTGCTGCTGATTGTGGATGAAGTCGCGACGGGATTTGGCCACGTTGGCGATTGGTTTGCCTGCACGCGCGAGCAAGTCGTGCCTGACCTGTTGTGTTTGGGCAAAGGTTTGTCGGGCGGGTACCTGCCAATCGCGGCGACGCTTTCAACCGAAGGCATCTACGAGGCGTTCTTGGGCGAAATTGCCGAACAGCGAACGTTGTATCATGGCCATTCGTTTGCGGGGAATCCTTTGGCCTGCGCCGTGAGCTTGGCGAGTTTGGATTTGATGCCGAGATTGCTCCAAGGATTGCCACCCAAGATCGAAATGCTCTCGCGGGGTCTGCAAGAATTGCGTGAACATCCACACGTCGGCGAAATCCGCCAACGAGGATTGATGGTCGGCGTGACCGTTGTACGGGATCGCGAAACGGGCGAACGGTTTCATTTCAGCGATCGAGCCGGCTACGTGGTGGCGGGACATGCGAGGGACCTGGGTTTGATCATCCGGCCGATTGGTGATGTTGTGATTGTGATGCCGCCACCGTGCATATCGCTCGAAGAGCTTCAAATTTTGTTAGATCGCTTGTTGGAAGCCTTTCAGCGATCCATAGCCACTTGGGAACAATGTCATTCTCGGCGGTGAACACAACGGGAGACTTGGACAAATGTTGTTGATTCCAATGGGACCGCTGGGCGAAGTCCACTACAAAGCCTATCTAACAAACATCGCCTGCGTCGTTGTGACGATTTTTTCGCTGATCGGATTTTTCAATAAGTCGTTTCTTGACGGCGCGAGCATGGACCTCACGACCATCCGGATGTTGGCGTGGTTTACGGCACCCTTGGTACACGAAAACTTCTGGCAGTACCTTTTGAATCTCGTGTTCTTTTGGTTGATCGGTCAAGTGCTGGAAGGGCGGTTGGGGTTCTGGAAGTACTTCGGCACGATCTTAGTGATCGGATGGACCTTCATGATGACGGCCCAGTTTTTCTTCTTTTGGCTGGATGCCAAAGAAGTCACCTTGTTTGGGTATGTCCGTGGTCTCTTTGCCGTGAATTTTGGCCTTATCGTGGTCGCGTTGATCTATGTTTACGATCGTCAGATTTCGTTCTTGCTCCATCTCATTGTGTACCGGCGCCGATTTGGGATCAACATCATGTTCTTGTCGATGATGTACATGGTGGCAACCACAGGTGTGCTCGGTGCTTCTGGTCAGCTTTCCGAACTGATCCACTTTTTGGGCTTCTTGATCGGACTATTTTTCGCGATCTTCTTGACCATGTCGGGCATTGTTCCCGAACAAGGGGCCAACTTGATCGAGCGGGTCTTTGAAAAGAAATTTGTTCGCCGCGAAATTGAATTGAATCCCAAGTCGGAAGTAGAACTTGAGGCGGAACTTGCCCAACAAGAACAAACCGAATGGGATGAGACGCTGCCCAATTTGATTCGACTGGCGGAAGCTGGACGCTTTCCCGAACTCCATCAGCGAATGGCTCGGTTATTGGCCAACAATCGATTTGCGGTTTGGGATTCCGAGCTGTTGAGGAAGCTGATTCAAAGCTACACCAAAGCCAGCAACTGGGAGGAGGCCAATCGATACCTGTATATTTTCCAACAAGCATTCCCAGATCAATTGACCGTGCCGCTGCTGCTAAGCTGGACCCATGTGCAGCTGGAATTGGCACGACCACGCAGTGCCATGAGAACTCTGAAGTCGCTTGAGGGAGCTGCCGTTCGACCGGAACAAAAAGCGGTCTTTGTAAAGCTAGCGGAACGAGCCCGTGAGATGGTTAAAGCGGGGATACTGGAACCAGACGCGTAATAAACATGCCGTGCCGATCTGGACAAAGCACGGGTAACCAAAACCAGTACCGTTCAACGAAGGACTTATTTCGCTTCCGAATCGCTCGGCGACGCAACGCTGGGCGAAATGGATAAACAATTGGGAATAGCGGGTCCCCGCCCCAGCATTGCTCTGCGTCGCGGTTAAAACGCTGCTATACGGGATCTTATTTTTTGGCGAACCGATTCTGCGATTGCTGCGTATTAGGAACATCGTCAGCCATGCCCAGCGAAAGGCTAGTTATGTTCGTGAGAACATGGACTGCCCCCGGCCTCCTGCATAGGAGTAACTCGGGCAAACGCCGAGGGCATGAAGTGTGACGAGGTTCCGTTCGCAGAGCTTTGTACTCTGGGAATCGAGCCTAGGAAGCCGGTCGTCATTCGCGGGGTGGAAACACGCGTCGTGATTGGCGGCAGCGAACAAGATGTTCTAACCCGGACAGGCTTAGGCCCTTAAAGTCTCGCCAATCGGAACCGACCTTACCGTTTGTTCCGACAGAGACCATCTTCCGGTAAAAAAGTGAAGGAAGTTGGCGTCATTTCTTCACTCTTGGCAAATTCATGATTTAACCTTTGGAGCTTCCATCGTCGCGTTGTACTTAGTCGCCGGGTTCTGGTCCTGAAGAAGGGTCAAACCGGGCAACGGTACGACGCACTCCAGCATCATCCTGAACCGACGCAATGTCTGGGTCCTGGCAAATTCCTGAACGCCAGTGTCCGCATGGCCTGCGTCTGTACCCATCGGACGGTCCAGCATGAACGTATGTCATTTGCCAGTAGGTTGTTGTCGACAATCGAATATCGCGGACGCGAAATCGGCCCGCAAACCAGGTGCGAGTCACCGGTCAACGATTCATACCATTATTCTCACGTTGGCCTTGCTCACTCAGGGGCAAATGGCGGCAACAAGCGTTCTTGCTCAAGAAGACACGGCTGTTGGAAATCATCCATTCCGATCAGCCCCGACACAGGAATGGAATTCGCAAGTCCCTTTGCTGTTGCCCAGTGACGAGGACGCGTCTGCATTACCTGAATGGAGTCAGATATCGCTGGTGTCGCGATTGAATGACGAGCGAACTTCCGGAGGATGGCGACCGGTCTCGTCGGGGAATGCTGCAACATTGGTTCCAGTGGCTGGAACGTCCGCCCCAGCCTTGGGCCAAGAGATCGAGTCGGCGATCACACAGTTGCGGAACGGTGCGAACGACAGTTTGGCGCGAACAAACGCCACGCCCACACCTACGGTGGCAGACCTACCGGTGGGTAGCGAAACCGATCCTTGGGTGCAAACCGTGTTGGCCGAAGGTCAGCAGTTGGCCAATGGGGACCGATGGTCGGAAGCATTGACGATCTATCAAGCCGCGCTGCGCAAGGCACCTCACAGTGCCACTTTGCTCAAACAGCGTCAGACGGCTCGAATGCACGTCGACTTGCGAAATCGCTTGGCCGACAACAAGTATGTCCAATTCGCCCGGACGGATTCGGTCGAAATGGCCGCCGCTCACCTGAATGAGATCTTACTCAAGATCGAATTGAATCATT
The DNA here is from genome assembly GCA_041741535.1 of Pirellulaceae bacterium. Taxonomy (GTDB): domain Bacteria; phylum Planctomycetota; class Planctomycetia; order Pirellulales; family Pirellulaceae; genus M30B19. The sequence continues at coordinate 28,871 of JBGSJV010000027.1, forward strand.
TGGAGCAGCCAAACTGGAGTGGGATCTTTCAACACGGGCTAAATTCGCTGTTGATCTCGTTGGAGGACGCCGATTTTCAAGCCAAGTTTGTAAATTCGGCCATGGTGGTTCAAATCGCCGGAATCGTTGAACGCTATCGGGAGAGTTTGGCTTCGCTGCCCGTTCGTAACCATTCGGAGTTCGCTGGATTGGTTCGCGAATTAGCCAATCAAGCCCAACGCCAAATTGGTTTGGCGCCCAGTGTTGTCTTGCACGAGTTTGCCAGCACTGCGGCTTCAGCGTTGGACACCTATAGCACGTTCTTGACCCCAGGTCACTTTGATGATCTGAACTCACAGATTCGCGGAAACTTCGTTGGGATCGGCGTCGAACTGCGAAGCAAGAAGGACCATCTGGAGATTGTCAAGGCAATCCCCGGCGGCCCAGCAGATCGAGCTAGAATTCGCGGCGGTGACAAGATGTTGGCCATCGAAGATCAAATGATCTCCGAGATCGGTGGTGACGCAGCGGCCGACTTGCTGCGAGGTGCCGATGGATCATTGGTCACGGTGGTTGTCGAAACCCCGGAAGGAAAACAATACCGGCTGAAACTGCAACGTGCTCGAGTGGAAATCCCCAGCATCGACGAAGTGAAGTTTGTGAATGCCGCTCAAGGGATTGGCTATATCAAACTTTCGAACTTCCAAAAGAACACGCCAGCCGATTTTGACCGGGCCCTGCTGCAACTGCGACAAGGTGGTCTTCGCAGTCTGATCCTGGATTTGCGAGATAACCCAGGCGGGGCCTTGGACGCTGCCGTGGAAATTGTTGACCGTTTTATCGCTCGCGGAACCATTGTGAGTACGAAGGGGCGCAACTTGGCCGAGAACATGACGTACTCCGCTCAAGTCAGCGACGTTGGGCAATTGCCACTCACGATTTTGATCAATGAAAATTCGGCAAGTGCCAGCGAGATTCTGGCCGCCGCCATTGCCGACCATCAACGTGGGACGATCATCGGCCAGCGTTCCTTCGGCAAAGGTGTAGTCCAAACGATTTTCCCGCTGACGTCGGGCCGAGGCGGCATTCGATTGACCACGGCGGAGTACTTTGGTCCATCCGGACGCCGCGTCGAAATGCAGGGCGTCTCGCCGGACTTCGTCGTCCAAAACACTGCCCGACCAGCAATCGATTCCGCAGCCGTTACCGACGAATCTGGATCGCAGCCTGTCGAAACAGACGAAGTTTTGGAAGCCGCCATTCGACGTGCGACGAATCAGTTGCCGTAACAACTATAGATTTCCGCCCTAACTACTGAGAAATTGTGCTAGATTTAAGGTGCAAGTGCGTCTCGTGGATGTGGTCGTAGACACTGACCCCACGGAATGTCGTTGTCATTTCGGAGTTCACAGCCATGGCCAAGCCCCTTGCCGATCATTTTTCCGAAAGCCTCCGGGAACAAGGGGTGATTCCGGTGATCGTCTTGGACCATGTCGCGGACGCCGTCCCATTGGCGGAAGCTCTGTCGGTTGGCGAATTGTCGGTATTGGAAATCACGCTTCGCAGCAGCGCGGGACTCGACTGCATCGAAACGGTCTCGAAATACGATCGGTGGATGGTCGGTGCCGGCACGGTCTTGAACCGCGAGGATGCGCGACGTGCGATCGATTCAGGGGCACAGTTTATTGTGTCTCCGGGCCTGGATGAAGGAACCGTTGTCTATTGCCAAGATCGCAACATCCCCATTGTCCCTGGGGTCTGCACTCCCACCGAGGCTCAACGTGCGATCAATATGGGATTGAGATTGGTGAAGTTTTTTCCGGCCGAAGCGTTTGGGGGTGTCGCCACGCTGAAGGCCCTGAAAGGTCCGTTTCCAAATTTGAAGTTCGTGCCGACGGGCGGAATTGCCCTGGAGAACATGGATTCTTATCTTGAACTGCCCAACGTGCTGGCAGTTGGTGGCAGTTGGATGGTCGCGCGTCCGCTGTTGGAGTCCAAGAACTTTGCTCAGATCGGGTCGTTGGCTCATTTCGCTCGCGAACGAGTCAAGAGCGCGCGGCACGAAGGATTAGGCAGTTTAGGTTGAAGTTAACGATCGTATGGTCCGATATTACGCGAAGTCGGATCAAAACTTCCCCCACACTGCGGTCTCTATGGAAACGACACTCCATCGCCAACTCAAGACATTGTATGCAGCCCCTGGCGATCGTTTGGAGCAAGAACTGGGCAAGTATCGGATCGATGTGGCCAAGTCGGATTGTTTGGTCGAAGTCCAACATTCCAGCTTGAACGCCATTCGCGGCAAAGTCAGCGAGTTGTTGCTGCGGCACCGAGTCGTCGTGGTGAAACCGCTGGTCGTGAAAACGAGAATTGTGCGTTTGAATCGAAAAGGCGGACAAGTTGTCAGTCGCCGCTGGAGTCCCAAGCGAGGACAGATGATCGACTTGTTTGACGAGTTGATTTATTTTCGGGAGCTCTTTCCGCATCCAAACCTGACGCTTGAAATCCCATTGGTGCAAATCGAAGAGTGGCGTTTTCAAGGACATGGTCGACGGGTTCGCACGCGTATCAGCGATCATCAGGTTCAAGATCAACTGTTGTTGGGTGTGGAACAAACGGTGAAATTGAACCGCCCGACGGATCTCTGGAACATTGTGGCTCGGCCCGACCAATGTGAATTTTCCACGCAAGACTTGTCGAAACTCTGGCAAGTTCCTCGTTATCAAGCACAGAAGATTGCGTACACACTTCAGCACTGTGAAGCCATTGACCGAATTGGCAAATCGGGAAACTCGTGGGTCTATGGGTTGGCGCGGTCCAAGACGTCTACCGCAAAGCCGCTTTCTTTGCGAGTGGCGGGGTGAACGAACAAGGGCCGATCGGAGGCCGTTCCAGCATCGATTGGTCCGCCGTAGATTGGCGGTCTTTGGGCATCGCCACCCATCAGCACTTTCCCGAGATTTCTTCGACAAACGATGTGGCTCGCAGTACGACGGGAGCGTTGCCGCTAGATGCTTTCCCGTTGTTGATCACGTGCGAACGACAGACCCAGGGACGCGGTCGCAACGGTCGGCAATGGTGGCATCGTGAGGGCGGCTTGGCTTGCTCGATTGTCTTGCCGCTTCCTGCACAAGAACTCAACCATGCATCCGGGCTCAGCAACGCGGCCGGGCGCTTGGCGATTTGGACCGCGATCTGCCTCCAAGAAACCGCCGCTCACTTTTTGCCCAATCAGGTTTGCCAAATCAAATGGCCCAACGACTTGATGATTGGAGATCGCAAAAACGCGGGAATTCTGATCGAATCCGTACCAACCGTTCCGCGCCAACCCTCCCACGCAACAAACGCGAACGACCCCGCCCAAAATCCGTCGTCGTTGGTTGTGGTTGGCATTGGCGTCAACATCAACAATCGATCGGTGTCCTCCGAACTACCCAGCACGGATTGGTTCAGTTGGGCCGAAACCAATCAAACATTTGCCGTACCCATGGTCTTAGCCGATTTCTTGGCCCGATGGCTACCACGCATGGAAGGCTGGCCGCCTCCGATGTCGCTCCTCCAACCACGCTTTGCCGCGGTCGATTGGCTTCACGGGAAACGGCTGGAAGTTCTGGCGACGGGCGCATGGCAGATCTTGCCGAATGGCGACTTGGCAGTCGCTGACATGGACCAAGGCCAACATGAGCCACAGACGTTTTTCGGCACCTATGCGGGAATCGACCCGCAAGGCTTCTTGCGAGTGTGCATCGACAATGGGGATCTGCGGATCTTTCCCAGTGTTCACCGAGTTCACGCGCTACCTTGATTTCTCTCACTCGGTATACCAAGATATCAGATCGATGCATTAGAACCGTTATTGATCTTGTTCCCGTTGCGCAACATCATGAACGGCTTGGGTTGATAGGAACACGGCATGGATCATGGCGCGAATGAGATTCAAAAAGAAGACGCGGCAACGGTCGTCAGGAATCAACGCCTTGGATTGAAGCTGTTTGCGGGCTATGCGATCATGTATTTTCTGTTCATTGTCTGCTGCATGACGTCGCCCGGATTGCTACAAGCGACGCCGTTGTGGGGAATCTCGAACTCGGTGGTTTTTGGATTTGGTCTCATTTTTTTAGCGATTGCCATCGCTTTGATTTATGGATTGGCTTGTCGCGGTACGGGCGGTGTGTCGTCTCAATCCGTGCTTGGGACGCAACCGGACGCGACCTCGGAGTCCCATTCATGATCTACGAAGTGAACTACACCGCCGTTACGGTGTTTACGCTTATTGTGGGCCTCACCCTTTGGCTCAGCGTTTATCTGGCGAAAAGCGCAACCAGTGCCTCGGGGTTTTTCGCGGCCAGTGGCGGCATCCATTGGTTCGTGAACGGAATCGCGTTCGCTGGCGACTATTTGTCGGCGGCATCGTTCTTGGGCATTTGCGGCATGATCGCGTTTTACGGCTATGATGGCTTTCTCTATTCGATTGGTTACTTAGCTGGATGGATCGTGGCCCTGTTGGTCGTGGCCGAGCCCTTGAAACGACGCGGGAAATACACGTTTGCGGATGCCTTGGATTCCGCATTTCAGTCGCGGGCAATTCGTTTGTCGGCTTCGATGAGCACGTTGGTCGTGTCGGTCTTCTATTTGATTCCTCAGATGGTAGGCGCGGGCGCCTTGGTCCAACCGCTCTTTGGGTTGCCGCATTGGGTGGGCGTGACCATGGTTGGAGCCGTGGTCGTCGCCATCGTGATGACCGCCGGTATGGTCAGCACAACGTATGTTCAATTTCTCAAAGGTGGCTTGTTGGTTTTCTTCTCGTTGATTTTGACGATCCTGATCTTACAACGGGGTTTCACGGTTGTTCCCGAAAGCGAACGCGCCGCTCGGTTGGCCGACCAAGTTCGCGAAGAGACTCCTGACGGTCGCATCCTGATCAATGGCTTGCCCCAAGGTCGCGGTCCGGGAGAGACGGATCTGCGGCCGGTCGGGGAAGTTTTGGAATTGCCCAATGGTGCCACAGCGACAGGCCCCGTGGGACCACTCGAGTTTTTTCGAGTCCTACAAGGCAGTACGATTGCCCTCTGGCGTGGCAAAACGGTGGACAAGAAAACGACGTACACCGCGACTCCAACCGCTGGCACGGAGATCTTGCGACCAGGAAATCTTCCGGCCCTCAAGGGGATTCGCAGTGAGAAATGGGCGGACCGTTTGAATTTTGTCTCGTTGATGTTGGCTTTGTTTTGTGGCACCGCCGCCTTGCCCCATATCTTGATTCGTTATTATACGGTCAAGGATCAAGCCAGTGCTCGCAAGAGCACGATCGTTGGTATCGCCACGATCGGCTTCTTTTATATCTTGACCCTGTACTTGGGCATTGGTGCCATGACGAGTGGCGCGATGGATGTGTCGGACAACAACATGGCGGCCCCGTTGTTGGCCCGGAGTTTCAGCAATTTGTTGTTTGCGTTGATTTCCGCCGTAGCCTTCACCACGGTCTTGGGGACCGTCAGTGGGTTGATTATCGCCGCCAGTGGAGCGGTCGCGCATGATGTGGTTCCAATCGTGACCGGCAAACCGTTAGACGATCGTTCGAAAATTCGGGTCGCCAAAATTTCAGCTCTGGTGGTTGGCTTGATCGCCATTGGCTTGGGGATCGCCTTTCAGAAAATGAATGTCAATTATTTGGTGGGTTGGGCGTTTAGTGTGGCCGCTTCGGCGAACCTACCCGCGTTGATCATGGTTTTGTTTTGGTCGAGGGCAACGTGGCAGGGAATCACCGCCTCGATCATGGTCGGAATGTTGTCGGCCTTGGCGTGGATTCTGTTGAGTGGTGACACGTTTAAAGATGTGTATGGCATGCCGGCCGATCAAAGCTGGATTCCCTTCAGTCAGCCGGGGATTGTCACGATCCCTTTATCGTTCGTGACCCTGATCGTGGTCTCGCTGTTGACGAATAAACCCACCGAGCCAGTTCGCCGTTAGCGACCGTAGGCATTTTGCCCCGTGAGGATCGACAGCCATGGATATTCTCCGTTTTGGGATGGGTCGACTTGGCCCGACAGCACTTTCGCATTGTCTTCTCTTATTCTTCGCCTGTGTCCTCGATGACCGTGTCCTCGATGACAGTGTCCTCGACGGCAGTGTCGCTTTGGCTCAGGAATCGCCGCAGACGTATCGAAGATTCGAGGTCTTGGATCAAGGTGATCGCGTGGCTTCCCTGAAGGTCACGGCCGAAGCGGTCGTCCCCCGTTGGGCTCAAGAGGTATCACAAGCGAAATACTCGTGGTCGACCGAGGTCAACGCCACGCCGCGTTTTGAGTTACCTTTGGTCTTTGTCCTTCCGCCGGTCGAGCCGGATCAACCATTTGGAAATCACAACCATCAACCGTCACTTGCATGGTTGGACAATGGAGACTTGATCGCCATTTGGTATTCGACCAGTTCCGAATCAGGCACCGAACTCACGGTTCTGGCTTCCCGTTTGCGAGCGAATGCAGATCAATGGGATCCCTCGAGTGAATTCTTTAAGGCCGAGCAGCGCAACATGCATGGGTCGGCGATCTTCCACGATGGTGCCGGCACCTTGTTTCACATCAACGGAATGGGGCCGTTGGGCGGTCGAGGCTGGGCGAAATTGGCGTTGTTACAACGAACCAGTCGTGACCATGGGGTCACGTGGAGCTCACCCCAAGCCATCGGTCCCGAGTACACGACGCGGCACCAGGTCATATCGGGAACGTTGCGAACTTCCGCCGGATATTTGATCCAATGTTGTGACGCGGACCCCGGACCAAACGGTGGCACGGCGATCCATGTGAGTCATGACGACGGCAAGACTTGGTCGGATGCGGGACGCGGAACCAAACCCGAATTTGTGAGCGGAGGCAACGGACTCGGCACTGTGGCCGGCATTCACGCGTCGGTGGTCGAATTGGCCAATGGCAATCTCTTGGCATTGGGCCGAGGGGATTCGATCGACGGCCACATGCCGCAAAGTATTTCACGCGACACGGGGAAGACGTGGGAATATAGCCCCAGTCCCTTTCCGCCGATTGGTGGTGGGCAACGCTTGATTTTGCGACGGCTAAACGAAGGCCCCTTATTGCTGGTTTCGTTCACGTCTGGCAATCGCACCGAGCCGGAAGCAAATCCGCAGTCATTTATTGACCAACTAGGCCAAACTTTCGCGGGAAATGGCATGTATGCGGCGGTGTCGTTTGACGAAGGAGCCACTTGGCCGCTGCGCAAACTACTGACACCTGGATCCGGAAACTGGGATGGTGGTGCCCATACAAAAGAATTCACTGCTTCGCCAACTCGCGCTGAACATGCGGGTTATTTGGCTTCCACGCAAACGCCCGACAACACCATTCACGTGATCAGTAGTCGCTTGCACTACCAATTCAATCTCGCGTGGTTGGCAGAGGGTTACCACAGCTCGAAGTAATTGTCATTTCTGGCCCCAGCCGAGCTCACTTTGGTTGAGCCAAGGATAGGTCGCGATCACCGGCTGGCCGGTCCCGAGCCGTTGTCGGTCATGTTATGGGCGTGCGAACTGCGGACGTCTGGCGAACAGATTCCGACAATGGACGAGGGGGAACCACCCCAGGTTGTTGAGAGCGTTGGCGGCGACAATCCTTCGTCGGATGTAGAAGCAAGTTATCTCTGCGATGCGTGTGGCGAAGAGATCATCATTCCGTTGGATTTGACGGCAGGATCGTATCAGACGTATGTGGAGGACTGCCCCGTCTGCTGCCGCGCCAACGTCATCAAAGTCCAACTAGACCCCAACGGCACCCTCCAAGCCTGGGCAGAACCAGAACGGGACCACGGTAGTTTGCGACGTTTTTGCTTGCAATAATGAAAAATCGCGGAAATCTGTTAAAATGAGTACAATCAGGCCGAAAAGCGAGATCATTTGACGAGCGATTTCATTTGACAAGAAAGACAATAGATCATATGATCTATTCATGCTATACCATTTCGTGAGAGCAGGCAGATGGGAGATGAACTTGAGGAAATACGCCACCAACTGGTGGTTCTTTGCCAGCGCAAGGGGGCGCGCAAAAGCGAGTGGTCGATCAATTGCCCGACGGAATGGCAACCCACCACAGTTATCGAGCCGCAAACTGGCTTGCCGTTTACCGACGCGGGTGCTTGGGAATTTGTCGCTGAGAAGCTTAGAGACGGCTTGGAGCTAGAGACGGTTCAACTTGAAAGGCCGCCAGGTTCGATTGGCTATGTCTTGAAGATCCCGCTTGGCGACAGGAAGTTGTACGTGAAGTTACAGCTAGGGGCCGGAAAGGTCGTGGGCCGCAGTTTTCATTACAGCACAGAAACGAACCGCCCGTCTAAGGAGATTAAGAATGAATGATTCCAGCGAGATAATATTCCCAGCAATCGATTGTCCTTCATGCAGTTCAGGGAATGTTCGGTCACGCTTTGTCGACACGTCGTTTCCATATGGGCAAGGCGAATCGGCGGTCTTGCTTCCAGTCACGCTTCAAGCATTTAGCTGCCTAGACTGTGGGCTCGAGTATGTTGACGATAGCGCCGAGGAATTAAAGCACGACGCGGTTTGTCGGCATATGGGCGTCTTCACTCCAGCGGAAGTTGAGTCAGTCCGTAACGCCATTGGCATGACTCGGGCGAAGTTCGCAGAGTTAACGAAGATTGGCGAGGCGACTTTAGGACGATGGGAACGTGGCGCACTGATTCAGAATTCCGCATATGACCAGTTCCTTTACTTGCTTAAATTTTCCGACAATGTAGTTCGTTTACTTAATCGCGAACTGCTACAAAAATCTGGGAACCTGCCAACTGGATCAAGCATGGAAGAAGTGCAGTCCAAGTTTAGAGGCTTGGTTAAATCGGAAAGACTGGGCGCTGCGGTAAAAAACGCTGCCACTTTTCGTTTGCATGATCCGGAAGCTGCATAGCCATGTACATAACAACGTTCTACTCATTCAAGGGCGGCGTCGGCCGGACATTTGCACTTGTAAATGTCGCAACAGCCCTGGCACGAGCCGGTCGCACGGTATTAATCGTCGACTTTGATCTCGAGGCGCCCGGATTGCAGACCTTTGCGGAGCTCAAGCCCAAGAAGCCGTCCAAAGGAGTTGTTGAATTTGTGTCCGACTACATAGCAGCCGGTAGCACCGCAGACGTCCGCGATTATGTATACGAAACCAAGGGTGTTGCGGCTAATGGAGGTAGATTGTGGGTGATGCCCGCTGGAACGGGCGATGGCAACTATCGACGGCAATTGTCCAATATTCACTGGCAAACGCTATATGCCGAGCAAAACGGGTATTTGATGATGGAAGATCTAAAGGCGCAATGGGAAGACGCCTTTGCACCGGATTACGTTTTCATCGATTCTCGAACTGGGCACACGGACGTCGAGGGCATATGTACGAGACAATTACCGGACGCTGTTGTTTTGCTTTTTTTTCCCAACGAGCAAAATCTTGCTGGGCTGGCGGAGGTCGTCGAGGACATTCGGAGTGATCGGTCGCGTACTGACAGGTTGCCGAAGCTACACTTCGTAGTTTCAAACGTCCCCGAACTCGATGATGAAGATGATGTATTAAAAGGAAGTTTACAACGTTTTCGAAAATCGCTTCGATTTACCTCGCATAATACGATTCGGCATTACCCTAGCCTAGCGTTGGTTGACCAGTGCATTTTCGTGCTTAATCGACCAAAGAGTCGATTGACCAAGGAGTATTTGAAACTCAAAGACACCATTATTCTGCACAACATGCGCGACCGCGAGGCAGCCATTGATTACCTACGACAAGGAATTCGTCCCTACGGTTTTCGCTTTGAAAGTACGAAGCAAGATCTCGAACGGCGACTAGAAGAAATTCGATCATACCATCCGAACGATGGCGAAATACTGTTCTTTATCGCATTGCTTCGCCGATCCGAGGGCAGGACTGACGAGGCCCTCCAATTGTTGGATAAGGCTATTGATAACGGATTTGAGCAAGGGAAAGTCTTTCTGGAGCGGGCTGCAGGGCGACTCTATACGGGCGATCGGTCTGGCGCGGCGGAAGATGCGCTTCATGCACTTGGGCTATCCAATTTATCTGACACGGAAGTTGCCAAGGCAGCGAGACTACTGGGAATGGCAGAAGAAAATCGCTTGGATGCCGTTTGGGAATGTGCGGCATTGCGAGAAATCCCAGTCGTACAACGCGGCCCAATTGTTCAAGCTCTAATGCGGTTTCGAAGAGGACTTCCGTCTGCAATAAAAATTCTTGAATTCGAGATTGACCAGTGTAGTTCGCACAAAGGAAACGCCAAAAGTCTTTTATCGCTATGCTTGATTGGTGACGGACGTTTCGAGGAGGCATTGCAACACCTCGGTGTCAAACATGAGTGTTTGTCAAAATCTAACATTTCCGATCGATTCAATTTCGCCATGAGCACATGGGCAAAGTCAAATGCAAAGCCTGACGAGCTGCTAAATGAGCTTGGCAAATACTTCGAGCGAGGTAGCGAAGATGTTCCGGGTGATGCAAATTACCCGCAATGTTGTGCCTTAGTATTTGCTGCGATAGGCAATCGCGACGAGGCAATCAAGCACGCACTGGAAGCGAAAAGGCGAATCGAGAAATCTGGGGAGATGGCGTTTAGTTGCTGGCGGTATTTAAACGCTCTCCCAAAAGACTTCTCGGAAGACTGCGATGCCATCATAGAGTTTGCGAAGTCTGGGAATCCGATGCCCAAGTTTATTGCGAACTAAATAGAAATTCCCTCAGACGTTCGGTCGGTTGCTTGCTTTAAATTGAACTGAAGATCTACACCAACGCCAGCCCCATCTGCGAAAAACTCGGGCCAAACAGTGACAGATACGTATATGGCTCACCCGCCCACGACTGAAGTTTCGGCGCAGAGAGATTCGCGACAGCGTCGGTCATTCGGCGACAGACGGGCAATTAGAAATGGCCACGGATGAAGCGAAAAAACAGTTCAATGACTTCGGTACCAGAAGCTTGTCGCAACGAACCAAACCAACTAGAATCCTTCACGTTGGACTCTCCAACTGCACGAACCGTTGCGTCCACAGTACTCGAAACCTCCGACCGTGCGACAATCGCACGACAGGAGTCCACTCTTTAAGATTTAACACTTTTTGGGACGCTTCCACCAAGAATCGACTTTAATTAGAAGCGAGTCCGAGATCGCCATCGCCATATATCAGGACAAGACGTTTTCCACGACTCTTTGACATCCGCATGGCCTCGTTCGCATGTATCGTCAGCTCTTCAAAGTTGTTGGCTTGAGAGGGATAACTTGCAATGCCACCGCTTATCGTGATTCTACGCATTCCGTTTTCGGTCGTAAAACCCTGTTCGGCGACGTTCTTCGCGAGGCGGTCTAAAAGGAGCTTCGCCTCTGAACCCTCCGTATTCTTGAATACCATCAGAAACTCATCGCCGCTACGATGGTATACCACGGCGCGATGTTCTAGTTCCGATACAAGCGTATCAGCAAGTTGGCGAATTACATTGTCAGTTGCATCATGACCAATCTCGGTATTCAATGCCTTTAGATCGTCCATGTCAATGAAAGCCACAGAGAGCGGTTGCCGTGGGTTCTCTAAGTATTGAAGCGAGTCCCGCTCAAACTGGGTTAGGTCAGGAAGACCAGTCAGCTGATTTCTGCTTACGGGCTCGGAGTCAGACTCCATGAGCTCAATTGCGATTCGCTTGTCCAATTCATGAATAATCTGACTGTGCAACTGCCACACTGCGGAATGGTGCGAGTAACTAGACTCCTCGGAATGAAATTGAGCAAAGAGGGATCGCGTTGAAGTCGCCGCCTCACGCAACCCAGCGGAGGTCAAATTGAGCAAGATAGCTTTCAGTGTGTCTTGGGGTAGGTTATTTGGTTCGGTCATAAGGGACCAAACGGAAATCAACCGACCGGCTTCGTACAACACTGTACCCACGCCTTCGAGCGATGCTTCAGCGAATTCGGCCACCGCCGTTGTGACTTCGGCCGCTTCAGCCATGGTCTCTTCGAACAGTTGTTCCACTTGTTGCTGGGATTTAACCACGCCCATGCGAATACTGACAACAGCGAAGTTAATCTTTTCCAGCTTTTCAACCAAACTGGCGGCCGTACGCGCGGGCATCAACCGTTTGGCGGCCGCCTTCACCGGGTAGACAGCTCTTCCCATATCCGTGTACGGACTTGATTGCCCAAATGGACCCAATAAAGCCTCTATCGTCGGCCGTATCTGATGCGTGTAGAACCCGAGATTGAACGCAGCTCTATGTCGATGCGCATCCACTTTTTACTCCTCCAAACTCTCACCGCGTGAGGGTAACGCCCATTAGACTCTAACTGTCCCATAAACAAACAGTATATAAGCGCCGGAAGCGTCCCCAAAATTTTAAAAGCATAAAAAATGGTCTCCCTCCGTGCGATAATCGCACGGTCGGAAGTATCAGGTTTTTTGACAACGGTTGACGCCGTTGAGGAGACCACCGCGAAAGATCTTAGCTTGTTTGGTTCTTTGGGGCAAGCTTCGGGTAATGAATCCGTTGAAATGTTTCTCATATTGATAAGCAACTATATCCGTTCGCTCATCTGCTACTACCTTCGGAAGTTACGGAGTCGCGACGAATTGTCGAAGTACGTGGAAATGTTTTGGCCTCAACGGTACTTCTGGTCGGAGCTTGCAGGTCGACCTTTTCCGATTCGGTGCTGGCGGTATATGTGGCAAGTGCCTGTGCGTTGGCGGTGCTACTGGTACGGAGCTGACAATTACGAAAGGCGACAAATAGAACCGTACAAAGAGCCTGAAGAGCCACGAGAAAAAGATAACACCGAATAAACTACGCTTTTGCACTTGTTCTTTGGATCCGTCCCCCATTAATGGACGCAGGCTTGGTTTCTGGGTATCATCTGCGTTGGTAAGCATTGGTCTATTGCCACAGTTATATGGCACTGTGGTGGGACGAGCAGGGATTTTGTACTTTCAGAATAGCTTTACAGGGCCGACGTAAGTCGATACGGAAATCAGGGAATGGCACAGGAACTTCTGGGCAAGCACGCCGCGTCTGCCGCTTCAACCAGCAAACGAGCCGATCGGCTGACGCTGCCTCGGCTGGAACGCAAACTGTTCGAGGCCTGCGATATTCTCCGCGGCAATATGGATGCCTCGGAGTACAAAGAGTTTATCTTCGGCATGTTGTTCCTCAAGCGACTGAGCGATCAATTCACGGCCGATCGCGAAAAACTGATTGCCGAATACCATAGCAAAGGACTCAAGCAAGCTCTGATCGAGAAGCAACTCGACAATCCCGACAAGTACGACTTCTTCGTACCGCTCCAAGCCCGCTGGAGTGCCCAGGACGAAAAGGGCCGCAACATCGGGATCGCCCACCTCAAAACGGCCGTTGGCTCCGGACTCAACAAGGCCCTGGCGGCGATCGAAGATGCCAATCCCAACACGCTGCAAGACGTGCTCAAAGGGATCAACTTCAATCGCAAGGTCGGCCAGCGGTCGATGGACGATGATACCTTGGTGGCATTCATCCAGCACTTCAACGACATCTCCCTCTCCAACGACGACTTCGAGTTCCCCGATCTGCTAGGGGCGGCCTACGAATACCTGATCAAGTACTTCGCCGACAGTGCCGGAAAAAAAGGGGGCGAGTTTTACACTCCGGCCGAAGTGGTCCGGATGATGGTCCAGTTGATCGGGCCCAAAGAAGGCATGAGCATCTACGACCCGTGTGCCGGTTCGGCGGGGATGCTGATTCAGGCCAAGCAGTTCGTCCAAGAAACGGGCGGTGATTCTCGCAATCTGGAACTCGCGGGGCAAGAACTCAACGGCGGCACGTGGGCGATCTGCAAGATGAACCTGCTGCTGCACGGCGTTCGCAGTGCCGATGTTCGCCAAGGTTGCACACTGAAAGAACCCCAGCACTTGGACAAAAACGGCGAAATCCGCCGCTTCGACCGGGTGATCGCCAATCCGCCCGTCTCGCAGAACTACGTTCGCAGCGGGATGCAGTTCGCCGAACGCTTCCACACCTTCATGCCCGAGAGCGGCAAGAAGGCTGACCTGATGTTCGTGCAGCACATGGTCGCCTCGCTCAAGAGCGATGGACGCATGGCCGTGGTCATGCCGCACGGCGTCCTGTTCCGTGGTGGCGAAGAAAAGGCTTGCCGTCAGAAGTTCATCAAGGACGGCAATCTGGAAGCGGTCATCGGCTTGCCTGCCGGCCTGTTCTACGGCACGGGCATTCCGGCCTGCGTGCTGGTTATCAACAAGAACGAATCGGCCAAGCGCAAGAGCGTGTTGTTCATCAACGCCGACCGGGAATACAAGGAAGGCAAGAACCAGAATTCGCTGCGGCCCGAAGACATCGAGAAGATCACCCACGTCTATCAAAAACGGCTCAGCGTGCCGAAATACTCCCGTGAAGTTCCGGTCGAGGAACTGGAGCGGGAGGAATTCAATCTCAACATCCGCCGCTACGTCGATAACAGCCCGCCCCCGGAACCACACGATGTTCGGGCACATCTGCACGGCGGCATTCCGGTCAGCGAAATCACCCTGCTGACTTCCTACTTCGACAACTACGCCGGACTGCGGTTGCTGTTGTTCAAAGATCGGGACGCCAAATACAGCGACTTCGCAACTGGCGTCGGCTCGAAGGAGAACATCAAAACGCGAGTCGAATCGGCACCAGGCCTTCAAGCCAAACATGCTGAGTTCCATAAGTCGCTCGATGCGTGGTGGACCGGCAATGTCAAACGCCTCGAAAAACTCCCCGAGACACAAAACGTCTTTGAGTTTCGTCGGCAGTGCATCGATGGGTTGTCGAAGGCATTGGTGCCGCACAACCTGCTCGATGTGTATCAGGCTCGTGGTGCCGTGGCTGCTTACATCAAGTCGCTGGATAGCGATCTCAAGTCGATAGCGGCCAGTGGTTGGGGGCCGGAACTGATCCCCGACGACGAAATCCTCCAGTCCCAATTCCCCGAAGTGCTGGAGCAGATCGAGCAAGAGACGGCTCGCATCGCCGAACTCGAAGGGTTGTTTGCCGCCGTCAGTGGTGGCGACGAAGAAGAGGGCGAAGTCGAGGTCGATGCCGAGAACGGCGTGCTGCCCAAGTCGTTGGTCAAATCGCTCAAGGAAGAAAAGAAGAACCTGGGGGGCGAAATCAAAGAGGCCAAGAAGCGGGCCAAGAACGAAGGGCGAAGTGGCGTACCTGCCGAAGTTGTTGGCTGGGAGAAACGGATCGAAGAAATCGACGCTCAACTCGCCCGGCATGTGGCCTTGGATGACGAACTCAAGACGATCAAGACCCACATTCGGGAAGTGGAGAAGCAGAGGGACACCCTTATCGCCTCTGCCCGTGCCAAGATCACCGAGACCGAGGCGAAGAAGCTGATCCTGGCCCGGTTCAAGCGGCTATTGACCGAGCAATTCGACGGCTACCTGCGACAGTACCAGCGAGCGTTCATTACCGCCGTCGAGAACCTGTGGTCCAAGTACGCCGTGACCACGAAACAGATTCTCGCCGAGCGGGATCGGGAAGCGGCCCAACTCAACGCATTTTTTAAGGAGTTGGGGTATGAGTGAAGTTCTCACCGGTGCGTCAAATCGCTTTCCGGCTGACTGGAGTACCTTTTCTGTCGGTGAAGCTTTCGAGATGCAATTGGGCAAGATGTTGAGCAAAGCGTTCAAGATTGGAAAAACGCCGAAGCCGTATCTCGCAAACAAGAATGTCCAATGGGACCGAGTTGACCTCAGCAGTTTGGAGACAATGGACTTCACTGAAGCTGAGCGAGAAAAGTTCTCATTGTTGCCGGGTGATCTTCTTGTCTGTGAAGGTGGCGAGATTGGTCGCACTGCGATGTGGCACGGCGAAATGACGAATTGCTACTTCCAAAAGGCGATACATCGGCTTCGACCACGAACCAACGACGTACTACCCGAGTACATGCTTCGCTACATGCGATTGGCAGCTACGAACGGGTGGCTCGTCGATTTTATGTCGCAGTCGAGCATTGCTCATCTCACCCGTGAACAATTTGCACGAGTTCCAATCGGTATCCCCCGGCCACCCCAGCAACGCAAGATCGCTCGGATTCTGACGACGGTAGACAACCTGATCGAGAAGACCGAGGCCCTGATTGCCAAGTATCAGGCGATCAAGCAGGGGATGATGCACGACCTGTTCACACGTGGCGTGGACGAACACGGCCACCTGCGGCCCCCATACGAAGAAGCCCCCGAACTTTACAAACAGTCCGAGTTGGGTTGGATTCCGAAGGAGTGGGAGGTTTGTCGTGTCGATGAAGTCGGTTCGGTTAAGCTCGGTCGGCAGAGATCACCAAAACACCAGTCGGGAAGGTTCACCACACCTTACCTCCGAGTCGCCAACGTATTTGATGGGTTCATTGACTACTCCGACGTGCTTGAAATGGACTTCACGCCAAGGGAAAAGGAAACCTATTCGTTACTGCCCGGCGACATTCTTCTGAATGAAGGACAAAGCCTGGAACTCGTGGGGCGATCCGCTATCTACGAAGGCGAACCGCATCGCTTTTGTTTTCAGAACACGTTGATCCGGTTTCGTCCGTACACACCGCATGACGTCCGTTTCTGCCGTGGTATTTTCAAATACTACATCGACATCGGCCGATTCATGACAATCGCACGCCAAACGACCTCAGTTGCTCATCTTGGTGCAGATCGGCTGGCAAAACTGGCCTTCCCTTGTCCACATTCTGATGAACAGCATCGGATAGCCAACGCTCTACTCCAACACGAGAAGCGATGCGACCTTGATCAAGCTTACATGAACAATCTGTTGCAAACAAAAACCGGCCTCATGCAGGACCTGCTTACCGGCAAGGTCCGGGTGAAGGTGGACGAAGAGGAGGATGACGGTAAAGCGGCGGATGCGAAAGGACAGATTGAAGATGTCTCAACAAAGGTTAGTTAGTGAGTGCTGCCGCACGAGCGCACACTGTGTGCTTTGCCGCTGGTTTTTCTGTGGCTGCGAAGAGTTCGGCTGGAGGCACCACTTGCGTGGTGCTAAGTACAGCCCGTTTCTGTATTTAATGAGTTGCCTGTTTTGGGTTCTTCGCCGCCTCTCGTTGGTGGAATATCTCAAACCCTGCCTACGGCAGTGGATTTGGCATTCGAAACAAACACCCGCCACCTTCACCGACCTCTACATTTTCGCTTGGTTCGCTGTGGCGATTTCGGCTGCATGGTGGCACAACGAGCCTCCGAACTGGCTCTACACGGCTTGGGCGTTGTTTATGGTAGTGCAAATCGTGCAAACGACCTTTTACCACAACCTATGGCGAAAAGTGATCGGAAAGAATCGCTTGGTTTACAGCCACGGACGGAACCTGCTCATTGGACTCCTGAACTATTTTGAAATCACTTGGCTCTTTGGCGTGCTTTACTGGTGGAATCGTCATGCCGGTTTCGACAGTTGCCTTAAAAGCGTATGGCAGGCGATTTACTTTTCATTCGTCACTGGTGCCACAATCGGTTACGGAGATATCACGCCTTCGAAGAGTGATCTCGGTTTCGTTCATGCATTGGTGGTGGTTCAATCGCTTGTTTCAATCACTATGCTAACGATTATAATCGGCCATGCGATCGGAGCCTTAGGGAGCCTCGATGACACGACTTCGGCGAAAGAGAAGCGACGACAAAAGGAACAAGAGCAGGATGAATTCGCGAAAGCGATCGCCGATAAGATTCGTCCGGGAGATCATCCAGATGTCTGAATACTCCTTGCTTAATAAGCCGTTTCACACTATTTGTGCCAAGGACAAAACCGGCCTCATGCAAGACCTTCTCACCGGCAAGGTGCGTGTGAAGACGGACGAAGACGAGGAGGTCGCCGCCCATGCCTAAACTCCAGCAACGTCCCTTCTCGATCACGATCTTCGTGCCGGATGGCGATCCCGACAGCCTGCGATTGGTGGAGAAGTCCAACTGGACAGGCATCGGTGTCGTCTTCAATCGCACGAACTACAAACAGGTCGTGATCCAAGAGGAGTTCAACAAGACCGGCGTCTACGTGCTGGTCGGTTCGTCCGAAGGGAGTGGCCTGCCGACGATCTACATCGGCGAAGGTGATCCGGTCAAAGATCGATTGAACCAGCATTACAGCAAGAAGGATTTCTGGGATTGGGCCGTGTTCTTCGTGACGAAGGACAACAGCCTGAACAAGGCTCACGTCCAGCATCTTGAAGCTCGTTTGCTGGAACTGGCCCACGCCGCCAAGCAATGCAAGTTGGATAATACGCAGAAACCTCTGGCACCGACGCTCTCCAAGTCGCAAACCGCCGACGTGGAGAGTTTCCTGCTCGACGTGCTGAGCATCTTCCCGCTCTTGGGCTTGAGCGTCTTCGAAAAAACGGAGACATCGGCCCGACAAAGTGAAATGCTGTTTATCAACGCGAAGGGAATCAAGGCAACCGGTTACGAAGACCCCAAAGGATTCGTCGTCCTCAAGGGCTCGCAGGCCGTAAAAGAGGAGACCAATACCATTCCAACCTACGTAACGACCTTGCGTAAAGACTTGATCGGACAAGGGGTCCTGGTTGACGACGGATCGGTATGGAAGTTTATGCAGGATCAAGTGTTTACGTCTCCATCAAGTGCGGCGGCAGTCGTTCAAGGGCGATCATCCAATGGACGAGATGACTGGAAGAACAAGGATGGAAAAACACTGAAGCAGATACAGGAATCCACCGCAATGGAGGTCAAAGAATGACGCTTCTTGACCTAGAGAAAATGTTGACCGAGTTCATGTTGCTCCCCGCTGAAACAGAGTGGATTGAGTTCAAAGAAGCAAAGGCGAACATCGACTTTGATGAACTGGGGCGGTACTTTTCAGCGCTAAGCAATGAAGCAAACTTAAAATCACAGACCTCTGGTTGGTTGGTATTGGGCATCTCTAACAAACCTCCACGGCAGATTGTCGGTTCGAATTACCGACTTCAAGCTCCTGGTTTGGACAAACTAAAGGGCGAGATCGCGAAGCATACGAACCATCAAAGCACTTTTCAGGATATTCATGTTGTTAACCATGCTGAGGGAAGAGTTGTTCTGTTTCAAATCCCACCAGCTCCTCGTGGTATTCCAACGGAGTGGAACGGGAAAGTTTATGGCAGACATGGTGAATCGATCAGCACACTTAGCTTGCAAGAGATTGACCAAATACGACAACAGGTTGTACGGGAAGATTGGTCAGCTCAAATCTGTATCGGCGCTTCGGAAATCGATCTTGATCCCAAGGCATTGGCGTTTGTTCGCCAGGAATACAAAACGAAGAATCCAGGATTGGCTGCCGAGGTCGATTCCTGGAGCGATGTAACGCTTCTCAACAAGGCCAAGCTCACTATCGACGGAAAAATCACTCGTGCAGCGATCATCCTTCTCGGTAAACCCGAATCCGATCACCACCTACCAAACTGCCACCCGCAGCTAACGTGGATCCTTAAGGACAAAGATGGGTTTGAACGTGACTACAAGCACTTTTCGCCCCCCTTGTTATTGGCCGTCGATGCTCTATTGACCAACGTACGAAACCTAACCTGCCGAGTACTGCCCTGGGGGACTCTATTCCCTGTTGAGGTTTTGCAATACGATTTCTGGGTTCTTAGAGAGGCACTTCACAACGCAATCGCGCATCAAGACTATTCGATCAGTGGTCGTATCAATGTTGTCGAATTTGAAGATCGATTAGTGATTGCGAACCACGGCTCTTTTCTGCCTGGCGATGTCGAGTCCGTCATTCGTCGCGATGCTCCGATGAGCATCTATCGCAATGGCTTTTTGGCTCAGGCGATGGTGAATCTGGGGATGATCGATACGATTGGCAGTGGGATCAAACGCATTTTTCTCACACAGAAGAAGCGGTCGTTCCCGATGCCTGATTATGATCTCTCGAATGCAATTGAGGTCAAGGTGGTCGTTAGGAACTCGGTACTCGACGAAAAGTATACGAAAATGTTGCTTGCTAGAACCGAACTTGGCTTGTGGGACGTCATCGCTTTGGACAAGGTTCAAAAAGGGTTGAAGCTGAGTGATGCGGAGTTTAAGTCATTGAAGCGGCAGAGGCTAGTCGAAGGCAGGAGGACTAACCTATTCGTATCAGCCGAGGTTGCGAAAGCGACCGATACTGTCGAAGACTATTTGGTCAAGAGAGGGATCGACCGGGACTATTGCAAAAAAATGGTTTGCGATCTTTTGAAACAAAAGGGAGAGGCTCGGCGAGAGGATATTGACAATCTATTACGAAAAAAGTTGTCAGATGCTCTTTCCGAAGATCAAAAATCGAACTTTATTCGGAACCTGATCCAGGAGATGAAAAAGGAAGGGTTGGTCGTCCGCATCGGTTCGAGTACCGGGAAAAACGCGGGCTGGCAATTGTCTAGAAGCCCAGAAAATCAGGAGTAAAAACGGTGCATTTAGACAATCCAAGAAATCCGGAGCTAAGTAAACCCTTGGCTGGCAAGAGTTTGCGATTGTCTAGTTTTTTGCAAATCGCCTTGTATTTAGACAATGGATTTATCCTGAGCCGACGCCGATTCTACTCCCAAATGTGGCATTTCTTGGCAGGAAGGGAGTCGTAGAGGTGTCCGAATACTCCTTCGTCGAGAAACCGTTCCTCGATCAGCTCGCCGCCCTTGACTGGACGGTGGTCGACCAGGGGCCGGGCATTCCTACCGATCCAACCAAGAGCCTGCGGGCCAGCTTTCGGGAAGTGACCCTGCGGGATGTGTTCAACCAAGCTGTTCGTGCGATCAACACCACCCCCGATGGCCAAACGTGGCTTACGGACAAGCAACTCGACGACCTGCACGATGATCTGTTCGGTCACTCGGGCCGCAGTTTGGTCGAGAACAATGAAGCCGTTCTCAAGCTGCTGTTCCGCTCCCAGGTCGATGCCAATGAATTGACCGGCGAGCAGTACCCGAACGTCAAGCTGATCGACTTCGAGCATCCCGAACGCAACCAGTTCCACGCCGTCAACCAGTTTCGCATCGACACACCGGGAGCGACCAAGGGCTTCATCATTCCCGACATCGTGCTGTTCGTGAACGGTTTGCCGTTGGCCGTGATCGAGTGCAAGGAAGCCAACGTCTTCACGTCGAACCCGATGTTCGAGGCGTTCCAGCAGTTGATGCGGTACAGCGACCAGCGGGAGGAGACGAAGCAATCGGGCTTGCGAGAAGGCGAGCCAAGGCTGTTCTTCACCAATCAACTGCTGATCCGCACCAGCGGCGAGCAGGCCGACATCGGTACGATCACTTCGACCGACGAAGAGTTCTTCTTCCCCTGGCGAGACATTTATCCCGAGAAGTATCGCACCGTCACCCCACCGCTGGGCAAAGTGCGTCCCCAGGAAACATTGATCCAGGGCGTGCTGCCCAAGGAAACGCTGCTCGACTTGATTCGCACCTGCTCGATCTTCATGGATGTCGGCAAGGTGCGGGCCAAGGTGGTCGCTCGCTATCAGCAGTACCGGGCCGTCTGCAAGATCATCGACCGGCTCCGTAAGGGGAAGACACCCAACGACCGATCCGGCGTCATCTGGCACACGCAGGGTTCGGGCAAATCGCTGACGATGGTCTTTGTGATCCGCAAGCTGCGAATGTGCGACGACCTGAAGGATTACAAGGTCTGCCTCGTCAACGACCGCACCGATCTGGAAGACCAGCTTGGGGACACGGCGGCACTGACTGGCGAGAAGGTCACGTTCATCACCAGTTCCCACGACCTGAAGCAGAAGCTCGCCACGGGCTCGTCGAATCTGAACATGGTGATGCTGCACAAGTTCAACGAGAACCCGAACCGTGATGTGCCGGATTATCTGCAAGACGTGATCGATCTGCCGAAATACGAATCGTTCGGGATGGTGAACGACTCCGAGCGAATCCTGCTGATGATCGACGAGGCCCATCGCTCGCAATCCGGCGACCTGGGCGACAACCTGTTCGAGGCGTTCCCCCAGGCTACCCGGCTCGCCTTCACCGGCACCCCGTTGATCGTGGTGAAGGACAAGAAGAAGACGGTCGAGCGATTCGGCAAGTACATCGACAAGTACCGGCTACAAGATGCGGTCGATGACGGCGTGACCGTGCAGATTCTCTATGAAGGGAAGACGGCGGATTCGGCTATGTCGCACAAGTCGGACTTCGACGAGAAGGTGAATCAACTGGCCGAGCAGCATGTCGCTAGCCAGATGCGAAAGGCCGAGAACGTCGAGACGCTGCGGCGGATCGCCAGCCGGGAGAACCGGAAGTTCGACGACTTGGTGAAGGAGCGAACGGCGGACGAAATCCTGGCCCTCAAGAAGAAGTGGGGAACCAGCGACGATCTGTTCGAGGCCGAGCCACGGATCAAGGAGATCGCCAGCGACCTGGTGGGGCATTTCATCGCCAACATCCTGCCCAACGGCTTCAAGGCCCAGGTGGTTTGTTCGTCGAAGTTGGCAGCGGTGCGGTACAAGAAGTTTATCGACGAGGCCGTGGCCGAGCGACTGGCTGCCGAGATGGCAAAGCCGCCAAGGCCGACGATTGGAATACCCTACGCAAGACCTGTTGCGAGCGGCGACATCCTCGCTGCCGTCCCTAAGGCTGAGTTGACACTTGTTGCGGAACATGTCGAGAACGAATCAAGCACTTATCGCGACGATGAACTCTGCAAACGGATTGGTATTTTGAAGTCGGTCGTCGTCGTCTCTTCTGAAGGCACCAACGAGCGGGCGATCATTACGCAGGCTCGCAAACATGCGGCGGAAGTCAATGCGGTCGAGAACTTCAAGAAGAAGTTCGACTACGCCGACCCGGACAAGACCAATACGGGCATCGCCTTCCTGGTCGTTTGTGACATGTTGCTCACCGGCTTTGATGCTCCGATTGAGCAAGTGATGTACATCGACAAGCGGGTGAAAGATCACAACCTGCTGCAAACCATCGCCCGAGTGAACCGGATCGCCAAGGGGAAGACACGAGGCTACATCGTCGATTACATCGGGTTGACCGATCACTTGAAGAATGCCCTGTCGATCTATTCCGCCGATGACAAAAAAGATGTCGAAGGGACGCTGACCGACATCACTGGCGAATTGCCCGTCCTGGAAGCCCGCTATCGGCGGTTGCTCAATCTGTTCATCGATAGCGGCGTAGCCGACATCGAGAACTTCGTACAGCAGAAGATCAAAGACACCGCCCATGAACTGGCCGTGCTGGAGAAGTCGATTCGGTGCATGGAAGACTTGGCTCAGCGAGCCAATTTCGAGGTCTTCCTGAAGAAGTTCTTGCAGAGCATGGACATCATCCTGCCCAATGCCGAGGCGTTCCCGTACCGCATTCCCGCCAAGCGATTTGGCTTCCTGCTGGTGAAGATCAAGGAACGCTACAAGGATGATTCGCTCGGCATCTCCGGGGCCGGTGAGAAGGTGCGGAAGCTGATCGACGAGCATCTGGTTAGCTTGGGCATTAACCCCAAGATCCCACCTGTCGAATTGTTCTCACCGAACTTCGTGCAGCAGGTAAATAAAAACACGTCACCGCAGGCCAAGGCCAGCGAGATGGAACATGCGATCCGCAAGCACTGCAAGGTTCACTTTGATGAAGACCCGGTGCTTTATGAATCGCTGAGCGAGAAGCTGGAGGCATTGATCCAGAAGTACAAAGACAATTGGGACTTGTTGAGTCAGCATCTCTTCGATTTACGAAAAGAGGCCGAGGCCGGGCGGCAGGACGATCCCGAAGGCGTCAGCAAGAAGGCGGCACCGTTCTATGACCTGATCGGCAAGATCGCCTTCGGCAAGGGTGGCATCCCAGAGGAACATGGCGAGCAGGCCAAGCAACTGGTGATCGCTCTGCTGAGCAAGCTGCATCGCACGATTGGGATCATTAACTTTTGGGGCAATCTGCCCGAAGTGGCGAAGTTACGGGGCGAGCTATCGGACCTTCTGGTTGAGTCGGGCCTTGATGCCATCGCCGACAAGAGCGACAAGATTGTGACCGAGATCACCGCCCTGGCAAAAATTCGAGAGAAGGACATTCTTGAATGATTCGCACTTATCGTGACATCCGGTACACGCTCAAGAGGAGCAAACGCAAAACCGCCAGTTTGTACGTGGAGCGGGACGGCCAGATCACGCTGATTGCTCCCGAAGAATTGTCCGTCCCGCAAATTGAGAAAGTGCTGGAGGAGAAACGCCGCTGGATTTACAAAAACTTGGCCGAATGGCATGACCTGAACGCCACCCGCATCGAACGGCAGTTCGTGAGTGGTGAAGGGTTCTTGTACCTCGGTCGGTCCTATCGGTTAAAGTTCGTGCCGAAGCAGGAGGAGCCGTTACTGCTGAAGGACGGATACTTTTGCTTACGGGCTGATCTGCGACCTGCGGCCAAGGCCGTTGCCGCCTTCAAGGATTTCTACCGAGACAAAGGGCTAGTGCGGATCAACGAGCGGGTGGACTTCTTCAAGGCCCGCATGGATGTCGAACCGCGATCCGTCAAGATCCTGGACCTGAAGAATCGTTGGGCCTCTTGGACGCCAGGAGGCAATCTCAACTTCCATTGGAAGTGTATGATGTCCCCAACGAAGATTCTGGATTACATCGTGGTCCATGAACTCGCCCACCTAAT
This sequence comes from Pirellulaceae bacterium, assembly GCA_041741535.1. Taxonomy (GTDB): domain Bacteria; phylum Planctomycetota; class Planctomycetia; order Pirellulales; family Pirellulaceae; genus M30B19. The sequence continues at coordinate 53,516 of JBGSJV010000027.1, forward strand.
TTTCCCCGATCACTCAGCGAAGTTCTGGAGCGAAGTCGATAAGCTGCTGCCCGACTTTACCGAACGAAAAGAATGGCTACGCGTGCATGGAGCGGGGATGGATTTGTAATTGGAGCGCAGGGGCCGATGTTCGGAACGTGAGGCAAACATATTTTCCCGAACGACTTCGTTGGCCATCCCCCAGCTTGCCGCAAATGGTTGGAGCCTCAGATTTGGCGATGTTTATTTGAAATACCGCGCCAAATCTAGGTTTTGAAGAGCAGATTTGGCGAATTATCGAGAAACGATTTCGCCAAATCAGCAGAGCGAGAACCAACGGTCGCAAGAATCCGAATCCCAATCCATTGGGACCGAGCATGCCTAGCCGGATTGGTTCTAGCTTGCCCTCGCCGTTATGAGGGTGAGGAGAGCGTACCTTGGGAAAAAGGGAACTGGGGGACAGACCTGACACACCCTGTTTTAGGTGTCGTAGGTTAAGCAATTCCAAGAGAGCATGGGAATGACAGGAATCGAACCTGCACTCCTTAAGGAACTAGATCCTAAAAATAGAGCGAAATCACGATTCCAACCCGTTTTTTCTCGTGTCGAATCCATTATAGCATCGGTTTTTAGCATTGCAAACTGACGCACAAAAACGCATTGAATATCCGTATCGTTTTTAACCTCGGCTAGCAAATTCCGTAACTACGGATTTTGCGCAGACAGCAACCATCACTTGGTGCGACAGTCGATGGCGGCGGTCGGGTGAAGCGGAACCCGGACATTCGCGATTCCAAACTGCTGTACTCGCTCGACACGCACGCATGAGAGAACCAACCGGACACAGCGAATTGGACGGGGTGCGTGCAACTGGAGCACGCGGCCTGCGAAAGACGAGAGAACCACACGGGCGGACGCAGTGGACAACGCCACCGTTTGGCAAGGACTCATGAGCCAAGCCTATCTGATTGTTCCCTCCCGCAATGCCACCGGAAATCGATCCAGACCCCCACCCCATACCGACGGGACTCCTCGGGATATCCCGCCAGACGGAAACACAACTTTGACTTGCGGTATCGGGGCGATCATTGAGGGACCTCGATTAGTAGACACCGAATAGCAGGTGGACGATTCGGTGTTTGACGGCCGAACGGCATTTCATAGTTGCAATTAGCCGACGTCCTTCAGTTATCAGTTAGTGATTGTGTGGATACCGCCACCTCCACCAAACCGAACCGAACCGCCGATCTCTGCCTCGCCGATCTCTGCGAATCCGAATTCGGCCAGTCTCGCGATCTCACCGCCCCGACAACCCCCGACGCGTCCCAACCCCCACATGCCTGTGGTGGACGCTTACAAAGGAATACCCGACAATTACAGGGAACGCCCCAACATGTAAGGAGCTGACCAATGTCCGAAGGTAAGACGACCATTCTGGTCGAGAGCTGGTTAAAACCCCTGCAAAACCCGGATTCCGATCAAGGTCGGCAGGCACGCAATGAGCTGATTGAGCATTCGCATCGACGGATGAAAGCGATGTGTCACAAGATGTTCTTTTCGTCGTTGAAGAGTAGCGGGGTCGTCGACTGGGAGGACGTCTACCAGGAGGCGGCACTAAAACTCTGGAAAGCTCTGGCTGATGCAAAACCTGACAGTGTCCGACAATACTTCGGACTCGCGACGAAAAAAATTCAAGAAGTCTCAAAGGACATGTGTCGCAAATACGTGCGAGATCTACCCGAATTGACGGCCGCGGATGCATCGCACAGTCCGGTGACTGCTGCCATGTGGACCGAATTTCATGAGAAGGTGAAAGCGCTAGATGATGACTTGCGTGAAACCTTTGAGCTCTTGTGGTATCACGGATTGACTCAAAAAGAAGCGGCAGCGATTCTGGAGGTGGACGAGTCCACGGTCAAACGCCGCTACGGTCGAGCCAAAGAGAAGATGGTCGACTTCGTTTTGTGATGCAACATCCTTCGAAAAAATGCTGCCGTGAACAAAACGCTGCCCGCAAATTGAAACGGCCATCGCTATAACAATTGAAGCGTCGCGAGTTTCCGAGGGGAAAGGCGGGGTTTAGAGGCGTTACATATGTCCGCGCGGTTCTGTTGATGCAGGGAGTTGTTCTATGTTTGAAAATGAGAAACCCGATTCTTTGTCTGATTTGTGGGAATTGCGTCAAAAACAGAATGCTCCCCCAACGTCGTCGGATATGAATGGCGGATCGCCGGAATCAGAACCGCAGGTAGTGGAGCGTGCGGCCAAACGAAAATTGTTCGACAGCGTGTTTGGACCCGATCTGGACACCATCCCGAACCGGCCCGACGAGATCGGTGAGTTCTGCAACGGCCGCTACAAAGTCGAAGCATTATTTGACGAAGGGGGCCTCGGGGCGCTTTATTTGGCACGCGATACAGAGTTGGGGCGATTGGTTATTGTGAAAGCGATTCGCGCCTCCCATTCGGACGACCACGACAGCCAACGACAATTCGTCAACGAGGCCGCGATTACCGGCCAATTGGAACACCCCGGAATCGTGCCAATTTACGGTTTCGGCCGTGACCAACACCGGCGACCGTATTACACAATGCAGAAGATCAAAGGAACGAAACTGAGCGAGGAGATCCGTCAATTTCATGAGCATCGCGCCAACGACGGTGGACACATCAAAGCGTTCCAAAGGCTGCTGGAAGATTTTCGATCTGTCTGTTTGACCATTCATTTCGCACATAGCAGGAATGTAATCCACCGAGATATCAAGCCTGATAACATCATGGTGGGCAAGTTCGGCGAGGTACTGGTCATCGACTGGGGTCTGGCAAAGCAGATTTCGGCGACGGATAGTCTCTCGGCGCCTGCTCGCGATATGCCACAGGTCGACGAATTTGAGCCGATTGCAGTTCCCAATGCTTTTCAGACCCGTCACGGGGCGGTCAAGGGCTCACCGATTTATATGAGCCCCGAACAAAGCGAAGGCAGCACGGCGAAAATCGGGCCGGCCAGCGACATCTATGGACTGGGCGCGACCCTGTACCAAGTAGTCACGGGTCGCCCGCCGTTTGAGGGCTCGAGTCAAGAGGTCCTGTTGCAAGTCAAAGAGGGGAAAGTGAGGCCGCCCAGTCAAGTTGCAGCCGACGTTCCTTTGGCGCTCGAGGCAATCTGCTTGAAAGCCATGCAACGCGATCCAGATCAGCGTTACCAAACGGCCAAGGATCTAGCGGAAGACGTCGAATGCTTCCTGGCTGGCGAGCCCGTCAGTGCGTACAACGAACCTTGGACCGACACAGTCCAGCGTTGGGGGCGACGGAATAAAACTCTGGTCGCGAGCACCATAACATTCTTTATGGTGGTTTTAGTGGCTTTGGTAAGCACTTCAGTGTTGTTGACCAAGTATAACGCTGACCTGTTCATCGCGAAAAATGCAGCAGAAACGGCAACGACGGCGGAACAGCAGCGAGCGAACGAACTCGAAAAATCGCTGTATGTCAACCAAATCATGCTCGCCCAAGCCGCTTGGAATGAACCTGACTTGCATCGGACGTCCGACATTCTGGACGCTACCACACTCGGCCGAAGATCACTGGAATGGAACTATGCGAAACGACTCGTTACGCGAGTCAACGATCTGGCATGGAACCAGCCGCCGGCGATTGAGCCAACCTGGATTAATAGTTTGACTTCAAGTGCAAATGGAGCCTGGTTGATGGCGACCTTCGAGCAAGAGAGTGCCTTCGAACCTGGAAAGTTTCACGAACCAATCAAGGTGATTCCAACAACCGACAATGTCTCTCGCGTTCCAAAGCTCTCCTTGATTAGTTTGGCGGCAACATTTGGGGTTCCGGCCCAGATTCTCTGTTTTAGCCCGAGCGGCGACGAAGTACTGTGCCGAGTGCCCAGCGAGAATGGCGGCACTGAACGACAATACCGTCTCGCACTCGTGGGAATCCAAACGGGACAAGCCATCTGGCAAACCGAACCACTGACCGACGACAGCACCAGCATCTTCAAGGCAGGCTTTCTGATGCCAGAACCAATTGCCGATCCATTGAAATCTCCGCAGGTTGGGGAGTCGCCCGATCGTCAGTCAGGATCGCAGATCGTCGTTATGACAGACCCGCAAGTAATATCTCCAGAGCTGGGGACAACTGGCCGCGTCGCTCGAATAGAATTTCGCGATGCGCTTACCGGAGGGTTTCTAAAGACATTCGAAACTAATACCAATATTGTTGCTGAGCGAGCGTGCTTCAGTCCCAATGGGCAGCGAATCGCGTTGATGGACATGCTGAACGTTACGGTGTTTTCGGTCATCGCTGACGATTCTCCCCAAACGCTGACCGGGGACAACGGGTTCTTCTTCTGCGATGTAGCGTTTAGTCCTGACGCATCACTCATGGCGACGGCCAGTGCCGATCATGCCGTACGGATCTGGGATGCGGTCAGCGGTAGTTCGATCCAGGTACTATGGGGAATGCGCAAGCGGGTTCGTTGCCTGGCGTTTGATCCAAGCGGGAATAGGATTGCCGCGTGTGGCGAAGAAGGCGCTATCCGTATTTGGGATCTGAAGGACGGAAAACTGTTGAACGTACTGCCTACGAAAGATACGGAAACATATACGATCACATTTAGTCACGATGGCTCCCAGATTTACTCTGGAGGCAGCGACGGAGTCATTCGCCATTACGACTTGGATGAACCTCCCGTTGCCAGGACCATTCAGCACGAAAACCGTGTGTCCCAAGTTCAATTAAACTCTCAGGGGGACACGATAGCGGCGATCATCGGATGGGCAGAAAACAGTAAAGTATGTGTCTATGATCGGCAAAGTGCGCGGCTTAAGTTCGAGACTGACCTGTACGATGCTCGTTATCCGTCGGAAGCACTCTTTGTCGGTGATATTGACTTCAGTCCCGATGGGAAAACGCTGGCGATCGGTGGTGACAATGTTGTGCATCTGGTGGATGCAGATACCGGGGCCAAACGCTGGGAGCACCGAGGTCTGGAAGGTCGGTTGAAATTCACTTCCGATGGGAGACATCTGATCGCATCGCGAAAAAGGCGTTTTTTCATTCAGGTGATCAAGGAAGAAGCACTGTTGGATCGAGTTCTCGGAGCCGAAGCGAAAGAAGTCATTGGAGAGGTTGTGCAGAATTGGGAAGAACGGACACTCGATAAGAGGTTGTGGTACGATGATGGAGACGAAAAGATCTTGCAGTACTTAGCGAAGGACCCTGGCAACGAACAACTGATTGCATTGATCACCAGTAATGCTCGAAGTGCACAGGTGACTGTAGACGTCTCCGCCGGGAAAATCCAAAAGGTGCTCGATTGCGACGCCGTTTTTGGCAACGCAATTGCACTTCATCCGAGTTTGCCAGTCATCGCTGTCGCCGAAAACGACAGAGTCAGCTTGCGGGATATCGATTCGGGTAAGTCCTTGTCTCAGCTTGAAATAGGCGTGGAACGACCGACACACCTGGCATTCAGTCCAGACGGCAACCGTTTGGTCCTCTCATCTGAATGGGAAAGCACCGTGGCGGTTGTCGACATTGAGAGTGGAACAGCGGCCTTTCGTCTCGTCGGGCATGTCGGTGGTGTCATGCATGCAAGTTTTTCGTTTGATGGCAAGCGTATTCTGACTTGTGCGACCGATGGAAAACTTCGGATTTGGGATGCTGACAGCGCGACTCTGTTATGGGTCATCGATGAATCTCAAATGCCACTGAACTCATTGTCGGTCAGTAGCGATGGCCACTACCTAGTGGCTGGAAGCGGCCAGCGCAATGGAGTCGGCGGCGGATCAATCTTGTTATGGGACTTGGAACCGGAGAAATAGGTGCAAATAGCTCTCTGGCACCGCTCAAAAAGGAGCGTACCGGTTCGGGCAGTACACGAACCAAATATTTCTGCCCCAAATTGGCGGCCCGGTTCGCTTGTTCCATGGAGCGGGGGCTTTCAAACTAGCCAGACCACCTTTTTCACAGGAACAACGCCATGTACAGTAAACCCCGTTTTATTCTAGCTGCGGTTATTCTGATCGCGTCGATATCGACAATATCGACCTCGAGGGCAGACGACTTCGTAGTTGATGACAATACCTACGCGGCGATTGCGTACTCTCAGGCGACCGGACGTTACGGATACGCCTACGACTATCGTTCGCGAAAGTCGGCAGAACAAGCCGCCGTTCGCAATTGCAAAGCGGACGATGCCAAGGCAGTTTGTTGGGTAAATGCTGGATGGTGTGCCCTGGCCTTGGGAGATGATCAAAAGTGTTATGGTACAGGCTACACTTATGGTAATGGAGCGACACACAGCGAGGCGAGCCGCCAAGCTGTCTTCGATTGCCAGAAACGAACGACGGGAGCCCATGTAGCCGTATTCCTGCTTTCCGATGGACAACTCGTTTTTACTGTCAACAGCGATGAGTCGAACACGAAGCAGGTCGAAGAATCGGTGAAAGCTGACCCTGTACCGTCTTCAGGCAGTCCACAGTCGAAGTGACGATCTGGGAATCGGACCCCATGCGTTAGCTGGAGGTTGCAACCCGATCGGGTACAATCAAACGTGACTTCATATTCGTCAAAGCAAAATATGCTGTGGATTTGCTCCTGCAGCAGTCGATTGCGTTTGGAATACACTTCTTTGTCTAAGTGCGAGTGCGACATGTACAAGAGAAAAACTGATCGCGACGATGCACGGCGCGAACTCCAGAGAATCCTGCTTGACGAAGAAGCCGACGACCCAACCGCGCCGCCGAATGCCCTGTTATCATCAACGGCATACTATATCTTGCCAGAATTCTCAAATCTCGTTCCACGACTCCGCACGATCGTCGCTGCACATTCCGACCGCAACCTGCGGATTCGCGCTGCCGAAGCATTGGTGTTGTGGGGAGAGCCGAGCGGTAATTCACTTGCGATGTTGATTGATTTCCTGAGTTCCAACTTTCGGCGAGAAGAACGCATCGCTGCCATTCAGGCGTTAGGACACATTGGTCCTCCCGCTGCTTGCGCGATTCAGCCGCTGGTCCAGTTGTTGAGTGATGGCGACGCCGAGATTCGATCCACCAGCCTCCAATCATTGCTGTTGATCCGACCGGAACCTGACCCAGCCGGGCGTCTGGTCGATTTCCTATTCAAGCAAGAACTCGATGCCAATGAAGCGATCCGCCTACTTGTGGCTATGGGGAGACCAGTTGTGAAGCAACTCACGCAAAAATTGGAGTTGGAACGAAACGAGGATCGACATCTTGCGATCAACGCTCTCTCGCAGATTGGTTGGGCGCCGCCGGATGCGATTGCGACTATTTTGGCGTCGTTTCAGTTCGAATACTGCTGGAATTCACTACTTGATCGGGGGCGATTATTTGCTCCTGATCGGCGAATGGAGAGTTTTTTCTGGTTCGATCAACCAGAGGTCGCGATGGCACATGCCATTCACCATCCGGAGGTCTTAGTCCGCCGACCGGTGACGTCAATGCTAGCCCATTGGTACGCGCCCCAACAAGCGGATCTGTTACCTGCACTGCTGTCCTCAGCGCAGGATGTTGATCATGAAGTTCGTCAGAATTCGGTACGATCATTGATCCGATGGGCACATCGTGAACCGTCACATTGGGAGCCGATTTTGCCGCTTCTGCTGCAGGCTGTCCGAGATTCGTCGGTTCTCGTGCGTCGCAATGTCCTCGAGAATCTCTATTTAATGAAGGAACGACCTTCGGATCGTGATGCGTTGTTGGAGGTATTGTCAGACGTTGATCCCGATGATCGGTTGCGATCCGATGCCGACACCGAACGGCGGGCTCTTGCCCTCGATTTTGATGCCCGCATTCAAGATCTGATCGATGCAGTCAAAACATCCGTAGAATTGGATGAGAGTGCGGTCAGTCACCTACGAAGGCTGGGACCGGCAGCTAGGGCTGCCATGCCATGCCTTGTTGCGCGCTTGGGGCAAGAAACAGATTCCCGCTATCGTAGCAGGCTGGGATATGCGATCGCGGCAATTAATCCTCAACTGGCGATCATCCGTGACCTGTTGGACGACGACGACCCAGAAGTTCGGTTCTTGACGCTTGCTGGTTTGCAATCATCGGGGCAGCCATTGGATGAGCTAAAGCCACTGATTCTTATTCGCCGTTCAGACGACGATGCTTCAGTGCGGCACGAAGCGGCGACGCTGTTGTGGTCGTTGGACCAGGACGTTGCACCTTATCTGAGGGTACTCGTTGACATAATGCAACAACAACCGCTTTATACGTGCAAAGTTCGAGTACTATTCAATGGTGCACCACTCGATTGCTTGCGTGACGATTGTTGGCCTGAGGTGACGGACGAACTCCTCAAGCTAGCGCATTCCAATACTGCGGCAATCGCTCAAATCGCGTTGATTCTTGAGGAAGATAAACGACAGAGCTTGCACATGCTGCGACTGAACTGGGAGTTGTTCCATAACGTCAGCATCGTCTCAGACGTTGCTCGTGGCTTGGGCGGTGATTTTCATCATTGTATTGCAAGTGCCGAATTGCTGCATCGCATCGGTTGTCAAGCTACTGCCGCAGTACCCGAACTACGCGGTCAACTCGGTGCAGATTACTATTTGTACCGACTTCATGCTCTGCAAGTGCTCCAGCAGATCGGGCCTGCCGCTGAAATGGCTCTGGGCGATGTCGTCCATGTCTTGAATTGGGGCACAACGAACGCAGCAAACGATGAAGAAGGATTTTGCGAAGACGCAGTGCGAGCTGAAGCCGCAAGTACAATCGGCTGTATTGTACCTGAACTGAGCGACCTCGTACCGATTCTGAAGTTGATCGCTGGCAATCCATACGTACGCTCGACCCTGGCGCGTGTTGCTGAGACCGATTCCGTTGAGGTGGTGAAATCGATGTTGTTGGCGCTCGCGAAACGTCACAGCATTGCGCCCTCAATGACTAATACGACAGACAGCAAGCAGCAGCCGACAGTGTGTGCGATGGATGTCGAAGAATTGGTCCGTACGCTGCAAGATGAACAATCGGCACATCGCAATGGCGCAGCACTCGCTTTGGCAAATCTGGGGCCAGCGGCTGCCATGGCGATACCGCACCTCGCATTCCTGTTGAGTGAATCCCAATCGACTGCCTTGCGCGACACCGTGATCGTTGCGCTGGGACGTTTTGGAGCCGCCGCTGTTGCGCCACTCCAAGAGTTGATTGGACACAGTGATTGGATCGTGCGACTGGAAGCAGCGGAGGCATTGCACCGCACAGAAGCTGTGCCAGAGTTTGAATTGCCTTCGATCCTGGCGCTGCTCGACAACGTCGATGGCAGTGATCCTATGTGTCACCAACGACAACTTGCTCCCGTAACGTTTCGACGAATTCTCAATCAGATATTCAACTTAGTCAATTCTCCTCTTAGCGAACACATATTAAGTGACGCATCGCGGCGGCTGCTGGGTCCGTTCAGCATGCTCATCCAGGCTCGGGGTTGGCATCTGCGCGACTGCGCAATTGGCAACCTGGGTCGCTTCGGTCGTAAAGCAGAGCCTCTCGTGCCCCTAGTACTGGACGCCTTGCATGATTCAGATTGGTTGGTGCGACAGGCAGCGCTCTACACCATAGAAAAGATTGCGACACCCACCACGGAAGTCATTGCGGCGCTCCAGCGCACGTCGAATGACCCTTTTGACGCCGTGCGTGACCTGGCAATTTCGATTGTTCAGGAATGGGGTCCCCTTGTATCGGATTGAAGAACTCTCATTCGTCTGACTTCGGTGGCACCGAGGCCAAGAGGTTTTAGCAGCTTCGGACAACCCAATCAATTCATTAAGGCAGAGTTAGCAGGACACCCGTTCAGAACGGTGTAGGAGAAAAACGTATGAACAATGGAACGAGAAGAGAGCTCGAAGACGCAATTCGCCATCTATCGGATAGAGACGAGCGAACTCGACAAAGTGCGATCGCATTATTTAGGTCTGATCCCAACGAAAGTTTGCGGTACTTGATCGAGAGTCTTCAAACCAATCCAAACTTTCGCTGGAAGACTTTGTGTGCCTTTCGCTACTTAGATGGAAACCTAGTGACCGCGTTGCCAGTTGTGCTGCCCCATCTGCACGACGAACACCGCCTTTGCCGCATCGCGGCAGTCGAAATCATTATGCAAATGGGGACAGACGCAAAGGCCGCAGTGCCGGAACTGATCAAGTTATTGGATGTAAAGGATCAGGAGTTCAAAGCACTTGCCCTAAAGGGTCTAGTTAAAATCGGTCTTACTCCGACGGATACGGCAGGGATCGCTCCGCTGGGCAAAATACTCGGCAAAGAAATCTGCAAAGATAAGCCGAACCGAGAGGTCATTGGCAGCGTGTCAGCTTTGCTGCGTGCAATTGGTCCAAGTTCCATACCGACATTCGTCAGTTGCTTGCGTAAGGCGACACGCTCTTCAATGTTCCTGGACGATGAATACGATGAATGGTCTTTTGAACCCGTGTTCGAAGCACTTCAAGGATTGCTACCCAAGTCGAAAAATGCAGCTAAACAACTGATTAGTCTGCTTGAGTTAACCGGGTCACCACTGGGATTTCGGGAGAACGTCTTGTTTGCGCTGAGTAGTGTTGGCCCGACCGATGTTGATCGCGTGGTGCGTTCATTCATTGAGCTTGGAACACATATCGATATCGCGTGTGAGAGGTCACATCTGGCTTTGTTCGGCGCGTTATTCAGAATTGGCCCGGCCGCCATACCAACTCTGCTTAGGATTCTTCGCTGTCACGACGATACCCAAAGCGTTTTTGCTGCACAAGTTCTGGGTACTTACAACAACGACCCATACCCATGTGAAGTAAGCGAAGAATTGAGTCAAGCAGCGAAAGCGACAATACCTGCATTGATTGCGGCATTTCAAGCAGGCGGACGGGAGTTGAAGGAAGCCTGCGTAGATGCCTTAGGTACGATGGCTGCAGAATCCAAAGACGCTGTAAAAATCCTGATCGCTGCTGTCGATGACCCTAGTATTAATGGAAAAAGCGGACTTACACAAACAGGCGGTCAAGAGACAGCCCTTCGCGCACTGGAGTCAATATTGAACGATCGATCGCGAAGATGAACCTGAGATGATTTCGAATCCGAGGGTTGATCCAAATAGTAAAGATCGCTGCCCCAATCTTGACCATCCTTCCGTTTAATTCTTGTGGATAAACTCGGTGGAACCGGAATTGAAAAAACGAAAACGGACTATCGATTGCCGAACTAACCTCCACGCCCCCCCTCAAGCCGCTGAATCCCAGAGAGTCGGCAATAATCGGCAATGCCTGTCGATCTGAACTCCCCGATTTGCGATTTGATGCCCCCAAATCCTCTCTTGCACCGCTCCCCTTATTGGATGCTGAAATCATCAGCAGTGAATCAGAGTTGCCAAGCAGCGAGCCAGAAGGTTTTCACGCCGATTTTACGGAATCGAGCTGAAACCGATTGAAGGGAATTCCTCAACATGCTTCCAATAAAACTGGACGTGGCTAAGTTTGCGTACGTTTGTCGACGGTTTCCTCTGGCCGCGGGCTGGTCGGCCATAATTGGGGCCCTAGCAAATCGATTTGTCAATATCGGGAGGCAACTTTGGAACAAGACCCCGCTGACGCTCACTGGCGCTTTTGCGATACCGCTTTTGATTTGGCTGGCAGCTTCGATCGGTCTAGGAAGGCAAGATCGCGTTGTCCTTTCCATCGCGGCGATTGGACTTGCTTGGATCTGCTTGGCGATGTTGACGGTGAGTGTGGCCGCCATTTGGATCTGGTTTCGGAAACACAAAGGCCCCGCGAACACAATCTCGCTGAATGCTGGCGAGTCCGCATTTACTGGTTTCACGGTTTCGCGATTTCCGTGGGGAATTTTCCTTCAAATTCGCATCGAATGGATCAATCCTCGCGGTGTTGAAATTTCGTTGGATCCTCAGGGAGGCCAGTTGTTGGAACGAGCCACTGCGGTGCAGCGAACGTTGGTCGAACGAGTTGTGCGCCGCATACACATCGGCGATCCATTTGGGCTGGTCGCGGTTTGCGTTGACTTGGTTGCCGATCAACGCATTGTCGTTTTACCTACTTCAGGCGAAATAGCGCGATTTCCAACCACGTTTTTCAACAATCCAACCGATGTGACACCGCACCCAAGTGGCAATTCTGAAGGTGATTTGGCGGAATTTCGCCGTTATGGAGCAGGCGATCCACTCAAACGAATTGTATGGAAAGCCTTTGCCAGAACTCGGCAAGTGATCGTACGAAATCCCGAAAAAGCAAATTCACCCACAACGAAACGACATATGTACTTTGTCGCGGGCGCTGGCGACGAGGCGACGGCCAGTATTGCACGAGGAGTGCTCGAGCATCAAACGAGGGAAGATTTTCTGTTTGCCGCCGACGGTTCGGAATCACCAATTTCTACAGTCACCGAAGGGCTCGAATACCTTGCCAGGTCTGAGCAATTCCGTGAACAAGGAGCCGAAGGGCTCGAACGATTTTTCAAGATAATGGAACCAGGTGCGTCTTGCTGCGTGCTGTTCCTCCCGCTGCAAGCTGGTACCTGGGTCGATCGCGTTGTCGATCAGCTCTACCGCTCCTCGGTTCAGTGCCAGGTCATCATCGGAACGGACGGAATCACAGAGCGATGCCCGTCATTTGCGAGTCGTTTGGTGTGGAAATGTCGTCCAGTCTGGCCAGACAAAAATCACGTTCGACAAATTCATGATCGCGTTGCAGCAACCGGAGCCTCCGTCTGCGTCGTTGACCGGAGCACGGGGGAACAGCTTGATTTTGGTTGAATCTCAAGTCCTAACGATCGTCAAGGCCGCTGTGCGCGTACGAATTCAGCTCCGCGAACGGACAACAAGTAAAGGGAACTTTCGATGATACCGCATGAGAATGTAAATGGCGCCACGGCTCGTTTTGACAACGAACCGTTCAGCTTGGTTGCGATTCGAATGTGTTGCTACTGGATCGGCGTGCTGCTGATTGTTGGCCCGCTTTCGTCTGGGTTCGGAATCGTCGGTGCGATGGCCGCTGTAACCGCCGGAATGTTTGCCGCAAATTACCTAAAATCTCGCGAAGTTCGCACGGTGATCGTTGTCCTGGGTTGCCTCGCTGTCGTCGCTTGTAGCCAGTGCTCAATTCCGCAACTAGTCGTACGATGGTTGGTTGCGTGGGTGGGAATCACTGCAACGGTGGGCGCAACTGATGCGTTGATGTTCGGATTGCTGGCTTTCGGTATCACCATCTTAGTGCGGACACTAGCCGCAACATCAGCGGTCTTGCGACTGTGTGAAGTGATCTGCTTGACAGCGCCTGTCGTGCAACTATTCGCAGGCCATCGCGACATGCGTCTTGGGCAACCAAGGTTCTTGACGGACTGGGCCCTCAGTCGTGGTTTCGACCCCCACACGCTCCTATTGGGTGTAGGCGTCATTACGACGATTGGGATAGCAATTCTGCTTCTACCTCGACAACGGTTGAGTCAATCGGCCGGCGCCATAGTGATTTTTCTAGTTTTCTCAGTCGTCGGGTACCAGGCGTTAGGTGTCCTATTATCCAGGGGTGATTTGACGCATTTTAGCGGTAGCACCCGCGACAATGATCAGAACGACAAGTCACACAATTCGACACCAGCAAAGGAAGCATCGCCAAACAATAAATCTTCGCGCCCTGAAGAACAGCATGTCAAGTCGTCGAACGACTCCTCATCCGATCCAGACGAAATGCCTTTTGTACCCAATCCTAATCCGCGACCATCCACTCCAGTGGGCGTGGTAACGTTGAGTGATGACTACTCCCCCGGCGAACGAGTTTGGCATTTTCGCACGGCAGCCCTTAGCCAGTACAACGGGCAGCGTTTTGTCGTTGCAGCGGCTTCACAAGTAGACGAGGACATACCTCATGGCTTTCCCGCCGAGCGGGTCGAGTTGCCCGGAGCAAGCTCAGCGGAAGATGTCACACAGGTAGTACGAACAACGGTCGGTTTGTTGAGTGCTCAGTCACGACCGCTGTGCCTTGTCAGTCCACAGGTCATTGAGCCGTATCGAGAAAGCCATTCGAAGCTCTTCGTCTCGAGTTACCGAGTGGAGTCTCGCGTTCCCAAAACCAACGTTTCAGAATTCGGTTATCTGGTTGGGATGGTAAAGTTGGCCGCTGGTTCACCAAGTTGGAATGATCAAACGAAAGAGCATTACCTTGCAGGGCCCGAAGACCCTCGCTATGCCGAACTGGCGGCACAAATCATGGCTGAGAGTGTCGAGCTAGAAAAAATCATGCCCGAGTATCGCGAGTCGGCCTACCTCAAGGCGCTTTGCGTTCGTCGTTGGCTCGAAAAGAACATGACCTATACGATGAAGCCGGGGCATGCGCCGGACGCCAATCCGGTGGCTGAATTCCTGTTCGGTAATCGACGAGGGTACTGCGTCCATGTGGCGCACGCGATGGCAAGTTTGCTGCGGACGCTGGGCGTTCCGGCTCGTGTCGCGACTGGATTTGCCGTCAAAACTGAGAATGTATCGACAAAAACCTCGCTTACCATTCAATCCACCGACGCTCATGCTTGGGCGGAAATTTATCTAACTGGGATTGGTTGGATTCCAGTCGATGCCTCATTGGAAAACGTCGATTCAGATGTACCAACCTCCGATCCCTTTGATGCATCCACAGCATTGCATTTGGCAAATGAGCTGCGCGGCTCAAACGCCCCTGGTCAGAACGAATCGTCAGACCTTGCCGCGCGGGTGGGCTACTTTGGGCGACGTTTCCTTATGACCGCACTTGTTCTTGTCCTATGCGGGCCCTACCTGGTCAAAATTTGGAGACGGTTGGCGCCACACATCGCTTCAAGGCAGACACTGCACCGCCTCTGTTACCGCACCGTCCTCGACCGGTTGGCGGAAGTCGGCTTACACCGCAGAGCGGGTGAAACACGGGAAGAGTTTTCCGAACGAGTGGCCCCGTGGGCGCCCCAATTGCCCGATTTCACCCAGGCACACGAGCGTTACGCCGGCGGAGCCAACGTCGCAACAGAATACGACTGGCGTTTTCTGCAGCGTGTGATTGAGAAGCAACTTTCCACGAGCTTCTCGCTACGAAGGCGACTGATCGGCCTTTTGCATCCTCTGAGTTGGACCAAGGTTCATTGACATTATCGTGAGTCTTTTCAGGAATTTGCGTCGTGCAGTTGCCCCATCATCGCCAGTTCCTTCGCTTATATAGATGAGTCGAAATCGTGTTTCACCCTTCAAATTGGAGAAAACTGTAAATGTCTGCATGCACACCAATGATTCGCGATCGCATTGCAAACTGCGACGAAACGGATTCGCGCACGCCCGTGGGCGGCAAGAGTGATCAAGAGTTGTTTGCCACAGATCACGAGCTCTCCAGCAATGATGTTCGCCAAGCCGCAACCGTCGAAAGTTTAGAAGACGCCAAAGCACTTGCAACCAATCTCGGCAACCTCTGCCGTGAAGCCGTTCGTGGGCGCGAAGACGTGATCGAGCTTGTCCTGATCGCTATGCTGGCAGATGGCCACGTATTGCTAGAGGATCATCCGGGCTCGGGCAAGACAACTCTAGCCAAGGCACTCGGTTCGGCAATTGACGCGGGAGTAACCGCCAGCCAAATATCGTCGTTTCGCCGGATTCAATTCACGCCCGATCTGCTCCCATCCGATGTGACCGGAACCACGGTATTCGATGGCGAAGCTAACCGATTCGATTTTCATCCGGGCCCGGTTTTCGCCAACATCGTGTTAGGCGATGAAATCAATCGTACCGGCCCCAAAGTCCAAGCGGCCTTGCTCGAGGCGATGGCTGAGAAGCAAGTAACGGTCGATAATCACACCTATCAGCTCGATCCGCTGTTTTTCGTTTTGGCAACACAGAACCCCTTGGATCTGAATGGCACCTATCCCTTGCCGGTGGCTCAACTCGACCGTTTTTTGTTCAAGATCAAGATGAATCACTTGTCGCGCGAAAGCGAATTGGAGATTCTTGCCAGTCGTGGAAATGGTTGCCAACGATCCACGACTTGGAAAGTCAGCCCGGCAACGATTGTTGCCGCTCGAGATGTCATTCGCAAGCAAGTGCATATCGCGCCGGTGATTCATGAGTGCCTAGTCGATATTTCATTGGCGATGCGTGCGGACCGCCGAGTTGCGCAGGGCGTTTCCACCCGCTGTCTGGTGCTGGCCATCGACGCGCTAAAATCACGAGCAGCTTTGCATGGACGAGACTTTGTGTCGCCACGAGACGTCAAGGCGCTCGCATGCCCGCTGTTCAGTCACCGACTGCAACTAAAATCGGCTGGAGTCGATCCAGACCAGATCGTCGTCGAGTGCTCGTTACCGGTGATCGAATCGACGATTCGCAAGTCAATGAAATAACGAATCATCACGGCTCTAAAATGAAAGAGGAATTCTCATGATGCGGTCGAAATTCGTGCGTCCGATATTGCTCCTGCTCGTGTTACCCATTGCCGTCGTTTGTGTTTGGTTCGTAAGCCGAATCATGGGCGGAACGGATGTTTCAGAGCTTTACCCACCTGCCGCTTTTGCTCCAGTCCCACAGGATTTCCCCAGGATCATTGCTTTATTAGAAGCCCCGTCCAAGTCCAACGAAGTTGAATGGAAGGCCTACGTGGAGCAATTTGAGGCGATCAATGAGTACTTGATGAATTCGGGAGCAGCGCAACGGTCCACTGACGAGGAGCGAGAGGTAATTCATGCTGATATCAAACGGGAGTTCGCAAAATCGCGAGAACGTGCGACTCATATTCTATCAAAAAACCTTGATTCAATACCAGCTCTGATTGCATTAGCTAGGGCGGAGGCGTTTGGCGACGGAAACCTGCCTCAGGGGCTCTTCTTAATCCGCCAAGCTCGTCGCATCTGCGAATCGCGTGGAATTGCCAACTCAGCGGATGCAGATGCCCGCGAATGGTATTTGCGGATAATGCACCAAGAATACGATATGTTGGGTCGACTCGACCGACGACTAGAGCAACTGGAAGTTGTGAATCGCATGGAGTCGATTTACGAACCATTGCCAGTGCTAAAAGTCTGGCCGCTAATCAAGCTTAAGAAATATGACGAAGCTGCGGAGGCAACTCGGTTGGCAGACGAGACGGGACGATTCGCAGCGACGGTCTTAAACGCTCGCTGTGCGATGGCGTGGGAAATGCAACAAAGAAACGAGGCGTATGATGCAGGCTCAGCGATGATCGAGGCGCACGGCGATAGCCCGGTGCATTGGAAGAATCATGGCGAAGCCGCCTTGGGCGTTTTTCGTTTTGACGAAGCGGAGAAGGCTTTTCTGAAGTCCACCACATTGAGTCAAACGGGACTCTCTAGCACTGCCTACAATGATTTAACGGTTCTGTACCTTCAACAAGGTCGTATAGCGGAGGCAATCGACGCGATCAAGAACGCCAACCGACAGCGGGCCAGTCGAGAACCGAGCAACTTGCAACAAGACCAAGCGACAACGGACTTGTCCAAAGCGATGTTGATGATAGTCTTGGGACGGGGAGATGATGCGATTCGTCACGCGCGCTCGGCTTATGAACTGCCCGATCGAGGTGGCAATACAAGCGAAGACGCCAGCGTCCTGAGGCTCAGTTGCGCATTGGGATACGCAGCGGCATTGCGATTACAGCGTGAACAGCAATATGAAGCTGCAAATTCGTCACTGCTGCCCACACTGAATTTCGATGTTTTGCTTTTCGACCACAAGTCCCGCAATCTAACCGACGTGCAGCTACTCTGCAGCACTCTCCGTCCGCACCTTGGTGGTGGACCGGGAATCAGCAAGGGCATTCCTTCCTGGCTACGCGTTTCTGTAATACAATTTTTCCCGCCAGTTATCGCTGCTGAGGCGGTCCGTCAAGTTCGCGAAGTGGAAGACCATCCGCTAGCGATCCCCTATCTCGATGCGATTGAAGCCGAAGTCTGTCTGCGTCTGGGAGACTATGAGACAGCGTCCTCGCTGGCGAAACAGTCACTTGAGCAACTGCCTGCTCAAGGGGAAAAGCTTTTATGCGGTCGAGTTGCACTGGTTGGTGCCCAAGCCGCGTTTCTTTCCGGGGATGTCTCTTCGGCATGGCCACTATTTCAACGAGCACTACAAGATTTTCCTACAGCCTTTCGCCTGCTGGGCGTCGCATTGCCTGTTCGAATTGAGCATGATGAGCAAAAGGGCTCCGCGTTATTAGCTAGAGCTGTCGGCCGGTCCCGCCGCTTTCGACCAGACGCGAGTGGTTTTGTGTTCACATTCAATCAGGGCGACGGAATGGTTGATTGCAATCTAACAAGCCCCAATGGTTCACAAATCTTCGCGGAATCGATTAAACTTGTTGATGGCGAGCCCGATGCGATTGGCCAAGCGCTCGAACGTATTCACGATCGCTTGCTCGCGCCTGCAATCGACCTGACGCAGTCCGACATGAGTTCGCTTGACGGTTCGCCCATTGCCGCCCGCAGTCGCGAAATGATTGATCATTTACTGAAACCTAAATCGCCTTAGAATGGGTCGAGCGTTTCGAATAATTGCGCTGGCGCAATCTATTGCGTTCTCCCAAGAAGCGGAATATTTACATGGATTCGGATGAACTCGACGAAGATTTCCTTTCCTTTTCTTTCTCGAAAGAGTCGACTTCGAGCATTGAAGAATCGCATGTTCCCGGCAATTTTCATGAGCAATTAGGCATCCGGATTCAACCTACCTCTGCTGAGGAAATTCGGCGGGGATCGACGGGCGAGGTGCAAACAGATCGATTTTTTTCAGCCGATCGAAAGAGCTTTCATCCAAAAGGGCTGTTTAGCGAGAAGATCTTCGGACTCACATCGGATTGGAAACATTCGAAAATCACTGCGCAGTCGCCGGTCGGTCATATTGAGTTGCCAGTCCCGATCGTGCATCCTCTTTTTCAAAGCGGACTTGCAGGTCAAGCGGTTCGTGCAGTGCTGGGGCTCACGGAAGCAGAACTCGATCAACTGTTAAAGGGTCGGGGGTGCATCGTCACCGAACCCATGGACTCCGGCTGGTCATGCGGAGCTATCGTAACCGTTGACGCGTACCAAACAGCCGCCAAGAAGTATGGGGCAGAATTGGCCCCTTTGTACCAAGCCGAGGCTGTTCGTTGGTTGATGGGGCGAGCCACGTTGGATGCGTCGATCGCACGCGCCAAACTCGTTTCTCCTGACAACAGCGGAGTTGTAAGACTAATTCGCAAATGGTTCGAGAGGGGGCGTAGACTCGATTCGGTGATACTCGACGTTCTCCCCGTCATTCCACCGGCGATGCGTGCGATGCAACGCACATCATCGGGCGAGCTGCGACGACACGATCTCACCTGCTTGTACCAAAAAGTGGTTCGCCGATGCGGTCGAATTCGAAAGCTAGTCAAACTTGACGCTCCCTCGGTGATCTTAAGGAATGAGGCTCGATTGTTGCATGAGGCCGTCGAAAATTTGCTCGTGAAGCCGTCGAAGGCCGATGAATACAAATCCAAATCGCGGCGGTTTATGCCGCTTCTGCAAACTCTACAAGAATCGCATACTCCACTGTGCGAAGAGGGACGCACGAAGACGTGGAAGAATTCATTGCGACTGCCTGCATCGCCCAATCCCAGACTGCGAATCACTCAGTGCGGCCTACCGCGAACAGCAGCGACGTTGGAAATGCTGGCGCCAATTTGGCTGGCACATTGCAAACAGATCGGACTTGATCCGAGTCTTGCGGAATGGCAATTACGACATCCGACGGCATCGGTGTGGGAAGTGATCGCGTTGCAACTCCCCTGGCACGCCGTCTTGTTGAGACACGAAGCCCGTCGCAGCCAATCGTCGCTACAGGCCTTTCAACCCAAGCTGGTGGACGGCAGAGCCATACAGCTTTCGCCGCTTGCACTTGGTGCCCTACGTGATGGTTCGATCCAAGAGGACGTATCGGTCTTTCTGCTCCAATCGCGATCGGCGTGCAGCCAAGCTTTGGTTGAGATGTTAGCAGATCAATGCCGCAACTCGGCCAGTGGTAAGCTTGCCTATCAACCAACCTTGGATATGGTAACGGGCTGCTTTTTAATGACACGCGATCCATTGCCGATTTCTGAGGGTTTGTCACGCAGACCACTTCACTTGGGTGCAATGGCGTTTCGCACGATGGCCGAAGTGCAGAGTGCATTGGACCAACGCGTGGTATCGTGGAATTCACCGATTTTGTTTTATCCCGATCGACGCACGTTCGCCGAACAACCGCTGTGCGAAAAAGTCTGTGCCCACCGTCAACGGATCGGGACGACTCCCGGTCGCGTGATCTTCAACGATTTCTTCCCTTTAGAATTGCCATTCGTCAACTACCAGGTCACGGAAAACTCTTTCGGCGACCAACTGGAAGCGACTCACGCAATCATCGGCGCGACCCGCACACGCCAACTGATTGACGCCCTGCAAGCGACTGCACTTGCCGTGCTAACGCAATCCGGTCTCAGCATCTCGATCTCGGATTTGGCACCTCCACGAAGGAAGCCAGCCATCCTCGATGAAACAAACAAGCAGATCGTTAAATTGAAGAGGTATTATGATCGAGGAATTATCTGTTCAATGGAACGACTTAATCAAACCTACGATGCTTGGACGAATGCATCGAAGATCCTAAATCAGGAAATAGCAGTTCAGTTGTCAAGTGAGAGTAAGAATCCTACCTCGCTATTTGCGGCTGTGGCCCACACTACAAGCATGACTTGGGTACAACACCTATGCGGCATGTTCGGTATAGTCCTGCCGCCCGATCGCAGAATTCACGAAGTAGCCGTTACCTCCAACTGGGGAGAAGGCTTGAGCGTCAGAGAATATTGGCAGGTTGCACTACAGACGCGGCACTTCACCATCGATGAATGCAAACGGACTGAAGACGCGGAGCAGATCACACGAACTTTGTTGAGTGCTTTGCAAGACGTCACCATTACCGTAGCCGATTGCGGAACGACCGAGGGAATCGAAAGGAGTAGCTCCGCTGACAAGAGCCTATCCGAAGCTTTAATTGACCGAATCAGTTGCGAAGCGATTGTCAACCCAATCAACGGTGAGCCGCTCGTACAAGTTGGGGAACGGATCACGGCGGAAATCGTTCAAGGATTGGCTTCGCTCAACGTTCAGAAACTGCGTGTGCGTAGCCCTGCGACATGTGATTCCGAGCGAGGCATTTGCCAACAATGTTATGGTCGCAACCAATCGACGGGGGAATTGACTGAAATAGGCACATCGGTCGGTGTGAATGCCGCGTACGCCCTCGGGGAGTACGCCCACCATTTGCTGAATTGGTATAAGATTCGGGAATACCGAGCACCGCGGTTTGGATGGGTGAATGGAACAGAGCGTGCCGATTGCTCAGGGAATATTCAGTTCCAACTGCCGAGGACGGTTCGCAAACAAGATGGACGAATTGTCGCACTGCAGCCTGGCAAAATATTAATACGAGATCGATATCGAATCCTGCAAGAGATCGCCGTTCCAGTTGGCGCCGAGGTTCTTGTCCGTAACGAAGCGGAAGTACGTCGCGATGACGAGATTTGTAAGTGGAATACAAATGGAATACCCCTGATCGCGGAAAACGCCGGCTCGATCATACTCCGTGATTTTGTTCCGGGAGATAATTGTCGATATTCGGATGACTCCGATACCAACAAGTTCGTCACATCTGATCTGACACGAGGGACATTGCGGCCGCGTGTCTTGATCCTCAATGCGGCCGGGCAACCGATCGAAGCGCATTACCTGGCTGACCATTCCGTTGTTGAGGTGGTTGACGGCCAGTCGGTGGCCGCGGGAGACATGCTCGCCCTGCAGCTCAATCGTTCGTCTCTATTGGAGGATCGCGCGTCAGAGGCTCAGACGGTATTTGGTTGGGAATTACAAGAATTGCTGGAAGCAGGTCCGACTCATGAAACGGCGGTCTTGGCACCCTGCGACAGCGTCGTTTCTTCTGTTGAGCGAAAGGGAGAGCATCGAAAAGTTGTATTGCAAAATGTAGACCGCGAGGAATTTGAATTTGTGTTGTCACGAAACGCCCATTTGCAAGTGATCGTTGGAGACGCGGTTAAACCAGGCGATCCGCTGACGGATTCTAGGCAAATCAACCCTAACGATATCTTTCGTATCTTAGGGGTGGAGGCAGGTATTCTGTATCTGTTGGGAAGGCTTTCTCGATTGTTTGTAAAAAATCAAATCTCGATAGACAGCAAGCATATGGAGCTTGTGATTGGCAGGATGCTTTCCCGCGTCAAAATCGATCACCCAGGTGACACCGATTTTGTCGCAGGCGAGGTGATCGAACGCATCGATTGGCGGAGAGAGAACGACCGGATTAACCAGTTTGTCCGCATCGCGTCTTCCGAGGCCTCCAAATCTACTGTTGATCAGATTGTTCGACGCGAGGCTTACGAACTTCTCGCCCGCGAACTGACTTCGCAGAACCAGGCGCCCCCAACCGTACGACGCTCGCGTCCGGCGAGGGCAGCGGCGCAGTTGACGAGTATTCAACACCTTGTGAACCCGCACAAACAAGGACGGCGCTCAGGCGAATTCGACGTCGACGTTTTGGCCCGACTCGTGTTGGCTGGGGATGTCAGCTCCATAAACCGATTAATAGATCTGATTGTGCGAACCAGCAATGGTGGTACGCGTTGCCGTCCATAACGCATCGAATTCTGGAGTGGGGTCTGTCGTTGCCGCTCTACCTGCTCGGGCTCGCTCTGTTGACGAAGTTGAGCCCGCGTCTATGATAGACGTTTTCTCAATTGTATGGCGCCCTCGAACCTGCACTTGGGAAGGTTTGCTATGGTGGAGACAATTTAGGGCGGGTTTGTAACGGCGCATCTCGCAACGAGCGTTGGCCTGTTCCGACTGGAATCAATCGGCCGAGCATCACGTTGGAATTGAGACTACCGAGGTCGTCGGACTGACCTGCCAAGGCCGCATTAGCGAGGACCGCTCGCAAATCTCGATAGCTCGCTTCGGTCAGAAAACTGCCGCGACCGACGCCCGCTATGGTTATTCCCTGAAGCATAACCTTGCCGACAGCAGGTCTAGCCGGAGTGGACTCTGCAGGTCGTCCACCATTCTGACCAATATTCTGATTGACCTGTTCCAATTCTGTGGCCGAAACCAGTTCGCCAACTTGCAGACTCGAGTCGCCGCAATGTGTTACGCGGCGTAGTTGCCATAGTTCGTTATTCACACCGCGCAGCATTGATCTTTCGATGACGGTACCTATGACAAGGTGCGAATCGCCGGAGTCGATGATTTTGGCGCGACTAAACATACGGGAAATGACCAGTTCGATATGTTGGTCTGCGACGTCAATGCGATCCCGAAGTAACATCTCCTGAATTTGTCGTTTCAGATAAATCATCGTATACGAGAGCCCGCGAATTTCCAGCACATCGAAGAGGCTCGGTGTTCCATCCGTTAGCGGATCACCGGCACGTACTTCATCGCCGGGACGAACCCGAGGATTCAATCGAACTTGCTCGTGTAGTATTTTGTCGTTTGTTGTACAAAGCAGGATCTGATGTGAGCCGTTCAATTGTCTTTCCACCTTGATGACTTTGGCATCAACACGGGCAAGTGTCATGCGGTTTGGAGTGCTGCGCACTTCAAGCAAGCCAACCAGCTTTCTTCGCTTCTCTCGAAAGTTTAGACCTTGGGAAACGAAGTTGCGCGGTATGGCTTTGGCAAGGACGCTGCCTGGCGAAACCCGCGCCGGCACAATCGGGTCGACCAGCAAATTGGAAACTTGGTAACCAACACCCAAATAGTGGAGTTCCAACGCTGCTCCGGACTCATCGGAGACGACAATGCGTGGATGACGTGGCAAATCATCTTGGTGAATCACTAGCTCTTCCTCATTCTTGCGACTAACGGCGCAGTCATCACCATCAAAAACCAATTTCCCGATTCCGGATGCGCGTGAGATTACTTTGTCGACGAAAGATTCGAAGTGGAACATCGATTGATGCGTCTTCACGGAGTCCCCATGCTCAACGCTAAGTCTCGCACCGCGTGGTAACGGATAGCGCTCGATAACTCGTCCCTGGGGATCGAGCACCTGCAGGAAGCGGCTTTCGCTCAACACTGTTACACCCGCAACATCCACTTCGGTCAAGTCGACAATCCCGTCTCCCTTTGCACGAACCTCAAATTCTTCACCCACTAACGATCCACGCTGTAGCGATTGCCGGGCCTCTTCAAAGGTTTCGTAGGCCATCGGCACATGTACCCCAATGCCCCACTTGAAAGTGCGCAGTAGTAGGTTTTTATGCTCTAGCGCGTCTGAGACTGCAAACACCGAATGAACTCCAATTGCCGTGCCTATTTCGACCAAGTCTCTTGTTGAGTGCTCCATGCCGTAGCATCGCTGACAAATTCCGCTTGGGGCTTCGCAGGTCATCGGACTTCGGATTTGCATGCTGTTGAGTCCCATGCGTTCCAACTTCGCGACGATTTCGTGGGTGATCAGTTGATTGGCGGCTACCACGTTTTCATCAGTGACCAGACAGACAATGGTTTCGCACGCGACGCGGCCCATCGCTTGCAGACTTAGGGGTTGCCGAAGGGCATACCCATCATAGACGGGCTCAATCATCACACCATGCTGTGTTCCACAATCTTCCATCGTGATCACGATGTCTTGCAAAAGTCGACTCAGTCGACTCCAGTAGTCTCTGTTCAATGACCGTGCATGATCGTTCAGAAGCCCCTGTCGAGCACCAAGCAGGTGGCTCCAATATTCGGTGATTGGCAAACCTTCGCGGAAGTTCGCCTTGATCGGCAAGGGTCGAATCCATCCGTGCCTGTCGGCCATCAAGCCGATTATGCCGCACAGTTGCCTCAAATTATTGTTATAGACGCGGGGAATGGAACGCGCCATCAATGACAACAGGCTACTAGCCTTTGGCGAGTCTAGTTCGTTCATCAGATCGCAAGTGATTTGTCCTCTGGCATTTGTCCATGCGTCTAGCAGTTGATTGTAGGACTCATTTGGCGTGACAAGACCTCGATCAAGAAACTTCTTTTGGCGGATTCGAACCTTTTCCGCCTGCTCAAGATGCGTCGCTTTACTCTGCGGAATGAGCAGGTCTTGTATTCCCAGCGAAAGTCCGCTGCTGGAGAGATGTTGTTGGGCCAGCCGTGCGATTGACTCCAACACCTTCATTGTTCGCTCCCGACCTACTTTGCGAAAACAGTCGCCAATAACGAGGGATAGCGTGCGCGCATCAAGTTCATGATCATAGAAATCCATCTCCTTTGGCAGAACGTCATTGAACAGCACGCGTCCAATAGTCGTGTTGATGATGCGTTTAGCGTCTGATGCTGGTTTAGCCACCCAACCGGACTCTCTTGTCTGCGATCGCTTTCCGGATGGCAGCCGTACCCGTACTTCCGCCTGCAAATCGATTCGACCGTGTTCCCAGGCGGTCACCGCTTCCTCTGGTGATGAAAAAATCATCCCTTCGCCGCGACAACCCCGTTTGGCGATGGTCAGGTAATGACAACCTAGAACCACGTCTTTTTCCGGGATGATCGCAAGTTGACCAGCTTGGGTGTCGAACAGATTGTTCGCACTGGATAGCAATCCTTTCGCTTCGGTCTGTGCTTCGATCGAAAGTGGTAGATAGACCGCGAGCGGCTCGCCGTTAAATTCAACACCAAACTGCTGTCCCAACAGAGGATGGATGTGAATCGCGTTGCCTTCCACCAACTGCGGTTGGAAAGCCTGGATTCGTTGACGCCTTAGTATCGGCGGCCTGGATAGCAATGCCCAATGCTCACGCATGATACTTGTCATTGCGTCCCAAACAATATCGGCATTCCGAGATATCAGCACTCTCGCCAAATACGTCGTGCCGGCGTGTTTGTGGTCCAATAAATAACGAATGACTAAGGGTTCATAGAGCGTCAACGCTAGACTCTTTGGCAGCCCACATTGTTCGAGACCCAATTGTGGATTCGGCACGACGACTGACCGGGCCGAAAAATCGACAGCTTTCCCCAATGGAAATGAGGTTCGGATGTCGCGTTGCAATTGCCGCTCTAACGACGCCTGAATCGCGCCTGGCAAATCGTCGGTCGTCGATGGTCGAAGTTCACCAAACAGCTCGTCAACAGCCAGTTGGAGTCGCCTCTTGCAATCTATAAAAAAGCGTTCAGGGACTTCCAGTTCTTCTGATTTCCGCAGCCGAAAATTGCACCCTATAACCTGCCCATACAATGCGTTAAGACCATGTGCGGTGATCCCTGTCTTACCAAACTGTACAGGACGCAGAACAGGTGGGACGACCGGCAGCGCATCCAGTACCATCCATGAAGGATTGTTTCCACTGTCCCGTAGCGACTCTACCAAACTCAACCGATTTCGGAGATCAGCCTGATCTGAGATCGAGACCGTATCCGCCATTTTCTGCCGAAGGTCCTTCGTCAGTTCGACCAAATCCATTGCCTCGACAAGTTGCCGGACAGCTTCGGCTCCCGTGAGCGTTCGTGGTTGGCCGTATCCAAAGTCTTCATACGCTTGCAAGGTCCGATGATCTGTCAGGATCTCGTGATATTTAAGTGATGTCTGACCGACGCCCGTCACCAAATGCGCGTCGTATTGCACCAGCTTGCGAAGCGTCTCATGGTCCATGTCCAACAGCACACTCAACGGTGAACTGGGCGTTGCGTAGAACCAGGGATGTACGACGGGGCTGGCGAGTTCGATATGCCCCATGCTAGTCTGAGGCCTTGGGTGTAACGACGGAAAGTGATCGCACACATCACAGTAGCGATGCCGTTGTTGCTCGCCGCATATTTTGCCACACTGGCAGCGCCAGTCTTGCAGTGGACCAAAGACGGCTTCGCAGAAAAGACCACCGGCGACTGCGGACCGGTCCGCTTCGTCGAACGTCCCCGTCTGCGTCACTTCGCCAGATGACCAGCTACGAATATCTTCTGGGCTTGCCAGTGAAATCATCACCGATTCGATTTCATCGACTTTGGAAGATCTCGCTGTTTCGTCCTTCATAACATATCCGATTCAAATGAATTTTCAGCCACTTGACTACCAATCGTCACCCGAAAAGAAATTCTCGCTACCTGGCAAGTTCTGCAGGCTAAGCTTGTACTTGTCATAGCTTTTGCTTCGATTATCGACAGGACGCGAATCAATTACCATTCCACCGTCGATTTTGACGTGCAACTCTTCTGCGTAAACCGATCCGAATCCCATATGCACGTACTCGATTAACTCGCCACGCGGGATTCGAAGTACGCCGCAGAACCAATCCGCGAATACTGGTTCGTTCGAGTTTAACCTGAAACGCCCCGTTAGGGAAACCAAGTAAAATCTCCCCTCGCGTATCTCCCAAGTTCCCTGATAGCCCCGCCAACATGCCGTCGATGAAATCATCCATCGTGTCTCATCGTCACATTCATTGAGTTCGACCGAGACGATCAATTCACGATCGTGCGACAATGGTGGAGTGTACGCTATTGAGAGTCTTTGGCCATCCCAAATCAGTATTTCGTGTATTTGAGCAGTCATGATTTCGCTTCCGGTCCAGATTGTTTTGGCGCAATCGACGATGAAAAAGACATTCCGGATCACTTCCAAGCCGAACAACGATTCCGACTCCATGGTGTAAAGCGACGCCAAAGGGGTTTTGGGGGCACAAGATTCCCAGACAACGTTCGTACGCTGACGCTGCCCAATGAAATGCCCAGCTCACTGAATCCTACCTAACTCGCCTCGCCAAATATCGCTTTAGCAAATTGTTGCGAAATATTTTCCTCCCAGGCACCCCCAAAACGCGAATCGCTACGCTCTTAAGGGTAATGGCGGCGACAGTGGTTATCCGACTCAGTTTTTCGATTGAAGGAGATGGTAATGAACAGATTTTGTGTTTCAATCTTAGCGGGTATTTTGTTGGAATTCGTCAATGTGGGGGTTGCGATGGGACAAGACGCGGCAAATACGACCTATGTATCAGAAAGCCGAGCATCCCAAGCCGTTAAAGGCATCATAACTTTGGAAAACGGTGATTCGACCCGTCTCATGTCCCTGTCCGCAGAACGTTCGCTGAACCGGTCAAAGTTTGATAGCCTAAAACCGTTCATGGTCACTCCGAAAGCCGAACCAAAAGCCACACCGGAATCACCGACTGGCCAATTCTGGCGCGCGTTCCAGGAATTTGCCGCCAGCGGCATGAATTGGCTGACAAGTGGACACAATCTATATTGGTCGGTTGGTGCCATTTTCGTCATCGGCTACTTGGGTAATAGAATGCGGCGATAGGCTCGAAGAGGCAGAACCGTGCTTGATTGGACTCAATACAACCAATTTGACTGGACGAATTCCAAACAACATCCAATGGACCAGTCCCAGCGGGCTGAGTTGGAAGTATCGACCGCAGAGTTGCTCGGGCTTTCCAATCTGGATCGCCAATCGAATTGGGGAGCGTGTTCGCCGCCAGGTCGCTTTGCGCAGACTGTGGTGCGGATCTCTACTACCGTCTCACACCGCTTCGAAACACAGGCATTGGATCAGAAGATCTCTGAGATCGGTGTAAAACTATTTAAGACGACTGCTGACGCGCAGCGAGAAAGTAGGAAAGTAATTAACTTTTGCCGTGAGCAAATCCACCAATTGCCCGGACTTCCCAACGAACACATTCAGCGGACCATCGAGGCTGGTACGTCGAAGGCCACGATGGGGCAGCGGAATTACGTCGTTCAAGAGTGGGTTTCAGGCGAGAGCCTCGAAGATTGTATCCGGCGACGATGGCCCAATGCGCCGATTTCGAAAACTATCGCCCGATCAGTGATCGAGCAACTGATTGGCCAGATCGTCATTCCAATGTGGTCCGTGGGAACCGTGTGGTGGGATTTCCGTGACGCAAACTTTTGCTGGGATGACCGGAACGACAAGCTCATGATGATCGACATCGACAGCCTTGCAGCTTATGCAGACGAGATCCTGTCTACACCCGACGTATGGACCCGACGCGACAAGGGCCGCAGGACTGCACTGGCTCGCTTGTATCAAATGACCCTACGCATTTTGCTGGCTCAAGATTTCGGCGCGAAATCAAAAGTCGCACTCGCATTCAAGGAAGCATGGAGTGACCAGCTGGAGAATGCACTGCTCAACCTCGGTCAGCATGCGCAATACGATCCTGCAGCATCGCTTCAAGGCTTTTTGGACCGGCTCGAACGAACCGGACTTCTTGGATGCAGTTGATCGTTTGCGTGGAAATCGATCGGGCGTTAGGAAGTCGTGTCGTAGCGTTTACCACTTTCCGCAGCAGATTTCTTCACGCAGCTCCATCCACATTTTACCAAGGGCGTTTTGCCCCTCCCACTTTCCGTCGATCAGCGCGGCACCCCAGAATAGCCCAGACCCATATTTTCGTTTCGAGCAATCTTCGGTGATCAGCGCATCGCCGGTTTTTTGCAATTCCATTCGAATCTTCGGGTGCTGTTCGATTTTCAACATGAGTACGAAGCACATGTTTTCCAAATCTTGGTCGTGGTGAGGACTGAGGATCATTTTGGCACGGTGTTTCTTCGCTATCATTTTCGCGCTCATAGGTGAAGCCTGCCTCATAATCTCATTTCGTATCGCTTCATCATCAAACCGCAGGCACTGGAACAATGCTTCGGCCGTCGCGTATTTGTCATTCTCATATACAACAGGATGCGGTGACATGTTGCCAAGCCAACCGTAGGGAAGACTAACTTTCGAAAACGCAATCACATTTTGGTTTGCCATCTTGATCGATCTCCAAAAAATGGAAACACTTGAACTTGCACAGAATCGCAGCCATTAGCTAAGCGACTGATCGATCGAAGTTGGGTCAGAGAGATTGAATCGGAGCAATCAGCGTCGATTCTGCGACCAGAAAAAGCATGCCACCTTCCTTCCTGTTTCTTCGCTTTATTTGATGAAACCCATTTGTTCAAATCTAATTATTTTGAAAGCCTAACCAATGAAACTCTGCAATGCATGCTGCCGAATCTTGTCTTACAATCGCCGCAGTGTGTGCCCGAACTGCGAGGACCTTTTGGAAGGTGGCACTGCGACCCTTTCACGAAGTCGTCAAAGGCTTTGCCGTTCAATTGCGTCTGGAAACACGGGACGCACTGGTGGAGCTTTACAATGCGATTACGCCCGACGAGTACCAAGCCTTCCCCGTCCAACCCATGACGATCGCCGCTGCTTTGACTGAGTTTGTCGAAGAACAGCAGGATTCATACGAGAACTGGAAACCCCGAAGCGAGATATTTAGGCGGCAGGTCGGACGATATAGTCGGGTTAGGTTTCGGCCTGTTATCGGAGAACACTCGGCTGGGAGTTTACAGAATCTGGAGTCGCTTGAGTCTACTTTCGCAATAAGGACACAGAGACATCACCTGAGATATCGTCCTCGATCTCGACTCTGTGCTGCGTCAAACCTCTAACACAAAACCATCACAGTCTTAGCAATTGTGAAGGTCTGTTTCCCAAACGAAGGAAATAACGCCCCCAAGAAGAGTTCCCCTACGCTGTTTGGATGGACGGCCAATTTCGTAGCAATTCAAATCGTGGGGAAAAAAAATGAGACATTGTCTTTCGAGTCATCAATCGATAGAGAAAATCAATTTAAAACGCCGACAAGAGACGACACTCAACGGAGTGTCTGTAAAAGTTCTTAAGAGTGGGTTGCAAAAATACGTACGTCGAGGCATGTTGTCGAAAGGCCTATGGTGCCTGGCCGAGTTGGATTTGCTGTCACTCGTTGAAGACGGTGGCGATGGCACTGATGAATATGTCCGGCTTTACATCAAGCCTTCAGAAACAGTGAATATGGCAAGACGTTCGGCGATTCAACGCGCCAAGGCGCTGCGCACGAATGTTCTTAATCGGTTGATAGTGATGGTGCCAGAAGAGATCAGCATTGCTTGCTGGTGGATGCCGATTGTCGTAAATCGACTCGCCGAGGCGTGGAAATCTGAACGATGTGACGTTCAGTCTCGCCAACATCTTGTCGAAATCTACAAACTTCTCTGTGCTTCAAAAAAGATTCGACTAATCAGTGATCTAAAATCGGTCTATCTGCTGCCGCCAGATTACGTCAAGCCGCAACAGAGACAGGAACTAAGCGAGATTCATGCAGAGGCAGTCAAATCGCTTGAAATCCAAGCTCTGTACGAAAACTGCCATTCAGTCCCAACGAATCTTGTTGATCATTGCCGAGTCGATTTGCGTCCCTTTGGTAATGTCGCGGACGCGGATTTTAGGCAGATTGTCAATGGCCTGCTACACAACCTCAGATGCGAAAGCGATCACGTATTCTATTGGGTAAATCGGCTTATAGAACAACAACGCGATGCTAAGGGCAATCCTTGTTTCCGTGGTAAGCGGAATAAAATCAATTTGGTTTGGGCTTTGTTGGAAGGGTTTGCCAAGCATCGCGAGCTCCTGTGGGGCGAGACTCCTCAGGCGTATCCAAATCAATTCCATCGTCTTGCGGAAGTGTTGAGCGTCTTGAGGGAATGGTATACCACGATGACTAATCGTGAGACGCCGACCTATTTGTATCACGCAATCCTGCTCGTTGTGCGCCGCCGACAGGTCGATTGGCGATCTGAGCCTGAGTTCCCGATAACGAATCGGCATGAGGTTGAGGCACTGTACGATGCAAATCTGAACGGCGATCTAATTGAGTTGGACTCCTTCGTACATGACATGCACACCGGGACACATGGACCGGATAAACGAACGCGATTTGCAAATGAGGGAGCTTGGGTTGAGAACGAAGAGACTAGCTTGCGAAACGAATCGTATCGTTCGCTCTACCATCGACTGAAGGAAAGGCTAGATTCATCCGAGGAGGACGGTTGGGACGCACCAAAAGAAATGGGAGGAAATCATGATCGAGAAGTTGGCTAAACTGGTGGGAATGAATATTCGTTTTGCGACAACGGACTTCGAAGCGACGCTTCGTCAGTATCCACTTGCACAGAAACGCACAAGCCACAACAAGGCGTTTGTTTATGTTGCCGTGGACACAATCTTCAAGGGCCCTTACGGCAGCGCATCCATGAAGCTGATAAACAATCTGCGATATCCTTATTTAATTCACTGCGTTGAAGACGCATTGAGTTTACCGAAAGAAATGCGCGGGACCTATATCTGGGATGCCATTTATGTGTGCTCGTCGAACGGCGAATCCTCCTACTATGTGGCGGGTAAGAATATCGGAAACACGTCATCCATGAAAATCGAGCAAGCGAGTACGCAAATCGACTTGGCGTTTGATGTAGTGCAGCGTCAAACTTTGCTGCGACGGGCATCCGAGATCGAAAAAATCAAGGTTGGATCACGCTATCAGTCCCACCCGCAATTTGACCCTCAGGTCGCCAAAGCGTCATTGCAGCATCTTTATCTGCGATACCTTTTCAACATTGGCGATTCGGGCACGCACAACATTCTGGTTCGTGATGACCGGCAACAGGGCGGCCGACCTATCGCTGGAATCGACTTCGACGAACATCGTGGCGCAAGAAACGCCGACAGCATCTGGAGTTGTTTTTTCAGGAAGGATTTCGCTTTTCTTCAAGAGATCTATGGCGGGTTCGTTAGCGCAGTCCAATTGATAGACTCATTGGACTCACGGGTTGAGAATCAAATCGATGCGGTCAACCAAACATGTGAATCATGGTCAAATTCGCTACCGGTCGATCGCAGGTGGGAAGGTGTGGTGAGCGTTTCGAAAATCTTGGAACGAGCTGCCACAGTCCGCTCGCTAATGGCTATAGTTAACGATCAGCGGCCATAATGGTGCGGTGAGAGAAACTCGTCAAAATGTCGGATAGTGCTGCCCCCATTCTCGTAATTCGTTCGCTGATAGTTAGAGCAGTCGGGTTTCGCCCACCCGATTTTCTAGGCTAGCCCAGCGGAATGTAGGGTTAATTTCGTTCGCCACGTTTTTACAGGGATCTATTGGATGTTTAACGAATCAAGACTGCAAATGGCTGCTATTGCTGGCCAGTCCGATGAAGTGCGACGGCTACTCGAGGAGGGAGCGGACGTCAACGCGCGAGACATGGCGATGAGCACGGCGTTGCATGACGCTGTGTTCTGTTGCAACGATGAATGTGTGCGGATCCTGCTAAGGTACGGAGCGGATGCGCGAGCGCGAGGGCAATGGAGTCGTACTCCTGCGGACGTCGCGGATGAACAGGGGCGAACGGAAGTCGCAAACATGCTTCGCAGAGTTGCTCAAGATTACAAGCATGTCGTCCCAATTCCCAAAGAGGCCGAAAACTATCCGATGCAAGCTATCACCTCGTTTAGGGAAGGGATTCAAGGACGGGACGAAAACATTTAGCGTATTCTATGAAGCAGCGTCTGAGAATCGCGAAGTAGGCATTTTACTTGATCGTGCGACCAACCAAGTCGGCAAACTGATCCCCGCCTTAGCAAGTAGCAATCTTGTACTTCGCGCGATGGTCACAGTAGCCTTGAAAGAGAAGGGGCCCGCGGCAAAAGAAGCGATTCCTGCACTCTTGCATTTACTCGATGACACGAGTAATCCATATGCACCAATTAGCGGGGCTCGAATCTGCGATGATGCGATGTTTGCACACGCGAACATGGGGCCAGCCAGCGTTCCTTCATTGATTGATGCGCTCAGGCATTCTAGCCCGCGAGTTCGTTGTCTTGCATCAGAGGCGCTCGGCAAAATCGGAAAAAGCGCAGTTGACGCAATTCCGCACTTGGCAGCCACTGAAGTGGACGAGTGTCCAGGAGTACGGCTTTATTCAAGAAATGCGAAAATCACGATTCAGAAGGAAGTCGAGACTCATGGCCACAATCTAATCACGAACATCCAAGTGGATTTCTGATGTAGTAGAGAAGTAGAGATAACCATGTTAAATCGACCTCGGTCTATCTCACCAATATTTGCATGCCGGATTCTCTCGCTCCATCGGTAGGAGATGCCAGCGAGCGCAGGCGCTAATTGCGCAACAAGAAGGTCCTCGAAACAGCCATTTCGTCTTTTGCAGCGGGAACGCGTTGCGGAGGCTGTTCAAACAAGAAATCGACATCCGTTCGAATCCAGCGATCGGCCGTTTCAGTAGTCGAGGGGCTCGATATACCGAAATTGGAGTAAACCTTCATTCCGCGGATATACCTTTGAGCGCCCAAGCAATTGAGCACAAACGGACCATTCGAATCGACCGTCACATTCAATTGTTCAAGCTCGTAGTTGGTCACTTCGTCTTTCAATACGACTTGAAAATTCCGGCGCGCCATTCGCACTCTTTGCGATTCGCCTTTCTTGATTTTCAGCCACAAGTCGCCATTCAATTGAAGTATCAAATCGTGTTCACTGAAGTTGTCCACATGAACAGTTGTCCGCAACAGGGACGAACCGGCCACGTACCGGACGCCGGCCAGAAGCAACACATACGCCAATCCGATTGCACAGGCAAACCGCTTCCGCGGGAACGATTGCAGGAAATGTCGCTTGTCGAGCATCGTTAAGACGCCAAGAATCCCAAAGAGACCGAACAGGAAAACGGGAATGAAACCGAGTTCCCACAACTTTCCTTCCCAAGCCTCTGCGGCGAGGCGCGAGAGGAATACCACCGCGACCAACGAAAGCAAGGCTGCGATGCTCACACTGACCACTGCTGTCCGATTTGAGCCACGAGCCGTTTCCATTTTCACATCTCCCATTGCCGGAACCCTGTTTCAAATTGTTCCAACCCAAAGTGTCCAGCGAAGCGATTATCACATTGCGGCCAATAATCGTAAATTCAGCCGAATTCAACGGCTACTCCTACCCAATGCATGGACAATCGCTCTACGTATTGCCCCATGCGGAACTGGGCAAATCCCTTTTTACCTACTCCGCAATTTCTGGCCGGTATTCTCCGGGGATTACTCGCTCAGAATCGTCAGACTTCGGAGGATCGAACCTTTTGTCAGGCATGCTGTCGATGACCATCAACAAAACAAACCCCGCCATGAAGACGAAGAAGATAAGAATGACGAATGCCTTCCAGATTAAGAACGCCATGGATTGACTCGACGCCGCAGCTGGTTCAATCGGCTCTTTCGATTCCACGAATCCGGTATCAGCTCGAAAAATAGGCGTCGTTTCGATTTCTTCAGGAATCGTTTGTTCAAATGGCACCCCACAGATTCCGCAGAACGATCCCGTGGTCTGACCGGACTCACCACCACAATGCAGGCATATTCTAGACAATGGCCTTCTCCCTTCATAAATCAGCTGCTTACCAATCCCGACGGGGTGGCAGCGTGCGTTCAATCAATTACAGCGTAGAGATTCTCAAAACGGGGGCGGTGCTTTCGGTACAGCTTTCACTTTTTGTGAAGATGGTCCATTTCGCAATCAACGTGAAGTTTTTGACCTGCTCTGGATTCACAAGTTATCCCATTACGAGACTGCGAGTTTATTGGGCCTCTCGCGTGATAGAGTGAAAGATATCTGGCGGGACGTTCGTCTGCACATTGCCAAGCACTGCAAAGAGATGGGACAGCACTTACGACTGGGCATGCAACAGCATCGCTGACGAATAGTCCGATTTTCCTGAGATCCCGAATGCCGATCGGGTCGCCATTTTGCAAGTTGCCTTTGCCAACGTCACAACCTGAACGACATCAACGAATGCTCAGCAACGTGAAGTTGATAGTGCCACGCGTAAAACTGATTTTCGGGATACTGACCTGAATTTGCAGATCGTTCTCTGTCTTGATCCACCAGTTGTCACGGAGCTTTTCGATGGGAGCTGGAGGCGAATCGTCCCGACCCCATGAGTTCATCGACCAATCGTAGTAACCGGCCAATGCCAGTTTCAGTTCCTCGTCAAAATCAGCAGTTGAGAATTTGCCGTGTAGCTCGGATACTTCGCATAGAAAATGCTCGGTCACGGCGCCAAGTAGACTTTCGTTTAGAAACAGTTGGAGAACGCCATTGGTTCGGCGTTTCCATTCTTGTTTGCGGTATCGCTGAATTCTATCCACGACTTCGTCAAATCGTGCGCTATCATAGTCTGCGACTGGGCAGGACTCGCACCAACTTACAATCGCAGCGACCAAACCTGGCTCAAAATACATCTTCATCCCGATGTAAGGTGAAATCCAAACGTCTTGCACATCTCTTATTCTCTCCC
Source organism: Pirellulaceae bacterium (assembly GCA_041741535.1). GTDB lineage: Bacteria > Planctomycetota > Planctomycetia > Pirellulales > Pirellulaceae > M30B19. Next base: position 89,718 of record JBGSJV010000027.1, read on the forward strand.
AATGAGAGTACACTTTCCACGAGGGCGACCATTCGCTGTAAAGCCCTGGAGTCGGAATCAGAGTCAACTGCACATCGAGTCCTTTGTCGGTTGACTCGAAGCCCTCCACGCGGACACGTCCAAATCGTTGTCCTTCGCGATAGAGTGCTTCGCGACCTCGATACGATTCCAGGGATTCGAGCAACCCTTTTCGGCGTAGCAGTTCAATTGGTTCCATATCGCACCCAGTTATTCCTCAATGGTACACGCTATCAATAATTCCAAGTCTAGCATAAGCCCCCACCAACGTTAGCTTCACCGTTTCGCCCCACAGAATGTCTATTGTGATTGTTGTATCCTCGGTATGGAATCGCGTCATCTTGGACCGCAGTTAAATTCGCACTTTGGGCCATTGACGCACGTTCTTGGACAGAACTTGCTTCGGGGAACTCGCCAGCGGTGTTTCCACTTTGCTTGAGAGCTTCTTGGTAGATCGCAAATCGACTTTCCGGACGAAACGCTGGTGCCTTCTTGAGGAGCGATGCTGGTTTGGTTGGTTTCGATTGGGAAGACGCCCAATTGGCTATCATGGACATTTAACGTTTCGTAGCAATCCGACCCAAAGGTTGAATATTCTCCGAGGTTGCGTTTGATCAGAAATAGTTTGAACTTTTGGCCTGGACGAAATAAACCTTCCGTCCCCGTATCTGCCAAACAAGGCGAGTCGAAGTTCCATATAAAGGAACCCCCTGGCTTGATTTCGCCCTTGCAGACTTCTTGGACCTGAAATGTTGCTTTGAACCGGAGAGTACCGCGTTCCGGGTGCGGACCAACATTGGTAATTTCGGTAATCTTGGTCACCACGACTGCATCGCTGAGCGTCCACAAAAGCTCGGTGCTCCGCGGTTCTGGCTCAGCTTGGATCATTGAACCAAATACTAGCCATGTGGTCAAAGCGAGTGAATAGGGCAAAATCGACATAGAATCAGTCCTTCGGGGTTTGGCAAAAAAGATTGGCCCGACCGCTTCCGGCGCGAAGGCCTCTCAGAAGTAGAAGCGAGGCAACAACCGAATCGGGGGCAGAAACGTTCACGCTTATTTCCTGACTACCCAAGTGAGCCGGGGCTGGGGCGTTTTGCCTAAGCTTTTGGTGCCTAGTCGCGTTTCGAGACATCCGACCGCCAGTTTCACGCTACATTCCTACAAAACGAATATCAGCCGACTAGCTAGAGATGGATCGACCATCCTACAATGTTCATTGATGTGGAATCGAAACACCCAAAGTCGCGTTGCGCAGCAGCATTTCAAAAAGAGCCCGATCATGTTACATGGCTGGAAGATGTGTTCTGGAACGTTGCTATATTTTGGATGGAGCTGCTGGGTGGGAGTTGCGGCGCCCGCCACGGTTACTGCTCAAGACATCGAAAAACGATTGACGCTCCAATCCGAGCTCACGATGGTGTGGGCTGACTTCAGTTCGGACGGGCGGCGGATTGCCACAGCTAACGGTAGCAACTCAGACGGCACAGCGGCTCGATTACAAGTCTGGGATGCTGAAACCGGCCAAGTGCTGAAAGTGTTGGAGGGGCACAGTCTGGCGGTCACTCGTGGCGATTTCCACCCGAATAATCCCAACCTCCTTGCGACAGTGAGCTGGGATGGGCACGCAATTCTATGGAATCTGGATAGCGGTCGCCCCGTTTGGAAAAAGGAAGTGGCGAACACTAAAGTCGCCAATGTCGCGTTCAGTCGCGATGGGACGGTGCTCGCCGTTTCTTCGGCAACGGGGGTCGTCAAACTCCTGAACCCCGACAACGGCGAAACGGTTCGCGAGATCAGGCCGCACGGCACGAATACGGTCAATGGAATGGCGTTTTTTCCCGATGGGAAGCGACTGGCGACGGCGGGCGTCGACAAGACTGTGCAGGTGACGAGCCTGGACACCAACGAGCAAGACCGCCAATGGCGCATCGAAACACCATTTGCTTTTGATGTGGCCGTTAGTCGCGATGGTCGTCGTGTCGCAGCACCATCACAATTTCAAGGCATCACGATCTGGGATGTTGCGACCGGAGAAAAGGAACACGATTTCTCCGTCGAAGGTCCATTTGCGTTCTCGGTTGTTTTCAGTCCCGATGGGAAGTGGTTGGCCGCGGGAAGTGGCGAACCAGACGAGCACGGAGAAATCAAAATTTGGGATGTCGAGTCAGGCGACGTCGTTCATACCGTGACTGGACATAGCGGTGCCGCGATGTTCGTGCGATTCGATCCTCAAGGGCAACAACTGATCTCGGCCAGCGAAGATGGATCTGCGATCGTGTGGCGGGTGGCCCCGACCAAGCCATCAACGACGACGAAGACGCCCGCGAAAACAGCGAGCCGGGCGGATTTTCCCTTTGGCGTACTGATCGGCAAAACAAAAGGTCCTGGAATGACCGGGTTTGTCGATGCGGTTTGACTCGCTAGGATCAACACCTTCATCAATATGGCCTCGACGCCTGAGGGTTTTGGCGGCCGTAGAACGACGCTAACTTCAGGCGAAACTTCGAGTAGGCTGCAATGGGTTTGATCTTGGGTACAAACCGTGAACGTCGTGCGTTCCTGCTTGCGAGACTCAAGCGTTGCGGTCTCGATGGAGTTGGTTTTGCTAAACAAGTCTGTCCCTCGACCGCTTCCACCGCTCGCGATCGTGCCTAGTAGTGAATCCTTCGCTCAACCGAAATGAACTCGGTTGGGGCCGGGTGCAGTCCCGCCACCGCTGAACTCGTGTACCTCGTGTCAGTGGGGTGAACAAGGTTTTTTTGGTCGCCAGGCAAATCAGCCGACGAACAAGCGAAATCATGTGACCGGGAAAACGTTCTCCGGGATGGATGATCCATACCGAGCAACATCAATGGTATACTGGGATACGTCGATTGCCGGGTTCGATCATTTTTATTCTAGGAATTCGAGATGAAACAGTGTTTGCTCATTCTTTCCGTGTCGTTGGTTCTTTTGCTGCCAAACGATTTTTCTTCCGCGCAGGAGACTCGTCCAACTAGCCCCTCTGAAAATTCGAGCAACCAAATTGAGGATCAAAGTCCCGACGCAAAAATGATGCGGGAAATGTTTTCTCGAGTCGCACAGTACGTCACTATGGCCATGGACAGCCACCTCGACTATCTCGGTAAACCGAGCACGACTTTAAAACTCGCGAAGTTCCAAAAGAATTACTTCGATGCACTCGTTGCTCAGGGCTTTACGGAAGAGCAAGCGATAAGAATCATCAGCTCTTCGGCAAATCCACTTGTCGGCTTCCAAACACCCTTTCCTCCCAAATGAAATGAACCGTTCCTCTTTCGTCCCTGATGCCATCGGCAGGCATTTTTCAAATATTGCTTGATTTCCGTGAATTGCTGCCCCATTTGACGACCATCCATCGCTTTTTCGGTAGTGGTGCGGGAGACGAACTACGCCTTGCCAGGAGCCGTGATGATGACCATTGATCTTTCTGAGCCAAAAATCGTCGGACATCTTTTTCGGATCGTCCTTTTCGGCGCCGCGGCTTACTGGCTGTTTGTCTTCTCCAACAGCTTTGAGAGCGACTGGAAATATCTACTCTTTCTTCCGGTTTGGCTCTTCGCGGCAGGCTGCATTCGCAATTTACACGCATTGCTTGTTTTTCCCAAATTCCTGCTCACACCTCATGAAATCAAACTGCGCTATTGGAAAGATAACTCCCGTTGGTTGGGGATGTTCCTTCCGTCCAACCGAGTCGTAGACGAATCCATTCCTTGGTCGTTGTATTATCGATGCGAGACGATACGGGTAACACAAGGGAGCGACTGGTTTGCCAATTCGGCATTCCTTTACATTACGACGTTGGCGAAAATTCATGAAATTGGGGCAGACGTCTTTGCACGAAATGTGTCCGACTTGATGCGGCAGGTTGGTCACTACTACGATTCGCTGGGCGACAGTTCAGTACCTACAGAACCTGCTACGGTTCGTGGCCAGACGCTGCCACTAGTGGAAGTTTCCGATGGACGAAACGTTCAGCTAATTTCTCGTTCACGCACCCAAGTTGCGCAATTCAACTCACGTCGCTTTGTTAAGCCGATCACTTATCACCGTCACGTCAACGGTCAAGATTCCGGAAAGATAATCGAGTGGGGGTTTGCCGTTTTTTTGTTCCCGTTTTTAATTGTCATGTTTGGAGCGATGGGATGCATGGCGATATTAGGGGTGAAGTTCGTTTTGTCCATTGGCGGGCAGGGCGAACTCACCAAGGCACTGTTTGACGAGGTGGAATTGTTTGGAGGCGAATATCCCCTCTTTGCGCTAATTGGAGCACCCGGCGGAGTGGCGATTGGGCTTATCTGGTTCGTTTGGTCCATGGTCCAAGACGCCTCGAAGAGCAAGAGTCCACTTCTGCTAGCCTTAACGGCAGACGGATTCGGCTTGGCAGATCAAGTAGAAGACGTGCGGATTACTCCCTGGGACGAAGTGCTTTGCGCCCGAGTGATGACAAGTCAGAGAACGACTACATACGATGGTGGCGATCAATATACGAGCACCACAACGTACCTCGAGATCGATTTACGCAATGGTGACATCGTGAGACTGCATGATAGCTACGGACGAACATTTGAGGAACTGAAGGAACTGATCGATCCAACCACGGCGAGGCTCCATATCGCTCGAGCATTGACAGATGCCGGGGTACCGATCGAGGAGGCGGCAGGGGCAGCGGGACTTCCTCGTGCTTAGAGTTAGACTAACAGGTGGACAATTCGGTGTTTGACGGCCGAAGGGCATTTCATAGCTGCAATGAATTCACGTCTTTAGGTTATTTGTGAGGTCGACAGACAGTGTTTGTCGGCCTTTTTCTGTGTCCCGTTGGTTCCGAATTACGAATGGGTTTGATTATGACTCCATTACAAAAGTGGTTTCGCGCTCGGTCGGTCGATTCGATGCTCTCACTAATCATCATTCCATAAGCCCCCGCTCCTACAATTTGATTGCTCACATTTGTGAGGTCGACAGACAGTGTTTGTCGGCCTTTTTTCGTGTCCCGTTGGCCCTCTGTGCCAATGACAGTGAGACAACACTAACGTATAAATTAGTGTTGAGGGCCGGGAGCGCGATGATGTTGTAAAAAGCCGATAAAAATCTAGGGAAATCGCCCGAGGTGGTCGCGAAAGCGACTCGGAGGCGGTTTACTGCGGCGTACAAAGAGTCGATTTTGGATGCTGCTGAGCGTGCGAGTAAACCTGGCGAAATTGGGGCTCTGCTGCGTCGCGAGGGG
>JBGSJV010000028.1:0-8081 GCA_041741535.1 Pirellulaceae bacterium
CGAGCCCCGAGCCAACAAACGCAGGCCGAAACTACTCGCCTTGTTGACAAAGCCCCGCGCGCAGGCGAAGCTACTTCTCATCGTCGCTGCGTGACCTAAGTCCCCTGATACCAGGCGGCAGTGCCATTCGTGTCAGGACTCATTTTCCGGATCGGCCCAGCAGATGATTCGCACAATGGACTCCTGCCCCCGTTGCCAGACCCGAAGTTTTAGTTGTGAGAAAGCTTAACCAATGTTTCGGTCGCGGGACCATAGATCACTTTGACGCTCGTTCGGCAAGCAAGAGTCGTAACGGGCGGTTGTTTTCCAGTTTGCTCAATACCGTCGATGTGATCTGCCAGCCGTATGGGCGAAGATAGTTCTGGAATGTCTCGCCCGTTTCACGGCCTGGTTCCGTCAAGATAATTTGCCCGCCTTCGATCAAATACTCGTCGAAAAACTTTGCCAAAGCGGACCAGTTTCGTTGCTCGTAGACGATATCCGCACCCAGGATGACATCGAACTTCTCGGGGAACACATCTTTGTGCCAATCGTAAACCATCGCGGTCACCTGCTCACGCCACGGCCAAGCATTCAGGGCGGCAAACCACACAGCGGGTTCCGCGTAATCCGCCAAAGTCACCTTTGCCCCCAGCGCCGCCGCGACGCACCCGCACAGACCCACGCCGCAACCAAGGTCCAACACTCGCAAACCGGACCAAGACGCGCGCCGTTCGTCCTGCAACATCCAACTCGATAACCGACGTGCACTCGGCCAAGCCTGAGCCCAAAACGGCTCCCACTGAAAATCTCCATCCACGACGTCGCCCATCAATCGGTCGATTTGATCGTGGGGGTTCGCTACCGAGAATACTTCCAACTGCACATCAGCGATTTCGACGATCTCGCGGTCTACGGGAAATCGACCAACCAGAAAATCCAACAATGCCGAACGATCCGACCAGTCGGCCAACACATTGTGGGCCATTACCAACCCATCGCCATATTCGATTCGATGGCCTTTTTCGCCGTGTCCAGATCGTCGCCTGTTTGATTCATGTATAAACGTACGGCACGGACTTTGTCGCCACCGGCGGACTGTAGGCACTCGCGCGCGACCACACATGGATTCGTTTCCGGCGACATCAACCCCAGCGCGCTCTTGCTAATCACCCAACTGTCGCGAGGGCGTTTTACCAATCGACGTACCGACTCGTAAGGAAACGCGTCTGCGACCACTTCGCGAGCGGCCTGTTCGTCAGTTGCCCAAGTGATCACGATGTGGCCATCGGTTTCAATTTCGAACAGTGCCATGCCTAATCCCTCGACCTTCCCAAACGTCTTACAAAACGGCGGAGCCCAAACCCCCCAACCGAACGAACCTGCCGCGTATTCTCCCCGATACGACTGGATCGGTATTAACCCCAATTTTCCCAGTTTTGTCGAGGCCATTGACAAAAGTCCTGCGAAACGAGTGCCTTGCCCGGAACATTCGCCTTCTGCGAACAGTCAAAATCTCGAACTCAAACGCTTGAAATGCCACAAATTCCATGGCACGGTAGCAAATTGCACTCACGGTTCGCAAACCCAACGAGGCTTAGTCCAAAAAAGGGTCTGCTCCTCTACTGCATGTCTTTTCGTCCGGGATTTTATAGGCCCTCGAAAGGGTCAAACCACGTTTAGGGCAAAACCTAGTTGGTGAACGGCTGCGAAATTCGCAAATACGCCAGTAGGTCTCGAATTTGATTGGGCTCAAGATCGTTCAGAAGTCCGTCCGGCATTAGACTACGGCCAGCCGGTTCCAATTGTTCCAACTCGTCCATGGCCAACGAGACGTCCTGGCCATCAGGACCTCGGAGTACCAATATTTGGCTGTCGCGTTGGACCGGAAAACCCTGGACGACCCGACCGTCGACCGTCAGCGCTCGCAACAGTTCGAAACCTTCCCGTATCTCCGCACTCGGGTTGACGATGCTGACCAACATCGTTCCCAAGTTGTCGCGTTGGTAGCTGGTGAGATCTGGCCCCAGGTTTCCGCCCTTAAAAAACAGCTTGTGGCAAGCCGAGCACCGTTCCATGTAGATCTTTTCTCCTGCGTAGGGATTCCCGGCCCCTTCGCGCAAAATCGTTTCGATGCGAGCCAATTGAGTCCGAACATCACCAACTGCCACATCCTGCCTTGGATATAACTGTGCAATGACTTCTTGAACATAGACATCAGCACTGGTCCGCAGTTGATCCACGATATTGGCAGATAGCCACGAGGTGGAAATGCGACCCGTTGATAGTTGGTCCACAAGCCTTTTCGACCACGCCGGACGGCTCACCAACAAGGCAATCGCCGCTGCACGAGTCTCTGCGGGTAGTTTCGGAAGTAGCTCCAATGTCGTTTCCGCAATTTCCGCTCGATCGTATTTACCCAACGCGACGAAGGCAGCTCGCTGCAGGTCACTCGGTTGCTCAGTCGCAATCAAATCCAACAGAACGGGAATTGCCGATGGATAGTTCAGTTCGCCCAACCCACGTAGCAGGTTCAACCGCTCGGGCAATGGATGTTGTGCATCGACAATCTTTGCGATGGCCGACTCGAAGGCATCGGAATGCCCCTGCCGCATTCGAAACAAAAGAGAACCGCCTCCAACCGAGTCCAATACCTGCAACAATTCATCCGGCAAAGCCGTCATCGCGCGGCCATGATACGCTTCTTCGAAACCGCGTAAGACGGCTGCTACCTCGGAGGAAGAAGGACATCGTCTCAGGAGTTCCGCCACTCGCAGCAAATCCTGCCGCTTCCCATCCACAGCCAACCGCCGCGCCAGTCGCGGTAGGATATGTTCACGAACGATGGGACGTGACCACAAACGAACGTCACGAAAAAACTCCATGATCTCATCAACCGATTGAGGGAGATGCGCTTCCAGCACCCACCAACACATCAACGGAATGTACGCGTCGTTGACATCTTCGTCGTGAACCAAGAGCAAATTTAGAATCTGCAATCCTTGCTCCAACGGAAGTCGTCGCGCGGTCGCGGCAATCTGGCACCGAACTTCCGGATCAGGCTCTTCGGCAGCCCGTTTCAATAAAGATGACTGAATTTCTGTCGGCATCGACACGAGTACTGGGTCTTGAACGGTTCTTACGGGTGGAAGGCCCAAGTTGCGTTGAATGCCGAACCGATCCCCCAGTAACCGAACAGCCCACATGCGAACCTCCGCCGAGCGATGAACCAAGGCCTTTTGCCAAGTGTCCGCGTGCAGGGCGTTCATTTGTTGGAGGGCCCACAGGGCGTGCAAAGCCGCTTTATCTGAGTACTTATCGAAGGAGTCGTTTAGTTGCGATTCCATCGTTGCATCGCCTCGAAGGCCCAATTCGCGACTGGCTGCGTATCGATGCCATTTGTTCGGATGATCCAACCACTGCACGAGTTCCTCATTTGATGCGGCTGTTGCAGAGACGTTGGCTTCCAGCGTCGAACCGGCGCCCGCCAACCGATAGATTCGTCCGGTCGTCGTATCGATTTGGTTTTGATAGTGTTGTCCATGAGCAATGTAATACTCGTACATGTCGGCAACAAAAATCGAACCATCTGGAGCATTAGCGATATAGACCGGCCGGAACGCTTCGTCCCGACTCTTGACAATGACGCCTTCATCCGATGTCGAAAACGTTGCACCGCGTGTCTGACGACTAATGGCGATGACCTCGCTATGCAACGGATCCAGTGCCAACAGTTTGCCTTGTAGTTCGGAGGGTAGTGTCGAGCCATCAGCAAATGCCCCAAAGTGACTGAATCTTACAACAGGGGTGGAGGTTGCCATCATTGGCAAGTCGCCAAACGCATACGGATTTCGAGGCGGTCCAAATTTGCCGGGGTCGGCATGTTGCATCAAGTAAAAACCGCCTTGGACAAAGTGCCACCCACGCGTGTCCGCGCCATTGTGTCCCGAGTACAGTCGACCCGCTACGTCGAATTCCAAGCCGAACGTGTTCCCACCACCTTCCGAAAAAATTTCGAATGCTCGTGATGTCGGGCGGTAACGCCACACCATGCAACCCTCGAAATACACGCCCGCGGCATCTGGTGACTCGATACCCGGCCGACTCACACGGCATGAGGTCGAACTTCCTTGGCAACCATACAACCAACCATCCGGTCCCCAAACCAACCCGTTGGCCATCGCGTGTGTATCTTCAAATCCGAAGCCACTCAGATGAACTTCCGGTGGACCATCGGGCACGTCGTCATCATTCGCGTCGGGATAAAATAGCAAGTACGGAGTGTGCATCACCCAAACTCCGCCTTGACCTTTGACCACTGCATTCGCCAAGTTCAGGCCACTGACAAATGTCTTGTGCTGATCAAACCGACCATCGCCATCCGTGTCTTCGTGGATCGAAATCAAATCCGATCCGGGATCATGATTCGGTGGAGGCAAGGGGACTCGATCATAATGCGAACGATAGTATCGATCGCGACTGAGCATTCTCAATCCGGCAGGATACGGATACTGTCGGCACTGGGCCACCCACAGACGCCCACGTTGGTCAAAACTAAAGTGAAAAGGCTGAGCGATTTCTGGCTCGTGAAGTAGCAATTCAAAACGCAGGTCACCGCGAGTGTCGATCGCCGCTGCGGCTTCCTCAGGAGGCAAACGCGAACCAGGGACCTGTTCCGCTCGACCCAAGACTTCTTGCGAATCTCGAAATTCATGGAACGCTGCGTATGCCGGTTGTTCGGCCAATGCCGGACCAGGCCGATAGTCCATGTCTCGAATCAGTTCCCAAGGTCCTGCGAACACACACTCGTAGAAGTAGTTCATGATAAACGGAACGCTCGAATGGAAACCATCTTGTGGCCCCGACTGATAGACGCGAAACGTAATCTCATTCCATTGATCTGGGCGCAGCGTGCCCACTGGAACCTTGTGGCGTATCAGTCCCGATTCCGCCGGTTCGTAATTCGGTGGAAATGCACCCGCTACACCAACCCGTTGACCATTGACCCACAATTCATGCGCGCCAACAAATCCACTGATATGGACTCCGACGGATTCCTCGAACAAGTTTCGATCATGCGGCGTAAAAAAATTATCGTGGACTTTGACCCAACACCGCAGCCAATACTCCGAGTCTTCCTGAACGCTGCCCGGCAATGAAAGCAGTACAGGTTCATCATTCGAAATCGGACGGGAGGCATTGGGCCGCGACTCGGATGCCCGCGAATTGGTGTGACTCGTCCCGCATTGTGAACGCGGCAACGGTTCTGGAGTAAACCAAGTTGTTGTTAGTCCAGCGACACTGGTTAGAACCGCCACCACAGTGAACAACCGACTTTGGACCGAACCAATACGGGTTGCTCGAATCAATGTGAATTCCATCCCCAACTCCTACAGGATTTCGATGGGCTCGCCAATGCCCCGCTCAACCATGATAATCGATCTCGCGGCTGCGTGCGTCTTCGTTAGCGACTGGCGGAACTTGCAACACAAACGCTTCGACGGCGACCAAAAGACGGAGATCAATCCAACCTGTCGCCGGTGCGGACAGGAGGAGACAAATCGAACGACAACTGCAACATGATCCACTACTGACTTGGAGCCTAGGAACTTGGAACCTTGAATGTCCCCCCGGCCGAACCTTCAACTTGTTATAAAACGTTCGAGCTTGCCTTCGCCAGCGACGTGGTGGGTGTGCGGCTGCGCATTGTTCGCTATAGGTTGCTTGGCGGAATCATCGAACAGTTCTCCGCCAGAAGCCAAGGCCCCATTAAAGACGCTCGAGTTGTTTGATGCATCGAAAGACTCAGGCTCCGACCCAAATGCAGGATCGATTCGGCTCACGGACCGAGCCTCGGCTGTGGGATTGAACTTCCAATATTATAACGACGTCGTCTCGAAACAATTGCATTTGCCGGAGACCATTGGGGGTGGAGTAGCAGCATTCGACTATGATCTGGATGGATGGTGTGATGTCTATTTTGCCAATGGTTCCCCGATCAACATTCGTAAACCAAACAAAACGTTTGACGATGAGTTGTGCCGCAATCGAGCCGGAGTGTTTTCCCCATTGAGCGGGGCGGCCAAGATTGATGAGCCCAACTTCACGATGGGCTGCTCCGTCGGTGATGTCAATGAGGACGGCTTTGAAGATGTTTTTGTTGCGAATCGAGAGGGCGGTTGCTTACTTTTGAATCAGGGCGACGGGACATTCGCGACGCAAAAAGAGTGCTTTCGTCGTGCAGGAGATGAGCTGTGGAACGCTCCGTTGATTGTCGACGTGAATCAAGATGGGCATGTGGACTTGCTATTGGCCAATTATGGACATTGGGCTCCCGACTTGCCTCGCCCAAGTTACTCGTATGGCCTCGGATACCCGCGGCCAGAATCGCTGGAAAGTGGCTCCGTGCTAATATTTGAAAACACCGGAAACGGAAGGTTCATGGAGTCGCCGCTGGAACGGGGATTTAAGGGAGCAACCAAGTGTCTTGGCTTGGTTGCAGTAGATTTGGACAAAGATCTATTGCCGGAAATCTACCTAGCGAACGACGGGATCGCGAATCTAATGTTCCACCGCGATGCCGTTGGGCGTTGGAATGACATTGCGGCGACTTCGGGAGTCGCGGTCGGACTAGATGGTGTCATGGAGGCCAGTATGTGCGTGACCGCATTTGACTTCGGACGTCGTGGAGAAATTGATTTGTACTTGACCAACTACATCGCCACGAAGAACACACTTTATTCGAACGACGGCAACTTGAAGTTTCGTGACATTAGTGAACTGGTGCGCAACGACGTGATTGGACGACCGTACGTAGGCTGGGGCTCGGTGCCAATCGATTTCGATTTGGATGGTTGGATCGATTTGTTGATTGCCAATGGACATATCGTGTCTCCTTCGGCGACAAATTTTCGCATGCCAAACCAATTGGCCCAGAATGTTGAGGGTGTGCTCTACGATGTATCTGCTCGGAGCGGCGACTTCTTTCGAAACTCCGCGAATGGGCGTGCCGTGGCGACGATGGACTACAACAACGACGGGATCATGGAAGCGGCGATCAGTTATAACGACTCGCCCGTTTCATTGGTCGTCAATGAAGGCCTTGTCCGTCACAACGGTCTGTGCGTGGAAGTTTTCGACCCGCAACAGCGTTCATTAGTCGGCGGTCGTCTGGAAATCGTCATCGATGGACAGACAACCGCGATACCAATGGTTGCCGGCGGAAGTTATCTGAGTGAAAGCCAAAAACGTTGGACCATTGGACTGGGGAAATCGGTTGGCCCGATCGAACTGAAAGTGCACTGGCCCGATGGTCAAATCGATCACTGGCCCGCCATAGAATCGAACGCCATCATTCGACTATCCCAGAATCGTATGTGGCAATTTCCGCCCATTGTTTGGTAAACCAATCCCCTCAGGAAAGAAGAGAATAAAATGCGGGAAGAAATAAAAGAAAGGTGCCATCCATCTACCTAGGCCAAGCATATAGGTGCCAGCCACCTTCCTAGGGCAACACGAAGCTGCCAACAACAATGAAGGTGCCATCCATCTATCTAAGTCAAGCATATAGGTGTCATCCACCTTCCTAGGGCAACACGAAGCTGCCAACACGAAGGTGCCATCCAATTATCTAGATTCACCTATCTAGATTGACGTGGTAACTGCTGTGGATTTGCCGCGATTTGTTTGGTGGAACGACCGTCGAATAGCAGGGAGAAACTGCGGCAATGCGCGTAAGGTGACTGGAAATGGACCGAGCTCGATCCTTCCACTATTGAAAATCAATTGCGTCGATTGGAACGTGTTTGTTGCGTATGCGGTGTTAGTTAGAGATGGAACTTCCTCGCAAGTGCCTATGGCCTCGGTGCCAGCGTTTGCCGTGTTGGTGGGCGTGTTCGGCCATGGCGTCCGATTGCCCGGCACAACTGCTCTGGCCAAAGTACTTCTTGAAGTTCCACACGACGTCGCGCCAAACTTCACCGTCGATGCCGATGCGATTCAAGACCGTCTGGGCAACTTCGTGATCCGCCCCATTCGTTTCGTGACTGGCGTCTTGTGCTGTCCAACGCAACAGGCTTACGTAGTCGTCCCAGTCCAGTCGC
>JBGSJV010000029.1:0-22720 GCA_041741535.1 Pirellulaceae bacterium
GCCGCCTCTCGATCATCCTCAGTAAATAGCACTGATCGCAACTTTTCTCGCATATGCCATTCCACATAGTAAGCCAGCATGCAGATGAAAACGTGGGAACGGATGCGATCTTCTTTGTGATGGTAGATCGGACGCAACGACAGGTCGACGGTTTTCATGCATCGAAAAGCTCGCTCGACTTTCGCCAGGCTCTTGTATGTTTCCACAAGTTGTTCCGAATCCATTTGCTGCTTGTCAACGCTGCTGCGAATGACATACAAACCATCAAGGGCGGCTTCTTCTCGAATTTGGCTTTCATTGCGGGCGTAATCAAACGAGGTTTCAGTGATCGTCAGCTCGAAGTGTTTGGCCATTTTGTATTTGCCAATCACTTTGCCCACACGAATTCCAATTTCTTTTTCGCCATGCAACGGATTGCTCTTGCGCTGGGTTGCCAAGCGGATCGGTTCCAGTTGTGCTTCAGTCGCCTTGAGCAACTCGTTTCGCTTGTGAGCACGTTGCTCGGCTAATGCCGGATTACGACAGACCACCAGTCGTTCGCCAGGAAAATATTCCGATGTCACTTCCGCCAGATCCTGCTTGTCAAACAGCGGCAACTGGATTGTGCCGGCTTCACATAGTTGGCGAATTCCTTCTGTTCGCAACGCTGAAATCCAGTCCAATCCATCCACGCCGCGCAGGTCTTGGTTGATGCGAGCCGAAGTAATCATTCCACGATCACCAACAAAAACGATCCGGTTTATTCCGAACCGTTTGCGTGTTGACGCAACGATTTGAGTGAATGTCGTAGGGTCGGCAGTGTTGCCAGGAAAGACTTCAATCGCAATCGGGCGACCTTCGGAATCACACAGCAAACCGTAAACGATTTGAGGTCGATCGCTGCGATGATCGCGGCTGTAACCATGCTTGACGAGTGAGTTCTTTCGACCCGTGTAATAACTTGAGGAAACGTCAAACAGCACGAGCTGTCCGTCTTTCAAGTGCTTTTTTGCCAGTTTGTTTTCAATTCGCGTTTGGCGTGACAACAACCAATCCATCGCAGCATATATCTCATGCACATCGACGTCGCCAAGTCCCAACTCTTCCATCAACGTATGTTTGGCTGTTTCAGCTTTAAGCGTCGTCGAAGTACTCAACTTTGAACGCGGTGAAAGAATGCGTGCGACAACCAGAGCCATGATCAAGTCACGTTCACGACACGGCCGAGACGCGAGTAAATCTTCCAGCCCCAACTGCTGCGCGGTCTGCAGCACAGCCGCTACATTTCCATGGGGAAGCGAACGAATGATCTCAAACGACGAGCGAGGGGCGTCAGCGTCCAGTTCACCATTGAGTCGCCCCTTGATGAAATCTATAACATCGGGCGGCAGACGCGTGAGGTTACCCAAAGTCTCATGCTGAACTTTGCCGTCCTTGCGATAGCTTCGCCGTAAAAGTACAGAGGTATACACCTTACCTTTGACTGACTTGCGAACCGTTTCGACCCGTAGTTTTCCTGCGTTTGCACTCATGCCCAGCGTTATACACGAGATTAAAAACGCTAGCTAGCCCTATCTGGAAAATTCGTGGCAACAAATCTGCATTTTGTTTTTAGCCATAAATACCGTCTTTTACGGACTCAAGTGCTCATTTTTTGACTGTTTTCCGTTCCAAGTCAGGGTTAACCCACCGTCCGTTGACCATAATGCCGTTCAACGAGGGACTTGTTTCGCTTCCAAATCGCTCGGCGGCGCAACGCGGGGCGATATCGATAAGCAACTGGGCAAAAGTGCGTCCCCGCCCAGCGTTGCTCTGCGTCGCGGTTAAACACAATGCTGTTCAACGAAGGACTTGTTTCAATTCCGAATCGCTCAGCGACGCAATGCTGGGCGACTTACATAAACAATTGGGCAAAGTGGGTCACCGCCCAGCATTGCTCTGCGTCGCGGTTAAACAAAAAGTATCCATTCACGGTTGTTGATCAATGCGAGGTGCCGGTGCGTTGCGCAAGTCATATGTTTGTAGTTTTGAGGCGCTCGAGTACTCACGGGTTCCACATCCGATGAAGCACGTTTTTTCAGCGACTTGCTCCACGGCACCCTACATTTCGTGAACGGTTAGACGAAAATTGAACGATGTTGCCGTTAGCTAACCGTCCAAGTGTCACCCGAGTTGAAGATGGCGTTGAGGTCGCCCTTCGACTTGGCTTTGGCCTGATGAACTTGCTGGTGGACTTGTTCTTCGTAACAGGCGCGGCTGACTTGGCGAAAGACGCCAATGGGGACGGGTAGTTGCGGGTTGGAGAAACGGGCCAAGAGGTTGGCGATGTGCGGTTCCGGCGCGGATTGATCGTGTACCAACAGGTTCTGCTCGGTGACGTCGCCACCCAGCACGACACTTTGTGGCGTGAGACCTTGCAGGCGGACGCCTTTGTCGTTGTTCTTGCCATACACCATGGGCTTGCCGTGGCGAAGTACCAACAGGTTATCGTCTTTGACGTCCTTGTCGGTCAATGGCTCCCAAGCTCCATCGTTGAACACATTGCAGTTTTGCAGCACTTCGACAAAGCTGGTCCCACGATGCTGGGTGGCTTGATACAGCGTTTCTCCCAAGTGTTTGGTGTTGAAGTCGATGCTGCGGGCGACGAAGGTGGCGTCCGCTCCCAACACAACCGACAGCGGGTTCAGCGGGTGATCCAACGAGCCACCAGGTGTGCTTTTGGTGACGTGACCTTGAAGCGACGTCGGCGAGTACTGGCCTTTGGTCAAGCCATAGATGCGGTTGTTGAACAAGATGATGTTCAAGTCGACATTGCGGCGAATCAAATGCAACAAGTGATTGCCACCGATACTCAAGGCATCGCCATCGCCGGTGATGACAAATACGGTGAGGTCTGGGTTGGCAATCTTCAATCCGGTCGCGACCGCTGGGGCACGTCCATGGATCGTGTGCATGCCGTAAGTGTTCATGTAGTAGGGGAAACGGCTGCTACAGCCGATCCCGGAAACGAACACAATCTTGTGCGGTGAGATTCCCACGTCTGGTAGAATCTTTTTCATCTGGGCCAAGATCGAATAGTCGCCACAACCGGGGCACCAACGCACGTCTTGATCACTGCCAAAGTCAGCGGCTTTGAGAACGGGAAGTGCAGTATTCATGTTTTTTGTGTTCCTTGGAACGTGATAGGGCATCGCGTTTGGGCGACTGCATTTGGGCGACTGCATTTGGGCGATGCTTGATGGCGATCGCGTCAATATTGGATGGGGCAGGGCGGTTTCGGTTGGATACGTTGCTAGTTGTTCTCGATTACACGGTCGAGGCAGCTTCGGCTTCACATTGAGCGACCACCGCTTGGATTTTGGTGACCAATTCGCTGATCGAAAACGGTTTGCCTTCCACCTTGTTGATGCCTTGCAGGGCCACCGCCAATTGTCCTTGAATTAGTTGCCGCAATTGACCGGTGTTCAACTCCGGGACCACAATCTTGCGGAATCCGCTCAGCATCGTTGCGAGTTCGCGGGGTAGCGGGTTGACCCAACGCAAATGCAAGTGCGAGACCGATTGCCCAGAGGTTTGCAGTTGTGAAACCGCCGTGCGGCAAGCACCAAACGTCCCGCCCCAACTCACCACCAGTACATCGCCGGAGCTAGGACCGAAGATTGTGGGTGGATCGACCAAGTCGTTGGTGTTGCGAACCTTTTGAGCGCGGGTGTTGACCATGTGTTGATGATTGGCGGCATCGTAGCTGACGTTGCCGGTGCGGTCTTCTTTTTCCAGGCCACCGATTCGGTGCATGAAGCCCTCGGTTCCCGGCAAGGCCCAGGGTCGGGCCAATAAATGATCGCGTTCGTAAGGCAGGAATTTTTCGTGGCTTGTTTCGGTGGGATGCTTGATGACGATGGGTTTCATCGTTTGAATGTCGGGGATCTTCCATGGCTCGGAGCCGTTGGCGATGTAGCCGTCGGTCAAAATCATCACAGGCGACATCAAGCGAGTCGCGACTCGCCAGGCTTCAATCGCGACGTCGAAGCAATCGGCTGGGCCAGCGGCCGCGATGACGGGCATGGGGCATTCGCCATGCCGCCCGTGAATGGCCATCAGCAAATCGGCTTGTTCGGTTTTGGTCGGTAAGCCAGTACTTGGTCCACCGCGTTGGATGTCGATGATCAGCATCGGTAGTTCCATCATCACGCCCAAGCTCATGCCTTCGCCCTTGAGCAGAATGCCGGGCCCGCTGCTGGTCGTCACGCCCATTTGTCCGGCAAACGACGCGCCAATGATCGAGCAGATGGCGGCGATCTCGTCCTCCGCCTGGAAGGTCAATACATCGAGGTGCTTATAACGGCTCAATTCGTGCAAGACGTCGCTGGCGGGAGTGATGGGATACGAGCCCAAGAACAATTTTTTGCCGCTTAACTTGGCAGCGGTCATCAAGCCGTACGCCAAGGCTTGGTTGCCGATCACGCTGCGATAGGTTCCGGGCGGCAGGGTTGCGGCTGGGACTTGGTACGTGGTCGGAAATGCTTCGGTGGTTTCACCAAAGTTCCAGCCGGCCAAGAGCGATAAGCGATTTGCCGTCGCGATATCGAGTTCCTTCGAAAACTTCTTCTCAATGAAACGCAGGGTCGGGGTCATGTCCCGGCCATAAAGCCAGAAGACCAAACCCATGGCAAAAAAGTTCTTGCAGCGATCGGCTTCCTTCACGCTGATTTTGGTTTCTGCCACCGCATCGCGGGTCAGTTGGGTCATCTTCACGCGGATCAAGCGATAGCCATTCGTGGTGCCGTCTTCGAGTGGATTGCGAGCAAGCTTCGCGAGTTTCAGATCCTTTTCCTCGAAGCTGTCGTCATTGACGATCAGTAAACCGTTGGGCTTGAGATCGCGGAGATTGGTAACAAGCGCCGCGGGGTTCATGCAGACCAGAGCATCGAGTCCATCGCCGGGCGTAAAGATCTCTTCACTAGAGAATTGCACTTGGAAGCCGCTCACACCGGCGCGCGTTCCCCGCGGAGCACGGATCTCGGCGGGGAAGTCCGGAAACGTTGCAATGTCATTGCCAGCCAACGCGGACGTGTTGGTTAACTGCATGCCGGACAACTGCATGCCGTCGCCCGAATCACCAACCAAACGAACCGTCGCGCCTTTGAGTTCCTGAACCGGCTTGGAGGATTCTCCGAGATCTGTTTGCAGCATTGCGGCCAAACGCCTATGTAAAACGGGATTGGGTAACACGGGATTGGGAAGGGACCTGCGAACCACTTCCTACGTCGCAGGAGCCCGTCATTTTGACACTTCCTAGCCGTTTGCGGAAGATCGGTCCGCTTGGTAAACTCCCGGATTACCCAAACTTGACCCGCAGTGGGTCGGGCTGGGAAAATTGATTCCTCAATCCCAACGAAACGGTGCCCGTTTTTGCCTACATCCACAGTGGTTGGCAAGCGGTTGCCCAGAAAAGAAAGCGAGCAATCCCCGTGGAGCGAACTCTCATCCTACTAAAGCCCGATTGTGTTCAGCGACGTCTGTGCGGCAAGGTCATCAGCCGATTTGAAGATAAAGCGCTGAATATCGTGGCGCTAAAGCTGCTGCAAGTCACTCCGGAACTCGCGAAGCAACACTATGCAGAACATGTCGCCAAGCCGTTTTACCCCGGACTGGAAGCCTTTATTACGGCATCGCCGGTTGTGGCAATGGTCCTCGAAGGACTTGAAGCAATTCGAGTTGTCCGCGACATGTTGGGTGCGACCAATGGCCTGAAGGCCGCTGCTGGGACAATCCGAGGAGACTACAGCAGTAGCCGTCAAATGAATTTGGTTCATGCTTCCGACGGTCCCGAAGCGGCCGCTCGCGAGATTGCTTTGTACTTCCATGCCAACGAATTGTGCCCTTACACGCCGTGTTTGACACCATGGTTGAAGGCTGGCGACGAATAAGGAGCTTTGACGGTCACGACGTTCACCCGAACGTGGCCGGTAGGATGCTTCGCCACTGTCTGGCGACGGTAGCCACGCTCACCAGAACGTGGAATGAGAATGTGCAAAGGAAGAAAGCCGTCCTTTGGCTTAATTTTTTGGGGGGTGATTTTTATTTAGAAAATCGCCCCTTTTCTGTTTAAGAATTTTAGGTATCGTTGTGAGGTGATGCGTTTGACGACTTGGCTGGGAGGCTGGTTTGTTGGCGCTGGCAATTGGGCAGCATTTGGGGGTGGTTTCCAGGTCGTGTTGAGCGGGAGTGGTATCGCGCGACAACAGTGACGGGTGAACCCGTAGTCGTGAACTGTCTCGTGAAATTGGCCACGGATGGCGAGTTTTCGGACGGAACTTGGCCGACAGCGTCAGTGTAGGCCAGGCTGGTGTGAATGGTGTTGTTTCCCGTTTCAGTGTAAGGATCAAAAATGGCCAAGTGCAAGTTAGAGTACATCTGGTTGGATGGTTACAAGCCAACTCAAAGTCTGCGTAGCAAGACGAAAGTCGTTGACGATTTCAGCGGCAATGTGCTGGATGCTCCAGTTTGGTGCTTTGACGGTTCGTCGACCGAGCAGGCACCTGGCAATTCTTCAGATTGTTTGTTGGCCCCGGTCGCCGTTTTTCCTGACCCGGTTCGCCGCAATGGCTTTTTGGTGATGTGCGAAGTCATGTCGCCAGACGGAACACCTCATCCAACCAACGGTCGGGCTCGGATTGACGACGACGACAACGATTTCTGGTTTGGCTTTGAACAAGAATACGCGTTGTGGGATTTGAACACGAATCGTCCGTTGGGCTTCCCGCTCAATGGTTATCCAGGACCGCAAGGCCCGTATTACTGCTCGGTCGGCGCTGGCAAAGCGTTTGGTCGTCACATCATCGAAGAGCATTTGGACATTTGTTTGGATGCCGGCTTGAATGTCGAAGGCATCAACGCCGAAGTTTTGGCGGGCCAATGGGAATTCCAAGTCTTTTCCAAGGGCGCCAAGTTGGCCGGCGATCAAACTTGGATCGCGCGTTACCTGTTGGAACGAGTCGCCGAGAAACATGGCATCGGAATCAACTGGCACTGCAAGCCAATCAAGGGTGATTGGAATGGTTCGGGCATGCACGCCAACTTCTCGAATGAGTTGATGCGTACTTGCGGCAGCAAAGAAGTTTATGAAGCGATTTGTCGCGCGTTTGAGCCGCGGATCAAGAACCACATCGACGTGTACGGTGCGGACAACCACCAACGTTTGACCGGAGCTCACGAGACACAATCGATCGACAAGTTCAGCTACGGTGTTTCGGACCGCGGTGCCTCGATCCGCATTCCGATCGCGACCGTGGAACGTGGATGGAAGGGTTGGTTGGAAGACCGCCGTCCCGCTTCGAATGCCGACCCCTACAAGGTCGCTGCCGAAATCATCAAGACCGTGAAGTCCGCCAAGTTGCCGACCGCCGTTGCCTAACGTTGGTTCGAGCCCTAGCGAAACGTCCATAACCTGCCAGCGATTGTTGGCAGGTTTTTTTTTGACTCCGGTAATGCAAACGCGACGAGCTGGCCGTTGCTACGCGTGTCCATGTGTGGCGGTGCCCTCGATCCGTCCGCAATTGGTCAAACGCAGCGACGTCCATGTTTTGGCAATCGTAGCTGCCGTTTTGCTCCGGTTGTTCGTTGGGCCTTGCTTTTAGGCAATTCTTAAGAGGGTTGTCGTGGAGCCGTTCGGGAGTTGGTATATTCCAAGCGAGTTCGTGCGAGTCTCGGACTTGTGTCGATCTTTGCCACCTCTTGGATGAGCGATCATGTCAGATAACAAGCCGTCGATGAAGGGCATTCTCCTATCGGGTACCGATCGAGACTTGCCGGATGTGTTGCCAACGGGAATTTCTCGTTACACGAACTTTGCCGAGATGTTTGTGGGGAATCGTTCGAGATTGAGTTCCGCTTTCGACACGATTGTGGGACGAACGGTGGCGATCAAGTCGTTGTTGCCCAGTTGTGCGGTGGATCGGCGACATCGGCGGCGTTTTCTGCGGGAAGCTCGGGTGACCGCGCAGTTGCAGCATCCCAACACGGTGCCTGTCTACGATATTGGCACGGATCCCGAATTGGGCATTTATTTCACGATGAAGCGGATCTCTGGCGAGAACTTGCTGCAAGTGATTCGTCGCTTGGCTCAACGAGACGAAGAGGCTCGCGTGGCATTCCCTCTGCGACGGCTTTTGGATATTGCCATCAACGTCGCGCAGTCACTGGCGTATTCTCATGTACGTGGAGTGATTCATCGAGACATCAAACCGGAAAATATCTGGGTGGGGAATTTCGGCGAAGTCATTGTGCTGGATTGGGGCGTTGCGAAGGTTTGGGGGTATCCGGACGAATTGGAGGACCTGTCGCCGCCAACACCAACGGAACAGGCGGAAGGGGGAGCAAGTTTCGACTCCGTCGGTTCAATCGACGAGGTTGTGGTGGAAGCAAACGCCGAGGAACAGCGTGGTTCGGCCGTCGAGTGTCGCCGAGATTCGGACATGAGCGACGTAGGTAGTCATACCGAAGATGACTTGGAGAAGGATCAACTTCGCACGCTGACCAACAACGGCCAACGTTTGGGAACGCCGCTCTACATGTCGCCGGAACAGGTTCGGGGAAGCCAGTTTGTTGATGACCGCACGGACATGTTCAGTTTGGGCGTGGTGTTGTACGAGATGCTGACGCAAAAAGAACCATTCCGGGGTCGTTCGATCGAAGATACGTTCCATTTTATTCAGAACTGGGATCCGCCCAAACCCAGCAGCCAAGTTCCATTTGCCGATATTCCGCCAGCGTTGGATCAGGTCGTGATCAAAGCCATGGCCAAACGTGCGGACGACCGCTATCAAACGATGCCGGAGTTGATTGCTCAGTTGCAGGCTGTGATGGATGGCTTGGGTGGAGCGTAGATGGAGCGAATTGCTGTCGCTTGAGCATTAAAGCGGAAACAAAAAACTGGGGTCGATGAGATCGACCCCAGTTGATGTTCTCGTTGGATAAGTGATTTCCGCAACCGGCCAGAACAAAAATAGCTTGCTCGGGTTATTCGCCTTCGACGGCGCCCGCGACCGGCTGGGCGTTGAGAACAGGCGGCGGCAGGTTTTCCCGGAAGGCGCGGGTCACGCTCTCGGCATAACTACCTCGGCCGGTAATCGGGAAGTTCTGGGTGCTGGCAACCATCAAGTTCGCGGAGCGTCCAAACTCGGTTTGCAAATGTTGTTGAACATGCTCGATGCGAGCCTGAGCGATTTCTGGAGTCTCGCCCCAAACAAAAACGGATCGGCGATCTTGTGGCGAATGCCGAACGGCTTGCATGACCTTCGCGGCACCCAACCGATTCAATCTACCAGACTCGTCGAAACAAGCGTCCGAAAGTGTCAGTTCCATTTCCCAACCGCGATCCAAACAGGGCTGGAACCATTCGTAATAGGTCGCACGGTCCATTTCGCGAAACGGAGTTGGCCACGCCGCATTGCGATCGTAGTCCAAGCCGGCTCGGTGAAAGGTCTGCTTGATTTCCGCTCCGGTGGCGCTGGCGGCCTTCGAAACGGCGCCCAGCCCAAATGGTCGATTAGGGAACTGAAATTCTTGAGCTTCTGCCGAGCCGATGGTCAACGAAGCGATCAATCCAAGTAACGCGACCGGGCGCACGACCGGCCTAACAGCAATGCTCTTCCAACACCAACTCGACATCGATTCTCTCCTCAGAAAGTCAGGCAAACAGTTGGAGTACCGTTTGAATGTTCACGGAAGTTATCGGTCGGGCTGCAACGATTCTGGCGTTTTCTTCGAATGGGAGGATTAATCGGATCGTAAGCTGTTCAGTTATTGAGGAATCCTTCGATAATATTGATTGCGGCGGGTCCAACCAATACAACGAATATGCCGGGAAAAATGAATAGGACGAGTGGGAAGAGTAGTTGAACTGCGGTCTTTGACGCCTTTTCCTCCGCCTTCTGTCGTCGTTTGATTCGCAGGGCTTCGCTCTGAACACGTAAGGCTTGTGAGATGCTAGTACCGAAACGGTCGGCTTGAATCAGCATTTGAGCCAATGACGTCAATTCTTCGGCACCGTTGCGGTCCGACAGGTCTTGCAGCGACTCTTCGCGAGTCCGGCCCATTTGCAAATGCATATTGGTCAGGGAGATTTCATATGCTAGCACAGGATTGGATTCGGCCATTTCCTCGGAGACTTTCCGCATGGCGTGGTCCAGACCCAAACCGGCTTCGACGCAGACGACCAACAGATCGAGACAATCGGGCATGGAGAGCACGATTTGTTGTTTGCGGCTTTTGATCAAGCTGCCAAGCACAATTCCGGGGATAAAAAATAGAAGTAGGCCGACGGCCATGCCCATCACCCACCACATCGTGGTTCCGTCAGAGAATATTCCGACGCCCAACAAGCCGAACAACGTCCCACCGATCAGCAAGCAGACTTTCGTCGCTAAGTACATCGACTGAGCGGAATCCGTTCGGAGACCGGCGTAGCTCAGTTGTTGTCGCAGTTTATTGGCTTCTTTTTCCGTTTTGGGTTTTACGGAATCGGCCAAGACAGACGACGTCTTTTCGACCCATTGTTTGATTTCTTCGCGTCGTTGGCTTTTGGATTCGTTGATCGCTGCCGCAGAAGAAAGTCCTTGAATTCGGCGCAACCGCTCTTCGCTTTCGTTGGACTTGACAACGAACATGTCGGCGACCGACCACAGGCCCAGTGCCGCGGCAACAAAGATACACACCGGAAGTAGGTAGGGATTGCTCAGAAGTTCTTGCATGATTACACCTTGATGTCGATGATTTTACGGATCCAGAAAAAGCCCAAGACTTGTGCCACTGCTGCGCCAGCCAACATCTGATGTCCGGTGGGATGGGTGAACAATCGCATGATGTACTCGGGGTTGAGGAAGAACATCACACCGGTCAGCACGGGTGGCAGGCCCAGCAGCACCGCGCCGGACAAGCGACCTTCCCCGGTCAGGGCCATGATCATGCCGTGGATCTGAAACCGTTCGCGAATCAAACGAGCGATTTTGTCCAGAATTTCACACAAGTCGCCGCCGGTTTGACGTTGCAGAATCACGGCCATGGCAAAGAACTTCAAGTCCACATTGGGAGCCCGTTTCGACATTTCCAACAACGCGGTTTCGAGCGGGATACCAAGGTTTTGTTCTTCGTAACAGCGGGCGAATTCTGGACCGAGAGGCGCGGGGGCCTGCTCCGAAACCAGACTGAAGCAGGCGTTCAAACTTTGCCCGGCCTTGAGTGCATTGCACATCATCGACAAAGCATCGGGCAAGTATTCCGAATACTTGGCCAACCGCTTCTTTCGCATGAACGAGACATAAAAGTATGGCAAACAAGCCATGCCGATGCCGGTCAAGATCGCAAACGATTTGAACGGGATGAACAGAACGTGAATAATGGTTGCGGCAATGAGCAATCCAACGGTCAAAGTTCCGAAACCGCCCACACGCAGCGGCACACCGGATTGTCGCAAGTACTCTTCGGCTTTTGGGAATGCCTTGAGGATCAATTGACCCGACCAATTCACTTCACCTTGTTCGCGAAGATACGAAGTCGCGCTATTGGCGGTATCATCTTGGCCGTTCTTAGGCTTCATGATCCGATTCAGGCGCGCGTTGGTATCGGGCGCGTTCTGTTCGGTGAACAACGTTGCGGTAAAGTAAATGATCGTGGCAATGAAGCCAAAGATACAAATCGCTAGGGCAATCGTGACCATAATTCAACTTCTCTGGGCGAGCAAAACCATGTGCGCGCCAAACGGAGCCAATGCCGTTTGGATCATTCGTCAACCAACATCACTCGTTCGCGGAAGATGCCGTTGGGCAGGCGAATTCCCGAGGCCTCTAATCGTTCGATACACTTGGGGCGAATTCCAGTGGCGATGAATTTGCCCTTGGCCTTGCCTTGAGGGTTCACACCTTCCTGCACGTATTTGAAGATGTCTTGGGTCAAGATCATGTCGTTTTCCATGTTCAAGATTTCGGTCACGTAGGTCACGCGCCGTTTACCACCCTGCAACCGGCTGGCTTGAATCACCAAGTCCACGGCGCTGGAGATTTGTTGCCTCATGGCTTTGATTGGCAACTCGAATCCGGACATCATGATCATGGTTTCCAAACGACCCAAGCAGTCGCGGGGCGTGTTGGCGTGAGCCGTGGTTAGCGATCCATCGTGACCCGTGTTCATCGCCTGCAGCATGTCCAAAGCTTCTGGACCGCGACATTCGCCAATGATGATTCGTTCCGGTCGCATACGCAGCGCATTTTTCACCAAATCCGTGGCCGTGACGGCTCCGCGGCCTTCGATGTTGGCAGCGCGCGTTTCCAGTCGTACGACGTGTTCCTGTTGCACCTGAAGTTCGGCCGCGTCTTCGATAGTCACAATACGATCATGATTCCCGATAAAGCTGGTCAGCGTATTGAGTAGCGTCGTTTTTCCGGAACCCGTACCACCGGAGATCAGCACGTTCAAGCGAGCCTTCATCGCTCCTTCCATGAACATGACCATTTCTGGCGTAAATGCTTTAAACCTTAACAGGTCTTCCAATTTCAGCGGATTGGAACCAAATCGCCGAATCGAGACCGCAGCGCCGTCCAACGCCAGAGGTGGAATGATCGCATTGAAGCGTGAACCGTCCGACATGCGGGCGTCAACCATCGGGCAGGTTTCGTCCACGCGGCGTCCAACTCGCGACACAATCCGGTCGATGATTTGGAGCAAGTGATCGCCATCGCGAAAGGCAATCGGGGTTCGTTCCATCATGCCCTGTCGTTCGACATAGACGTGATCCGGGCCGTTGATCAAGATATCGTTGACGGTAGGATCTTTGAGCAGCGTTTCCAGGGGGCCCAGTCCCAAGGTCTCGTCAATCACTTCGTCGACCAACCGCTCGCGTTCCGAGCGGTTCAGCATCATGTCTTCGTTGTCGTAAATGCGCTCGATTATAACCCGCAGTTCTTTGCGGAAGGTGTCCGATTGTGAATTCGTGATCCGCGACATGTCGAGCTTATCCACCAGTTTTTGGTGGATTCGCATTTTCAGGACTTCGAATTCCTTTGTCTTACTAATGGTTTCCGGCATTGGCTTGGTGTTCATCGGTCTCTTCCATGTCTACCGTAAATGTCAGCCACAAGTCGAGTGGGCAGCGGCTTCCCCAATACCGACGCCAAACAAAAATTTGGGCAAGTCGGTGTCCTGAGTCGTTTTTTCGGCTGTGAAATTGCGGTTCCCTAGTCGGGACGCGGCAACTGCGGATTATGCTGATTGGTCACAGTCCCAACTCACGTCCCGCGATGTGGTCCGTCTCAGGTCAGCAAATCGGTTATACTGGCTGGAGCGATTAGGTAAGGCCGTTCCAAAATCAACAGAGAGTAAGCATGAGGATGGTTCGATCAAATAATGGGTGGTTGGTTGGTTTATGTCTCATCCTTCTGTGTGGTTGCGGCGACGGTTCGGCTCCGACCGAATCGGGCCGCGAAAAAGTGCTCCTGCAATTGAACTGGGTGCCCGAAGCCGAACACGGAGGGTTCTATGCAGCTCTGGAGCACGGATACTACGAACAGTTGGGGTTGGATGTGGAGATCATTCCAGGTGGCGTTTCTGCGCCGGTCACGCAACAATTGGCCATGAACCGAGTCCAATTTGGTGTGATGAATGCCGACTGGGTCATCATGGGCCGCCATAGCGGGGCCAAGATCCAGGCCCTGATGGCGCCGATTCAAGATAGTCCACGTTGCCTCTTGGTTCGGCCGGAGTCGGGAATCACTAGCTTTGGCAACTTTCAAGACATCACGATCGCCGCCAAGCCCGAAGATCCGTTTCTCGAATTTACAAAACGGAAGCTCGAATGGGACAAGAAGAACGTCACCATTGTCCCGTACCTGTCGATGCAGACGTTTTTTACCAACGAAAATTACGCCCAACAAGGTTACTCGTTCAGCGAGCCGTTTTTGGCAAAGGCTCAAGGAATCGATCCGGTGGTGTTGTTGGTCTCGGAACTGGGTTACAACCCCTACACAAGTTGTCTGGTCGCGGATGAAAGCCTTATTCGCTCAAACCCGACTTTGGTTCGGAAGTTTGTGCAGGCCAGCATTCGGGGGTGGGAAAAATATTTGGCGGATCCCCAAGCCACCAATCAACGCATCTCCAAATTAAATCGTGATCAGACCCTGGCCAGTCTCGAGTTTGCCTTGGACGACATTCGGCGACTCTCTCATTGGGACTCCCAGACGCAACAAACGACTTTGCCGATGGGATCCATGACCATCGAGAGGTTTACCGAGTTAGGAACCACGCTCCGTGAAATTGGGTTCATCTCGGCCGACGATGACAGTGTCTTCCGGAATGCTCTCAACTTGTCGTTCCTGCCGGAGTCTGAGACACCTTAGAACGGGAAAAACCAGGGAATCAGAATCACGGCCGCGATCCAAAGTAGCATGTTGAGCGGCAGCCCAATGCGAATGAAGTCAGAAAACTTGTAGCCGCCGGGACCGAAGATCATCATGTTGGTTTGATAGCCTATCGGTGTTATGAAACTTGCAGATGCGGCCAACGCCAACGCGACCACAAACGGCAACGGGCTACAGT
The DNA here is from genome assembly GCA_041741535.1 of Pirellulaceae bacterium. Lineage (GTDB taxonomy): Bacteria > Planctomycetota > Planctomycetia > Pirellulales > Pirellulaceae > M30B19. The sequence continues at coordinate 14,569 of JBGSJV010000029.1, forward strand.
TCAGTTGTTCCGCGGTGGCAATGCAAAAGGGAAACGTGAGCGCCGCAGCGGCATTGTTGGTGATCAACTCGGTTAAAATGGAAACGAACAAGAAGATGGCAGCCAAGGCGGCGATGGGGCCCCATGGTTGCGTCACACCCACCAAGCCCGAGGCAACCGATTGGGCTGCTCCCGAATTCGCCAATGCGGTGCCGATTCCGAACGAGGCCGCGATGGTGATGAGCACTGGCCAATCAATGCTTTGCCGCGCGTCACTGCTGGTGATGCAGCGGCAAGCAATCATGGCAATGGCAGCGAGGATGGCCGAAACCTCAATCGCGATCCACCCCGTCGACATCAAAACGATCAACGTTAGAAAGATCCCAATCGCTGCCCAAGCCCGATCGCGCCGCAATGGTCGCCATTCACTGACGTCACTGATCAAGTAAAACGCCGGATCATTACGAAAGGCGCGGCGGAAGTGGCGCCCGGCCAGTAGCAGCATCGTATCGCCCGCTTTGATTTCGACAGTACCCAATTTCCCAGCCACTCGTTGGCCACCGCGATGCATGGCCAAGACCGCCGCTCCGTAAGTTGCCCGGAAGTCTGCCTCGCGCAGCGTTTGCCCAACCAACGGTGAGCTGGGAGACACGACCGCCTCCCAAAGTCGACGCCCGCTTTGTTCTTTCGGAGACACGTCATAATTGGGATCTGCAACGGGGATGAGCCCTGGAATTTTTTCCAACTCGACCATTGAATTTACAACGCCTGTAAAAATCAAATGATCGCCATGCAAGATGGTTTGGTCTGGGCGAACGGGCGCTAGTCGTTCACCGGCACGGTCGATTTCGATCAAGAACAAACCCGGTAATCCGCGAAGAGATGATTCTTCGACGGTCTTGCCATGCAAAGAGCACGTCGATTCGACTCGCATTTCGGTCAGGTACTCACGGCGGCTTTCCCCCAATTGTTCCATCAATTCTCGTCGATCGGGGAGAATCCTCAGACCGATGAGATAGAGATAAGTCACGCCAATGATCGCGTACGGAACCCCAATCACCGCCAATTCGAACAAACCCAGGCCCCGACCGATCACGCTGGTTTCCATCAAGCCGCTGATCACCAAGTTGGTGCTGGTGCCGATCAACGTGCAAGTGCCACCCAAGATCGTGAGAAACGATAAGGGAATCAGCAGTTTGGAGGGTGAGATGGAATTTCGCCGACACCAGTCGATTACGACGGGCATCAGCATGGCTACAATGGGAGTGTTGTTTAAAAACGCGGACAAGGGAACCGCTAAACCTGCCAAGCGGAAATAGGCTTGGGTCAGCGACCGGGCCGGGCCCAAGATTTGGTGTCCGATGAAGTCCAAGATACCGGTATCGCGCATCCCCGCGGCGACGACGAATAACGCGGCCACGGTCAACATTCCCCCATTTGCAAATCCCGCCAGGGCTTCTTTGGGAGTAATGACTCCGAGGGCAGCGAGCGAGGCAGCCCCACCGACAAACAACAAATCGGGTTGCATGTTGCTGTTTAACAAGGCCAGCAGAATTCCCAAAACAACCGCCATCGTGATCCACGCTTGGTATCGTTTGATGCCCTGACCGAGTTCAACGGTCCAATTCGCTGGTGCAGGTCCAGCAATCGGCGGGTTCACGGGCAGTGTATCGACGGTTGGCGGCGTTGCCGTCAGTGACGAGTCTTCGACGGATTGACCCGCACACCGCGCCATAGAGTCGGAAGGAACCACAAACCACAACGGCAACAGACATGCCAACATCGCGCCAAAGAGGCAGCACGTTCGAGTCACGGCGTGAATCGTGGGCAATGGCAATGCCAGTCGTTGGCGCGGGTTCCGCGGATTGGTGGAAGCAAGTTTCATCGGTTTGGCATGTTCAGAGTTAACAAGGATGTGACACGCCTCGGCCCGCTGGCGCAGGCCGAATTAGACCAGAAACGGGGAATCTAACGCAAGTGCGACTCTGAAACGCTCGTTTGCCTGTTTGCCGAAAAACTGGCCTGTTCCATTTGCGTCAGATAACGCAAGATGGAAGGTCCGGTCATCGCACTTTTTCGTCGCGTTCCAACGTAGGTTCGCGAAGCGAACCACGGCTATCGGCCTGGACGCAACGAGCGGCGATTTTTCCAGAAACCTACCTGTGGCTTGCCTAACAACTTGGCGTTGATTCAAGAACTTTGACGGAGAATTATGGCGACTACCTCGTATACCGCCTCGGATATCGTGGCTCTTGAGGGCTTGGAACCGGTGCGCAAGCGCCCTGGGATGTACATTGGCGGAGTGAGTTCTGCCGGATTGCATCATCTGGTTTGGGAAATATTGGACAACTCGGTTGACGAGGCGATGAACGGGCACGCTTCCGAGATCGTGGTGACTCTGCACAAAGATCAGTCGACGGTGACCGTGGCCGACAATGGTCGTGGGATTCCCGTTGACAAACACGCCAAAACCAAAAAGTCGGCGTTGGAAATGGTGCTCACGATGCTGCATGCGGGCGGCAAATTCGAGGGCAAGAATTACAAGACGTCGGGCGGTTTACACGGTGTGGGGGCCTCGGTCGTCAACGCGCTTTCCAAACACTTGATCGCGGTGGTTCGCCGCGATGGCAGCCAATACAAGATGGAGTTCTCCAAGGGGCAAGTGATCGAGCCGTTGAAGAAAGCGACGGCCACGGTGCGTGGCACTGGAACGAGCATCACGTTTACTCCGGATCCGACGATCTTCCCCAAAATACAATTCGATTCTGCCACGATCAAGAATCGATTGGAAGTGACCAGCTATCTCCATCGTGGTGTCAAAGTCATTTATGTCGACGAGCAAGCGGGGACCCGCGAGTCGTTCTTTCACGAACAAGGCATCCAAGACTATCTCAATAAGGTTCTCAAAGAACGCAACGCTCGGCCGATCCATGAAACTCACTACACGTTGCGGCGCGACGAACCCGATCGAATGGAAGTGGTGTTGTGTTGGACCGAAGCCACCGACGAACACGTTCGCTCATACGTCAATGGGATCCCGACCGGTTCCGGCGGGACGCATGAGAACGGGTTTCGCAGTGGTCTGAACAAGGCGGTTCGCAACTATTACGAAACACATGAACTGATTCCGCGTGGGGTCAAGATTGCTCCCGAAGATATCCGCGAAGGCTTGGTCGCGATTGTATCTGTGTTCATCGCCGATCCGTCTTTTCAGGGGCAAACCAAAGATCGGCTGAACAATCCTGAAGTACAAACGTCGGTGGACAACGCCATTCGTCCGGCGCTGGAGCAGTGGTTGAACAACAATCGCTCGTTGGGCGATTCCATTGTGGCGCGGATCATCGCAGCTTCTCGCGCGCGAGCGGCCTCGCGGGCTGCTAGTGAATCGGTGTCGCGGAAAACGGCGGGTGGACGTTCCATGCTGCCGGCAAAGCTCCGAGATTGTTTGCATGCCGGACAAGATAATTCGGAGCTGTTCATTGTCGAAGGTGATTCGGCCGGTGGAACGGCGACCCAAGGCCGTGATCGCAATCGCCAAGCGATTCTGCCACTTCGGGGAAAGGTTCTGAATACCGAATGTGTGGCGTTGAAGAAGCTGTTGGAGAACAAAGAAATTCAAGACATCGTGTCTTCGTTGGGATGTGGGATCGGAAAAGACTTGAACTTGACCCGCTTGCGCTACCAGCGAATTATCTTGTTGGCGGATGCGGACTCCGATGGGCATCACATCACAACCTTGTTGCTGACATTTTTCTACCGGCACATGCCGTCCTTGATTCAGGACGGGCGCATTTTTATTGCCGCGCCGCCGCTATACCGCATCGACTTAGGGAAAGAAACTTTTTGGGCCGCGGATGATGCGGATCGCGAACGAATTCTGCAACGTTACAAAGGACCGGCGAAACCCGAGATCACGCGGTTCAAAGGACTGGGCGAAATGATGCCCAAAACGCTCTGGGAAACAACACTAAATCCGAAAACCCGACGGCTACTCAAAGTTGAGATCGACGATCATTTGGAAACGGATCGGATCATGAGCGACTTGATGGGTAAAGATGCCTCCGCCCGTTTCCGATTCATCATGGAACGAGCGGACGAAGTTGAGGACGTGGACGTGTGACGCTCGAATGGCGATGAGCCGAGGTTGAGGTTCAACCGGGGCGTTGAGGGGTTGCCCCGGAAGCGAATCGGATGCGGCGATGGAAAATGCTTCAGGATCGACCAGGCCACCCACTAAAGTCGCTGGCTGGACCAGGCCTTCGCCGTTTGGTGTTCGACTTCCCCTATGGTTGCGGTCGGTTAAAACGATCTTGGCCATCCAGTTGTTGATCGCGCTGGCGGTGGTCTTTTGGTTTCGTCCGGCCTTTGAGCAAGCTCAACGCGACAATCGCCACGCGGCCTACGGCAAGCTCAAAGCGTTGGCTCTTCAATTGCATTGGTATTGCAAAGCTGGCGAGTACCGTCCCCGTTATCTGGCGAATGGAGTTAATCGTCAAAGTCGATTTGCTTTCAGTTGGCGATTGGAGATCATGCGCCGAGAAGACCCCGTCGATTTCTCGGATGTGACCAACGGGATCGCGCAGGCACAGACCCTGACGCAAGTCCAAGCGTCTCTTGCGGGAAGGACGACCAACTTTTCGTCGCCGCGTTGCCCGGACTCCATCGGTACCGATAGAACGGCGTTTGCGGCGGTGGTTGACCAAGATACCGTCGTCCAAGCCAGCAAGCTCACGGCCATTGACGAAATTGTGGACGGAGCCGATCACACGGGCATGTTGCTCGAGTTGATGCGGAGCGATATCGATTGGTGGGAATCCCGCGATTTGACCATCGATGAAGCAATTGCCGAGATCCAACGTTGTCCATTGCCGTCAGGATTGTTGGTCGCGATGGCCAACGGGCGCGTCGTAGGAATACCGCCGGAGACACCTCCGGCGGAGATTCGCAAGTTGTTCACGATGAGCGATGGAATTCCCAAAATCAACTATCGCAAGCCGTTTGAGTTGGCGCCTTAGGACTGGTCACTTCCGGTCGTTTCCATTTTCGTCATCGTACCGCGCGTTATACCGATCCGTGCCCGTGGATTTTCGCCGTTGAAATTGAAGGTGGCTCGTGACATCCTTAGCCAGGGCTGCGAACGGAGAAGGCACAAAGATCATCTTGGCGTTCGCGCCGGTCTGTTTTACGGCTTCTTCAACCGTGTCAAAGATGGGAGTGCCTTCAAAGTCGGTGCCGCCTTTGCCCGGGGTAACGCCGCCCACCATTTGGGTGCCATAATCTTTGCAACCTTTGGTGTGAAAGCTGCCGCTCTTGCCCGTGATGCCCTGGCAGATGACTCGGGTATTTTTGTTGACGTAGATACTCATAGGGTGAATCCTGGGATGGGTATGTTTTTTTTGGCTTGGGTTTTGACCCCCTCACCCCCGACCCCTCTCCACCAAGGGCAACGCTGTGAAGCATTTTTGAATGTGTATGCTCAGCACTTGTGTCGGCCTGTCAGGCCTTTTCTGGATGAGATGTCACGCTAACCGGTGGCTCGCGCACACCGGCAGAGGCTGTTTCGGCCCATTCGGGCCTGTTTTGACCAGAAAAAGTGCTTCACAGCGTTGCCCCAAGGGGGCGAGGGGAGACTTGCTAAACAGTCCCTTCGCTGGGGGCGAGGGGAGACTTGCTAAACAGTCCCTTCGTTCGGGGCGAAGAATCACGAGGCGCCACCCAACAACTTTAGTCAATTTTCGGTTGCACGTTCTTGAAGAATATGTCTTCGTAAGGTCGGCCGTCAATCAATCGAGACTCGGTTCGCTCGGCCGTCATTTCAGTGGTGTCAAAGATGGTTTTCATAAGTTCTACAGCCTGATCGACCGTCATCTCGCCAGTGTCGATCAATCGAATGCCACCCCAACGAGCGGTTGTGTGAAGTCGTCCCAATCCGTAAATATCTAATTCGAATTCACCTTCAAATTCGCAAGAAACGTTCAACGTTTTGGCATCCAACCATTGCAGGGTTAGTAACCCTTTGGCCATGTCAAAATGCTCTTGAAAATAAATCGAACCGTACAGATCATTTTGCTCGGCTAAGATCGCGGGAGCCATTTGTTTCCAGGGGATTCTCTCGTTCAAAGTAAAAGAGAACACCGCCGTCGGCTCGATCAAGTAACCTTCAAATAGCTCCGTCTTCTCGCACTGGATATTGATACACCATTCGATCGATTCAGGCCCCCATTGTGTGGGCCACCTGGGTCGGAAAGTTCCCGTCAACGTCGACTCACGGACTTCACAGGTCCTTTTTCCAAAAGTGAGTTGACCGACCGACATGCGTTCTACCTTTTGTGGCCATGTTTACCTGGCTGCGAAGCGCTGGCGTTCGAAGAAGGTCGTCCCATGATCAGATTTTTGCCAAGAAAGCCGTCGGCCAGAGACTGGGATCTTCGCTAACCGGCAGTTGTCGGTCGTAGGCGAAGTGGATGTGTCCCAACTCCGAGTCGCGAAGCTGAAAGTACAATCCAATCTCTGGTTGTTCCGCAGGGGCCCAGCCTTCCAAGTACTTCCGCGAGAGGTGGCAAGTCATTTGATAGCCATTGGCCATGATCTTGCTTTCCACTTGCGGTTGAAAAGCGCCCATGGTGGGGGGCTCGCCACGGGCCAAGTGGATCTTGAGCATCGATCCGTAAGGGTCCTTTTCGCTGGGACCCGTCCCGGTTGGCAAGTAAAGAAATCGATGACAGTACCGAGTCGCTCGATGAACGGTTTTTGTATTCCGAGTGTCAACGAACACTTCCAAAGCGTCGCTGTGCTCCAAGTCGTTGAGACGACAATAGGGCCGTCGTGTCTTCCCGGTCAACGTGAACTGCAACGTCAAGCCATCTTCGGACCACGCGATTCGCGTATCCAAGGGACCGGCTTGAAGCGGAGAACCGGGAACCGGAACGACCGCGGTCGCGGTTGAATCCGTCTCGCTCTTGGCCTTGCTCTTCGTGGCTTTGCCGGGCTTGGAAGCAACGGGAGCTTCCGTTTCGGCTGGGGCACTCGTAGCCGGCGCGTGCAGTTTGCTCTGTCCGATCGTGGGTCGATCAAGCAGCACAAATGGCGGAACTTGGTAGGTTGGCTCCAGCTCCAAGTTCTTGCCCCACAACTTGGCCCGATAATAAATCGGTAGCGAAAGCGTGAACAAATACGAAGGCGGAATCAGGCGGTTGGTCATTGGGGGTTGTTGGCTCATCGAGCTTTCATGGCACGTTGGATGGCCGTGCCCATATCTGCCGGTGATTCTGCAATTTCAATCCCGGCGTCACGCAGCGCCGCGATCTTGTCCTCGGCGGTGCCTTTACCACCCGAAATGATGGCTCCCGCGTGGCCCATCCGTTTGCCGGGAGGGGCGGTCCGACCAGCAATAAACGCGGCCACCGGTTTGGTGACGTGTTGCTTAACGAATGCCGCGGCTTCTTCTTCGGCCGAGCCCCCAATTTCTCCCATCATCAAGATGCCTTCCGTTTCCGGATCGTTTTGGAATCTTCCGATGACGTCGATGAAGGATGTCCCAACGATGGGGTCGCCACCCAAGCCCACACACGTTGTTTGACCCAAGCCCAGTTGCGTCGTTTGCCACACGGCTTCATAGGTCAAGGTTCCCGATCGCGAAACAATGCCGACTTTGCCTCGCTTGTGAATGTAGCCAGGCATGATGCCGATCTTGCATTCGCCGGGCGTAATCACGCCTGGGCAATTGGGACCAATCAGGACCGATTTGCTGGCGCGGACCTTGCGATAAACCGGCACCATGTCCAGAACCGGGACGCCTTCGGTGATGGCGACGATGGTTTGGATTCCGGCATCAAGCGCTTCCAAAATGGCGTCGGCGGTGAACGGGGGAGGTACAAAGATCATCGTGGCGTTCGCGCCGGTCTGCTTTACGGCTTCTTCAACGGTATCAAAGATCGGCGTGCCTTCGAAGTCGGTGCCGCCTTTGCCCGGGGTGACGCCGCCAACCATTTGAGTGCCATATTCTTTGCAACCTTTGGTGTGAAAGCTGCCGCTCTTGCCCGTGATGCCCTGGCAGATGACTCGGGTATTTTTGTTGACGTAAATGCTCATGGGGTGAATCCTGGGATGGGTATGTTTTTTTGGGCTTGGGTTTTGACCCCCTCACCCCCGACCCCTCTCCCCCAAGGGGGCG
>JBGSJV010000030.1:0-20063 GCA_041741535.1 Pirellulaceae bacterium
GTGGTTGGGCGGGAATCCGACCAACCACGCGCCGCTAAGCGTTGTGCGCGGTTTGGCTCTGCCCCGTGATGATACTTTGAAAGCTGAAAATTGCGGAGTAATGGCCTCGATGAGCCTCACGAGTTAACCGGTTAGCAGAGCGTGGTTGGGCGGGAATCCGACCAACCACGCGCCGCTAAGGATTTGTCGCGAAATAAGTTCCGGATTTCGGACGTCGAAAGCTCCGAATGACTCTCGCTGGCTCTGGCGTTGGAATGATTAATGATCATTGAAAAATGAAAAACTCAAAAGGTACCAAACGTCTAGTTTCAGGCATTCCGCGAGCAAACGATGGCTGTCAGCAATTTACATTTTTCAATTTCCATTTTTCATTTCTCATTTCTTAGCCGCGTGTGAATCAAAGACGATCATTTGCCTGGCTGGCGGACTTCCCACGGATGGCAATGCCGAACTGCGGATGAATACATTCGCTGCCTGCGGTTTCGAATTGAAGACCGTCAAAGTATCCGTTCGGACGTTAGACCATGGCAGTCGGACAAGTTGCTATCGGTCAAGGAAGTGTCCGCGGACTGTTCATCCGCAGTTCGGCTTTGCCATCCGTGGGAATACCAAACGCTCTCGTTTTGCCGCTTTGCGACTCAACCATTCGGCGGCTCAGGCCTGGTGTCTCGGCACATTCAACGATCAGGGGTTCTCGGATTAACCAAGGTCGGACTCTCCCAAATCGGGAAGTTATTTCCAGACAATTCCTAAGCGTTGTGCGACGATTCGCAAATTCGATCCCCAACTCCCTCATCTGGTGCCCTTATCCCCGAGGTCGTGGAGCTGGGAAGTCGTGCCGAGCAGCCGCGCCTGACGTCGACCGTTTTTTTTCCAACCTCCGAGCCGCGGCGCTCCGTGGCTCATGATTCTTGAAAACTTCAGTCAAATCGCAAAATAAGTTGTCTTTTGCGAACATTCTCAGCAGGAACTACCAATAAGGCAAACTGTGCGCCCTGCATCAAGCCTCCGGATTTTCGATAAATCCCGGTTGTAAGGTGTTTTCCGGGCGCACAGGGTGTTTGGTCTGGTTCGCCGGGCAAAGTGAATGAATTTGTCCTGAGTCCGGGTCGTGGTTCTTGCAAAGAGGATTTGACGCCAATGAGTTGTTCTCCATACCAATCGTCTTCGTACAGGAATGGCGTGGCAATTGCCGTGCGAAGCTTGGCAATCGTCATGCTTGGATTGACGGTGGCGTCGTTGGGGGATTCGGCAAACGCCCAGATTGTTAATTGGCAAAATACTGGCGGTGGTTGGTGGGATGTGAATTCCAATTGGGTCGGTGGGGTTCGGCCGGGGGCCGCTGCGACGGCTCGGTTTGGCGTCAATAGTACTTACAACGTCGACTGGGATGGTCTCACGGGAAACACGACAACTGCAGGACTTCAAGTCGCGGCTGGGAACGTAACTTTTCGAAGTATGGGAGGGCCCATTTATCGACATACCGTTTCCGGCGAAACGTTGGTCGAAACGGGTGGCGTTTTTAATTTGGGTGCGTCAGCGACGAATCGTTTTAACTTGGATACCGGTTCATTGAAATTGCAAACGGGCGGTATTTTGAACGTCAAATTCGGCAGCGTTCTGACCTCTTCTGGCAGTGTGATTGTTGGACACATCGGGACCGGTAGCCAGTTGAACATCACCGGTGGCAGCATCGTCAATGTCAACAATGGTGCGTACATTGGTGGAAATTCAGGAGCCACCGGGAACGTATTGGTAAGCGGAGCATTGTCGCATCTCAACGCCAGTGGCGAGGTTTGGGTTGGCGATTTTGGCAATGGTACCTTGACCATTGATTCCGGCGGGCGAGTCTCCAGTGGACGGGCCTATATTTCGTTGCGAGGGTCGTCGACCAGTTCCGCGACCGTGACCGGAGCCAGCTCACAGTGGACGAGCTCGGCGGAATTTACGGTCGGCGATACGGGCAATGGAACGCTGAACATTCTGGATGGTGGTTTGGTGAGCAACACAGTGGGGTACGTTGGGCGGAACATAGGTGCGGTCGGCTTGGTCAATGTGTCGGGGACAAACTCCCAGTGGAATAACTCCACCGGTCTGTTGATCGGGGCTCAGAATGCCACAACCAATGGAGGAGCCGGCACCTTGAACGTGGGCAGTGGTGGTCGAGTTCAAGTTGGGAACGACACCTTCGATAGTGGTAGCGGGTCGGAAATGGTGATCGGCGACACGGTTGCCGCCAACGGAGCATTGGTTCTTCGAAATGGATCAACCATCAACAACGGCGGCACTGCGTACATAGGTGCCACGAGCGGCAAGACAGGTTCGGCATCGGTCGTGGGTTCAACATGGAATAATGCGACGGGTTTGTTCTTGGGAGCGCAGAATGCCACTACGAACGGTGGTGTAGGATCCTTAAGTGTGGCCAGCGGCGGTCGAATCCAAGTTGGGAACGACACCTTCGATAGCGGAACCGGCTCGGAAATGGTGATTGGTGACACGGTTGCCGCCAATGGAACGTTTGTCCTGCGCAATGGTTCCTCGGTCACCAACGCCGGTAGTTCTTACATTGGCGCGACGAGCGGCAAGACGGGCTCGGCGGTTGTTTCGGTCTCGACTTGGACTAGCGGAACGGGGTTGTTTTTAGGTGGCCCCAATGCCACGACCAATGGCGGTGTTGGGAGCCTGAGTGTTTTGATTGGAGGCCGCGTCCAAATTGGGAATGATACCAGTGGCAATGGTATTGTTGTCGGTGACACGGTTGCCGCCAACGGCACGTTGGTTGTGCGTAACGGTTCGACGATCAGTAATACGGGCAATGTGTACCTTGGAGCGACCAGTGGCAGAACCGGTTCAGCGGTTGTGAATGGGACTGGATCACAATGGACCAACTCGGGTGAATTTCGAGTCGGAAGTGGCGGCGTTGGTTCGCTGAGTGTGGAAGCCGGTGGTTTGGCGAGCGGTGGATATGGCTACGTGGGATTATCAACGGGTTCGACGGGAACGGTCACGGTTTCTGGAGCGGGGTCGCAGTGGAATACGTCGAATATCGCTTATGTTGGTATGGACGGTTCTGGAACATTGAACCTACAGAACGGTGGGGCAGCGACGATGGGCGTTGGCTATATCGGATATGGCACGCCGGGTACCGGAGTTGTCAATGTCACGGGCACCGGTTCCCGGCTGACGACCACGGCGACAAATGGTGCCGGGCTGTTCGTTGGCTACTTTGGGACCGGGACTGTGAATATCACCAATGGAGGTCGAATCCAAGTCGGTAACGATACATTTTCCAGTGGCTCCGCAGCGCAGATGGTGATTGGTGACAATAGTCAAGCAATTGGTTCGATGACCATTTATCGGGGTACGGTGAACAATTCCGGTAGTGCTTACATTGGGGCTACCAGTGGCAAGATAGGCCGAGTTGAAGTGAATGGCGGAAATTCTGTTTGGAACAATGCCACGGGGCTGTATTTGGGTGCCCAGAACGCCACGACCAACGGTGGGTTAGGAATCCTTTATGCCGTTAACGGCGGCCGAGTCCAAATTGGCAATGATGCCTTTGATAGTGGAACAACCGCTGAGTTGGTCGTTGGTGATACGGTGGCCAGTAATGGTACGTTGACGATTCGTAACGGTTCGATCGCGGATATCGGCGGCAATTCGTATTTGGGTGCATCCAGTGGCACCACCGGTTCGGCGTTGGTAACGGGTGCCAATTCGCGTTGGTTCAACAGCCTTCTGACAGTTGGTGGTTCCGGCAACGGTACGTTGAACGTCGAGAATGGCGGCTATGTCTCGGGTAATACGGTCAATATAGGGGGTATCTCAGGGTCGGTGGGTATTGCCAACATCACGGAGACCAATTCACAATTCGTTGGTAGCACGATCAACGTTGGGCTCTCCGGAACAGGCACCTTGAACGTCGCCAATGGGGGTATGACATCCGGTGCAAACGTCAATATTGGCGTCAACGCCGGTTCGGTTGGGATCGCCAACGTCACCGGGACCAATGCTCGCCTTATCGGTACAAACTTACTTCTTGGTGGACAAAACTCGAACACGGACGGTGGTTCTGGCGCGTTGAATATTGGCACTGGTGGCCGGGTCCAAATTGGAAATGACAACTTTGATAGTGGCACGAATTCCGAATTGGTCATTGGTGGAGGCACCCTGACATTACGAAATGGGGCCACAATCTCCAACGATGGTAGTTCCTACATCGGGCCAACCAATACTGGAGTCGCAACCATAACGGGCAGTGGTACGACCTGGAACAATGCCACGGGCTTGTATGTGGGTGCACAAAGCACGTCGGTCAATGGCTACGCGGGAACTCTTAATGTCCTGGCGGGAGGCCGCATCCAAGTTGGCAATGACACTTTTGATAGTGGAACCGGGGCCGAAATGGTGATTGGTGACACGGTCTCCGGGCGTGGCGTCTTTGCCGTGAGGTCGGGCACGGTCACCAACGCCGGTGGTTCTTACATTGGTGCCACAAGCGGCAAGACGGGTTCGGCGGTTGTCTCGGGCTCGATTTGGACCAGCGGAACGGGGTTGTTTTTAGGTGGGCCCAATGCCACGACCAATGGCGGTGTTGGAAGCTTGAATGTCTCGAACGGAGGCCGCGTCCAAATTGGGAATGATACGAGTGGCAATGGTATCGTTGTCGGTGATTCGGTTGCCGCCAACGGCACCTTGGTGGTGCGTAACGGTTCAACCATCAGCAACACGGGCAGTGCTTCCATCGCGGCGACCAGTGGCAGAACCGGTTCAGCGGTTGTGACTGGGACTGGATCGCAATGGACCAACTCGAGTGAGTTACGAGTTGGAAGTGGCGGCATTGGTTCGCTAAGTGTGGAAGCCGGTGGTTTGGTAAGCAGTGGATCTGGCTACGTGGGTTTATCAACGGGTTCGACCGGAACGGTCACGGTTTCTGGAGCGGGGTCGCAGTGGAATACGTCGAATATCGCTTATGTTGGTCTGGACGGTTCTGGATCATTGAACCTACAGAACGGTGGGGCAGCGACGATGGGCGTTGGTTTTATTGGATATGGCACGCCGGGTACTGGCGTTGTCAATGTCACGGGCACCGGGTCCCGGCTGACGACCACGTCGACCAATGGTGCGGGGCTGTTCGTTGGCTACTATGGGACCGGGACTGTGAATATCACCAATGGAGGTCGAATCCAAGTCGGTAACGATACATTTTCCAGTGGCACCGCAGCGCAGATGGTGATTGGTGACAATAGTCAATCAATTGGTTCGATGACCATTTATCGGGGTACGGTGAACAATTCCGGTAGTGCGTACATTGGGGCTACCAGTGGCAAGTTAGGCCGAGTCGAAGTGAATGGCGGAAATTCTGTTTGGAACAATGCCACGGGGCTGTATTTGGGTGCCCAGAATGCCACGACCAACGGTGGGTTAGGAATCCTTTATGCCGTTAACGGCGGCCGAGTCCAGATTGGCAATGATGCCTTTGATAGTGGAACAACGGCCGAGTTGGTCGTTGGTGATACGGTGGCCAGTAATGGTACGTTGACGATTCGTAACGGTTCGATCGCGGATATCGGCGGCAATTCGTATTTGGGTGCTACCAATGGCACCACCGGTTCGGCGTTGGTAACGGGTACCAATTCGCGTTGGTTCAACAGCCTTCTGACAGTTGGCGGTTCCGGCAACGGCACCTTGAACGTCGAGAATGGCGGCTATGTCTCGAGTGGCACCGTTTACATCGGGCTCAATGCTGGTTCGGAGGGAGTTACCAACGTAACCGGTGCGAATTCGCGATTGGTTGGCACTTTCCTCAACGTCGCTCACACCGGGGCAGGAACCCTCAATATCGAGAATGGTGGCAACGTCAATTTCAGCGATGTTGTCGCTGGCGTTGCTTCCGGTTCGTCGGGTTCCATGAAAATATCCGGCGCAAACTCGAACATGAATATTAGTGGCCTGACCTTAGGGAATGCAGGCACTGCAACAATGAATGTTGAAAACGGTGGCTCGGTTAGCAATACGACCGGCTACGTTGGATTCAATAGTTCTAGCAACGGAACGGTGAATGTGTCAGGGAATGGTTCCCGATGGAGCAATTCTAAAGGTGTGTTTCTCGGTGCTCAAAGCGCAACGGTTGACGGCGGCAATGGCGCCTTGAACATCATGTCTGGTGGTCGAGTTCAAGTTGGCGATGATAGTTTTGATAGTGGCACCAATTCGGAATTGGTCATCAGCGACCTTAACGCGATTGCCGACGGCACCCTCGTATTGCGCAACGGCTCCTCGATCGCCAATGATGGCAGTAGCTATGTGGCCGCTTCGGCAAATAGCCTCGGCTCGGCGTTGGTAAGCGGCACTGGTAGTCGCTGGGAGAACTCGGGAGATTTGTATGTTGGTCGATCGGGAGCGGGGAACCTGAGCGTCGAAAACGGCGGTGTGGTAGAAAATAATCATGGGCATATTGCCAGCCATGGTGATAGCAGCACCGCGACGGTAACTGGAGCCGGGTCCCACTGGGCGAATGCCGGCAACTTGTCGGTCGGTGCCGCCGGAGTTGGAAACCTCAACATTAACGACGCCGGGCTGGTAACTGTTGGCGGCACGACAACCATTGGTGCGGATGACAATGTGACCCTATCCGGCGGACGCTTCGAATTTGGCACCTCGAGTTTGTCTAGCTTTGCCCGGATGGGAGGCAGCAGTGGTGAACTGGCAGGTTTGGTCACAAACACCGCGTTTACCAATATCTCGACGCTTACAACATTGCAAAGCAACAGCTTGGACATCAGTGAAGTGAATGTCTCGAACTCCGGTACAATCGTTGGCACGGGTTCAATCTTGGCCGGATTCACGAACAACACCACTGGCCGAGTGGACGTGTCGGGAAGTTCGACCATGCGGTTTGAGGGCGATAACAACTCAAATAGCGGGCGCATTAACAGCACCGGGGGCTTGTTGAGCCTGGCTGGGAACTTGACCAATACCGGAACGGGGCGCATTACGAATCTAGGCGGTCAAGTTGTCAGCGAAGGTCAAGTCACCAACATGGCCAGTGGTCTGATTTCAGGACGGGGCGAGTTCACAGCCGAAGGCGGATTCCAAAACCATGGTACCATGGCCTTCAGTGGTGGATTTGCTGATGTCGTGGGCGATGTTCACAACTTTGCGGGTTCGTTGATTGTGACATCCGGCAATGCCACCACGACTTTCTTTGAAGATGTGGTTCACAACGGCGCGGAGATTCGGACCTCTGCCGACAGTGCGACAGTCTTCTTGGGTGAAGTCAGTGGCTCCGGTAGCTTCACGGGAACCGGCTCGGTCTTCTTCGAAGGGGACTTGCGACCGGGCAATAGCCCAGGGATTGTCTCTTTCGGAGGGGATGTCATCTTGGGCTCCACTGCCGTGTCCCACTTCGAAATTGGTGGCCTGATGGCCGGCATCAACGGATTCGACCAACTTCAAATCACTGGCGATTTGTTCTTGAACGATAGTATGCTAAACGTGTCGTTTATCAATTCGTTTTCACTCGGTTCGAACCAACAGTTCTTGATCGCCGCCGTCGGTGGCAACGTCAACGGACAGTTTCAGGGACTAAGCGAAGGTGCACTCGTCGGCAACTACTCGGGTACGGACTTGTTCATCACTTATTCTGCCGGTGGAGGAAATGGCATCGCGCTGTTTTCAGCAGTACCGGAACCAAGTGCGATACTTTTGGTCGGCGGCCTCATCGGATTCGCCAGCCTTCGTCGCAAGCGACGAACGCAGGACGCAGCCACAGCGGCAATCTAATTGTCTGCACGCCTCGTGCCTCGATGGTGCATTCCAATTTCCGCAGAGGCACAAAGAACGCAAAGAGTTCAGACGTTACGGTGGGCCGCGAGTCAGCGTTGGAGGGAAATCCGAAGATAGAAACAGTTACTAGTCCTGCACAAATTTGATACGTCGCCCCAACGGTTCTCACCTCTGTGTATTCAATCTCTGCATTCCTTGTCCTCGGCGGTGTCATCCAAATGACCGCAGAGGCACGAAGAACGCCGAGAGTTCAGAAGTTTTTGCGTGCCGCGAGTTCGCGTTGGCGGGACGTCAGAAGGAGTAACGCCGGCGTTACGGCGCGCAACGGAAATTGGCTGATGGGATCGCCGTACGCAGCTTTGCTTCCCGCACGATGATTTTGATACTGGACGGCTAGTTCCGCGGCGACAAGTATTGAGCAATCTTCGCTTGACCGCCGTCGTTTCACGATGCCAGCGACCGGCTTAGGTGTCATTGGCTTCGGGACGGGTAAACAGCTCACAGACAACCATCAAGCCAGGTCTTTCAAAAGTTCATCGAGGATTTGGTCAAACTGCTCGCTGGTAAAGCCCATGCGCGCGGACGCCATCGCACACATCTTCTTTTCTTCCTCAGCCAATACTCCATCAATTGCCATCATGTGCATCATGTTCTTGAGCAACTCGACGCGTTCATCCATTCGGACTGGCAATTTCAAATGGACGTGCCCGGACTTGATCTCTGTGACGACCTCATCGAACTGTTGTTGCGTGATATTCCATTGATTGGCGCGCACCGCCAACATTTGGACTTCCGAATTGGAGAATTCACCGTCGCTGGCGGCAATCGCTACCAAATGGCGGAACAGATCAAGTTTCGGCATGGGATCGTCCTAATCGACTGGATGCGGGGTTCAGACATTCGACCGCGAATATCCGTTGCGGCAGTGGCGTGAATCCAAACTACCGAACCCTCCGAAGAGTCCCCCATGATGATCGAACCGAGCCCAGAATTCTAGCAGTCATTTGCCAAGAACTATTCACGGCAATTCATTTCACCCAGTTTACCTACTTGTCACAATCGCGCGAAAAATGTGTCACGCACGTGTCAGGCACTTTTAAATTTTTCCAGCGAAAATTTTGGGGTGCCGTTGTTGCGACGCTTGCGGGTAGCGACAAACCCCGTCCACACTCCGGCGAGCGCAACTACACGAAACGGTCGCGGTAACAATGCACAAGTCCGACCAAGCATCGGTTAGGAATTGTCTGGAAATAACTTCCCGATTTGCGAGAGTCCGACCTTGGTTAATCCGAGACCCCCTATCGTCGATTATGCCGAGACACCAGGTCTGAGCCACCGAATGGCCTGAGCCGCAAAGCGGCAAAATGCGAGCGTTTGGAAATTCCCACGGATGGCAAAGCCGAACTGCGGATGAACCGTCCGCCGACACTTCCTTGACCGACCGCAACTTGTCCGACCGCCGTGGTCTAACTTCCGAGCTGATACTTTAACGGTCTTCATTTCGAAACCGCCCGCAGCGAATGTACTCATCCGCAGTTCGGCATTGCCATCCGTGGGAAGTCCACCTGCCACGCAAATGATCGTCTTTGGTTCACACGCGGCTAAGAAATGAGTATTGAAAAATGGAAATTGAAAAATGCAATTTGCTGACAGCCGTTGCTTGCTCACGGAATGCTTGAAACTAGACGTTTGGTACCTTTTGAATTTTTCATTCTTCAATAATCATTACTCATTCAAACGCCAGAGCCAGCGAGGTCATTCCGGTGCTTTCGACGTTCGAAATCCGGAACTTATTTCGCGACAAATCCTTAGCAGCAATACCGTTCTAGGAAGGTCATGTATCACTTCCGAATCGCTCGGCGACGCAACGCCCGTCGATAGGCATAAACAACTGGGTAACATCGGCCCCCGCCCAGCATAGCTCTGCGTCGCGGTCAAACAAAAACTGAACGGCATTGCCGTGAGTGGTTAGAACTCTTGGCGCCAAAAATAGAAACAATTGAACAACATCAATACCACCGCAAAAATCCCGCTCGAGATCAGTGGCGACCAAGGATTATCGGTTTGTGCGGATAGTGCATCCACATCCAAACCAGCCTCTGCCGGAACTTCTTCGGAACGGTTGACATCGACCGAGCCATCATTGGCCAAATGCTGGATCAAAACATAACATTCGTTGGGCTTCGGAAATACCGTATAGATTGGCTCGACGCACCAATCATAGATATTTCGAATCAGGTTCTTTTGGACTCGCGGACTTTCCACCACGTTACCAGAATTCACATCGACAATGGTCAGGTCGTCAACGCCGTGAGCAACCACCAAGCGACCTTCTGGGTCAAACGTGGTACTGGTCGCCAAGCCACGAATAAAATGCCGCTTGGTCAGCGTCTTGCTGCTGGCGTCAAATAGCCACGTTTCGCCATTTGCGTAGGTCACGACCGCCAACCCTGATTCCTCATGACAACTTAAGGACAACGGGATTCCCGAACGAGGTAATTGTAGTTCCGCGACCGGCTCGAGCGTCTGCGCGTCGAATACAACGACATCCCGACCCCGCAATGGGATTAGCAGCATGCCCTTCAACAACCCCATGGGCACTCGGTTTAATGCCGTCCACTCCCAAGGCAACGTCACGGTCGTTTCCAGCTGGTAGTTGCCGTCAGCCCCGCGCTTCGCTCGCGAAATCGTGGTTCTGCCCAACGAGTAACAGGTCTCGCGAGATTGATCAAAGGCAATTCGATCTAGCGAGCGCGCGGTATCAAAGGCGATGTTACCGGCGGGCAGCCATGCCAACACCGTCGCTTCCGCTGGAGTTGCTTCGGCGTTCGAATCAATGGCCTCGGTCGGCGTCCCAGCGTCTTCGCTCGGTTCCTCTTGTTCGGACGCATCGGCCTCGGTTGACACGGATTCGACCACCGCAGGAACGTCCGACTTTTCATCCGTTTTTTCACCACCCGCGTCTGCTGGTGCCGGAAATTTTCCTTGAGCTGCATCGGCCAATAAATGTTGACCGATGTCGTTAAGCCGCACAACCGTCCCGAAGCTCGTTACCGCGTGCAATCGTTGCTGCTCATCACTCCAGAAGCCCAAACAACCGAACGGCAATTCACCCAAAACATGGGGACTGGAAAATTCTTGCGGTTGCCCGTGTCGCGCCACGACGAATCGCTTCATATCTGGCCGCGGCGGAAAGGTCTGCAGTTCGCCCACGTACAGTTTCTTATCGGCCAAGTAGGTTGGGGCTGTCGTAATCACCGATGGCATGATCACTGTAACCGTCGAAAAGACTTCTGGTGGCATGTCGTTGCCCAAGCTATATAGACCCAACTCCCACTTGCCAGTCGTCGCATCAAAAAACTCGGCGTGATTGTGAGTCGATCGTCGCATGATCGAGTCCCCAACCATTTGAACATCGGCGGTTCTTTGAAACGCAACAAGTCCCGAATACGAGTAACGGGAAAAACTGAGCATATAACAAGTGCCGGCAAACAGGATGGTGGCGATGATCGACAAAATGACGTTGCGAAACATCAGTCCGACGGCAACGGTCACGGAGTAGTAGACCAAGAAAATCGTTAATGCTAACGGAATGCACCATAGAATCTCGTTCATCCAGACGTTGAAGCGAGTTCCCAAAATCAACCAGGCGCCGGACAAAAAGAGGGTGCTGATGATCAGAATCAATAGCCCGCTTCCCACGTATTTGGACAACAACAAGAACAAACGCGTTTGCGGCTTGCTGAGCAGCAGGTACAAACTACCCTCTTCCAACATTTGCGGAATCGCGGTCGATGTCACCAAAATCGCCAAGAGAACGCCAATGGTCAGAAACAGTTTATCGAGGGTAAATGGCAACCAGAGCCGGATCAACTCGGACAATCCAATCCCCGAGATCGGCAGGGCGTACAGGTCCATCCCAGCGTAAGTCAACATCGCGTTGGATTCCGGTGGTACCGATAACTGGCCCCGTAACCCTTCTTGGACGATCATTCGATTGAGTCGTTTGAGATAGTCGTCCGACAAAGTTGCCCGCTTTTCCCATAGCCGTTTGGTTTGTTGGTTGTCGATGCGGTCGGCCAACGACGGATCATCCCATAACTTGGTTTCCGTGATCAAGTAGTTTGTGGCATTGATGACGGCGTCTCGTTCGTCGCGGTTTCTTTGGTTCGGATTTCGATTCAACTGTTCGGTTGCGGGGCGAGCGTTCAACTCTCGTAGGCGAGTCTGTTGCTCCGCTGGGAGTGCTTCCCACAATGTCTTGGCGATGGACTCGTTTGGGCGTTCGGCAGTGGCAACCCAGACCTTGATCGTGTCGACCGGTTGCCGAACCTCTTGCCGAACGACCAAATAACGGACTTGCTCTTTGTACGAGAAGGGAAATACCGCCGCGAGTATCAACACCACCCCGAAGACTTCAAAGTACAACAGCTTTGTAGCCAATGTGGACCACAAAGATTCTTTCATGATGGCAATAAACTGATTCATGTGTGACTCGTAGATCTAAAAGTAGTTTCCAGGAGAGCGAACCGGTGAGCGAACCGGCAGAGTTTCCATCACGTTGGTAGACTTCGATACTAGGCCTACCGACGTCCGGCTTGGAGCAAAATTTGTTGCGCGTCTGCCTTTTGAACTTCGGCACTGTTGTCCGAGTGTCCGACCAACTCCAAAAACGCGGCTTCCAAAGTCAATCGCTGTGGCACAAGCGAAACGATACTCAAGCCAACCCGCCGAAGGAGATCGACACGCGCGTCGACCTGCGTTTGGTCGCTCAGTTGTTCTGTGATCAACCACTGGCCATCGCTCTGTGGTTTGACGTTGGCTTCCGCAATTCCATTCGGATTCCAACCGCTTGCTTGCTTCGTGTTCTGGACAATCGAAGCGACCGCATCGGGGGTGCCGGCGACCAGAATTTTTACGGACAGCCCTTCCGTGCGGCCGCGGCTTACTTGTAAGAAGTCATGAATTCCAGCGACCGGTCCGCAATACTTGACATTTCCTTCCGAGAGGATGGCAACTTCTTGGCAGAGGACTTCGACTTCCTGCAACAAGTGACTATTCAAAAAGACCGTCGTCCCGCCCTTGCTCAACCGAGTCAGAATTTCGCGAACACCAGCCCGAGCCTTGGGGTCCAAGCCGTCGGTCGGTTCGTCCAGCACCAACAACTTGGGTTGATGCAACATGGATTGGGCCAAACCCAGTCGCTGCACCATCCCTTTGGAGTACTTCGAGATCCGAGATTTCCCCCAGCCTTCCAAGCCGACCATCGAAAGCAACTCGTCGCGTTTCGCTCGTACTTGGCCTCCGGAAAGTCCGCTGAGCCCCCCGCAATATTCGAGAGCCTGAAACCCAGTCAAATAGCTGGGCAACGACAATTTTTCCGGCAAATAGCCGATCAAACGACGCGCGGCCAAACTACCCGCCGGTGCCCCAAAGACGGTGGCCGACCCAGCAGAGTGCCGAATGATACCCATCAGAATTTTAACAAACGTCGTTTTGCCGGCCCCGTTCGGCCCTAGCAGTCCAAATACTTTTCCGGCAGGAACGTCAAAACTAACGCCGTTTAATGCCTGGAACGTTTTCCGCTTGAACACGCCCTCACGATACGTTTTTCGAAGATTCACGGCGCGAATGGCGACGTCAGCACCCGAGCCAGACTGGTTGGTTGTAGCAATCAAAGCGAGTTCCTTTTATTCCCCTCAGCGACGGTGTCTTCGCGAATCCCCATACGATATTGGAAAGTACTTTGCGGAGGAAGGGTCCCGCCTCGCAGTTCATCCGGCCACCAGACGTCTCCGACTTCCGTCTGCAAGAGTCGAAACATCGCGGATTATGTCACTGTCTCGCTGGTGGAAGTGTCTTCGGTTATAATCCGAACGCGGCTGGCCGCACCAAAGATCCCCCCACAACATCAACATTTGGTACCGACATGCGTCTTCGTACTACCTTGCTTTCGCAGCTCCGGATTCAATTCTATTTGAGTTGTTTGGCGGTTTTCAACGTTTGGGCAATTTGCCCTGTAGCCGCTCAGGAGAATGCGAACGATTCGTTCGATCGTGGTCCCGATACCCAACCGGAAACCGTTCGTCCGTTGACCGACGCCGAAGCCGTTGCGGCGTGGCAGTTACCAAGCGGCTTTTCCATCCAGCTTTTTTCCAGCAGTCCGGATATCGCTCAGCCAATCGCGGGAACGTTCGACCGCCTCGGACGACTATGGCTCGCAGAGAATTATACCTACGCGGAATTGCCCCAGCGATTCAATCGAACCCTCCGCGATCGAGTGGTCATTCTCCCAGATGCGAACCACGACGGGATCGCGGAAGCTCCCGAAGTCTTTTTCGATCAAGCCGAACTTTTAGCCAGTGTCGAAGTAGGCATGGGCGGCGTGTGGTTGTTGTGTGCGCCACAACTGTTGTTCATTCCAGATCGAGACTTGGACGGAAAACCCGATGCGGAGCCGCAAGTGATCCTCGACGGATTCGAGAACCAAGAGGTTGGGCACAACTTAGTCAATGGACTGCGTTGGGGACCTGACGGTTGGCTCTACGGTCGGCATGGGATTCAAGCAACTAGCCACGTTGGGAAACCCGGGACTCCTCACGAAAGCCGCATTCCACTCAATTGTTGCATTTGGAGGTACCACCCGACGTACGAAAAGTTCGAAGTCGTGACGCAAGGTACAACCAACCCATGGGGTCACGATTGGGACCAACATGGTGAACTTTTCTTCATCAATACTGTCATCGGTCACTTGTGGCACGCGATCCCCGGCTTGCATACCGAACGAATGTATGGGGAAGACTTGCAACCCTACCTGTTTCACCTCACGGCTCAAGTCGCCGATCATTATCATTGGGACCGGCAGTTCGAAGCCTGGATGCAACAACGCGATGGGATGACCCCCGGGACCGACGCCGCTGGGGGTGGTCACGCTCATAGTGGCTTGGCGATTTATCACGGTTATCGTTGGCCAACGGAGTATCAAGGCGATATCTACACACTGAATTTTCATGGACGCCGAGTCAATCGCGACGAACTTCAAACGCTGGGTGCGACTTACTCGGCGACCCATACACCTGATCCGTTCAAGACCAGTGACCCGTGGTTCCGCGGAATCGACTTGTTCTGCGGGCCAGACGATGCGATGTACATGTTGGATTGGTCCGACTTGGGCGAATGCCACGAGAACGATGGAATTCATCGCAGTTCCGGGCGTATCTATCGCGTGGACTACGAAGTTCCGGCAAACTCGGCTGATAGCTCCGCGCCCGCACCCCAATGGACGGTCGCCGAAGTCGTGAAGCTTCTCAATGGGACAGACCTCACGGAAATCGGACGATTGTTGCATGATCAACGTCCATGGGTCTCACGGCAAGCTCGGTTGCGTTTGCAGGAACACGCCAGTGGATTCGGTCGGCAAGACGCAGAACTTGCGGCAGACCTCGCGAAGGTCAAGTCTCAACTTTGGCAGTCGTTTCAAGATGCGACGTCCTCCGACCTGCGGTTTCGTTTGTTGACGGGAATGTGGGCCACCGGACAACTGACGCCCGCAGAACTGACTTCACTTCTTGACCATGCTGATCCCCATGTTCGAGTGTGTGCCATTCGCTTGTTGACCGATTCTAGTGTCGCGGGAAATCAACAACGCTTGTCGGGATTGGCGTTGGGCTCGTTATCCAACGAAGTGATTGGCCAGCTTGTCCAACAAGCGGCGATCGAACATCACGGCTTGGTTTTGACTTACTTGGCCTCGTCGATGCGATTGATGAATCCCAATGATCGGTGGACGATCGCGTGCCAATTGGCGAAACACGGAAACTTCAAGGACGATCGCGTGTATCCCTATTTGGTATGGTACGGCCTAGAGCCCAGTGTTTCCACTCAGGCAGAGAAGATTCAAGAATGGTATTCCGTCAGCAAATTACCAATCGTTGACCAATTTGTTGCACGACGCTTGGCAATCGAATACACCTTTCGTCGCGATGCGTTACGTGGCATTGTGGGCATGCTTCAGAACGACCAAGTTTCCACCGAACAAAAGGACGCCGTCTTGCAAGGACTGGCGGACGGCTGGAATGGCTGGAGTGATTTGCCGAAACCGGACGGCTGGTCGGAAGTGGCTGTGCAGGCGGCGCGCGACCCGAAACTAGCAGCCAAGTACGAGCAACTCGCTGCTGTTTTTGAAAACCGACTTTCATTGGCCGATCGAATCGCCATGTTAGGAGACGAAAAACAAACACTCGATCTGCGCGGATCTTTGATTCGTTCGATCGCGCGGGATTTAGAAACGTCGGGTGAAACATGGAGTGACGAGCATGAGCAAGCCGTCACTCTTTTGGGCAATTTGTTGCGCCACCGTTTCTTGTCGGTTGGAGCAGCCAACGGGTTTGCGCGTTGGAGCAGCAATCGAGCAACGGAGGTGCTGATCCAGAAGTACCCGTCGGCGCCCGCTGCTGGCCAAGTGGCGATCATTTCCGCGTTGTCCGAACGGGCCGAACGAGCCCGCTCCCTGTTGCTCGCCGTTCAAAGAGAAGCCATCCCGCGTTCCGCAATCTCGTCCAATCAACTGCGGCAGCTTCAATTGTTGGGTGACGAGGCCACAGGGAAATTGATCGCAGCAATTTGGCCCGAGCTGTCCAGTCTATTAGGCCAATCGCAAATGCAACAAATCCAATCACTCCGTGAGCTACTGACTCCTGAGTCCATCGACGCGGGCGATCTAACTCGTGGCAAAGAACTATTTCAACAACAGTGCGGCAAGTGTCATCGTTTGTTTGGTTCCGGCGAGACGTTGGGGCCGGAATTGACGGGAGCCCAACGCGACAATCTGAACTATTGGCTCCAGAATATTGTCGCTCCCTCCGCGGAGGTCAACACGGAATTCCGCCTGTCGGTAGTGCAGTTGACGGACGGTCGCACGTTGTCTGGCGTTATTACCCAGAGGACTCCCGCTTCGTTTGTCCTGGTCTCCCAAGATCAATCGCCTTTGATCAAAATGGACGACGTTGAAGAGGTTCGCGCGCTCGAACAATCGTTGATGCCCGACGGACTCTTGGACGCACTTTCCGCTGAGGATAAGAGACACTTGTTCGCGTATCTGATGTCGTCGACCGGGACGTGATTTTACTCGAGTTGCCGTCTTCCCCGAATTCCACCTAGCGTTAGGCCATGAATATGTTTGCTCGTTTGATTGCCCTGGGAATTGTTTATCTCGCGTTCCTGGCGATTCCGGTAGTTGGACCACAAGTTCTGGCCCAGTCGATTGAGGAGAAACTGGAGCAGATCGATCAATTGACCGAGTCCGTCCGGAATGATTGGCAGGTCCCCGGCCTAGCACTCGCCATCGTCAAAGACGGCGAAGTCTTGTTCTCCAAAGGTTATGGTGTACGAAGGCTTGGAGAAACGGCCCAGGTCGACGCCGACACACTTTTTGTAATCGCGTCCAACTCCAAGGCATTTGTCACCGCGGCAATTTCCATTTTGGTTGCGGAAGGCAAACTAAAGTGGGACGATCGGGCGGCGGATTATTTACCGGAACTTCGCTTGTTCGACACCCTCGCGACTCACGAGATCACGGTCCGAGATCTCGTATCCCATCGCAGTGGCTTGGGCACTTTTAGTGGAGATCTATTGTGGTATGGGACCACTTATTCTCCGCAAGAAATTCTGCATCGGGTTCGGCATCTCAAGCCTGTGTCCTCATTTAGGAATCAATACGGCTATCAAAACCTGATGTTCATTGCCGCTGGGCAAATTGTGGAGCGAGTATCGGGACAACCGTGTTCTGAATTCGTTCAACAACGCCTGTTGACGCCGTTGGGCATGGAACGAACCACCACCAGTATTCGCGATTTCAAAGATAACGTGTCGAGTCCCCATAATGAATCGGGAGGAACCTTGCGTGTCCTACCGCACGGCAATATGGACAACTGCTGGGGTGCATGTGGTTTGAACTCGTCGGCCAACGATCTGAGTCGATGGTTGCGTTTGCAATTGGCACGCGGTGAATTCAACGGCCAAAAGATTCTGGATTCGGCTCAGGTTTGGCAGATGTGGCAACCAAGCATTTCGATGCCCATTTCCGAAGAAGCAGCGCAGTTCAATCCAACCCGCCATTATTCGGCGTACGGTTTGGGTTGGGGGATTTCAAATTACCAAGGACGACGAGTCATTGGTCACGGCGGAGGACTCGATGGCATGATCTCACAAACGGCCATGATGCCCGAAGAGAACCTTGGGATCGTAGTTTTGACCAACAGTGAATCGCCCGTGTCGACCATCCTGCGCGATTCCATTTTTGACATTATTTTGGACGTGGCCGAAAAGAAGGACTGGAATGCCGCTTACAAACAACGTTATGCCGAACGAAAGTTGGCCCAGGAGAACGAGCGAAGCAAATGGGGTTCGGATCGACTTCCCAACGCACCGCCCACTTTGCCGCTGGAAAAATACTGTGGCACCTATCGCTGTCCGCTGTACGGTGACGTCACGATTAGCTTGGAGAACGACAACTTGGTTTTAAGAATGGCACCGGCGCCGGACTTTGTCGCCGATTTGACGCATCGACATTACAACTGCTTTGAATTGAAATGGCGGCCCAGTGTCACCTACAACTACCCAGTTGGCTCCGTCAATTTTGTGATCGACGGACTAGGGATCAGCGAACAATTGGTGATCGATCAACCCAATGATGATTTCTGGTTCTATGAATTGGATTTGCACCGAGTTCCGGTAACAGCGACGAACGAGCAACCATGAACCGACGCCTTTGGAGTCCTTTGCCGGGCGTTGATGCGGGAACTTGGGATTATCTCAACAGCAGTTGGATTGCGGAGCGGTACGAAAGTTACTTCGCCGATCATCCGCTGTTTGCGGTGGACCAGGACATCTTGCTATCCGCGTTTGGTCCGGCATCGCTTGAGAAGACGGTCGTGGATTTAGGGTGCGGCAATGGCCGCGCCTTGTTGCCGTTGGTTCAAAAAGGATTCGCAGGGCTGGCGGTCGATCTCTCCCCATCGATGTTGCGCGAAGTTCGCGATCGAGCAAAACAATTGGGGGTTGAAATCCCGTGCGTGCATGCGAACCTCGTTCAACTGGAAGGTTTGGCCGACGCCAGCTGTGATCATGGCATGTGCCTATTCAGTACCTTAGGGATGATTCAAGGTCGTGAACATCGGACCACGGCTTTGCGGCATTTTCGCCGGATCGTCAAACCCAACGGAACCTTGGTGTTGCACGTTCATAACTATTGGTACAACCTGTTTGACCCGGGCGGACCATGGTGGCTGTTACGGAACTTGATTGCATCTGGCTGGAGTCAGACCTTTGGCAGTGGCAAATTGGAACGTGGCGACAAGCATTATCCCTACCGTGGGTTGCAGAACATGTTCCTCCACGTGTTCACTCGGGGGGAGATCCAGACCAGCTTACAGGCCGCTGGCTGGACTAATTTGGAGTTTATTCCTCTGCGACCAGTGAGCCTTCAACCATGGCATGAACCGGCCGGGTTCAAGTCAATTCGCACGGTTGGCTGGGTGATCGTTTGCCGATCATAGTGTCTACGTATTTTGCGAGTGTGGATGCACCAAAGTTAGCCGCCTCGCTCGACGCACCGAGTTGATCAGGACATGCACAAATCCAGCCACATGAGTTAACCGGTTAGCAGAGCGTGGTTGGGCGGGAATCCGACCAACCACGCGCCGCTAAGCGATTTCGGTCCGCAAGCAAACCCAAACTCAAAACACAAGCACGACCCCGAATCGATGCGCGCAGGCAAATCCCGCCTCATGAGTTAACCGGTTAGCAGAGCGTGATTGGGCGGGAATCCGACCAAGCACGCGCCGCTAAGCGATTTCGATCCGCAAGCAAACCCATATTCAAACCGCCAAGCACAACCCCCTCATCCCCGGCCCTTCTCCCCCACGGAGGGGAGAAGGGAGACCATGAGGCGCGGGCTGACCATGTCCCGAGAGCTTGCCTAACCAAAAGACCATGAGGCGCGGGACCACTCAGCCCCAAGAACTTGCTTAACGACCATGAGGCCCGGCACCACATGCCCCAAGAAATGACTTAACGAATGCACCGAACTTTATCGCTCGACGATCCAAACCGATGCCCGCATGCAAAGACATGGCGCATGAGTTAACCGGTTAGCAGAGCGTGATTGGGCGGGAATCCGACCAACCACGCGCCGCTAAGCGTTTTTGGTTCGCAAGCAAACCCATATTCAAACCGCCAAGCACAACCCCCTCATCCCCGGCCCTTCTCCCCCACGG
>JBGSJV010000031.1:0-9061 GCA_041741535.1 Pirellulaceae bacterium
TCGCTGGCTCTGGCGTTGGAATGACTAATGATCATTGAAGAATGAAAAATTCAAATGGTACCAAACGTCTAGTTTCAGGCATTCCGCGAGCAAACGATGGCTGTCAGCAATTTGCATTTTTCAATTTCCATTTTTCATTTCTTGGCCGCGTGTGAATCAAAGACGATCATTTGCTTGGCTGGCGAACTTCCCACGGATGGCAATGCCGAACTGCGGATGAATACATTCGCTGCCTGCGATTTCGAATTGAAGACCGTCAATGTATCCGTTCGGAAGTTAGACCATGGCAGTCGGACAAGTTGCTGTCGGTCAAGGAAGTGTCCGCGGACTGTTCATCCGCAGTTCGGCTTTGCCATCCGTGGGAAATACCAAACGCTCTCGTTTTGCCGCTTTGCGGCTCAACCATTCGGCGGCTCAGGCCTGGTGTCTCGGCAGATTCAATGATCAGGAGTTCTCGGATTAACCAAGGTCGGACTCTCCCAAATCGGGAAGTTATTTCCAGACAATTCCTTAGCGATCGGCAATTAAGCGTAGACCGCTTCATCCAGTTTGGGCTGGACGCTTAGCAGTCGCTTGTATTTGGCGAACAGGTCCGAGGTCGCAGCAGCCGCGTTGACGTTGGGCACGAATCGCAGCGGCGTACCTGATGCGTGATCGTTCAAGAAATCCGACCACGATTCGGTTGCCGCGTTCAAACAGCGATGTCGGTACTTGGCCATCAAGGCTGCTCCCCAAGCCGAGCCCTCGGAGCCGCTGGCGAGGATCGTCACCGGCAAATTGAAACCATCCGCTAATACTTGCCCCAACTCGGGCGACTTCGTTAGTCCACCCGACAGGACAATCTGTTCCAGTGGAAAGCCTTGCGACAATAGTTGTTCGCAGCCCAATCGTAGATTAAACACGGTCGCCAGTAGTGCGGCTCGGGCGACGTTTCCTGGCTTGGCGTTTTGTTCGTTCAACCCGACCAGCAAGGCGGTACCACCACGCGACACACCCACGCCTGGTTCATCGTCCATAAATGGCAACGCCAGTATGCCGCCACAGTCCGGATCGGCAGCCAATAACTCGGGTATAACTGCTGCGAACGGATTGCCGTCGCGCAGTCCACGCTCCGACAGTCCGCCGACCATCTGCACGACCGTGTTCATAAAGGTGGTTCCGTTGCGGAGCCACACCATATTGATCGGCTTGCCGTCAACCGCGCAGAAGTGGTCGATCGCTCGCGATACCCCTTGAAAGGTGCGATCCCCAACGGAATTCGCGCAAACGGACGTTCCAAAACTCATCGATACCATGCCGGTTCGGCCAATCAACGAGCCGGCCAACGCGGCGGGTTGATCACCTTCGGCCGGTGCCACTGGAATTCCAATTGGCAACCCCAGGACTTGGGCGCCGTGTTCATTAAGCACACCACCATCTTGGCCCGCGCGTCGAACTTGTGGCAACAAGCCAAGCAAATTTGGAGCATTCAATCCCGACTGTTTGACGAACGCGTCGTACTTCGCCAACAATTGCGAGTCGTAATCTAGTGTATGTTGATCGATGGGAAACATCCCGGACGCATCGCCGATACCCAGGACGTGTTGGCCGGTCAATCGGCGAGCCAACCAACCGCCGGGGGTCGTCAATTGGCAAACGTCGGCCGTCGATGGCCCACGGTGCCGTAGCGACCACAGCCATCGGACTGAGGTCATGCGTTTGGGCATTTTCACGTTTAGAAGTTCTGTCAGTTCTCGCTCTTCAACTTCGTTCCGAGCGTCACACCACAGCCGCGTGTTTCGCGCGGAGCCCGCTTCGTCGTAGATTTGGACCTCGCCATGCATTTGCCCCGAGATCCCAATGGCCGCCACTTGTAGGGGCTCGCCAAGGGTTGCCAGGTTTTTCGCCAGAGCCTGCATCGCGTGGCGCAGTGCGTCTTCCCAATCTTGCGGCGATTGTTCGTAACACCCCGAGCCCAGGCCCGCGACCATGTCGTATCCGGCTTCGCCGGTCGCGACGACTCGCATTGCCGAATCGGTGTAAATTACCGAAAGGCCTTGAGTACCCAAATCAATCCCCAAATAACCCTGGCTCATCTCCAGACTCCCTGTTCGCTGGCGCGTGATCGTTCTCGGAACTACGAATTCGAATCCATCGATTCACTTTGGGGCAAATCTTCTAACGTTCCCAAATCAAACAACTCTAAGAATCGTGGTGTCGTGCGATAGACGGCACCAACGTCAGGTTCTTTGGCCAGTTCAATTAGATTTCGCCGTAGCAATTGATTCAGTGCCGACCCGCAGGCGTTGCCAATCAGCCTCTCCACTTGCTTTCGTGCCACTGGTTGATGATATGCCACCAATGCCAAAACGTCGATCACCGGTTGAGGCAGTTTCGCTTCCCGAATTTGACCGTAAAACCTTTGCCGTAAATCCGCGTGTGTGGAGGCTAACTCCATGCGAAATCCCAGCGTTTCGCGAGTGATCCGATACGCCGAGCCGTCGCTCTCGTAGCTCTTGTTCAATTCGTCCACCAAGGAATCGACCTCTTCGGGCGATACCCCACGCATCAACGATGCGATCAACCGGCCTGAGAGCGGCGAATTATCTGCCGCACCAACAAACAACAATGCTTCGACAATTCGCATGGGCGTGACAGCGACTCGATCTTCCGTTTCACCCGCGCGCGCTGCTTCGACCAGTCGACGTAAATCAACGTAGGTGTCGGAATTCGACGCGTCCGAGCTTTTCGGTGTCGGGCTCTCGGCGGAAGCTGGACTTGAACCCGTTGCCCGGCCGGCCGCGGGAGTGACTGCTTCCGTACCGAGCGGCTTCAGGCCCGTAGGTATCCCCGCATTTAGAAATTCCTGCTCGGCTAACAACTGCGCATAGGCCTGGCTCAACTCTTCCAGTCCGTGGTTATCGTCAAGTTCCGACATTCCCAGAATCAAGTCATCCATGTCGCCAGCGTCTTCGCTGGATTGCATTTCGTAGGGTCGGTCGTTCTGGGACATAGTCAATTTTGGCGAAGAAGTTTCAAAAAAAAACAACTCCCTGGTTTGGATTTAGAGTGCCTTTTTCCAGGAGGACTCGGGGAAGCTGTCGGTGGCTATTCTCCCAAGACGGTGCAATCGTAGCAAGACAACTTGGCGACTTGACTGCCGCCTAGGGACAATACCGCTCAATGAAGGAAAGTAGTAGGCACGTTCTATGTGCCGCGACCAGCAAAAAGCACTCTTTTTTCGAGGATCGGCGGACGGCATACGGAGTGTGCCTGCTACTTTTGAATGTTATGGCGTTTCGGGATGGTTTGGGAGTTTCCAGGACTCGGGCGAAGCCAACATGATCGCTACAATTTCTCCCAATATTTTGGGCAGATAGGTGACCCCCGAATAATGATCGACCGGCATCTGGATGTGATGGGATTCGGCGAGCCGCGCGGCATCGGCCCATGCGTGACAGCAACTCGGTGGTACCACATCGTCATGAATGCCACTGTAGAGCCACGTGATTTCGGCGTTCACACGATGCGCTAGACGCAAGGGCTCGACTGGTCTTGCCAAGGCGATGATTTGTTCGTCGGATAGTCCGGCTGCCCGCAATCGCTCTCGGACTTTGGCAGCATCGCGTTGACCTTGCAAAACCACCTCGTGCAGATTTCCACCGGCCAAAAAGATAAATTGGCGATGGTAACTTTGGTCAAGTCCACAAACCGTCGCCGTCACAAAGCCACCAAGGCTAGTGCCTTGTAGTCCGATACGCTCTTTGTCGACGTGGGGCAAAACCGCAACGGCATCACGGGCCCGCCTGACATCGGCGACCGCTTGCTGCAACGCACCGAGAAACTTCTGCGGGTCGTCGGCGATCGGCTGGCCTCGAACTCCGTAACCGGGGAGTTGAATCAAGAAGGCATGGACGCCCATTCCGGCCAAACCGCGAGCGATCAGGCGTCCGACAGCCATGTTTCGACCCGATTCATGAACCACGACGACCGCAGGTGCCGTCTGAATTTCGCCGCTTTCATTGCGCGTCGCGTACCATTCTAAAGCGACATTGTCGCCTTCCGCGTCTCCCTGCGGTCGTGGCGACGGAAACCGCACGAGCCATTGTCCAAACCCCCGTCGTGGTTGTTCCAACGTGACCGAGAACTCGGTGGGTTCCCAACGCAAACCTTGCAAACACTCGGCGGCGTCCCCCGACTCCGTCTCAGCAACACTCAAACTATCCGTGGCTGAAAAAGTGTCGCCCGCAGACGAGGTATTCGTTGAGTCCAACAACGATTTTTCGGCTTGCGCGCTCCACACCAGGACGGTCGGAACGATTCCATGGAATACCAAACAACTTAGGAGAATTAGTAGTTTGCGACGAAATATCATACAATGTTCCTACGGAGTGACGCGAATCACTGATGGGAGTGACGGTTGCCTGGCGTGGTTGGTATCCCGCGCGGCCCAAGCTCCGGTGAGCGTAGTTACGGATTGTACCCCAAGGGCTATTGCACAGGAGCCGACATTCGCTGTGAAAGCACGACCCATGAACGAGCCAATTCTAGAATTCGTTCGGCAGCAACGGCCTAGCGGGATTCCGACGCTTGGGGGCAAGCAGTTATGGACGGATTTCCGATGGTGGCATGGACTGCGTTTGCAGCAAAACCAACTGACGGGACACTGGCGGGTCTTGTCCCAACAGAATCGCCGCGTGGCAAGCAGTGACCTACGAACTTGCTTGCTCGTTTTTCGCGAACATCGGGCCGCGATTCCGGCGAACCCAACGGACCGTGTGGTCGTTCTGGTACACGGGTTGATGCGCACGAGTGCGTCTCTAAAACGACTTGGACGATATCTGGCGACACAAGGCTGGCCGATGGTTGTTGACTTTCGCTACGCTAGTTCCCGCGCGACCATTTCACAGCATTCCGCAGCGCTTCGGGCGGTGATCAAACATTTACCGGGCCAGCCACGTCTGAGCTTTGTTGGACACAGCTTGGGCAATATTGTGATCCGACACATGATTGGAGATTGGCAGCAAAATGCGATCGGCCAGAATTTCCTTCGTCGGTTGAATCGCATTGTTATGTTGGCACCGCCGAATCAAGGAGCTGCCATCGCCCGGGCGCTCGGTTATACGGGTTTGTTTCAATTGATTACGGGGCCGGCGGGAACACAATTGGGCAGTGGATGGCCCGAGATTCAGAGCCGTTTAGCAATCCCGCCCTGTCCAGTGGCCATCATCGCCGGAAGCACGTCGCTGGGACGATGGAACCCATTAGTACCTGCCCCCAGTGACTTGGTCGTGGCGGTTGAAGAAACGAGTTTACCCAACACAAAAGAGCGCTTGATTGTCCCTGCGATCCACTCATTGATCATGGAAAACAAACAGGTTCAGAATGCAACCGCGCAGTTCTTGGATGGCATGCCGTTGCATGCCGGTGGAGCCCCACAAACAAATTAAGGTCATTCGAAATGGGGAAATCCATGACCCGATAGTGACATCTCATTCAGAAGCGGGACTAAAAGAAATCCACATCGCAGGCGCCTGCTCGCAACCCGCGAGTTGCTTGATGGCACAGTTCGGAAAGGTCCAGAATCAGTTGCATGACTTGCTCAACTTCCGGGTCCTTCTTTGCCGCAAGTTCGACCGAGCGAGCCGCTTCACTGAGGGTCGGATAGCCATAGCCACCGCCGGCGCCTTTGAGCTGATGTGCCAACTGAGCGATTTCGTCGAACCGCCGACTCTTGAGCAACTCTAGCATTCGGTCGGATTTGTCGATCAATCGACAAACAAAGTGCTCGATCAACGGAAGCAAATCCGGATCATCTTGCAGTTCACTATAGAGGACGCTTTCGGACTGCGAACCCATGGCACTCGACTCACTTGGAAAGACCAACCCCGCAAGAACTTAGATTGTCAACGTTTGGCCGGACGAGGAATTCGGGAACTTTGCTCTACTCGGACCTTCGCCAGCCCCAAAAAGTCGGCACACCCCGCAAAACCGGCGCGGCGACCGTTTTTGAAAACAATGTCGGGTGTCGAACAGGGCTAATCTGCGGACCTTTAACGAACGTCCACCCAAACCAATCGATGATCGGAGACCGCGACCAATTCGTTTTCGGGCTGTTCGGAAGTTGGCCAAAAAACACCCACTCCCAGACACTCCAAGTTCGCGGATGGCAATACGTAGTCCACTCTTAAGTTGCCCGTCGTTTCATCGTTGAAGTCCGACGTGTCGTGAGTAGGGTCACCGCGATGCTGGCTATTTTTGGCTCCTTGCCGCGAGCCATGATGTCGGCCACCCTCGCTCGCTGGGATCGGCGAGCGGTGGACCTTCGAATTGGCCAAGAGTTGCTCAATGCATCGGTTCGTGGAATCGCCATCGACCGGGTCGGCATTCATATCGCCAGCGATCACAAATCGACTATCGGTTGGCAAACTCCCACGGCGACCTTGATCGTCGACCAGATAGGAACCGCTCTGAGGCTCTAACAGATCGGCCAACATGCGAATCTCATCATGATTCCGCAACCCGTTTCGATCTTCCGGCCCATCAAAAACCGGCGGTGTGGGATGCGCGACCAAGAATTGAATCAGGCCACGAGGCGTTTGGATCGGCAGCACAACATGGTTCTTGCTACTGAGTCGAAATATCGCCCGCGCTTCCGCAGAGTAATAATGCTCCCCAGACGGAAGCTTGGGCCACTTCGCTTCGGGCATGTCCTGCCATCGGAAATTCTGAAACGTGCGAACGTCCTCGGTGACAATCGGATGGAGCGACAGAACCACCATTCCGTACTGACCCGGAAATCGCCCGAATCCAAATGCATCGTCCGGCTCGTGCATCTCACCGTTGCCATTCAAATCAGCACCAGAATCCACGCCTGTGTTGGTCTGCGGGAAGAAACGATGCGGATACGTCAACGGCTGTCGGCCATTTTGGGCGACTTGTAGATAGAGCGAATGAAACAGCTCCAAGTTCTCGCCGCGTTCGTCGCGATCGATTTCATTCAATAACAAAACGTCCGGGCGGACGATTTGGATGATTTCGGCCAATTTTTTTGCGGGCTCGCATTGGCCGGTGCGTAGTTCGGCGGTCAGCGCTCCCGACTCCCGACGTTCCAAGGCCATGTTGAACGTAGCAAATCGAACCGCGCCGTCCGCTTTCGTCTCCCAAGGGCGATCGGTCTGTTCGAGTGGCGAAGGGCTCGCCGAGCCAGGTTGCGGCAGACAT
This sequence comes from Pirellulaceae bacterium, assembly GCA_041741535.1. Classification (GTDB taxonomy): domain Bacteria; phylum Planctomycetota; class Planctomycetia; order Pirellulales; family Pirellulaceae; genus M30B19. The sequence continues at coordinate 7,204 of JBGSJV010000031.1, forward strand.
GCCAAGCCGCATGGGCCCAGAACCAGGCTCGTTACCCACACAAACAGAACCACCACAAAACACAACGGTCTCTGGATTCGCGGGGCGATTTTTTGCCAGGTCGAGTCGCGGAAAGGGTCGCGATTGGTCATTTGAATGCTCCGTGCGAAGTGGGTCGTGCGTAGTGTGCTGTGCGGGGTTGACGTGCCAAGTCTAACAAGAAATCAGGCGGGGTAGTCAACCGGTTGCGACGTTTGGTCAGGTTTGCGTCGAACTTGGCCGAAACGGACGTTTTTTTGCGAAATTACGGTCGTTTTTCTCGACGGCGAGCGTGAAGGATGAGATATGAAGGTTGTTTCAAAAACGCCACAGATTCTTGACTGCCATCTTACACAGGACTAAACTGGGAGGAGACGGTGAGAATTTGTGGAGTTGAGTAGAACGGACATTCCGGTCTGTGGCCGGATTCGGGTCGGACTCTTGGGGAGAGTTTGGGCATTCGTCGTTAAACGGTAACCGCAATTCATGCACACATCGAAAAACAGTCCAATTCGTGTTTTGTTAGTTTTTGTTAGCTTTCTGCTGATCGCCGTCGGTGGTTTGTGGTTGGCTGGCGGCCGACCGACCGAATTGTCCGTCGAAGTCCATTCCCCTCTTTCTTCGTCCGAATTGTTGCGGCGTTTTGAACGCAAACTCGCGAGATTGCCCGAGCTTTCGGCCGCGGACACCAGCGACGCGGCGTCGCGCACAGTCCCGATTCACGGAGCGTTGGCGGCTCCCATTTCCACAATCGGGCTACCGGGACAATTGACGATTCCGGTGTTTCTGCCAATCGCCGACGTCATTTTCAGCTCTGAACCGTCAGGGCAAAGCATCATCGATCCAGCCATCGTTTTTACCGATACCAAGTTTTTCACCTCCGATGCCATGGAACTCGAGTGGTACGGTCGTGACGACAACTTTTTCTATCTGCGCGAGTTAGATTCCCAGGGCCACATTCGGTTGGTGAAGTTGGACCCGGAGCGAGTTGAGTTTTCGGTGGCTCCAACTGACGGCCCCGCTGGTTGTGTCGTACGATACAACGTCACGTTGCAACATTCGGGCTGGCAACGATTCTATGGAAAACTCTATTCGCGGACCTGCGAAGAATCGGCTCGGGTTCGTCTCTCTTGGATCTGTCACCAGTTGGAAGAAAACGAGTAATTCTCCGAAACCATCGATCGTTTATGTCTTTCAACGACAGACTAATTTCACTTCGAAATCGCTGTGCGACGCAATACTAGGCGACCTAAATTAAGTCGGTCGGCAAAGTCAGTATCCGCCCAGCATTGCGTCGCCGAGCGTGTGCTTAGGATTTGTCGCGAAATAAGTTCCGGATTTCGAACGTAAAAAGTTTCGAAATGAGTCACGCTGGCTCTGGCGTGTGAGTGTTTAATGATTATTGAAGAATGAAAAATTCAAAATGTACCAAACGTCTAGTTTTTAGCATTCCGTGGGGAAGCAATGGCTGTCAGCATGTAGCCGTTCACGGCCAAACGCGGGCCGCCGCAAATTTGGCGGTCAGAACCGTGATTTATCGCGAAGCTGGAATCCGCCAAACTTGCTCTGGCCACGCGGTTAACGAACTTTACAGACTGAATGCGTGAACGATTACGTCAGCATTTTGCATTTTTCGATTTCCATTTTTCATTACTCATTTCTTAGCCGCGTGTGAACCAATGACGAACATTTGCGTGGTAGGTGGACTTCCCACGGATGGCAAAGCCGATCTGCGGATGAATCCATTCGCTGCATGCGGTTTCGAATTGTAGGCCGTCAAAGTATCAGCTCGGAAGTTAGACCATGGCAGTCGGACAAATTGCTGTCGGTCAACGAAGTG
>JBGSJV010000032.1:0-31631 GCA_041741535.1 Pirellulaceae bacterium
ACCACATGCCCCAAGAAATGACTTAACGAATGCACCGAACTGTATCAACCGGTACGCGCAGACAAAGACATGGCGCATGAGTTAACCGGTTAGCAGAGCGTGGTTGGGCGGGAATCCGACCAACCACGCGCCGCTAAGCGATTTCGGTCCGCAAGCAAGCTCATATTCAAACCGCCAAGCACAACCCCCTCATCCCCGGCCCTTCTCCCCCACGGAGGGGAGAAGGGAGACCATGAGGTGTGGAACCGCCCAGCCCCGAGAATTTGCTTAAAGACCATGAGGCGCGGGACCAGCATGCCCCAAGAATTTGCTTAGCGACCATGAGGCGAGGAACCACCCAGCCTCAAGAAATTGCTTTAAGACCATGAGGCGCGGGCCCCCCAGCCCCAAGAAATTGCATAACGACCATGAGTCGAGGAACCACTCAGCCCCAAGAGATTCCTTAGCGACCATGAGGTGGGGAACCACCATGATTCAACAGCTTGCTTAACGACGACGAGGCGCGGGCTTACCAAACACTCCGAACATGCCTGACCAGGACCCCGACAAAACTTGACTCATCAATCGATCTGTTAAGCTGCGATTCGCTTACCACCTGCTCGTAGTTGGAAAAGCCCAAAGATCTCGTCACGAGTCAAGCTAAGGTTCTTTGGTCCGTTGGTTGCCGAGAACAGCGTTTCGAACAACTGACGTTTTTCTTCCAGGATAGAATGGATCCGTTCTTCGATCGTCCCTTCACTGGTCATGCGGGTGATGGTCACGCTGCCGGCGGCACCAATTCGATGGGCTCGATTGATGGCTTGATCTTCGATGGCCGGATTCCACCACCGATCAAACAAGAACACGTATCGACAAAACTGCAAATTCAGTCCAACGCTGCCGGCACCATAACTCATCAACAAGACATGTTTTGTGGGATCTTCCTTGAACTGCTTTAAGATCGGATCGCGCTGTTTGGAAGGAATTCGTCCATGATATTCTAAAGGGCCGAAGCGTTCCAAGGTCGGTCGCATCTGATCCACGGTTTTCACCCATTGGCTAAAGACAATGGCTTTCTGCCCACTGGCCGCCACTTCCTCCATGTCGGCTTCCAAACGCTGCAGCTTCATGCTGGCCCCAGTTACCGGATCAAAATTGCAGATTTGTTTGAGACGTAGGACCAATTGAAACACATGCTGAATGGTCAATTGATCGCCCATATCGCTAAGGCGGAGAACGCCGGTTTCTTCCGCTTCTTGATAGGTTGCTTGTTGCTGGGGTGTCAGTTCCAATAAGGCGTCGCGATAGAGACGCGGCGGCATATCTTTCATCACCAGGTCTTTGGTCCGACGAAGAATGTAGTCACCGACTTCACGGGCCATCGCTTCGATCGGCAAACCCGGCGGCAAATATCCGGGCATCAAGAATTCGAACAGACCATGCAAGTCGTTGACGCTGTTTTCAATGGGAGTTCCGGTCAACGCCCAAGACCGCTGCCGCGAAATCTGCCGGATCGTTTGGGCTGTCGAACTGTTCGTGTTCTTGACTCGTTGGGCTTCATCCAACACGACCAAGTCGTATTGCTTTTCTTCGCCCAAGACTTCGCTTTGATCGCGCATCAACAGTTCGTAGTTGGCAATCTTGACGGGAGTCGCTTGTTGTTGCCAGAGGAAAGCGCGTTTGTTCGTATCGCCTTCCACAATCCCCAAGGGAATCTCCGGCGCCCACGCGGCAAACTCGCGCTGCCAGTTCGTAACGAGTGGTTTGGGACAGATCAAAAGGACATTGCGAATGTGGCCCGCATGCAACAACATCCGGATGGCGGTGATTGCCTGCATCGTTTTGCCTAGACCCATCTCGTCGGCCAAGATGGCTGCTTGCCGCGGGAACAAAAACGCGACTCCCTCCATTTGATGCTGGAAGGGTTGGAACGGGAAATCCAGAACTTCACTACTGAGCAACGCTTCGAGCGGCGGTTGCAACAAGTAGTACAGACGGTCCGTCCACTTCAGGAGATCCTTGGGCGGCTTGATGCGAGTCCGACTTGGTGGCCGTTTTTCTTGTTCAGGAGCTTCATCGACGACTTTGGTTTTGATATCCGAACGTTGTGCAGCAACGGCACGTGGCTTGGGGGCCATCCATTGTGGTGATTCTGGAAAGACATGGGAAAACACACGAGCCGCCGGTGCTTTGCACATCCCCTGGATGACGTTGGGCGCTTCAATCCCCGGCACAACACCGTTCGGCAGGCCAACATCCAGGGTGTTCGACAAGGATGACTCGGTCGTTAGTTGCGGTGAAGAAAAATCAAGCGAGTGGATTTCCACTGTGGCTTCCGGCAACAAATGCGGTAAAACATCGGGCGAGCTGGCAGGGTTCGAGTGCGACATGTGTGTCCTCGTCTGGATTAGGCAGCTGCTCGTTGGGCCGCGTCACGGGCTTCTGTGATGGCTTGCCGGACTCGTTCGAAGGGTTCGTCCAGATCGAATTTTTCTGCGAAATGTTGCAGTATCTGTCGCGTGCGTTGTTTCGCGGGGTCTTGATCGGCGTCATTGGAGAACGTCAGATGGATGGTCGTTTGCCGAAGTTCCATCGATTCCCAGGTTGCCGAATTCGGAGGCGAAACTTCGCGATTGATGTGGGTCGACACCAATGCCAAGGGAATGTCGCTTTCGGCATGCAAGGCGGCCGTGTCGGGGCAATCCGTTAGGAGGATTCCTGGCCGAGTCTTTGATTTCTCCAGCAAGGCCTTACCGATCACCTGGCCACAGATATAGGCTCGCAAGGAAGCGCCAAACAGGATCGCCTGGGTTCGCGAGACCTTGACCGGTAAGGTGCAGTGAAATTCCAACGGTCGCGCCAGATGGTTTAGCAACAACAGCCCCCCGCACAGCCCCCAGCCTTCAAACTCGGTGCAGGTCAAGAAACCCAAAGGGATCGCCGCATTGCTGGAGTTCATGTCGTTCCTTGAAAGGGGCTCGGTCACGTCACACTCCGAAGGCTCGAGCATCGGAGCGCCACGCGACCGGGCGTTGAACCAACGAGCGCCGGCAACCCACGACGGACGTTGCGGGTAGGGCGACGTTGGGAACCATCGGCACCAAATGGAAGATGACTTTAAGAAGCGAATTTTGGAGCGAATTGCCGAACAAAATGCTGCAAATCGGGCAAAGTTGTCTCAAGTTTTTTGGCGAGACGGCCGGGAGCGGGCGATATTTATGGCCCTCCACATCCCGTGATTCGGATAGTCGGTATAATCGGAAGTGAAATCATAGGGCATTCCGCGGACAAGTCCTTGCAACTTGGTCGACAGTCGCGGCCGGCTTCGACTATACTTGAGACGGTGGGCAGACGAACAATTTGCGAACAATTACGAGACGTGGACAACCGTGTCTGACGTTGGAGATGATAGATGAGTCACGATTCGCCGGATTCCGCATCGATCTTTCGCTACAGCGTTTCGGTTAACCCGGCGGAATCGGATAGTTTTCAAGCGGTTCCTTCCAATCAAAGTGGCAGCCCAAACGAACAGACTCTACTTATGCTGCGCGTGATGCAACAGTTGTTGGATACTCAAAAGAAGCAAGTGGAGTTGCTGGAAGAAGTCAATCGCAACCTGCAATCGGGACAGCGACAACGGGCGAACGAATTGCAACAGTGGAAGAACGCCAACCCCCAGTTAGCGAGCGGTTGCTGGCGTGCGGCTCAGGCTTTAGGTCAAGTTCAAGCCGACTATCTCCGTACCATGACCGATGAAGTGGACTTCAACGCCGAAGACATGATGTCCAGCGAATACGTGCTAAATGAATTTGTCGATCGCTTTGGTCCTCGCATGGCCCATCTGAACACCATTCTTCAAGTCTTGGGGCAGCTCGGCACGCCGCCCACGCCTCCGAAACAACCCAAGTAAACGATTGCCGCGGGCTCGCTGCAGATAGCTTCTTTCTGTCTCGCGAACGCAATTGTTTTGGTTATTTCAACGATCTTCCGTTGCCTTGTCAGTTTCCACAAGTTTAAACACACATACGGTGTTGTCCCAACTGCCAACCAACAAACGGTCCTCCGACGGAGAAAACTCGACGGATGTGTTACGATTCGCAGTCGCACTCTTGGCGGCGGCGATGACGTTCCCTTCAAAGTCCAGGACCGCCAACTCCTTCGAAGTCCCGGTCAGTGCCATGCGTTTGGTCCGAAAACAGACGTCTAATTCAACATGCCCGTTCCTACCGCAGAAAGTCGTCGACTTTTCCGTCGCCAAGTTATGGACCGTCACGGTACCTGTCGACCAACAGCCTCCGTCTTGGACGTAGACGAGCGCTGTGTCCCCACTGTCGCGAACATGGCTGAAGAATGGTTCGCCGATGGAATAGGACCGAATTTCTGGTGCCTCGTGAATCCGCGTCCCACGAAAAAAGACTTCGCGGTTCTGGAGAATCTCCCGCACACTGACGACGTCGTCATCCGCGATTACCGCGATGCGTTTTCCGTCAGGTGAAATCGAAATGCTACGCGGGTAAGCATCGATATCGAAAGTCGCCTCTACTTTAGAATAGTCGGCACTAACGACAAACCCAAAACGGCCAAAAGTTGACCCTGCAGACTCGATGACTAACCGTCCGTCGGTTGGGCTCAATGCAATCCCTCCTACAAAATTCTGGCCGAATAGTTCGCTGAGTCTTTCGTCTGACGGATGAAAAATCACGGTGCCAGTGACGCAATCGATAACAAACAGTTGCATTTGTTCGTTGCGAATCGCCAATCGCTTCGTCGAGCGCGATAGGCTCCAATCAAAGATGCGCCCTATTTTTTCACTGGTCCATTGGATCTCCCCGGTTTTTGTGGATATGCAAGTTACTTGTCCGCGGGCAAAAAAAACGACAAATTCATCATCGACCCACGACGCGTGCTCAACGCGGCCTTCCCAATAAGTGTCTTCGTCCAAAACCAGTTCACCATGCCTAAAGATCCGTCGCAGCTCCTGGGAAAGCCCAGTTTTTGATGCGAACAGCATAAACGCGACCAAGATAATTAACCTGAGCATCATTCCTCCTTGTTCGTCCAGTACGACTACTTCTTTAGGTTCGATTTAGCGGACATGTAGGTCTGGCGCGTCGCTGGCTCGAGTTTCTCCAACGAGTACCGCAACATCGTGCGGGGCATCTGGGCGGCATACTCGTCCAGAAATGCGCGCAAAATTCCCTCGTTACGCTGGCCCATTTCACGCAACATCCATCCGACCGCTTTGTGAATCAAATCGTGGCGGTGCTTGAGGAACTGTTCGGACAACTTGAGAACATCCGCGAACTCCCGCTGGCGAATTTGAGCCAAGGTCGCCACGATCGCCACCCGTTCGCGCCACAGATGCCCGCTGTTCGCAAGTTTGTACAGGCGGTCGCGTTGGTCCGGGTACGCGACAACATACGCACCCAAGACTTTATACGCCGAGCAATCCACCAAGTCCCAATTGTTCACATGGTCCAACTGTGCGATGTAGAAATCGACCAACGATTCACGTTCTGCACGATCTTTCTTGGCGAGTTCAAATTGTCGCGTCAGGATAAAGAGCCCGACCATCCGGCATTCGTGCCATGGAGATTGTAGACACGCGAGCAATTGCGGTCGGGGTAGGTTGGCGTATGTCTTCGCGACCGTCCGAATGTTTGGTACGGTCACCCCGAGAAAACGATCTCCGTCACCATAACCACCCGGAAAGGCTTGAAAGAACTTGGGAAAGAATTCGGCTTTGACCGGGTCTGCCAAATTCTGCAAGTCTCGCAGCACATCCTTTGCAACCCTGGAAGTTTTCACGGCTGTCGATCCGACTGCTCGGACTTGGACGCTTCTTTCGGTAGCGGCTGAGCATTGTCGGCGACGCGACGCAACACCGCGACTTGTCGGGATTGCGGAGGAATCGTCCGGACCTCGGGGACCGGCCGACCACCCGTGACACTTTCACTTTCCTCAGAGCCGCTGAACAACTCAAAGACAATGTGTTGGGATTTTGGGTCCAATCGATAGCTGCCCCATAGCCTCTGCCCACCGGTGGCAAAGTGATAACATATCGCATCGCCCAACAATGTCGCAGCCAAGCGAATGCCGTTTTGTTCGTCGATTTCGTAGCTGCCCATCTTGGCGTTTACCACGTTCAATTGATACGGACGCTCGCTGCGACCAGCTTTCCCGTCATAGACAATCTTCCAGTCCAATTTCTCTGGATTATCCGTCGGCTTGATTTCGAGTTCCATTTGAAAGGTTGCCGCTCGTCCGCCGCCATTGTAGGTGGTCACTTCGCCGCTCCAGCGACCATGCCATGCGCTGGGTAATGAAGTTGGCCCGTCGTCAGATGCCGTTGCCGTAGCCTCGTCTTGCGTCACTTGGAAAACCGCTGCACCAGCACATACCCATTTCGTGTCGGCAACTACAAGCGAAACAATGGCCAAGCCAAAAGCGAAAAGCACTTTCATTTGCTGATTCCTTCCGAGCGTCTCGACGGTCAGTTAGGTTCTTCCAAAAATTTCGATCGCCGGTTTCCCCTTGCCATCTTCCGTCGCATAAAAGGGTCGTTGTTCGACGTCGTAGGCGGTCTGTGGACTGATCCCCATCGCGTTAAAGATCGTCGCATGTAGGTCAGTAACACTGAGCGGTTTCTCGACAGCCACAAAGGGTCTTTCTTGCGCCGACGCACCGTACAATTGACCGCCCCGAACGCCACCGCCCCACATTACAACACACGAAGCCCCGGTAAAATGGCGATGTTGTCCGTAATGCTTCATCGTCTTCAAGGCTTCCACAGGTTCGGTCGTTTGATCGTTCGCATTGGAGCCGGGTTTGCCCTCCATGATCATGTCGCGACTAAATTCGCTGGCCAGGATCACCAACGTTCGATTGAGCAATCCGCGGCTTTCCAAATCAAGGATCAGTTGAGCGATGGGTTGGTCGATTTCCTTTTTCATTCGCTGCAGTGTCGTGTGACCGTCGGCATGTGTATCCCAATTCAAAAAGGGAACATATTCGGTAGTAACTTCGACAAAACGTGCTCCGCTTTCCACCAAACGACGGGCCAACAAACATCCGCGTCCGAATCGCCCGGTATCGTACTTCGCAAAACTCTCGGCGGGTTCCAAGGAGATATCGAAGGCCTCGCGTTCCTTGGAACTCAACAGTCGATAGGCATTTTCGATCGAGCGAAGCTGCGACTCGTATTGAAAGTCGCTCAGATAGTCGCGTTGTGGCGACTGATCGACCAGACGCCGAAACAACTTTTGTCGATTGGCAAATCGTCCGGCGTCCATTCCGGCGGGCGGTCGTACGGACTGAGCCGCTTCTTCTGGAAACGGCAAATTGAGCGGCCCGAACTCGCTATCAAAAAAACCTGCGGTCGTAAACGCTTTGAGTTCCTCTTGCTCGCCCACTCCCTCCAACCGTTGTCCGATGTTGATAAACGCAGGCATCACCGGATTGAGTGGCCCCAACACTTTGGCCATCCAAGATCCAATGTGTGGGCATGCAACCGTTTGTGGCGGAACATATCCGGTGTGCCAATGGTACTGATGCCGCGAGTGCAAAATACTGCCCAAGTCCGGCAGCACATGCGAACGTATCAATGTCGCTCGGTCCATTACTTGAGCGATGTGTTCCAAACCCTCCGTCAATTTGATAGTGTCCACGACGGAATCGATCGACGGAAACGTGCTTTCGATTTCGCCAACGGGGACACCCACCTTGAACGGCACGTACCGTTTGGGGTCAAAGGTATCCGGAGCCGCCATTCCTCCGCCCATCCACAGGACAACACAAGAATCGGCGGTTGCCTGCGGATGCGAGATGGTTTGGCCGTCTGCCGCGGCGAACAACCTCGGCGCTCCGAATCCTAACGTCGCCACCGTCGCCGCGCCTAGTTTCCGTAGAAACTCGCGACGCATTTCATACTCAAGTTCATTTTTCGGTCGTTCGTTCATGGACTCATCTCAACGATTGATTTGGAATTCCGGAAGCATGATGACCGCCCAAAGTACGTCAGCGACCGCCGTCGGTTGAAGCGGGAGAGACAGATCGCTTGTCAGAAGCTGCAACTCTTCCGCGTTGGGCTCGCGCGACAAGGCGTGGTGGTACACCCAACGAACAAGCTCACCAGGATTCTCCCAGGGCTCTTTCGCCAATCGTTCCGCACCGCCTTGTAGGTACTTGTCTAAGGTTTCACCAATCGACAAATCGATTGCCTCCAAGGTCGTCATTTCCGAGGGACGAACGGAAACAATTTGGTCGCGATTTGGTCGGCCCAAAGATCGCATCAGGAAGTCGCTCTTGACCAACGATGCACGAATCATGGCCACTTCGCCATTCGAGGCTTGAGTCATGAGGTTCTGAGCCAGCGGGGTAACTCGTGGTGCCCAAATATTGGAGTGGCTCAGTATGGACGCGTTCTGCCAATCTTGTGGTGCTACATCGTATCCGCCCGACTCCCGAGGCAAACGGGCGGTCCACTGCCACGAGCCATCGGTGCCAAATCCTTGTTCTGATGCCTCGGACGTGCGATATCGTACTTCGCACCAAAGTCCAGCCGGATTGGCGCCGTTACCACCGTTGCGTCCCACGATTAGCAGTTCATTGTCACCGATGACGATATCTTGGAGAGGTACCAATGTTGGATTGTCCCACTCCGCGCCAGCACCTACCAAGCGACCGTTGAGATAACAGCGAAACTCGTTGTCGCAACTGACCACCGCGTAAGCAGACTTGGGCGCTTCTTGCATGCTCCATACTTTTCGAAATGCCAACGTTTCACCACCTTGCGATTGAGTCGCGTCACCTCGGTTCCAAATCCATTGGGCCCGGAGCTGCGATGGCGCGGCCGCCGAATCACCCGGTCGAACGCGTTGAACTTGCGCGTCCATGTTTACGGGCGCGGTTCCAGTGAGTTGCCAAACGGCGTCCAAAAACTGTTCGGCCGTCAAGCGTTTGGCACGCGGGCCCGCGTAAACGTACGGCGCTGCAACTGACGACTCGTCGACTCGTTCGACTGCGGATTGGTACGCCGCGGACGTCACAATCAAACGCAGGGTCTGTTTCAAATCGTATTGATGATCCGCCAAGTGGATGGCCAAATAGTCCAGTAGATCCGCATTCCACGGTTCGGTCTGCATCGCATCGGTGGGATGCACAATGCCGCGCCCCATCAGTCGATGCCAAAGTCGATTGACGATCGTGCGCGTGAACCGGCCGTTTTCCGGATGCGTCAGTAGACGAGCCAATTGCTCCAATCTCGTGTTTTTGTCGGCGGTTGAATCAATCTGACCCAATTCCGGGAACAGCCACTTGGGTTCGGCCATCGTTCCGAGTGGTTTGTCGCAGCGATGAAGTTCCAGTGGACGATCGCTATAGATGGCGGCCAACCCAAATGCCTCGTTCAACGTCCATCGATCGACAAAACTGTCGTGGCATGATGCACACTTGAGGTTGATTCCCAGGAACGATTGGCCAACACTTTGCGCAAATTGAATTTCCACGGTTTGTCCCGCACTCACTTCTCCGCGCCAACGAATACCATCGATAAACCCGGCGCTGTCGGGCGTCGGAGGTGCAATCAACTCGCGAGTCATTTGGTCATACGGCTTGTTTCTTAACAAAGCATCGTACAACCAAGTTGTGATTTGTGTACGTCCGCCAGTAATAAAACCTGTGCCCGTGTAATCGTTGCGGAGCAGGTCGTTCCAAAAGGTTAGCCAGTGATCGGCGTAGGCAATTTCATCTTGCAGCAAATGATCGATCAGCAGGGTTCGCTTGTCAGGGTTAGGATCAGATAAGAACGCGTGGCGTTGCTCGGGAGTCGGCAGCAAACCGACCAAATCCAAAAATACTCGGCGCAGAAAAACCTCGTCGGAGACGGGTTTCAAAGGCGTTTGGCTGCGTGCCACTAGCTCCGCGTCCAGAATTCGATCCAACGGATGGTCACGCCCGGCCATAGCCGGCGGCAAGTCCGGTCGGCGCGGTCGCAGCGGTGGCTCGTACGAGCTTGGGGCAAAGGTGAAACCGGGTTCCCAGTTGGCACCTTGGTCGATCCACTTTCTTATAACGGTCGCTTGTTCGGCACTTAGCCCCTGGCCTTCAGGCGGCATCCGGTAGCCTTCGTCCGTCGACACGATCCGCCGAAACAGTTCGCTGTTGGCCGAGTCGCCCGTTACGAGCCCAGGACCTGAGGAACCACCCGCCAACATCTGCTCGCGGGTATTGATGCTGAAGTCACCTTCTTGCTGCATGCCCGAGTGGCATTTGGCACAATGTGTTTTCAAGATCGGAACCATGTCGTGTGCGAAGTCGACGTCGTCGGCCTCGACGATCGGAGCAATGCCTAACCCAACGACGAACAAGACCCACCAGAATGAGCGATGATTTTCTCCAGTTGTACGCACGCCTTGGCTTTCGTTCTTGGGAAAAAGAAGTTCGACGCCTGCTATTCTAGCTTGGATCGGCCGACAATACACCGGTGAATCAAGCTCATGTGGATCCGGTTGATGACCGAAACGGTGTGCGTTTTGGGTGGCGACGTTGTTCGGCTAGAGCATCCGATGTAGTATTCTGAGAAGTAGGCGAGACCGCGATCGTCCTAAAATCCGCCCCGTCGATCCCGGCGCTTTGTAGGAACTTTTGGCGATGGAAGAACGCTATTACAACAATGCTCGAATCTTGCGCGAATTGCGGGAAGTCGTTTTAATCGAACGTGGTTTCCTGTACACAGCGTGGCAAATTGCCCGCTTTCCGGGGGCTGCGTTGCAAAAAATCCTGACCGGCGATCGTGGCCGTTTCCAGGATCCCGTGAAGTTCTTGTTTGTTTGCGTGGCCATGGCGGCCGTGATCATGAACTTGGACATCTCCCGGAGAGCCATTATGGGTGGCGATCCACCTCCGCTCCAATCATCGGAGCCAAAGTTGCAGATAGTGGAGCAACAACTTGCCGATATCCTGGTCGACCAAGAATTGAAGCGTGACGCTAAGTTTCGAGCTGGCAACGCGTTGCGAGAACTCCAAACGAGTGGTCCAGAATGGGCCATGCGCGAAACGCTGCAATGGATGAATGTCGCGCTGCTGATGGCGGTTCCGTTTTATGCGATGGGTACTTGGTTGGTATTTAACCGCAACTTTTGTTTTGCGGAGCACTTGGTGATCAGCGGTTATCTTTACGGCGTTCAATGCCTGCTGTCGCTGGCGACGATCCCGATCTACGTCTGGTCGACCCTTGGCGGGTCGGTAAGTTACTTCGTGATCTCGACGGCCTTTCAATTTTTTGCCTGGCGGCAAGTCTTTAAGATTTCAGGTTGGCGCGAGTGGATCGGTTGCGTTCTATTGTTGGCCGGAATTACCGTGACTTACTTGATCGTCGCCGTTGTCTCCGGAATATTCTTTATCGTCGCAATCTTTATACTTCAGATGTAGTGCAATGGAATCTCGTGATTTCCCGATACGGCCACCGCTTCCAGTCGCCTGCGTTGTTTTGTCAAAGGTTGCCGGCCGGCGTGGCGTCGCGAAGTTGCTGAGTGGCGTCCAATGTGGCTTGGCGAACCGCGTCGACCCAGTGGTGCGTACGATCTTGTGGGTCGAACGCGTACAGAATCGCGCGCGAGCTGTTGACGACGGCCCCCAGTCCGTTGGCATGGAACCCGCTCGCGGTATCGCGCGCGGTTCCACCTTGGGCACCAAACCCTGGGATGAGCAACCAACACTTGGGCATACGCTGCCTTAGATCCGACAGTTGGCTCGGATAAGTGGCTCCGACCACCGCTCCGATTTCACAAAGTCCATGTCGGTCCGTGGCCGCTTCGGGCTCGTGGGCAAGCCGGTTCAATTCCGACGCAACGCGTTGATACAACGTTTCGGGAGCGTGGCTCGCTGCAGAATTTAATTGCAAATCTTGGAAGTCACCGCTGCCTGGGTTCGAAGTCTTGACGAGAACAAAAATACCCGCTTGGCGTTCGCGAGCGGTACGGACGAACGGTTGCAAGGTATCCGCGCCGAGGTACGGGTTGATCGTCAAGCTATCCATTCCCCAGGGACTATCGGCTCCCAGATAAGCGTTGGCATAAGCGCTGGCAGTGGTTCCGATGTCACCGCGTTTTCCGTCGCCAATCACCAGCAATTTCTTCTCGCGCGCGTAACGTACGACGTCCGCCAAAGCCTGAGTCCCGGCCGGCCCTAGCTCTTCAAAAAACGCAAGTTGTGGCTTGACGGCCGGTACCAAGTTGGCCACGACATCGATCACCCAACAACAATAGTCGCGGACCGCTTGGGCCTGATCCCAAATGCTTCCCTTAACCAATGTCGCAAAAGTCTGGGGGAGACTTTCCAATCGCGGGTCAAGTCCAACAACGAGAGGGGACTTGGTCCGCAGGACGGCCTCACTGAGGCGTTCACTAAATGATGGCACTGAATTGACTTCCTGCTGTTGAAACCTAACCGAGTGAAACTCGGCAATACGTTAACCGCAATACCGTTCCATGAAGTACGGTAGTAGGCACATTCCATGTGCCGTGACCATCAAAAAGCACTCGTTTTTTGAGGATCGGCGGACGGCACACGGAGTGTGTCCGCTACTTATTGAACGGGATTGACGTTAACCGAGAAAACGCGACTCACCTGGATTGACGAATTCGTGGGCTTCCAAGGGCTCGGGCCACACCTGTCCTCGGTTGCTGACCAAGAATTGGACCTTCTCAAGAACTTGATCCCAGAACACTTCTTCAATCATGACGCGCGCGGGCTCGTGAGGGCTATGCAGTTTGGAAATCTCGACGGTTTGTCCCAAATGATAGCCGGGATTCGGAACCTCCCGCCACAGTCCTGGTTGCATCCGAAACTTCAGATAGCCATAGTTGTAAACCGAATACTCGTCAGCATCGGACGCGCGATTGACCGCAATGATTCGCGGACTTGGGATCAGGAACCCGGCAATCGTCAAATCATCGGGATGCGTAAGCGACTCCCATTTTTCTGGAGCCCAAGGAAACCAGCCCCACCGGGTGGGATGAAATCCATTGGTGATGATCGGTGCAACGCCCTGGGCCGCTTGCTCTTGTTGCAAAGAACTAGACCAGTAGATCGAGGGATGGGATTTCAGCTCTTGTAGCGACATGCTTCCACCTGGGGGTTCGCTTTTTTGTGGGAAATGTCCGCGAGTCCGTAAATTGGCGTGGGCCGTCTCGCGTGATGATTGGGAGGCTCGATCAGTTTCCGTGTGTTTCTTTGCAAAACTGAAGGAGTCGAATTAGGCTTTGTCGTTTGCGGGCGACTTGAGGGACGCCCGACGGGCTGGGAACCCGTTTCACAAAAAGAGTAGGCGATTTGAGTTCTCGGTTCAAGCGGTTGGCAGTGACCTACCGAGTCAACAGGCTAGATTCCAGTACGTGTTCCGTCGATACAGGATCGTAGCGAAACAAGGAAATTGCCAATGAGTGGCCAACAACGGCTGGAAGAACTTCAACAGCAGTTACAAAAATCGGGCTCGCATTTACTGATGCCCAGCGAATGGTTAGCGGACAAATGGGCCGCATCTCAATCTTCTGAAAAAATCATTTCGACCGGATGTGCGGCCTTGGATGCGTGGTTTCCACGAGGCGGGATGCTGAGGGGCCAAACCATCGAGATGGTCAGTCCAACTGGGGGCATTGGGGCAACTTACGTGGCCATGATTCTGGCGCGACAAATTTGCGGCCCGCAAGGATTGTTGGTTGTGATCGACCGAAATCAAGATTTTAATCCTGCGATTCTGTTGACACTTGGATTTGATTTGGATCACGTGTTGGTGGTGCACCCCGAGTCGGAAGAAGATCAGCTTTGGGCATTGGAGCAAGCATTGGCGGACACCTGCGTCGCCGCCGTGTGGACCCGCATCGACAAAATCGACAAGCGTTATCAACGCCGTTGGCAATTGGCCGCCGAGCGTGGACAAACGATCGGCATCCTGCAACGTCCTGAGAAAGTCTTGGGGCAGCCAACTTGGGCAACCATTCAATTCGAAGTTCATGCCAATCCCCACTCGCATTGGTTGATCGGCAATCGTCGCACTAGTCATTCGGGCGGCGCGGGCAACTTGGTCAGCGCGGGCAATCTCCCGTCGATTGAGGAGGTTGGGGTAGGCTCGGCCGAAACTCCGGAACAATGGACAGAACATTGGATCGTGCAACTGGTCGCGCGACGCAGCGCGGCCCGCTTTGAAGCCACCGCGTTGCAATTGGAAATTCACAATCGCAGCTGGAAAGAATGGCACCAAGCCCAAGCGTCGCCAGCCACATTGGACTTGAAAGAATGGTTCTTTAGTCAACGCCTGCCTCATCCAAACGATCCCTGGTTTACCAAGGCAACATCCGTCGAATTCGAATCGGAGTCCGCGAACGCCGAACGGTCGGCACCCTATCGCGCGGCGAATGATGGTGCCTCCACACCAAGGCGGCGCTCATGAAAGAGTCAACCACCGAAAAGCGAGTCCTCTGTCTCCAGTTGCCAAATTGGCCGATTCAACGTTTGCTCCGCGAGCAACCCGAGCTTCGTCATCAGCCGGTTGTCTTGTACGGCAAGTTGGGACGGCAACCTCGTTGCGTATGGGCCTGCAACGAACTGGCCCTCGCTCAAGGGGTCCGCTTGGGAATGCCGATGGTCGAAGCCAAACGCCGCTTCGACGGATTCCAGCAAGCCATTGATCAAGCCGCGGATTTGGCGGCACTAGAGCAGTTGGCCGTCCAATGCCAACGCTTCTCTCCTTATTGTGGCGTCCGGCCAGCCAATCCGCATCGCTGGGGGCTAGATACTCTGCTACTCGATATTGCCAAGACGGCGAAGTTTTTTGGTGGCGAGACCAGCTTGCTCCAACAAGTTCGCGAATATTTTCAGCAACAGGGGATTTACGTTCGCGGCGTTGCGGCCGGAAATTGGGCGACGGCTTGGGGCTTGGCGGTACATGTCGCCTATACAGCACTGGATCCGGACCAAGTCGTGGGTAACGAACATTCCTGGACGATTGCTTTGACGCCCATGACCGAGAAATCACTAATCGGCGCACTGCCAGTTGCTGCCTTGCGGGTCGCCGAAGACACATGCCAAAAACTGAGAGAACTGGGGATCGAGACGATTGCCCAAGTCCAGAAACTGCCCGCCGCCAGCCTACCCGCGCGATTTGGCCCGGAGTTGAACGTGCGGCTGTCCGAGATCGCAGGTCAGACGTCCGAAAAAATCGAAGTCTGTGCCGCTGCCACCACCTATCACCAATGGCGAAATCTAGAATTTCCCACGGTGGATCTCGAAGTGCTCCAACATCATGTGAGAAACTTGTTAGAAGAGTTGCTACCACCGATTGCCGCGAAACAGTCGGGAGTGATGTCGCTCTTGTGTCAATGGTTTTCCGCCGAAGCTCCACCACTGGAAACCTCGTTGCGTTTGGTGCAACCCGTTCAAAGTATTGATTACCTGATGCAACTGTTGCAGTTGCAGTGGGAACGCGTGCAGTTACCCGGTGAGATCAACGCCGTCCACGTCTTGATCCCGGCCATTGCGGTGGATAAACCCAAGCAACAGTGGCTATTCGAAGACAGCGAAGATACGTGCCTGCGAAATCGATCCTCGTTGCTAGATCGGCTGTCGTCTCGCTTGGGAGCCGATCGAGTGGTTCAACTACGTTGGCAAGCCCAAGCATTGCCGGAACGTCAATTTGTCCCGCGCGTCCGCTGCCTGCGACAAGCGAAGCCAACAAAAACAGACAAACCCCTTTCCGCCCATTCGTTGCGATTGCTGGAACGTCCCACGAGGTTGTATATCGAACCGCAACCGCTCAAGGCATCCGTGGAGCGTTTCCTGATACCCGATTCAAGATTCTGGGTCCCCGCAAAGTTTCAAGCCAACGGCCGACCACAAACCGTGCAACAAGCCGTGGGGCCTGAACGAATCGAATCCCAGTGGTGGGAAGGACGCTGGGTTCGACGCGATTATTATCGCATCCATACCGAAACCAGTCAGCGATTTTGGATCTATCAAGAAATCGGCACCGGCCGCTGGTGGCTCCATGGGGAATTTGCCTGAGTATCCTGCTGCGACTTCCTCGGTACTTGGAGTGTCGTAGTTTGAAATACCTGATTCGGCTATTTGTTCTCGTACGGCAAACTCACGAACGGCTTCCCAGTGTCGTTCCGTTGTCCGGATGATTTGCCAAGCCGAACAAACAGCTTCGTGAACACCGCGACCAAAAGCCCAAGGCCGATCCCCGAAAGGCTGGCCATCGATGCACCCACAAAATTGCCATAGGCCACAACCAAAGGATCGATTGCAAGAACGACATGCAGCAAACCGACAACACTTGCCGGAACGGTCCAAATCGCCCAACGAACAAGTGTCGTGCTCCGTGGTGCAGAAGGCAGACGGTCGCTATTCATTTCGTTGACTTCGCTCCCTCATTTCTTGGACATGATTTCTTCGATCCACGACTTCATAAGCTGAGTGAAAGCTGGATTGAATTCACCCTTTTGGGCATTCTTCATACTGTCCTGTTCCGTTGGAAATTTATGGAACAAATGATCGGAATCCGCCAGTGTTAAACTCCGCGCGGTCCCTGGGTTTTCACGGTTCACCACATCAGCAATCAACTTGTGATCGACATCATAGGTGACATAGTCACTCGCCCCACGGACCGCCAACACGTTGGTCTGGCACCGCGACCAATAGGCCGGCATGTTCTCTCTTCCTAACTGTCGCCAAAACTCCAGTGACTTCCCGCTAAACATTCCGTTTGGGAATAGGGCGTTTGCCAAGGGAGCCAGTTCCGGATGGCTCTTACGCACTTCGTCGACGGATTGGTTTTGTAAGAAGACCATGGCCATCAACATCGAACCCGCTCGGACACGTTCGTCCGTGTTCTCAAAAGAATCACCCGCGACCAAACCCTGATAGCGAAGTGTATCAAGCAAATACTCGTACCAGGTTCTCGCTGCGACACCGTACACAGCGATTCCCCGAACCTTACTCTCGCAAGCAATCATCGGTCCGAAGGCACCGCCCATGCTGTGACCAAAGATGAAAATGTTCTCACCATCCACTTCGGGCATCGCTTTTAATTGCTTCAGCGTCTGGCGGTAGATGTCCAATTCGGTGATAAAATCGAGTTCAGCGAACGGACCTCCTTCGCTATCGCCGACTCCTGGCTTTTCCACTCGAATCGTGACGAAACCCGAATTAGCAAATTCGTACAACAAGGGACCATCGATCGTTGCGACGTCACCACGAGAACCCTCGAGCTGGAAATCATAAGAGACCGGCGAGAAACCTTGGATGAATATAAACCCCGGATGCCGGCCCTCGGCGCGCGGCCGGGTAACAATCGTTCGCATCTTTTGACCATTGCTGGTCACATGACCATAGATCACTTCATAGTTTGCATTGCCGGGATCCCGTGGTTTCTCCACGGCCGTGCCGCGAAGTTCGATCTTGTCTGTACCACGTAGCACGGTTAGCGTGAAACTCTCGTTTGCCGTTAGTTCCCGCACTTGCGCCGCGAACTTATCGTAGATTACGGGTTGACCGTTAATTGAAATGACGACGTCGCCCTTTAAAACACCCGCATTTGCAGCCGACTTGCCAGCCAACGGGTCCGCCGCGACGATTCCCGTCCCCTGATCGAGCCGATGCGTTTTTGCTTGTTCCCCAGACACCGGAGAATAAGCCAGTCCAAGCACCGCGCGACGAGGCAACGCGTCGTCGTTCGCGTGAACCGAGACGGCTACCGTCATCAAGACCACGATCACCAGCAATTGCCAACTGCAACGATGTCCCATTTCTGCTTTCCCTTAGATGTTCGGTACTGAAAATCGGAAGCGATCTATTTACTCGACGCCCAAACACCAGAGATGCTTGTCTGTTCGAATGATGATTCGGTCTTTGACAATTGCTGGCGAAGCGTTCGTGGGTTCGCCCAATTTATTCGTCCCTAACAGAGTAAACTCAGGGTCGACGCCAAATACAAAAACGGTTCCGGCCTTGCTTGTGGCAAACAACCGCTCTCCCGCACAAACGAGACTGGACCAAATTTCAGAACCGCCACCACTCGTAAGCCGCTCTTGCCACAAACGCTTGCCATCTTCCAAGTTAATCGCTTCGACGATGCCCTGCATGTCGTTGGCAATGATCGTTCCATTGACGACCACGCCTGAGCCGATTCGACCCCGATCCGTTTCACGAAACCAAGTTCGCATCGTGTCGGTGACATCACCCGTGCCACCCATCCGCACCAACAGGGCGCTGGCGCCGAGCATGCAAATCGAATCGCCCACAACAATCGGACTACAGAAGACTTGATCCGCAGTACCCAGGCACTCCCACAAGATCTCGCCGGTTAACGGATTGACGCTCAGTAACTTTTTCGGATTGGCCAAGATTAACTCGTTGCGAGTTTCATTCTTGACAGAGACGGCAGTCGCCCAAGTTCCAAAGGGATCGCGAAGTTTGCTCTCCGGTGGAAGTTTGGGACCGTTGGGATCGTCAAACGGATTGGGAGCATCCACCTTCGGGATTTCAAGCCGCCACTTTTCTTCTCCAGTAGCGAGGTCCCAGGTGATCCAAAATTGCTCGGTACCAGGCCCGAAATTCATCGTCACAAGTCCATTGTGAATCAGAGGCGATGCTCCTTGGCCAAACAAATGTTGCGGCGAGCCCGGGTTTTGCTTCCAAACCAACTCGCCGTTTTGCCGAAAACAACAAATACCAGCGGAGCCGAAGTAAGCAACGACATACTCTCCATCCGTAACTGGACTAGCCGAACAAAACGGATTCGTCGGATGAGTCGGTTCGTTTTGATCGCTCTTGACCCCATAGACCCATTTCTCCTGTCCGTCGGTGATGCTGTAACAACGAAGTTGGCGTTCCCCCGAGTCTGGTTCGTATTGGGTGATCCACACCATTTCGTTACTAACAATTGGACTACTATTCCCCGCTCCCGGGAGCGGAATTTTCCATTTGATCGCCTTCGAGCCTTCTTCCAGATTCCATTCAGATGGGACCTCACATGCCGCCGCAATCCCGTTGGCTTGATCGCCCCGCCAACTTCGCCACTCGGTTTGAGCAAAGGTTGGTTCACCAATTCCACTGACAATCAGACCAAGCAAAAGCCAGCCTGCCCGACGCATCCAACCGAAGACATACGGGTTAACAGATCCGCGACCATTATGATTGTGCACGTTCATTTCCTCATCGAGTTCTAGGCTGTGTCGTTGGAAGGCTTACTTGATTCTGAAAAAAAGACGTGACCAGAGACCGTCACACTCCAATTAGGACAAAGCCTAGAATCGAGTGCTTGATTCAAGACTTGTCTGCATTAATTGACCACCAAGTCCTTAGGCCAGCAATCCGAGCCATTTCAAAGGCATGGCGGCTACCGCCAATAAGTCAGTGGCGGCTTGCCGAGACAATTCGCTTTGTTGCCACAGAACTCCAGCGATTGCCAACAACACGATCGCCGTCGTCGCCATCGATTGCCAAGACCTCTCGGATTTGCGGGCTCGTTTCAACTCGGCGCGGAGCGTTGCCGCCTCACCGATCTGAACCCGAGCACGGTCGAAGGCCTGCTGCTCGGTTAATCCCGTCCGGACGTTCTCTTCGATCACACAGAACAAATAATCTTCGATCTCGGCTTGGTGCAAACGCCGCGCTATCCAGCCACCACAAACTTGCGCCGCCAATTTTTTTACGCTTCGGTTTAGGTCGAACACGGCCGCACCTCCTGTGTCTTCCTGAGAATGGCGTCGATCAACTGCCAGTTGGATCTTAGCCGGATGAGCTCGACCGTTCCTGGCTTACGCAGGCGATAGTACTTCCGATCGCGACCATTCTCAGCTTTGCCCCAATAAGACTCGATGAGCTTTTGCTTCTCAAGACGATGCAGGATTGGGTACAGCATACCATCTGCCCAATTCAACTCCCCATCGGAGAGCTCACGAACCCGTTGAATGATCGCGTATCCGTAACTGTCTCCTTGATTCAAAATCGAAAGAACCAGCGGCGTCGCGGACGCGGCGATAAAGTCTTTAGACAATTCATTCACAGCCATACCACTCCCACACGATACTCGAACCCACCTCATCCAGACGCCCCTTCGGTACTTGGAATCATACATAGACATCTTATGCATGTCAAGTCAATGTATGTAACAACCCGAGTAAATTCTCGCGTTTTGTTTGAATCATCGGTCTCCACAACGGCAATTACTTCGTGCCAATCCTCACCCCTGCGACGGTAGCTAGCTTCGCCTGAACTTGGATGACACTGCCGCTGCGGCGGATGGCAACAGTCACCTTTGTTACTCGTTCGCCAGAATGTAGTTGGCGGTTGCACCGGTAGTCGCGTTCGCCAGAACGTCGAGGGGTGTGGCACTACCAAATACCGACTACTTCAGAATTTCTCGTGACGAAGATGGCGCACGACCATCATCGTGCCGAGATCGAAGGCGCGGAGGCCTCCATGACCCATTCGCAGATGTACCGCTTGTGCAAGTATCGATTCTTCGAACAATAACTCTACGCTTTGGCAACGTGGCCAAAGCTTTTTATCCCGTCTTAACGGTTAAAGCATGACCGTTGACAATCTCCCGCACCCCCAGGGTTTCTATGAAGCCGCTTTCCTTGATTGCGAGTTTACTCATGACCATTGTGTCGACGGCAACGACGGCCGCCCAAGCGCCGGACACGCCCATTCTGGATCGCCAACTATTCTTTGGCAATCCGCAAATTGCAGGTGGACAACTTAGTCCCGATGGCAAGTGGATCTCGTTCATGAAGCCTTACAATGGGATCATGAATGTTTGGGTCAAAGCCTTCGACCAACCCTTTGAAGATGCTCGGCCGTTGACCAATAGCACGCGACCGCTGTACGGGTATTCTTGGACTGAAGACGGACGCTACTTGTTGTACGCGAAGGACAAGGATGGCGATGAAAACATCAACGTTTTTGCAGTCGATCCCAACGCAAGTCCTTTGCCCGGGGGTCAAGTTCCCGAATCTCGCAATTTGACACCAAGGGAAGATGTGACTGCACAAATCATGCACGCCAGTCAACGCAACCCTGATCGGATGTGGGTATCGTTAAACGATCGTGACAAAGCATGGCACGATCTCTATCAATTGGATATCTCGACCGGTGAACTGGTGCTCTTGTACAAAAACACCGACCGCATCACTGGCTACGAATTCGACTGGGATGACAACCTGCGATTGTTGAGTCGGACTGACGAGCAAGGCAATACCGTTTTGCTGCGTAAAGACGCCAGTGGCTTGACTCCCATCTATGAAACGTCGGTGACGGAAAATGCTGCCGTCGCTGGATGGGATGCAACCAACGAACACATTTACTTGGTCACCAACAAAGGCGACCTGAATCTGTCGACCCTCTACAAGATGAACGTCGCCACCTTGGCCATGGAGTTAATCGAAAGTGATCCGACGGGCCGCGTGGACTTTGGTTCATTGCAAATCGATCGTAATACTCGGCAGATTATTTCGACCTCTTATACGGAAGATCAAACTCGCTATTACTGGCGAGACAAGAACTGGGAAGCCAACTACCAATTCTTGCGACAGAAGTTTCCTGGCCGCGAAGTCAGCTTCCAAAGTTCCACCTTGGACTACAAGAAGTTCTTGGTTGCTGTTTCAGGCGATCGGTACGCCTCGGAGGCTTGGTACTTTGACGCGGTGACTCAAGAACTGATTCATCAGTACACACCACGTCCCGAACTGAAGGCGGTGGAGCAACATTTGGCTCCGATGAAGTCGATTCGGTACCCCAGCAGTGATGGGTTGGAAATTCCTGCATACTTGACTGTCCCCGCTGGCATGGAACCCAAGAACTTGCCTGTGGTCGTTTTGGTCCATGGTGGTCCTAAAGGCCCGCGGGATACTTGGGGTTTCGACGCCGATGTTCAATTTCTCGCCAATCGTGGCTATGCCGTGCTGCAACCCAACTTCCGGGCCAGCGGCGGGTATGGCAAAGCGTTCTTAAACGCGGGTGACTTGCAGTGGGGCAAACTAATGCAGGACGACATCACTTGGGGTGTCAAGTATTTGATCGAACAAGGCATCGCCGACAAAAATCGGGTCGCGATCATGGGCGGAAGCTACGGCGGTTACGCCACTTTGGCGGGCCTCGCATTTACGCCGGACGTTTATGCATGTGGTGTCGACATCGTTGGCCCGAGCAATCTGTTCACGCTCCTGGATTCGGTGCCGCCCTATTGGGAAGCGGCTCGCGCTTTCTTGTTCGGCATGGTGGGCGACCCCAGTACCCCGGAAGGTGAGCAACTGATTCGCGCTGCTAGTCCGCTCTTCAAAGCCGACCAAATCAAACGGCCACTCCTGATCATTCAAGGAGCCAACGACCCTCGTGTCAAGCAAGCAGAAGCCGACCAGATCGTGATCGCCCTTCGTGATCGTGGCCACGATGTTAGCTACATACTAGCCGACGATGAAGGACACGGTTTTGCGAAACCCGTCAACAACATGGCGATGTACGCCGAAATCGAACGCTTCTTGGCCGAGAAACTTAAAGGGCGATTTCAAACGGAAATGCCGGAAGAAGTTGCCAAACGATTGGACGAGTTACGAGTGGACATTTCGACCGTTACCTATGCCCCACCAGCGGCCGTCACCATTGCTCCCTCTTTACCTGAGCTGGATTTGAACATCAGCGCGGGCGAGGAAAAATGGGACGTCAGCATCGAAGTCGAAGGTCAACAGTTTCAGATGGAGACGCTACGAACAGTTAGCCGCGACGGTGATGGTTGGAAAATCACCAGCCGCACCGAAGCACCGTTCGGAGAATTGCTCGACGAAGGAAATTACTCGGCGAGTCTACAACCTTCGTCGCGAACCTTTGCCCAAGGCCTGCAGTCGATTTCCGCCATTTACGGCCCGCAAGAAGTAGAAGTCTCTGTTGCCGGGCAAACTCAAAAGTTGGCCTACACCGGCGCGTTGCTTTGTGACGGCCCGGGTCGAAACTTCATAGTCAGTGGACTTCCGTTGACCGAAGGCTACGAGCTAATCGTCAATGTGGCCGATCTCAACAATTTGAAGGTAACCCCATACCGCCTTCAAGTCGTGGGTAAAGAACAAACCGATGCGGGTGAATGGTTGCGAGTTGATTTGACGAGTGTCGAGAACCCTGCGGTCGCCACCACGTTTTGGCTCTCTCCCGAGTCCAAGCACGTGCAGCGAACTCGCCAGGTTCTGCCTGAATTGGGCAACGCGGTCATGACCATGACGCGAAAGTAGGACGCGGCCTTGATCGCCGAGGAGCCGTGCCCTCGGCACAGCTCCCCTGGTTCGGCATCCTTGGGCCAAATTCACAGACGAAACTTAGGCGGGAGAAGAGCGCATCACGCTCCTCTCCCGCCTTTTTTCGTGACACCACCCCAACCGAAAGCGCCTTACACCGACGCGGCAGTGGTCGATTGGAACTTGGAGGAACGGATGATCTCGAGCTATTGCTTTGTCTCAACCAAAACTTGGGGTCTGGTAAAGGGGACAGGAGTCAATTGTGCGAAGCACCCGAAGGGCCGTTCCGGCAATTGACTCCTGACCCCTTTATCAGACCGACCCCAAAATTAAATGGTGACAAAGCACTAGGTGATTTCTTCACGTGGCGCCGGTTCTTGGCTCGCTTCTTGCAGTCGTCGCCGCTGATTGCGGCGTTGCTCGAAGATCGCGAAAAAGACCAACGTTCCAATGCCCAAGCTGATACCAAACGCCCACCACGGCCAAACGTGATTCAATTGTTGCTGGGCATGCCAGACCATCGTGAACATCGCCACCAACAGAAACAACGCTCCCAAAAAAATGTACTCGCGGACTTTCAACGCCATTCCGACAAACATTCCCAGCAGTGCCAACGAAGCCAAGATCATGGGTGGCGCCAAGTTCTTGCCAATCCCTTGAATAAAAATCTCGCTGGTCGAACTTACGTAAATCACGGCCAACGCCAGATAACGCACGGACGCCGCCGCCGTTGCTCCCAATCGATGCTGCTCGATTCGCGAGACAATCAATGCGGTGACGGCCGGTGGAATCAACCACAACTGGGGATGATTCTGGAAAGTCCACATCGGATAGCGTTCTATAAAGAGCCATAACGCCAAATTTCCAAACGCAAACGCAATCAAACGCGTCCAGAATCCTGGATGCGTCACCGCCAGTGCTCCGTACACCAAGCCCGCCAACAACATCACCAACGAGCGGTCCGTTTGAGATTCCAAGCCCAACGACAACAACGCCGCGACCGCCGGGAAGAACAGCAGGGTGGTTGCCAAAGGCTCGGCCAAGACGATCAATCTTCGACGCTGCAAGTAATGCCAGACCCCAATCCCGGCGAATACCAAACCCATGGCAATGTATGGCCAATATTGTTGCAAGCCAAAACGGAACAGCCAAGGCAACGTGATCGCCGTATGCACGATTCCAACCGCCAAGAAACCTTGCGCTGCATAGACGTGCGCTTGCCGCAACGACATGCTCAGCGCGACGGCTTGGTGCTTGGGAACCAACGCGACCACAACCAACGAAATCGCCAGCGAGATGGTCATGGCGGTCACCAAACTTGCTTGGGCGACCGTCGAAATTACTCCGTTGGCGTTGGCCCAATCCGCAAGTTCTCTGGTCAGAATCATCAGCAAACATCCCGTCGCCAAGCCCAACAAGGCCACAGCCGATTGTTGCATGGTTTCTCGCCAAGTATCTCTCGATCGCAACCAATGAGCGACCGCAAACCCGTAGGCCAGATACCCAACTCCCAAAACCCAATAGGTTTGAACCAAGAGGCCCCACAGCCTCACGTCGGCGTCTTCGCGAGGCACATTACTCCACGACAGCAGGACCGCCGTCAAGGTAAACAAAGCAACAGACGAGAACCGCTGCCATGCCAAACCAGTGGAGTTCGCCAACCAAACAAACCCAACGGCAGATAGCAATGGCGCCAGACAAACCACCTGACTTTCCCAACGCTCGATCGAAATGAATTGAACCAACGTGACCATACATGCGAGCCCCACCGCGACAATACTCGCCAGGATCGGTAGCCAATGCAGTTGGCTTTTTCGCGTCGCCGCCAAGCGAGGAATTCGCAATTGGCGATACAGGAAGACATAACCGGGCCAATAACGCAGCGCTGCGCCCCAACTCAAAACAGCCACACCGGTCACGATCAGCCACGATATGGCCTGTTGTGTATTCGTGAATCCCAGACGATGAGAAAGCCACGAAGCGATCGCTGCAAACAAGACCAAGTTGAAGGCAGCCCACGGACCAATCCTCCATCGCTCTTTCGCACACCACAAAGACGACAACAAATACAGGGAACAGGTTGCCAACAATACCCCATCCGTGATTTCCAGTCCTCTCGGAAAGCGAAGCAACAACAACCCCGCCAACGCCAGCAACGACATGATCAAGAAAACTCGCCCGAAAACTAAAGCCAATCGGGGACTTGGCTGCCGCAACCAGTAGCGTCGAACCAAATTTCCCGTCATCCACGCCCAGCCAATACCCAGCGCCATGGCCAAATGTAGTGCTGGGCTGTTTTCCAAGAAACTTGGCAGGATCCCCTGACCAGCAGGCACGTACGCTCGGAGGATCCATGTGCTCGCCAATGGCAATAACCAATACGGAACGACCAATGACTGTCGAGCCGCACCGAGCAAAATGCCGATCAAGAGTAGCCCTCCATGCATGGCCAAGAAGTTTGCATGGAATTCAGGAACTCGTTCGTATCCTTGCCCGCTGTAAGCCACAATCAGCACACTGACCAGACTCCATGCCACGGCCAAATCGACACGAATGGACGCCCATGTCAAACGCTGCGAAGATCTCGGTTGAAACCAGTGAGTCGCAGCCAGAAGTCCCGCGATCAAAACCCAGCACCACCCCAAAGTGACGAAGGCAATCCCAGGTTCAAATTCCAACCAACGCTCCAAATTGACCACGACCATTGTTGCCGACACAATCGCCACGATCGTCATCGGTACAAACCACGAAGACCGAGTGCCGCGCAAAAGCACCATCCACGCCAGTGGCAAATAGAGAACGATCGTTAACAAGCCGACCGCGTTCCCAGCAGATTGAATCCAGCCCAAGGGTTCGGTGGGCGTGACAAGATACTTGCCAATGACCAACAACATCAAGCCAGCGACCAAAGCTCCATTAAACCACGTGTGCATTTGAATTGGCTGAGTCCAATTGCCCGGCGTAAATCGTGTATCGCACTTGATCCGATTTACATACCAAACCCAACCGTAAATCGTCATCCCCGCGGATACCATTTGCACGATATGCACGAACCAAGTCGTTGCCAACTGCGGATGCGGAGATACGACCAACAACAAAAGTTGAAATACAACAATCGACCGCAGCAAGTAGGACCCCGCAATCGTCAACAACCGCTGTCGCTGGCTAATGCCATGCAACAACACCGATGCGAGCATGATCGCGACCGGAATCCCATACGAAACATCCGGTCGCATTTGGCCCAACCACGTTTCTTGCGGCGAAAGACCGCGAACTTCCGGTCCAACGGTTAGAAATCCTGCGACGGCTGTTCCGGTAATTAGAAACAAACCAATCACGCCGCCAATGACACTTGCGTACACGACCGTTAAACGTGCGGACAAATCGAGCCAAAACGCTCCACGCGGATGAGCAGCTTCATCCATGTTCACATCACTATCCGACGACTGTTCGCTACTTGAAATCCGCAAGGTAGACCAACACCAGGGAACTACGGCAACCGATAAACTTCCCAACGCCAACAGCCAGCGAACAGCTGAGGCACCTCGAATGTCCGCATCCCATCGAGCCCCTTGCACGGCCCAAATCAACAAGAATAGAAGAGTCCCCAAAATCAAGCACTCAAAACTTGTAATTCCGGCCGAAGGGGCTTTGGCGACCCGCCGCCGACTGCCGCTGGCGAGCAACAAAACGGTCCACAGGGCCAAGACGGCCGTTGCCAAATTCACCGTTTCGCTCATCTGCCAAGACGGCACGATCCAGGTGGCCGCCACCGCCCAAATCTCCCGTTTCACGGCATCGGTTAAACCCAACACCACCATGACGAGCAACGACAAGGGCCCGGCCGCCAAAACGATTCTGCGTGGCATAACGGGAATCTGCCAAGTTTCAGGACGCCAATCTTTCAGCCAACTCCCGACGGCAATCAACTGCATGGCCGAACACCAAACAGCCATCGCACCTGCGACCCAGTACGCCCATGTACCGGACCCGATTTGCGAAGGCTGCTCGGCCGTTGCTTGAAAACACA
Source organism: Pirellulaceae bacterium (assembly GCA_041741535.1). Taxonomy (GTDB): domain Bacteria; phylum Planctomycetota; class Planctomycetia; order Pirellulales; family Pirellulaceae; genus M30B19. Next base: position 27,295 of record JBGSJV010000032.1, read on the forward strand.
GACCAGTGAAAAAGAACAGGCTGAGCAGTGTGAAGACTTCGCACCAAAATTGACGATGGCTGGGGTGCAGAAAGACGCCCAATAGCCCGGTCGAGAAAATGACAATGCCCAAGATCAATCCCGCACGGGTCGCCGGTTCCTGGGTCAAAGTTAACGTCACGAACAGCAGTCCCAGCAGACCCAAGACGATCCCGATCGATGAGAATCGCAGATCGGGTTCCAACGCGCGGTGCGTCGCCCGATCATCCGCTCCCCATGTCGATGATCGGCGAAACTGCAAACAAGCCGCGGCCGCCAAAACAGTCAGTGAAAGTGCAAAGGCCAATTGAACTTGCAAACGGCCACTTAGTCCGGCTTCTTGGATACGAGCCACCACCTCTCGATTTCCGAAACAAGTTTCGAAGCTGGCCGCGAATGTCAACAAACCTCCGACAACCGTCAACGCAGTCGTTCCGACGCGTCGATACCCGCCCCACAAGGCCGTGCCAATCACGAACAGTGATACGGCATGCAACAGAAGTGTGCCAATCATCGAGTCCCAGAAGTCAGCGGTCGGGCGATAGGCTCCGATCAGCCCCACCACACTGCCAACTCCCACAAATCCAACAGCCGTCAACGAATTCCATCGCCGAATCTGACGAGACGTTGCGCGATGTGCAACTTTACCGGAACCTGCCGCTTCACTTTCTGGAGTCGAGAAGAGTTGTTGTAACCAAGTCGTTGTGGCTGCGAGAACTCCACCGACCACCAAGAACATCATGGCGGAGCGACCATTGATCATTAGCTCGAATAGCTGGCCGATCGAGATCATGTCAACCCAGTTAACGGCTCCGATTGTAAATCCTCGCCCTAACAGCAGGACGCTCAATCCGAAACCCGCACCGACTGGCACAAACCAATAACGTCGAAAACAAAGGGCACCGAATAATGCTGCGACCGAGTAGACAATGGAAATCAACAACAAGTCGCGCGGGCAACGAAGTGTCCAAGCCACCAAAACGACTAATGCAAACGACAATAAGCCCGCGACGCCGTGCCCAATCAAGTTTTGAGTCAACAAAGAGGGCGCCCGCATCACTCGATTTAAACTGACGATCATCCCGAGTAGACCCAAGACCCACAAAGCGGTCATTGGCGATAACGAAGACAGCAACTGCGGTGAAGGCTGTTTCATCAGGTAAAGTGCGTACGCATTGCCCAAAGCGAACAACGTGATACCGGTCAGAATCCAAGCCCGAGTCGGCGTGTGTCCGGTTGCTCGGCCGTGTTTGGCCAAACGCCAAGCAAAGGCTCCATACACTCCAGCCAAGATCGCGGCGATCGGCATCAACGTCCAACCGCGTGTCACGTTTTGTTCCACTGCCGGTAGCCGATTCAAGACCACGATGCTAAGCCCGATGAGCATCACAGGCACGACCAATGCCCAATGGCCTTTGCGCAACAAGTACCTAGCGGCAGACCACGTGATCCAACCTGTGCCTATCGCTCCCGATACCACGGCAATCCACAGCCAAGGATCGGTTAGCGGTCGGCGGCTGTCCGTATCGGCGTTGAACAAGACGCCAGCCAAGAAATTAAGTGGTACGAGTAACAGACTAATGAGCAGTAGCCCGCGACTGGTGCTCCGCAATCGCCAACGTTTTAATGTGTAGACACCCGCGTAATGAACCGCCAGACTGATCATCAGAAACAATAGCGCCGGGAAGTATGGGATCGTGTCCTGCAGTTCTCGCCGCAGACTAATGACCAAACCCAGTGCGCTGCCGACAATTAGAATGCCACTCGCCAATTCTCCCCAGTGAATGTTTCGCTCCTCCATAAAGCTATGGCTCCATTCAGCCAAAGACTTGCGAGGTTTGCGCGGCTCCGGGTCCGGCATGTCCCAAGGTGCGGGTGTTGAAGGAGCCGGGGGGCGGGCAGAACGATCCAATTGAGAGAGTGTCGAAATCGGCGGAGATGTTCCCACGAGCGAGGCCGTTACGACGGATTCGACGGCGCGCGTTGACGTTGCCAACGGAGCGGTTACGGCTGAACTTGCAATCGAACTTGCAGCCGAAACATCTTTCGAAAAAATGACCGGGCTTGTTGCTGTTTCCGGTGCATCCCGCTGATCCACAACACTAGGAGTTAAGGGTCGCAACTCGAGTGCCTGGCTAGATGGAACAATCAACGGTTGCTTCGGTTGTTCGGGCGATACGGTTGGTTTGGGTAACGCCTGTTTCAGCTCCTCGCATTTTGCAGAGCTAATTTGATTTTGTTCGCGAAGATCATCGTACAGTCGAGCCAGGACTCGCGGCCAATGTTCGGGCGGCAATCCTGAAAACAGACTGCGAATCCGCATGACTCGATCAAAGATGTTCTTCGGGTCGTCAACGGCCGCATCGCTTCCGCTACTCGGTGGCTGTTTCCGCTGCGTCAGTGCTTTGATAAACAACACGACACCGGCCACTAATGCGGCGAAGATCAAGAAACAAACAAAACATCCCAAGAGATCTTCGAGCCGCATCCGATCACCCACGTCTGAGAGCAAGCCGTGTCAACCATGCTTGCTCGCCAGGATCAAGAGCAATGAGGATCAGGCCGACCGACGGAACGCCTCGTCACGGATTATAGCTGAATCTGTCGCGGGATTTGACCGTAACTCCGGAGATTCCGGCCTTTCAGCAACTGAAATTGGAATAACTTGTGCAACTGGCTCAGTCGACACGGTCAAGACAGGGGTTCGTTCTTCGGCTTTGCAAAGTCCGACGATTGCATCGATATAGTCAAACATCGAATGGTCCGCCACGAAATCAAACCGTCGCATTCGGAGACTCTCGCGGAGCCCTCGCCAATTGTCCATAAGTCGCCCCGACCAATTGAGTTCCCTCAATTCCCCGCGATAGTCCAGGTATAATTCCCGACCGCAATGTCGATAACCCAGCCATGTGGGCGGTACGGTCGGAACAATGTCGTTATTGTTGACCCAGCGATAGTGACGTAGGCGGGTGAAATGCACGTACTGTTGGTCGCCGACGCGGGGACTTCCGTAGGTGTATAGCTCTTCCGGGTTGGACTTGATGTACGACAGTTTGCACCGCCCGGCACAAATGGTAGCCATGGCTCCGCCCAAAGAATGACCAGCGAACCATAAGGGTTTGCGGTTGCGCAACAGAGCTTTTTCCAAACGTGGCCACAACTGGTCCATTTCGCGTTTGAACCCACGATGGACCTTACCGACTGACTCGGCGACCTCCATCCACAAATTCACATTGGCTCGGATATCGTTCCAATCATGGGGCTCGGTCCCTCGGCAAATGATGACCGCGTCCCAGCGGTTGTCGAACCAATACGCTTGCGCACCGTCTTGTTCGAAATACATATGCCCAGGAAAACCAAGGCGAGCAGCCGCAGGAGCACACGAGTTTGGCGGCAAATACGCAAGCAGCGACAATTCGGCCAGAACCAAACTGCGACGAAGAAAAGACAGCGACTTCAGCGGGCCTTGCACTTGGGAGTAAAGATGCAACTGATTACTTTGTTGCAAATGCTGACACGTGGTCCCCTTTAAGTTGGACATACGCAACGTTCCCGTCCAAAAACTCCGGCAAATCGACACACGGTGCGATTACATATTTCTCCAAAATCCCGCAAGATCAAACCACCACGTTAAGTGACACCCACCTTTTTTCACCAGTTTAGGTTCCACCAAAATTCCTCTAATCACCACGTTTGGTGCCACCCAACTATCTAGGACCTTATCCAAAGGGACAGTAGATAGGTGCCACCCACCTACGTGAGGCTTTTGCAACGTAAATTTGGCGAAGTTTTGTTGCGAGCGGGACCGCCGAGCCCTTGGTGTCACGGGGGAGACGTGATGGATGTTATGGCGTTGAGATTTCTGATGGCACGGCGGAAACGAACCTCGATGAGATGATCGTTCGATGCAAAACTCGATCACGTCGCTCGCTTACTACCGCGAGGAACTTGTGCGTTTCGGAAAAGCTTGAACTACGTCAGACGTCCGACAATATGGGTAAGCGCATCAAGGAGGAAATGTTCAGGTATCGGGCCAAAGCTAATTCGGCCGTACACTTCCTTGCAAGTGCCTCTGGCCTCGGTGCCAGCGTTTGCCGTGTTGTTGGGCGTGTTCGGCCATGGCGTCCGAGTGCCCGGCACAACTGCTCTGGCCTAAGTACTTCTTGAAGTTCCACACCACGTCGCGCCAAACTTCACCGTCGATGCCGATGCGATTCAAGACCGTCTGGGCAACTTCGTGATCCGCCCCATTCGTTTCGTGACTGGCGTCTTGTGCTGTCCAACGCAACAGGCTTACGTAGTCGTCCCAGTCCAGTCGC
>JBGSJV010000033.1:0-11268 GCA_041741535.1 Pirellulaceae bacterium
GTGGACTTCCCACGGATGGCAAAGCCGATCTGCGGATGAATCCATTCGCTGCATGCGGTTTCGAATTGTAGGCCGTCAAAGTATCAGCTCGGAAGTTAGACCATGGCAGTCGGACAAATTGCTGTCGGTCAACGAAGTGTCCGCGGATTGTTCATCCGCAGTTCCGCTTTGCCATCCGTAGGAATTACCAAACGCTCGCATTTTGCCGCTCCGCCATTCGGCGACTCACGCCTAGAGTCTCTGCCGATTCAACGATCGGGGTTCTCGGATGAACCAAAGTCGGACTCTCCCCAATCGGGAGTTGTTTCCAGACAAATCCTTACAGGACGGCCTACGCCCTACCCGGCTCGATCTCGCGAGCCTGGCTGCGCCCTAATTCAACGGTTGGCAACACGGTTGAAACCTGATGGTCCAGTCCGGGATTGGGCACGGTATAATCGTTACAATTGTTAAAGTCTGTTAATTATTAGCACCGATAGCGATATCGTGGTGGAGCGATTTTCATTTAGTCTGGAATTTGTCTAAAAACAACTTGGCTGGTTACAAGGCGGCCGTTACTTGCTCCATGCAAAAGGATTCAAAGATGGACAATGATTGCCCCGTAAGCAAGTTGAAACATCGTGCGACCGCAACGGTTGTTGCAAACTCGCGCATGGCTTGCTTGTTGTTCGTCGGCCTGGCATTTGTCGGGACGAAATCTGATGCCGCGCAGACCTACGACGATAATTCATTGGGGCAACAGCCAGTAGCGGCCTATTCATCGATTCACGCTCCCGGTTTGATTCCGCGAGCGTCATCCGGTGCTGCGACTTGGCAGCCGATGAGTGAGGTGCAAGATAGCGAGAGTTCCTCAAGCCCAAGTAAAGAGCCAGACGATACGCTCGAGCAACGATTGGAAGTCTTGGAGCAAGAGCTAAAGAAATCAAAAGAGTCCGCCGCGAAGAAGAAAGAGGATGATGAAAAGAAAAAGGCGGAGGATGCCAAAAAGCCCGTCATCAAGCCGCGAGGTCGGTTGCACACCGATCTAAACTTCTTTGGGCAAAGCGATCTGAATCGCGCGAACTACGGCGACATTCAAGATGGAGCCTATTTTCGCCGCGCACGCTTAGGGTTCGACGCAAAAATATTTGACGCTACCGAATGGCGACTCGATTTTGAAATGGCCAGCGGAGGCGGGCGTCCCAGTATATTCGACGCTTATGTTCGCGTGACGGAATTGCCATATGTGAATAACGTGCAAGTGGGACATTTCCGCGAGCCCTTTAGCCTGGAGGCGCTGACCAGTTCCAATTGGCTGACCTTTATCGAACGCTCCACGAACAATACGTTTGATCCCTCGCGAAACTGGGGCATCATGGCGTTTGATTGTAGCGCGGACGAATATACAACGTGGGCGGCGGGTGTCTTTCGCGAAGGCTCCGACAATTTTGGCGACGATATTGGGGACAGTGGTGAATGGGCTGGAACCGCCCGTTCGACTTATCTATTGCAGTACGATGAAACGTCCGAAGGACGTTGTTTTTGGGAGGTTGGTGGATCGTACAGCTATCGAGATCCGGACAATCGCTTTGCCATCAACTCAGGCTCAGGGGCCCCTGGTGGCGCCGAGACGAGCATTGTTAGTTATGGGATGCGGGCCGAAGACAATCTCAATGAAGATGGTGTCGGTAGGGTTCCCAACATGCTCAATGTCAGTATTCCTGACGCCAGTAACCTACAATTGTTTGGTTTGGAAACGACGCGAAATTTTGGATCGTTGAATCTCCAGGCCGAGTTCATTGGTGCTTCGATCAACCGCAGCGTCGTCAGCGACGTCTTTTACCATGGCGCTTATGTTCAAGCCAGTTATTTTCTCACGGGTGAGTCTCGCAGGTGGGACAAAAAAACGGGGATGTTTGGTCGGGCCGAGGTACTCGCACCGTTCTGGCAAAAGGACGGCGATAGCAACTGTCGCACGGGTGTGGGTGCCTGGGAATTGGTTGGACGCTGGAACTATCTTGACCTAAACGACGGAAACGTGGGAGACCTATACGGAATGGGCACCTCGACGACTTTGGGTGTCAATTGGTATCTCAATCCTTACGTCATTCTCCAAGTCAACTACAACTACGCCGAAGTCCCCTACGGTGCTCCGGACACAGGCGGCGTTGCCCACACATTCAACGCCCGTTGGAACATGCATTTCTAACGAAAAATGTTGATTTGCGCGTTTTCGCTTCGCGATTCAATGCCGTAGCGCTGCCTTCTTCCGCGGCTTATTTTCGGCTCAAATCTTCGCGAAGAAACTCCGAGAGAATAAATCGTTTGTATTGAAGTTTGCCGATCGGCCCGAAGTTGATAAGGTAACCAATTGGGCTGCATGTGATTCGCATGTAGTTCATGAGTTGTGCTTCGTGCTCCGGTGTGATCGCCGAAACTGCCTTTAGTTCCACGACGACATGTCCGTACACAAACAAATCGGGGATATACCGTTTTTCAAGGAGGCGTCCCTTGTAGTAGACTAGTAATTCTTCCTTTCGACGGAACGGGACGTTTCGCAGTTCTAGTTCGATCTCCAGACTCTGCTGGTAGATCTCTTCCATTAATCCGCCTCCGAGCAAGTTATGAACTTCGAAGGCTGCGCCCATCAGAGCATATCCTTCTTCAGAGAAAGGTTCGGACATGGTTGCCTCCATAATTAAAAGTACCGATCAAACCGATAATGTACGCCAATGACGAATCTTGACGTCAGTGAGAACGAATTGCTTGTACCTAAATCCGAATTCGACCAACGCGAACTTGATATTCTTCATCAGGGTTTTCTCAGCGTCAATTAGTGGTTCATTCCTCGAATTTAACCGCTGATGAACGCTAATAAACGCTGATGAAGGAACCGGAAGTTGGCCAGGATGAGCCGTTTCCTCCGATACCTCTAATGACTTTGTATCGCTGTTCCCATTCCTGCCGGAAGCATTTGCTTCACACTCAATTTTCATTAGCGTTCATTAGAGTTCTTTGGCGGTTCACGCCCTTGTGTCACACTCATTCTTCATTAGCGTTCCATCAGCGTCCATTAGCGGTTCACTCCCCAAACTTTGACGGAAATGCTAGCAATTCTGAGCCGTGACGCTGTTAAACTTCGCCGGTTGTAGCGATTTTTCGTGATGTAACGCTAGTCGTTCCGCCGAGGTCAATAGAGACGGAGCGTTGGGCTCCTGCCCCAAGTTCGTGACGTTCAAGGATGGACGGATGTTGAAATCCACTTCTTTACAGAGTACCGTTCGGAAATCGCTGGTTGGTCGAGTCTTCGTTGCTTCGACTTTCGCCGTCGTGGCCGGATTGTCTGCCGTCGCTTCGGCTCAGTTCAGTTTGGCCCATGACGCGCAGCTCAAGACCAACTTCGAATTCCAACCGCAAACGATGTTCGAACCGAAGTTGCAAACCAACTTCGAACCGAGCTTGCCCACGACGTTTGGATTTCAGGCAACTCGGTCGGCGACCAACGTACGATTGCAGGACCGTCTGCTACAATTGCAAGCTCGCCTGCCTGAGGAGAAGAAGTTTGTCGCCGAGGTCGTTCAGTTGGTCGAACAAGGTCATTTGCCGGAACCGGTCGTCAATGAAGCTTTTTTCTATTCGATCAAACGCTACGGCGGCCCGGCCCCATTCCCGTACTTCGAACGAATACTTCGCTTGCAAGCGGAGCGGCTCAAGGCCCAGGTTCCTGACTTTGACAGAACCATCTACTCCAAAGAGCGTTTTACGCCACAACAGTTCAATCAATAGCCAAGTATCGTAAACGACCGAGTGTTTTCAGGCGCGACGTCGTTCAAGCCGGAATCCGAAGAATTACGAGCCGCTGAGGTTTCTCAGTCGCTCGGGTGAACTCGATCAATCACCAATGTTGTATTTTTCTAACAAGCGATAGAGTGATCGGCGGTTGATGCCCAGAGCCTTCGCGGTACGACTCTTGTTTCGTCCGTGTTGGTTGTAGATCTGCTCCACGTGCAACTTGTTCAGCGTCTCCAAATCAACTTGGGTGGTTCCCACGTTCATCACACTGGGCTTGGACTGGCCGCAGACTTCAGCTGGCAAGTTTTCCAGCAACACCTCGTCGTCGTCCGCCAAGATCTTGGCTCGTTCGATTGCATTCTGCAATTGGCGAACATTTCCCGGCCAACTGTATTGTTGCAGTTCTTGAATCACTTGGGGGCTGATCCGCCATTCGGGCCCGACAAAATGTTTGATCAGCAGACCAATGTCCCCTTCTCTTTGGCGAAGCGGTGGAAGTGGAATCGTCAACACGTTGATCCGATAATACAAGTCCTCGCGAAAACGTCCGGCGCGAACTTCTTCCGCCAAGTCACGATTGGTCGCCGCGATCAGTCGTACTTTCACATGCCGCTCCTTCACCGAGCCGATTCGGCGCATGGAACCGTCTTCCAGGACTCGAAGTAGTTTGGCTTGTAGGGGGCCGGCCAACTCGCCGAATTCGTCGATAAACAACGTTCCGCCATCTGCCAACTCAAAAAGTCCGAGCTTCGAAGCGACCGCTCCGGTAAACGCGCCTTTCTCATGGCCAAAGAGTTCGCTTTCCAGCAAGGTCTCGGGCAAAGCAGCGCAGTTGATCACGACAAGAGGCTGGTTGGCAAGCGCGCTGCGGCGGTGGATCGCGCGAGCGACCAACTCCTTACCGGTCCCCGATTCACCCTGGATCAATACTGGTTTATCGGTAACCGCAGTTTTCTCGATCAAGCGATAAACATCTTGCATCGCCTTGGATTGGCCGATGATTTCTGCCGGTGACGCGATCTGTTGTAGCACTTGCCGCAAGTTGCGGTTTTCTTTCTCCAACCGACCCGACTTGAAGGCCTTTTGGATCGTGAGATCTAGTTCATTCAACTTGGCGGGTTTGGTGAGGAAATCTCGAGCTCCGCGCTTCATCGATTCGACCGCGTTCTCGATCGTGCCACCACCCGTCAACATAATCACCTGAACGTCGTGATCTTCCTCACGCAACCGAGTCAGAACCTCCATCCCAGACATCCCCGGCATGTGGATATCAACCACGGCGACATCCAACTGTTGGTTCTTGGCAATTTCTAAAGCTTCAAGACCATCCCGAGCACCGATAACTTGATATCCCAAACGTCGAAAGTACACTTCGGCAGCGTCACGAAAATCCTCTTCGTCATCCACAATCAGCAATTTGACAAGTGTTCGATCAATCAATGACATAGAGGTATTGCGGGGAAGCGGTTTAGCAAAATTCTGAACCGGATGGTCGACGGTCGCCATTTTTTCATCCTTCGATGCCGGTTGTACTAGTGCTTTGTCCCCAAAGGGGGTCTGACCCTTTGGAGGACATGTAAAAATTTCGGACCCAAAGGCCCGACCGGCCAGTCCACCGAACAACTTCCAAGACCGTTCGCATCCACGACATGACCGTCCCCTTCCGGGACATGCTCACCCCCGCACTATTGCCGAGGCGAGCGTCAACCCTCATGCAAACGCTATGCCGAGCCTCGGGCTTGTATCCATTTGGCCAGGTTCCGGGCAAAATACGTGGAAAGTTGTCCCGCAGAACCAAGGGACATTGTTATGGAGCCGGAAATCAGATCCGTTGTGGTGCGTCATCGCACAATTTCAGTGTGCAGTATCGCACAGCTAGACTGAGGTCGGAAGCACGATCCGAAAGGTCGCTTTGGTTCCGGGGACCAATTCGATTTCGCCCCCGTGCGCCTGGATCGCGCGTCGAGTAATGGCCAAGCCCAGCCCCGTGCCTTTGGTCTTGGTAGTGAAAAATGGTTCAAAGACCCGCTGGGGAGGCGAAACGGAGATCCCAGGGCCGCTGTCAGAAACTTCGATCACGATATGAGATGATTCTTCCGGTGTGGTTTCCGTATCGGGAGTCTCGTTTTGGGTGCAGACTCCTTGTCGCACCTCGCAGAAAACTTCACCACTTTCGCCACTAGCGTCGATCGCGTTTTGAAACAGGTTGGTGAGAACCTGTTCCAAACGAACTGGATCCCACTGACCGTCCGCTTGTAGCCCGTCAGCCAAATGCAAATGCAGCTTCGTCTTCTGAGGTTGCCATTTGTGCTCCAATTGTTGCCAACAGCGGAGAACCAGTTTCGGCAAACACACCATTTGTCGATCCAGTTTGATTGGCGCAGCGTAATTGCGAACCTCTTCATAGAGTGTGTGCAAATGATCAAGCGCATTTTGCACGCGATGCACCAGTCGGATCGCGTCCGGACGATCTTCAATTTCCAAAGCCAACGTTTCCAAGCAGGCGTGGCTGCGTTGGAGGGCGTTGCGGCTTTCGTGCGCCAATCCAGTGACCATTTGACCAATTGCGGCCAATCGTTCGGACTGTTGCATCTGCTGTTTGGCCGAAAGTTCCATCAAACGAGCAAAACTCAGTTGATAGGCTGCGTTGACGATTGCCAACTCAATGTCCAGCAACTTGTTGACACTCAGTTGCGCGCGAACAATGCCATCCTGTTGTTGCCCCAACGCCTCAATGATCGCGGCATTGATTCGCATTCGCAGTCGACCGAGTGCGGCAGTGGCGTAGGACTGATCGAGACCGATCAACACGTGACGCCTTCCCACTTTCCAGCGCGCTTGAACGTACGGCAAATCGTAAACACCGGAGAAAAACTGCTCCAACCAATGGAACAAAGTGCGTTTCAGTCGAACCACCTGAGCTTCGTCCTGCAACACCTGACGAGTGGCGGTGTGTCGCAGAACTTCGGCGTAAAAATCATCCACCATCGAGCCGAACTGAGATTGGATGACTTCCCGGAGACTCGCGACGGCTTGGGCATCCTCGTCGGTCCATTCCAAGAACGATTTGAGTTGGCCGAAGAATGCTTCGAGTTCACGATCGGACTTTTCGACGAACAAGTCGTTGGGGTTGACTTCTTGCGGTGATAACATCGCCAGCTTTTGCGGTTTTCGAGCAGTAAGGAGCAATTTGACGCCGGACCCATTGTAGCGACTCATTGTCGAAAGCGTCAAACAGTGCAATGGCACGGTGACCGGCGTCGTTTTGCCGCCGGACGCTTTGGACAACCGTCAGGGGCTCACTGCGACAATTGGGCATGTGGTCGTTTGTTCGTAGATTCAAGTCCTTGTCGAAAGGCTCGATTTGGCATTAGACTGGGGCATCGTCCAAACCGGTGGCCAAACCTGCCTCCAGAGAAATTCGAATGGCCTGGTAGTTGATATGACTCCGAATGGCGGGCATTTGGGAAGAAGTTGATCATCCGCCAACGCGCATCCGATGTTTGTGGTGCGGGAATCGTGTTTGGCGAGGAAAAAATCCGTCCGAGATAAAGAAAACAATTTAGCATGGATAACTTGGTTGGCTACCTTCCTCACCTCAATGCCTTGTTGAACGGTCTCGCAACGATCCTGTTGATCTTGGCGTTGGTGGCGATCAAGTCTCGGCGGGAACAGTTGCACAAGCAGTTGATGTTCGGCGCGCTGGGTGTTTCGGGAGTCTTTTTGGTCAGTTATTTGACACGGTTGATCATGGCGGGGAACAAATTGTTCCCACGGGAGGACTATTCCGAAGTTGCATTTTGGGGTTACGTCCTGCTTCTGGGTAGTCACGTTCTGTTGGCCATGACGGTGCCGTTCCTGGCTGGTTGGGCCGTCTGGTTGGGGGTGACCGACCAACGAGCCGCTCACCGACGATTGGTGCGTTGGGCGTATCCCATTTGGCTGTATGTTTCGTTGACCGGCGTGCTGGTGTACTTTATGCTGTACTGGTGGTTTGTGCCTTTGGGGAAATGAAGCGAGATGGGCTGGCGAGTCGTCAATTTGTGATCGGAGCCATTTGGTGAGAGTACGTGCATTTTTTCGAGCCCTCATGATCTTAGCAGTTGCGTCGGTTAGCGTCTTGTTGTTTGCCGATGTCGCAATGGCTTGCCCAAATTGCAAAGACACTTTGGCAGAACATGGCGGGCGTCTGCAGTACGGTTACGCATGGAGCATTGCGCTATTGATCGGCGCTCCGTTTGGTATCCTCGGCGGCTGGGGGTTGGCGATCTATCGCATGGTTCGCTCACGAAGCTAAGGCCGAATATTCACGTGACTCAGCACAACTGAGTTAATGCCGGCGGATGTCTTGATCCAAAAAAATGTCTGTTTGATGTCAATTTCACGGCAAGAGTTGAACTCTCTTTAGTTACACTGGTGGAGTCCAACGGATGGCCGGCACTCGTTGCTACGGCCTCTGGGAAATGGACAGTTAGGGTCTTCGAACGAAATTCCGTCACTACCTTCCTCACGGTGATCCATGCAAGTCGCTCTGAAATTACTGTGTTTCTTGACACTGATGTTCGCCCAGTCCGGACTTGTCTGCGCACAGGAAACTACCGAGACCACGCCGCCGGTCACGGAGTCGACGCAAGCTCCGGCGGAGGCTGAAAAGCCCGCGCCGCCGAAGTTCGAACCAGGGACGATCCTACGTCCGTTGGACAACGACTCCGTTCCGTGGCTGAAGGATTTCAGTTGGAGATCGGTTGGGCCAACGGCGATGGGCGGACGTATAGTCGATATTGCGGTCAATCCCAATCACGAACACCACGTTTTGGCGGCCAGTGCCGCCGGTGGTTTGTGGGAAACAAAGAACAACGGCACGACTTGGCAAAATATTTTCAACAATGAAGGTGCGATCTCGATCGGCGATGTGGCGTTTGATCCGCAAGCGCCGTCGACCATTTGGGTGGGAACTGGCGAGGCCAACAATCAACGCAGTTCGATTCAGGGTGACGGAATCTACAAATCTACAGACGGTGGCAAGACTTGGCAACACAAAGGCTTGCGAGAGTCGTATCACATTGGCCGAGTCGTCGTGGATCCAACGGACTCCAACACGGTCTACGTCGCGGTTGCCGGCCATTTGTATACGGAAAATGAAGAACGTGGTCTGTTCAAAACAACGGACGGCGGAGAGACCTGGAACAAGGTGCTCTTTATCGGCCCTGGCGTGGGTGTGATCGATGTGATCGTTCATCCCGCAAACCCACAAGTTGTGGTGGCTGCTTCTTACGAACGATTACGCCGCGCGTGGCATTTGGATGAGTCTGGTCCGGGTTCCGCATTCCATCGCTCCGAAGATGGTGGCCAAACGTGGACTCGAGTCGCGGGAGAACTTCCCACGGGTGAAATCGGTCGTATTGGTCTGACCTATTTCCATGGCGACCCACAAATCATGTTTGCCACGGTGGCCAACATGAACCTGCGAACACCGACCGCCGCAGAACCCGTTGCGGAGAATCGCGATGAGAATCCGAGCGAGAATCGTGATGCGAGCGCCACGGAAGCGAAAGCTGGCGAGGTTGAACAAACGAGTCCAACCGAAGACACGATCGAAACTCGGTTTGGTTTCCAACTCACTCGGCAGGACGATGGTTGGGTTGTCGGGTCAGTTCGCAATGGTTCCGTCGCGGCCCAAGCCGGGATTCAGAACGGCGATCGCTTGGTCTCGGTTGGTGGCTCCGCTGGATGGGAAGCCGAATCCCTTCGTTCTTATTTGCAGCAAATACAGGCCGGTGATCGCATTCAATGGATCTTGCGGCGCGGTGAGCGAGAAATCACCAGCACCTTGACCGCGCCACGTTCCGCGCAACCTCAAGAGATTGGCGGCGAAATTTACCGCAGCGCGGACGCTGGACTGACCTGGACCAAAACCAATCAACAGCCCGTCGGTGGAAATCCACCCTATTATTACGGGCAAATCTCGGTGGATCCGGAAAACGCGGATCGCGTCTATGTCCTCAGTGTGCCAATGTTTGTTTCCGACGATGGCGGAAAAACGTTTAACCCTAATGGCGCTCGAAGTGTTCACGTCGATCATCACGCGTTGTGGATCAATCCACGAAATTCTCGCCATGTGCTGTTGGGCAACGACGGGGGGCTCCACGTTAGCTACGATCGTTGCGAAACTTGGGATCATGTCGCCAATTTGCCACTGACGCAGTTCTACGCCATCACCGCCGATCATCAGCGACCGTATCATGTTTATGGCGGCTTGCAGGACAATGGCAGTTGGGGTGGACCGTCCGAAGGGCAAGGCGGCGTTTCGGCGGACCAGTGGTATAGCGTGGGTGGAGGCGATGGCTTCTATGTTCAAGTTGATCCGCGAGATCACAATATCGTCTACGCCGAATCTCAATTTGGTGCCGTGTTCCGACTGAATCGTGCGACCGGACAACGCAAGTCCATTCGACCTCCGCAGTCCGATCCAAGTCCTGGTCCAATCGATCGGTACAATTGGAACTCGCCGATTTTGGTGTCGAAACACAATCCCAACACCATCTACTTCGGCGGAAATAAACTGTTCATGTCGTACAACCAGGGCGACGATTGGCAAGTCATCAGCCCGGATCTAACGACCGCCGATCCGGCGAAGTTGGTTGGCAATGTTCCGCATTGCACCATCACGACCATTGCCGAGTCCCCGTTGGATCGCGATTGGTTGATGGTCGGTACGGACGACGGCAAAGTTCACATCACGCGCGACCGTGGCCAGAATTGGAGCGACATTTCGAACGGCTTCCCGCTGCAGCCGACCTCGTGGTGGTGTAGCCGCGTGGAATTCTCTCACGCTGACAAAGCCACTGCCTTTGTCTCGTTTACGGGTTATCGTGAAGACGATTTCCGACCGTTCTTGTTTCAAACCACCGATGCTGGACAAACATGGACGTCTATCAGCGGAAACTTGCCAAACGAATGTATCAATGTGGTGAAACAAGATCCCCGCCGAGCCCAAACGCTGTTTGTCGGAACCGATAAGAGTTGCTTCGTCTCGACAAATAGTGGCCAGTCTTGGAACCGTTTGCCCGGGTTTGGTACCTTAGCGGTCCACGATTTGTTGGTTCATCCACGTGAACGCGATCTGATCATTGGGACACACGGCCGAGGGATCTGGATTTTGGACGACGTGACGCCACTGCAAGAAACTGCGGACGCCATCGACAAGCAGTCGGGGCACCTGTTTTCTATTCGCGATTGGGAACAATACCCGTTGCCACAAGGTGGCTCCTATTCCGGCGATCGTTTTCGTAACACGCCGAATTCAACGGCCGGTGCCGTGATTTGGTACCAGCTGAATCCCGCAGCTCAAGGCCAAGAGATCGAACTGTTGATTGAAGACATGGCGGGCAACGAAGTTGCCAAACTGCCAGTCGCCAAAGAAGTTGGCTGGCATCGAGCAACCTTTCCCGCAAGCGGAGGGCCCGGTGGCGGTCCCGGACGCGGCCGCGGTCGGCG
>JBGSJV010000034.1:0-174389 GCA_041741535.1 Pirellulaceae bacterium
TCGAATTCGAGATTCGACATCTATCGTGAAAAAAAGCTGAATCTGATTGTTTTCTCGACCGCGCATTCTTCTCTCCATGATGTGACCTTGGTATGGTAACAAATCCGAGACTTTTTCAGCACCCTGCTAGTGCTTTGTCAACGCTTAATTTTAGGGTCCGGTCAGGTAAAGGGGTCAGGAGTCAATTGCCGGAACGGCCCCGCGGGTGCTTCGCACAATTGACTCCTGACCCCTTTACCTGACCCTAATTATCAAAGTTGACAAAGCACTAGTCGAGATCGATCTCTTGCGCGCCGGCGGTTGGGTGATGGCGACATCACAAGATTTGTACCCCGAATCGCTACGATATCCTTACAGAGTGGGTGTGGTCCGAGCGGAGAACTTGATGGAAGCTGAACTTTATCCCGCAGATTATCGGCAGCCGTTGCCGAACATCCGCATTCCGCTTCGCCCTACGGACGCTGATGTTCTTCTGCCGCTGCAAACGATCGTGAACCAAGCTTACGAACGCGGCCGTTACGGCAACGACATCGATTATTCCCAAGTCCCCGACCCACCGCTTACGGCTGCCGAACAAACGTGGGTTGAAGGACACATGCAAAAGATGCGTGAGCAACATGGATAGTTCCCCTCGCAGCAAAATTCGGCAGATACTCGCGACCATTTCCATCTTTGGCAATGGAGCCATTGTAGGAATCATCGGGTTTGCCTACTGGGCTAGTTCGGCCGGTCTAATGACGCTGACTCCCACGATGATGTTTGTCCTCCCCATTTGTTCATGGGGCGCGATCGTTTTCCTGAGTTTGCTTTTTTGGATCGATGAACTCGCATCTGTCTTTGGCAAGATTCGTACCGACGGGAATCGTAAGCCGTTGTTTGAAGACGATACGCGGATCAAACATAAACATTTATAGGTGAATGCAACGAATGGAGGCACCAGGCATGGCTTACGTCATGGTTGATATTGAAGCGGACGGACCGATCCCTGGCGATTTTTCAATGGTTTGTTTTGGCGCGATCATTGTCGAGCCAGAATTGAGCCGAACGTTTTATGGTCAACTAAAGCCAATCTCGGAAAAGTATATTCCCGAGGCATTGGCGGTTTCTGGTTTCAGTCGCACGGATTGCCTAAAATTTGACGACCCAGCAGAAGTCATGGATGCGTTTCATCGCTGGCTGGTGGAAAATTGCCAAGGTCGAATTACCTTTGTTTCGGACAACAATGGCTTCGATTGGCAGTTTATCAACTGGTACTTTCATCACTTTTTGGGGCATAATCCGTTTGGTTTCAGTTCGACGAACTTGGGCTCGCTGTACAAAGGGCTGCAACGTGACATGTTCGTGAACTTCAAGCACCTTCGGCGCACCAAGCATACCCACCATCCTGTCGACGATGCCCGAGGCAACGCCGAAGCCCTGTTGCAGATGCAGCAATTGGGCCTCAAGATTCGGTGGATTTAGGGCAAACTCATACTCGCGAAATTCGGGGGTGTTAGAGAACAAAGCGAAATCGTCGCGGTTGCTGCTCTTCCTTAGCGCCGATTGGCATCATCAATTCCGTATCGCGCCAAACGTTCTCGCAAAGTGGCTCGGTGAATTCCCAGAACATCGGCTGCGGCGGAACGGTTGCCGTCGAGAGATTCCAAGACGGTCCGAAACAAGATGGGCTCCGCAATGGCCATGAACCGTTCGTAGATTGGTTCGCCCGAGTCCGCGGGTTGGTCGGATGATGAAGACTTGTCGCCCAGTATCAAGGCTTCCTTCACCCATGCCTGAATCGCTTGAGGTAATGACGAGTTTCGATCCAATGACGCGGGCGTGGAACCGGATTCAAAATCACTTGGAACCAAAGTGCGTTGTCGGGCAATCACCACCGCCCTTTGTACGGCATTGCGTAGTTCACGCACGTTCCCCGGCCAAAGTCGCTGCCGCAAGGATTCGATGACGGCAGGCGATAGACCGCGGCGTTCCCAGTCGTAGCCGGATTGCTGGAGGAAATGTTTGACCAAGGGTTCCACATCATCCAGTCGTTCCCGGAGCGGGGGCAACTCCAGCACCACGGCGCCGATGCGATACAACAAGTCCTCGCGAAACCGCCCTGCCCTGACCGCCTCGCGCAGATCGGAATTGGTGGCTGCCAAGACACGTACGTCACACGACCGAGATTCGGTTTCACCGACCCGACTGAATCGTTTTTGTTCTAGAACTCTCAGGAGTTTTACCTGCGCCGTCAGCGGCAAGTCGCCAATTTCGTCTAACAAGATCGTGCCCCCATTGGCTGCCTCGAACAGTCCGGGACGCGCTTGGTCGGCACCAGTAAATGCCCCGCGAGCATGTCCAAACAACTCGCTTTCTAACAACTCCGGATTGTACGCCACTGGGGCGACCCCGATGAAAGGTTGCTCACGCCGCCGACTATGCCGGACAATCGCTTCGGCCACCAATTCCTTGCCGGTGCCGGTTTCGCCAACTATCAACACGGACAAATCGCTATCCGCCACCAAAGCAATTTGATGAAAGACCTTTTGCATCGCCAACGAATGGCCGACCAACGCAGCGGCATGATGCTTGGTGGAATCCGCTGGAGCAAGTGATTTTGTCGATTCCACGGTTGGCAACTGACTTTGCAATTCAAAAGCCCGTTGACACGCGGCCAAGGCATCCGCCAAGCGAAACGGTTTGTGCAAATAATCGACGACACCTTTTTTGACGGCAGCAACGGCAATTTCCAACTCGCCATGGGCAGTCATCGCAATAATCGCGGCCTGAGGAGCAATGGCTTTTAAGGGTTCGATCAGATCCAAACCGGAACCATCCGGCAGGCGAATGTCCAAGAGAATCAAGTCCACGTGGTTCCTGCGAGCCAAGTCCAAACCCGCTTCACATGACCCAGCGACGATGACGGACACATTGTCGGAACCCAGCAGATTCTGGAAGCCCCAACAAATGGTCGGTTCATCGTCGATCACCAAGACGGTTTTCATGGCTGGAATTTTCTCTCGATACGAAAAGTCAATTCAAATTCTGTGCGTGACTCTACCCGACGCGAAGTAACGGTGCCGCCCAATAATTGGGCCGCGCGAGCAACGTATGCCAGCCCCAAGCCGCTGCCATCGGGCTTCGTCGTCACAAATGGTTCGAACAAAGTTCCGGCGACCTCGGCCGCCAAACCCGGGCCATTATCCGAAACCACAACTCGCCCAAGCTCATAGTCTTGATCGATTGAAACCGATACGACCATTTCTTGACCTGCTTCCAAACCATTCCAAACCAAATTGCTAACGGCGGCCAATAACGTCTCGCCATCACCGACTTCATATTCGTCAAGATCGGCCCCCAACGACCATTCCAACCGCTTCTGCCGATGAGCGGCCGTCGTGTCGAGCGTCGCCTGCAAGGTCTGGACGCAGATCGCCAAACTCATGCGGCAGCCGTCCGTTGGTCGCCCTTGAGCCAAAAGGAGTAACCGCTTGATATACGCTTCGGCTTGTTCGATCTGCCGAATGGCCACGTCCAGTCGCTGCTTCGTCATTCGCTGCGAAGGAGAAAGAATCTGAGACTCGGATTCCACCGAGCCGCTGGCTAGTTCGATTGCCATACGGGCTCCGGTCAGTGTGTTCCGCAAGTTGTGGGCCATGCCACCCGAAAGATTGTGCAACATCTGTTGGCCATGGAGTCGCCGCAGTTTTTGCCATGACTCCGAAAGCTGCTTGGACATTTCGGTAACGTCTTGCGACAATCGACTTAGTTCATCGTCGCCGTCTGTAAGGGCACTGGTCTGGAAGTGTCCCGTGGCGATGAGGTTGACTTCTTTTTGTAAGCGGCCAATTCGTTTCGCCCACCGCGAGGTGGTCCAAAATGTCACGACCGTCATGATTCCGATGGCGACCATGCCTACCGAGATCGGCAGCGCGATCGACTGGACAATCGTTTGCTGGGCTTTCGATTCATCGATCAGAACGACCAGCCCCGAAACGGTGGTTCCATCCGGTCTCGCGCGAGGAAACTTCCGACTCAGACGTATTCCACGAAACCAATGTTCGCCCATCCGAACCCGACGAGGTCGCTGGTCGGTTGACCATTCCGACAACTGGCTGACCAAATCGTCCCACTTGCCTGCGGTCGTCGCAGTAATTTTTGCGGTAGCCTCGGCTGGTGAGACAACCGAAAGTTGTGACCCATCCGGCCCAATGGCGATCCAATGTGCGGAAGTCAAGTTGGCCAGCAACTGCAGAACGTTTGGCGCCAAAGGAATGTTTTCGCGGTCAACCAACGTACCAATCGCTTGGAAACGCCGTTCCCATTCCGCTTCCGCATTGGACTTGGCCAGCCCATAAGCCAACAACGAAATCGCGACCGTCGCCAATAACACGGCGGTCAGGATCGGATACAGCAGTTTCTGTTGGAGCGACGCACGGGCCATCCCAGCAGATTACTCGCCCCGAGCCACGCTGGCCATCCAGGTTCCGTGTTTGGAACAAGAACCTCGCGGCGAGTTTTGCTCGGTGGTGGAATTTTCGCCAGGCCCGGCGAAGAAACTGCCGTATCTTGGTCGGCCCTCCCGCCAATAGACTCCTCGTCCCCCGCAATTTCCTGGATCTACGAGTTACTAACCCGCCTTAAAAACGAACCTGTCGTTATAGGCATAGCATTTGCTGTGACTGTTTTCGCCTCATTGCCTGGTCACGCTTCCGTTTTGCTCGATATTCGAGCAAGATAGTTCTATCGGACTTGGAACTGCTTGGCGGTTCTAGGTTCCCCGTTTTGAAAGAAATCAACAATCATGAATTCAGTCGTTCGAATGCCGGTGCGATCAGCGTTTACTTTGGTCGAGTTATTGGTGGTCATCGCGATCATCGGTGTCCTGATGGGCCTGTTGTTGCCGGCCGTGCAAATGGCTCGTGAGGCCGCTAGGTCGGTGCAATGTCGCAACAACCTCAAACAGATTGGCTTGGCGATTCTCAATTACGAAACCAACCGCCGGAATTTTCCGCCATCTGCGATCATTCAAGGCGTGGGCTCGATCAACACCAATAGTTCGTGGTCGATCCATGGTCGAATCTTGCCGTACCTGGAACAAGGTAATGTCTACGACCGAGTGGATTTGAATGTTGCCTGGGATGATCAAGTGGTGTTGGCTGGACTCAAGATCCCCACCTACGCCTGCCCCAGCGACGTGAATTCCGATGTGACCCGCGATGTCAGTCCGAAACTCGCCACTCCTCTCTACCCAACGACGTACGGCTTTAACTTTGGCAGTTGGTTGATCTTCAACCCCGTCAACGGAGAGATCGGCGACGGGATGTTTCATCCGAACGCGAAACTGCGTCAGAGCAACATTCTGGATGGTTCAAGCAACACACTGATGGCAGCGGACGTGAAGGCTCGGCAGTTCTACGGACGCAACGAGCCTTTGGTCGGTGGCCCATCGATTCCTGCGCCCGATCCAGCAGCGGTGGCCGCTCGAGTTCCTGCGTCTTTCGCTTGGTGCCGCCCCAATGGGCACACGGAATGGCCTGACGGCCGAGTTCATCATGAAGGCTTTACGACCGGTTTGGCACCGAATGGCCGCTTGGTACTGAATTCGGCCTCGAATCAATGCCCCGCCGGCAGCGATATCGACTACACCTCCCAGCAAGAAGCCACCAGTACGACACAAGCGACCTACGCAGTGGTCACGTCGCGGAGTTATCATCCGGCAAGTGTCAATGTTGGGATGATGGACGGATCGGTCCGTTCCATTGCCGAGGAAATTGACCTAGCGACCTGGCGAGCCCTCGGGACTCGTATCGGTGGCGAGGTGAATACGTTGGCGGATTAGTGCTTTTTGAAATCCAGGTACCGAGGTATCTCGCACCGGCATCAAACGTGTGGCAAGATGGTGCATGGTTTTCAATCCAGAAACATGAACTCATTCACGTTCAACAAGACGCGAGCCAAGTTCACAAGACCGTGCTCACTCACGAATCGTTGGCAAGTTGCCATTTCTTGATCGGTTGGGACCCGTTGCAAAGTCCAACGATAGAGCTCCCGAATTTGATCGTCGGGATTTGTGAGCGACGCAACGCGGTCCGCTAGGGCGACGGACGCCGTTTCGATCAGATCGCCGTTGAGCAATGTCAAGGCTTGAGGAGCGACCAGCGACTGCTGACGGCATCCACAGGACACCGAGTTGTCCGGCAGATCAAACGTCTCCATCAGTGGCAACGGCACGGTTCGCTTTTGGATGAGGTAAATGCTACGAACCGATTGTTTCTCTGCCGGCGACGGATACCAGCCTTTGGTCTTCGTTTCATTATCATCCAACAAAGCCGGATTGGCCTGTAACGCTTCCGGTGGCAACGGCGGCCAGATCGGTGCCCCGCCGGCGTGAGGCAATAACTTGCCCGAAACCGCCAACACGGCATCTCGCAATTGTTCGGCCGTCAACCGTTTCAATTCTTGGAATGGGCTGCCCTGGAATTGCCCTTTTGGTCCGACGGTTGCAGCTTGTTGCTGATAGGTGTGGCTACCGACAATCAAACGCTGAATATGCTTGAGCGACCAATTCGCGGCGATCAGTTCATTGGCCAACCAATCCAGCAACTCCGGATGGATCGGCGGCTCCCCTGTGACTCCGAAGTCGTTCGGAGTTGCGACGAGCCCACGTCCAAAGTAATTTTGCCACAAGCGATTGACGATCACACGAGCAGTTAACGGGTTCTCCGGATGCACGACCCAGTCGGCCAAGGCCGTGCGTCGTCCCGAAGAACCCGGGCGGACCACAGGAGCCGACCTCGCATCGTAAGGGTTCCACATCACTGGAAAACCTGGCTCAACGATTTGCAATGGTCTGCGATAATCGCCCTGAGCCAAGACATGGGTTGCCACCACTTCCGTTTGATCGCGCATCAATACGGCATAGGTAAAGCCAGGCAAGCGAGACTTTAGTTCGGTAATCTTGATCTTGGTTTCGTCCGACTCGGGTGTTTCGCTCTTTTCGAGTATGTCGATTTCGGCTTGTAGCGTTGTCCGTTGTTGTTCAATCTCTAAATGTTCGGTGACCAAGTTGATGGGTAAATCATCAGCAAACTCAACACCCGCAAAAAACGCTCGCAAGCGATAGTGGTCCGCTTGCAACAAGGCATCCGTTTTGTGATCGTGGCAGCGACAACACGACAGTGTCAGCCCCAAGAACGCGCTGCCCGTTGTTTCGACCAAGTCCGTTAGCAACTCATCACGACTACGCGCTTGTTCGTTAAACAAACCAGCCGCATTGTCGTGCGGTCCCATCCTGAGGTAACCGGTTGCGATCAGGGCTTGCTGCTGCTCGATCGTTTCCGGCGGCCCAGATAACATCTCATCGCCAGCCAATTGCTCGCGAACAAATTGATCGAAGGGCTTGTCGTTCTGGAATGCGGCAATCACATAATCGCGATACCGCCAGGCTTGAGGCCGGAACTCGTCCCAATCAAAACCATTGCTGTCACTATAGCGAACCGTATCCAGCCACATGCGAGCCCAATGTTGGCCGTACCCAGGGTGTGCCAACAATCGTTCGATTTGTTTTGTATACGCTTGTTCCGATGGATCGGCCAAGAATTCGTCCATCTCCAAGGGCGTGGGCGGCAAGCCAATCAAGTCAAACGAGAGCCTCCGCAACCATTTCCGACGATCCAGATCGGAAGCTGGCTCTAAACCTTGGCGTTCCCAATCGGCCAACAAAAATTGGTCGATTGGATTCATGATCCACGCGACGTTTTGGACCGGTGGAGGTGTGACGGGATTTCTTGGTTGCCAAGCCCAATGCTCCCAACGAGCATCGCTAAACGTGCGCCGCAACGGATGATCGTCCCGCTGCCAGACATCATGGAACAGGAAATGTTGATTCGCCTCTGGCGAGGCTCCCGACATCAACGTTGGGTTTTGGGCTGGCGACGTGGGCCAGACCCCGCCGGACCGCGTCCATCGACGCAAGGTCTCAATCTCCTCGGGGGGCAGTGGGTTTTCCGGCGGCATCAACAATTCTGCGTGACTGCCATCGACGGAAGCAATCAGGAGACTCGTGGCTGCCACTTGGTTTTCATTATCTCGAGTAAACATCGGGCCGCGACGGCCGCCGCGCGCCAAATGTTCGGCGGTATCCACCCGCAACTCGCCTTCCTGTTCCGTCTCGCCATGACAACTCGCGCAGCGTTGATGCAAGATCGCGATCGCGCGGCGCGCGAGCTCTTCATCTAACACGGGTTCGTCACACGAAGCACTCGCGGTTCCTATTGCCATAGAAGCAACGACGACCCACCATCCAATGCACCACATCCTTACGCAGTGACATACTGCGATGACCTCGCAAGGGGGCACGAAGAATCTTGGGTTGCATTGTGTACGAGATCCAGTCATGCCAGAATCTCCTGAATCGGCTTGGCGGAGCCTGCCACGCCTGTCAATCGCTCCAATCGTCCATTGACTTCAAAGAACAGTTTTTCGTAGTCCAGGCCTAGCAAGTGCAAGATGGTTGCATGCAAGTCGGGGAAAGGGACTGGGCGTTCGGTCGCCATCAAGCCGATCTCGTCCGTACTTCCCAGCCGAAAACCTGGTTTGATTCCGCCGCCGGCCAACCAGATCGTAAAGCCAGCTGCGTTGTGTTGCCTACCTTGATTGTCTTGCATCATGGGCGTGCGCCCAAATTCACTGGCGCAGATCACGAGCGTCGAATCCAACAGCCCTGACTGCTTCAAGTCATTGACCAATGCAGCCATCGGTTGATCGGTCCAGCGAGCCCTGGGGGTGTGATTGTCCGTCAACTTGCTGTGTGCGTCCCAGCCATCCTTGTCCGGCATGTCGTAAAGTTGCACAAAGCGGACACCACGCTGGACCAATCGCCTTGCCAACAAACACTTTCGTGCGAAGCTCTGCGTTCGAGCGTCCTCATGGTCCAACCCGTAACTGGTATGAACATGGGCGGGCTCATCTTGAAATTGGCCAATCTCGACTCCGGCCGACTGCATGCGATACGCCAACTCGTAAGTTGCCATTCGCGCGTCCAGTTGAGTGAAACCAGGTCGTTCTGCTTGATGTTGACGATTCAATTCATTGATCAGATCCAACCCGGCGCGTTGCCCATTTTGAAAACGTTCGGGAGGCAACAAGTCCAAGACGGCCGGTCCTTGATCACGCAAGCGAGTCGGTTGATAGGCCGGCGGCAAGAAGCCGTTGTGATAATTCGAACTTCCTCCCAGCGGCCCCGCGTCGAACAAGACAACATAGCCCGGCAAGTCTTCGTTTTCCGATCCCAAACCGTAGGTTACCCACGAACCCAAGCTGGCTTTGCCCGCTCGTAAGTCGCCAGTATGCAGCTGATAACTGGCCGGGGCATGATTGTTGGATTCGGCTTGCAACGAATGAATAAAGCACAAGTCGTCGACATGTTTGGAAAGGTGCGGAAACAACTCGCTAACCCACATTCCGGATTGGCCATGTTGCTGCCACTGGTAGGGGCTGGCCATCAACTCGTCTTTGCATCCATGAAACACGTTGGCGTACTTCGAGCCGCTCAAGTTGTTCTTGAACAGTTCTGGCACGGGTTTGCCATGCAGATCTTGCAGCAATGGCTTGTAGTCGAAGGTATCGATTTGCGAAGGTCCACCGACCAGAAACAAAAAGATGACCGATCGGATCTTCGCCGGAAAATCGGGAGACTTGGCTGCCAGCGGATTATCGACGTCGAGGATTCCGCCGTTTGGAATTTGAAGATTGGCCGAACGTTCGCAACCATAGGCAGGAGAACGGCCCCATTCACCGCTCAGCACCTGCGCCACCAAACCACCAAAGCCACCCATTCCCAACGACTGCAAAAACCGTCGGCGTTGGGCAAGGCCACTGGAGTGCTCGTTGGCTGTAGAAACGAAATCACGGGTTGGCATTGGAACTTTCTCCAGCAATCTCGCAGTTCTGGCCACGATCCAACCCCGAAAACTCGGATGAGTCTACCATCTCCAACGGATCCGGAAAAGTAAATTCCTTTCGAACCCCCCTATTTACGGTTCAATGGCTCGCTGGGTTATTCAACCGTCAAACACAACTGGCGGAGCAGATTGTAGGACGATGTTAGTCGAGGGTTGATCTCGATCAACGTGGCTCGCTCGTGGGAGGTCGCGACAAAGTCGATTCCAAACCAACCGCGAATCGAACGTCGTTCGGCGATGGTTAGCTTCGCGGCAAATTGCTCATACAGAAGATCCTTCACGCCGGCGGGCGAGAGTCCGGCATCAAGCTCCGCGCCTCGGTACTGGAGCTTCTGCAACCTCGCCACGTGCTCTCGAAGTTGGAACGGGACCGGTACGTCTTCGAAGTTCAGTATTTGCCGACACGGAGGACAGCACCACCATCCTGCTTCGGTTGCCAACACTGACAAGCTGCCCGCTTGCCCTTCAAACCATGGTGACCACAGGAGCGGTTGCTCGGAACCGGTTTCGCACGGCACCTGCTCTCGGAGTTGTTGGATGATTTGTATGGCGATGGTAAAGTCGGAGACCGGAGCTGCCAAGGAGACCTTCCAAACATCACTGCCGCCACATTGGTTGGTTGGCTTTAACGCCCAAGTGGACGCGGTCGCGAAAACGTCTTGGAACGTGCGCTGCACATCCGCTTCGTCACTGTGGGTTGCTGACGCAGATGCTGGCGAAGTATCTCGCGAAAGGAATCGCCAAGAATCCGGTCCAGGTTCGATCACAAGACTGGGGAGGCTGGTTAGATGTCGCTTGTCTTCCGCTCTCGCCAGCAAATCTACCGGCCATGCAAGAACTTTGTCGGAAAGCGGCCCCAACGCCGTCAGCCAATGTTGCATTTCCGGTTGCGGCGCTATCAAGAAAGCCACGTCAGCGTCGCGAACGGCCGCCCTCCACTGTGCTAACAAGAGATTTGGGTCGGGAACCATGATGGTTTCAGTGCTCACACCGTCGAAGCGAACAGTAGGCGGAGTATTTATGAATTGCGGTTCAGGATTTCCCTCTGGAACTTTCCAGTAATTCGGACCCCGCAAAGATACCGTTCGAGTCTCCAGTTGTTGCTGCCGAACCGGGTCCCAGCATACCAACGGATAGACCGACTGGTTCGTGTGAGGCAAGGGCTCGGTGATCGATGATCTTGCATCAAATATTGAAAATGCCGGGGGGACCTCACGAGCAACCGTTGACCGACCCTTCGGGTAAGGATGCCACAACACTTTTATCACGTGTGGGTTTGTCAAAGATCCGTTGACTCGCGTAGAAAAGAGTGAACGCAGCATCCAAGGAATACATTTTTCTTGAGTTGCGATTTCCTGTGACCCGCGCGGAAGTGAGTCGTCGTGCGAATCCTGCGCCGAGATTCGAAGTGCTTCGCAGCAGTCAGCCGCCAAAGAGGTGATCATTGCCCAGGCTTCGGCGCGGAGCGCAACCGGAATCTCGGTCGTTGCACTGGAGTTGTAGGAACAAGAAAACGCTCCACTTCCCGAACCACCTGCCGTAACGGCTTCGAAGATTACAATCCGCACGTTCGAACACCTAAGTTGAGGACAATACCCGAAGAGGCTGAAACGTTGCACACGGGTTTGAAGTGCGAGTGGAATGTGTATTTCCACAGTGAAGGCGGAAAATCATTGAGATTTTTTCGCTTCGTCCAGGTTCTGGCGAACGTAGTTACGTCCTCATTCGCAACGGTTTTCGTTGTCCGGGTTCTGGCGAACGTTGCTACGTTTAGTGCCGAAGTTCTCGGCGTCGGCGATAAATTTGACTTACGCGATCCAAGATTTCACGTTCTTGACTGGTCAAACCTGCGATCCCATTGGAACTGACTTTCAACAAAATTCCATCCAACAACGCTTCTTCTGCCGCGGCGTGATCTTCACGCGCTTGTTGGCGACTGTCACGATTTTCGATCATCCAGTCCTCCCAGCCCGATTCCGTTTGCTCGGGCGATTCCCAAGCGGTCGGTGGTTCTTGTTCGCTCAGATCTGCAAAATCAAAATCATCGCTGGTGGCCGTCGAGCGGACTTCATAAGCGGGTGCGTGTTCATATTTGTCCTCCGAATTGGACAGGTGTTCCCCTTCAAACTCTGCTCGTTGTTGTTTCAGGGTCATGAACAACTGCACATCGCGCAGGTATTCGCGGCGGGCAGCAAATAACAAGGTTAGACCACCCAGCATCGGCCACACTCCGGGCGAATAAGTCTGAGCACCAATTTCCGGAGCAAACAAGAAGCTAGTTCCAACCATCACGACAACATACATGATTCCGACCAAAAACAAGACTGCAGAACGTTGGATGGCGGGCACTTGATGAAATCGCGTTTGTCCCCATTCAGCCAACATCCGCCCAAGATCCATCGGAGCGATCGGTATCATTCGTAGGAACAAGATGACGGCGTTGAACCAAACAAGCGAAGTCAACACCGAAAATTCTAGATCGCTCCACTGAAGTAGTTGCGGGTGCCAAGGATACAAGCTTTGCCAGAAATTATTTGAATCGGGATTTAGCCAACCGTTGTAACCAAGTATCGCGATCGCCAACAAGCTGGCATTCGCCAACATGCCGATCGAATAAGTTCGAACTCGAAATTGCGGTGCCGTATCCACTTGCCATTCGAAGTAGGCCCCCCACGGTTGCAGAGTGATTCGCCGGATGGCTTGATTCGGTCGCGCGATACCAAATAATTGCGCGAGCGTGGGCACCACGTAAACCGCCCCACCCAACAGCAACATCAGGACGATGGTGCTCAGCGAACCTCGTGTTCCAACTCGAGCTTCATCCGCCAGTCCATGGATCAAACCCAATTGGCAGCCAATCAATAAAATGGCCGCCAAGATCAAGGAAAGATGAAGGTGAACTGGAACACCCTTCCAGACACCTAATGAGACGCTCCAATGCTGAGTATCGTTAGGCATGCAACCCAATTCCTCACCCGTACCGTACCTTCACAAAAACCACACTACGGCGAACCGCAATTCCCGTCATGCGTTGCAACACCCGTAATGCTAGATCAATGTGATTTCTCGCTCCAATATTGTAACAAGTTATTACCAAGAGAAAACAACATTAGGTGCCCTGCCCTACAACATTTTGTAGATTTTTAAGATTTTGGCTCAGGCGATCTAGGTAACTTCCTCCATCGACAAAGTCAATCAGGTCAAGCGAAACGACCGGGATTTTGAGCTGGTCCAACAAAGTGACGAGTTCCGGGGAGGGCGTGGAAGTCAATACGATGACCAACCCTGCATCTTGTTCGAATCTCTGGCGAAGTTCTCGCTCCAATTGCCCTGGGTCTAGATTCACGGCCTGATTCAGTTCCTGGATTTCCACTGGCCAATTGAGCCGCCGAAACAAATATTCCGTGCCCGCCCGATCCGCAATCACGTTTCGAACGGGGCGTTCCGCCAATTTGGTCAAGGTGTCTTCCAAGGGCCGAACCATTTCTTGCCACCTTTGCATCGCTTGCTCAACCTCGGCTACCGACAGGAGTTCGCTTTTGACGCAAGCCAGCAAAACCGTTTGGAGTTGTCTTTGAAACAAGACTGGGTCCAACCAAGTCTGGGCGACAATCCCCTTATGAGAATGCTCACCGCCCGGACCGTGCGAGTGGCTGCCCAAGTTGTCGACCATGATCAATTGATCCATGATGTCAAACGTGGAAATTCGCTTTCTCGATTCCGGCAGCGAAACGGTATCGACCCACCCAACATGATGCGTCCCGTCCATAAAAATCAAGCGACTGGCTTGGACTCGTTTCACTGACTCGCGATCCATGACCTTTCCTGGTGCGAGCTCGGGATAATACAGTTCGAGTTTGTCTCGACCTACCGCGCGGAGCGCATCGTAAAGCGGGAACGACACGACCGTAATTTGGTTCGGCCAACGATCTTCAGTCTCAGAGTTTTCGACTGGATTGTCGAGTTTGGAGTTGCAACCTGCCGCGATGATCAAGCAACCAATCATGCATCGCAAGGCGGCCCAGAGATTTCGGAATGGGGGCACGGAGTTGTCCTTCTACGGAAGCGGGTGTGGCGGGATTAGATCCAATTGGTGGATCTCAGCAGAAGCAATCCGGAAGTGTTCGGGGCGAATGGTGTAGTAACGCCGCAGCCACTGTTCAAAGTCGGGCTCGGCAAATTCTCCGCCCGCCGGTTGCACCGCAAACGTTTTACCCAGAGGCATAAACACCAATTCGAAGTCGCGGATCATGAACTGGCCACCTTTGAAGACATGTTTGGGCATCGCGAACATCTGCTGATAATCGGACGAAGGGTTGTACAGCGTCACATCGGCATCGGCGCCGAGTCCCAAGTGTCCTTTGTTGGTCAAGCCCAATAGTCGAGCGGGGGCGGCGCGCGTGATGATCGCGATCTCTTGCAGAGAGTACTCCCGAGTGTGGTCACGCAAGCATGTTTTCTGCCGCACGGCTTCCGGCAGTCCCGCCAAAAATTCTTGTCGATAACTGCGGTCCATCAACAAACGGATGATCTCGGGATACGCCTCGAATGAGCCGCCATTGGGATGATCGGTGCTCAGCACGATTTGCCAAGGGTCGCGAACCGAAAGAAACCACTCGAGTCCGATGGCCCATTGCCAGGCATGAATGACACTTTTCTTGCGGTATTCGATCGGCACAATCCCACAGCCGGTTTCCAATTCCGTATCGCTGCTTACCCACGGTCTGCCGTACAAGCGACTCAAGTAATAGCCCACGGGCCCATCGCCCGTCATGCTCGTTGTGTCGCCAAACACGACCTGCCCCACATCGACCGACAGTTCGGGGTGCTCGTTGATGTAGTCGGCCAAGGCAGCGACCTGCGAGCCAAACGTGTCTTCATCCGCGTCGCCACCAGCGTAGCTATGAAACTGGATATGAGCAAAATGGGCCTTCAAGCCATCAAGACTTCGCATCGTTTCCAAGGTCGTTCGCCAATTCCCGGGCATTCCCAAGTGATTGGTGTGGATGTGCAAGGGATGAGGCAATCGCAAGTCATTCGCCGCACGAGCAATCGCTTGCAGGACTTCCCGGGGCGAAGTATCAAAGATACCAATCCGCTGATCCAGCGATCGAATATCGACTCCGGTTTGCTTCCAATTTTCGACGCCACCCGGGTTGACCACCTTCGGAGCATAACCGAGGGATGCCGATAGCAACCATGCGAGTATATGTTGGACTTGTTGTGGGTCTCGGTTGGCAATCGCCCGCAACAAGGCCACGTGATTCCCAACGAGCGTAAAAAAGCCTTTATCCAATCCAGGGAAATCGTCCAATTCCCGATGGGCTTGGCGGGCTAACAGCGGCGAAACCGCTGCATCAAACGCGGTCGTGTAGCCCATGGCCGCGTAGCGATACGCGGCCGCAAACGTACTCGGGACGCTGCCCATCGTTCCACTAAAGAACTCGCCGCGTTCGAATCGCGATGGCACTGGTGGGGCAAGGGACCGGTCGTCAGCTCGCAAGCTCCGAGCGGCATTGACCTTAGCGCCCGCGATGTGGCTATGCATGTCGATCCCGCCAGGCATCGCGACCATTCCGCTCGCATCGATTACTTCGACATGGCCATCTGCGTCAGTCGAGTGAACAATGCGACCGTTCTTCAGCCAGATGTCCGCGATCTGCCCGTCGATTCCATTGGCCGGATCATGGACCTTGGCACCGCGAATGACGATTGTCCGGCTCATGGCATCCATTCTTTCAGTTCATCGCATCGTTCAACAGACCGCGAAACAACGCACTGCCAATTCGCACCAATGTCGCACCGGCAGCGATCGCTTGTGGCAGATCACCGGACATACCCATCGATAACTCGCTCCAGGGCGCTTGTGCATCCGAATGGAGTTGCTGACGAATCTCCCTGTGAATTTCTCTGAGAGAATCGAATTGTTTTCGAGCCTCCGTCGGACTAGCCTCGAGGCCACTCATGCCCATCACGCCGCACAATTGCAGGTTTGTCCAGGTCGGCCAACGGTCCAATAACTGAGGCACGTCACCAATCCCAAAACCATGTTTATCGGTATCCTCGCTAAGCCGAAACTCCAGTAATCCACGCACCCGCAAATCGTTCTTCGTTGCGAATTCGTTCAGCTTATCGAGTAAATCGAAACGGTCCAGCGAATGAATCAAAGCCGTTCGTCCTGCGACGACTTTGATTTTGTTGGTCTGCAAATGTCCGATCAAGTGCCACTCGACGGGCAAGTCCGCCGGCCATTCGCTCCAGCGATCTTGCAAAACCTGAGGGCGATTCTCGCCCAAGATCACTGGTGAGGCGACGGGTTGAACGTCAGGGCTCTGAGCCAAACATCGTGCCAGTGCGATCGCCATCGCCGAGTCGACATACTTGGTGACGGCGACCAATTTCACCTCGGCTGGGGAACGACCGGCCTCATTACAGGCGTCAGCAATTTGCTGTTTCACTGCCCGTACGTTTTCAGTCAATTGATCAAACAGCGAGGCTGACATGGTGACTAAGCCGATTCGATCATGATCATGGACTCGGCAGTTCCGTTGGGTTGAAAACGTCCCCAATAGAAATCCGCGTAAACATTTTGTCCAACAAACGTGCGACTTGCGGGAGCCGTCAACGAACGGTACATCAAAAACTGCTCGCGATTCAATTGAACTCGAACCGCCATGGCTTGATCAACCGGCACTTTTTGCAAGTTCTCACCGACGGTCAGTGGTGACCAACTAAGAGGCTTGACACTTCGTCGCGCATCCAAGTCAATGAGCACCGCTTGAAACAAGCGACCTGCCGGCAGTTCGTACGTCATGCCGATCGCTGACTCGGACGGTTCGAGGCGGCCGTGAGAATGTTGGACACGCCATTCCGGCATCGATACGGGCAAGAATGACAACCGGTTCTTGCCATCCGTTAACCAACCTTCGCGGGTCTCCGCGGCGGATTCGAACCGAACGCCGTTGGCCAAGGGTAACGACCAACGATGAGCCAAGCGATGCGATTCAGCGACAGCAGCAGGTTCCAAGAGAACGGCGTCCGCGATCAAGCACAAGCGATCTTTTCTGGCAATCGCCACCTGCCGTTGCAAGAGTCCGCGATTGTCAGCCAGTTCGTTTTGCAGTTCGAGGTAGATCATGTCCTCGTCGCTTTGCCAACAGATCTCTTCCCAACGCTCGCCCAACGATAATGGTTGACCATTGTCGTGAATCTGGGTGGCGATCGTGCCGGCCAACCAGGAGCGTTTGACGTTTAGCTCGATCTGCATCCCGGCCTGTCCGAAGGCCACTGCCAATTTATCGCTCTTGCGTTTCCAGCGACTGCGAAGAACGGCCACTCGGCCCCATGCCGAATAATCCGCGGCATCCGACAATCGGCTGTCTTTCAATCGCGGACCTTTAATCGAGCTGAAGTCGGTTCCAGACGGGCAAGTCAATTCCGCGATGCGTCGCTCTTCGGCATCTTGCCCTAATTGCAGCCAAGTACTGACCATCGCCGCCGGAACGGCCAGTGGCTTCGAATTGCTCAATAATGGCGAACCGTCATGGCCCAACATTCGCAGGTGTTGTTGAAATGCGTAGCGAAATCGATCTCGCAATGGCGCTCCGGCCATCAAGTCGGCAATGAATTTTTCGAGCCGCCAAATTCGCGTCCATCCCGCCAGCAACGCGCCAAAATTCGAAACTTGATCATGGACGAACAAGCCATTGCCATCCGTCAGTTCTTCGATCTGTGCTTTCAATAGATCCAATGCTTGGATTTGAAGTGACGTCGGGAAGATCTCCCCGGGCAGCCAAACGCTCAATGTGAGTGGCAATTCCATTTGCCACAAGCCGGCACAGACTTCACAATCGCTGGGCAGTTTTTGCGCGTCGCTCATTTCCAAGAGTACGGCCAACGTTGATTCACAAAGCTCCGTTGAGATTTGTTCGGCCAGGGCCGGGAACAACCACGCAATGGCAACTGCCTCCAATCCAAATAGTCTTGCGTCTCGGCGGAGATCATTAACGTCGGTTGCGTCCGATGGAGCCGCCAATCTTTGTAGCCGAAGCGGGGCATGGATCGTCCAATGCTCCAACATCTTCTCGATCCGCCGCCAATGTTTTTCGGCCGCTGTGGGATCACTCCAGGCCGTTGCCAACGCCTTCACCCACGGCAATAACTCCGGGGTCTCGTCGAGACTGACGTACCATGTCAGCGGACTTTGATTCGGCTTCGACCAATCCCAAACTTGACTCCAGCGACGTCGTTTGCCAATCAGTTGCTGTGCGACTTCAGGCCAGGATATCGGTTGAGCCGGCAGAGAAGATGGAGTTGGCGACGTCACCTCATCGCGAACGTTCGCGTCAATCGGTGACAGCTTTTGCTCTTTTTGTGAACTACGTTTTTTGCGTGAAGTCGAGGATGGCATGGGTCTATTTCTACATTGTCAGAGGCACGGTAATCGGCAACGTGCGGCTGGCGAAAAACACGGACCATCGGTCCCAAACACAGTTACACGGACCATCGGTCCCAAACACATTTACAAGGCTCTGTCCCCAAAAGGGGTCTGACCCTTTGGAGGGCATGTAAAATTTCGGACAAAAAGGCATGACCGGAGAGGGTCAGACCCCTTTGGGGACAGAGCCTAGGCTGCGTCAGCGAGCCACCTATCTTGGGGGTGACTGGTTGACTGACGACTTCGATGCGTCCGTCTCTACCGGTTGCCCGACAAAGTACATGATACCTACCAGAACTACCGTACCAACCGGCATACAGATCCACCAGGGTACACCAAAGCCTACTGGCAAGGTGCCGCATACGATGGAAACCAAGAAGACCGCGATCGCGTACGGCATCTGCGTCCACACGTGAGCCAAATGATCGCAACCACTGGCGTTCGAGCTCAGAACTGTTGTATCCGAAATGGGCGAACAATGATCGCCAAAAATCGCGCCCGCAAGGACCCCCGCGATCGTGGCGAGAAAAATTGGATGGTTCGGATCAACTGGACCGCCGGAGGATAGCAGGCTTCCCACCAAAGGAATGGCCAACGGCATGACGATGCCCATCGTGCCCCAACTAGTTCCCGTCGCAAATGCCGTAAACCCTGCCAGGACAAAGATCAGTGTCGGCAGCCATTTCGCAAAAGGATGCGGTTCATTGGCACCATTTGCGTTGGCGTCGGCGGGACCCACCCAACGCAACAGCACACTCGATAGGTACTTGCCTGTATGTAAACGATGCCGAATATCCGAGTACGGGAACTTCAAGCCACCGTCAACATTCTCCCACACGTCCGAAATATCCGGCTCCGCTCGGCGACCGCCCATCATCGCGGCCATTGGATTTCCTCCTTGCTGTCCACCTTGCGCTCCTGGCCCACCCGGCGCGCCAAATCCGCCACCTGGTGCTCCGCCTCCCTGTGCTCCGCCTCCCTGTGCCCCGCCACCCTGTGCTCCGCCTGCGGTCGACCCACTATCTGTTTGTTCACCACCTGCTTGTTCATTACTCGGAGGGCCACTGTCGGCACCTGCACGGTTTGCCGGCTCTTCTTTCGTTGGTTCCGATTTCGTCGTTTCCTGATCCTGGCGTTGCAGACTTGTCGGCCATAAGACGACTTTGTTAGCAAGTTGGTCGTCAGCCGAACCCTTCGCGTCATCGATCGGTTGTCGCGGGCCCTGGCCGTCCTCATTCAAGTCGGATTTTTTTTCGCCGGTTTCTTTTGTCTCTTCCTTGGTCGGCGGTTGTTGAGATTCGTCGGCGCCTTTGGCAGATTCTTTCGCTTCAGCGGCCCCGTCATCAGCAGCTTTTGCTTTGCCCGACTCGTAAAGCTTCTTGCTCTCTTCGATGAGCGACGTCGCTGGCGCCTGCGAGGACTCCGAGCCCGAATTGGCGGCGGGAGGAACTCGCAAGGATTTCTGATAGTCGTCCCAGTCTATTTGCTGTCCATCTTTTTCGATGTACCGACCGTAAAAGCCGCTACCCAAGGATTGATCGCCGATTTGTTGCAAGACCTCGTCCCAAAACTCATTCGGGTCCGAGTACTGACCGGCCAAGGTTTCCACGATGATCGGTTCAGGTATCTTATGAAGCCGCAATGTGGCGGCAACTTGTTCAACGGGATCAAGGGTCGCGAACGCTTCGCCCATTTTTGGTGTAGCGGCAATTGCTTTGGCGATCGCGTTCGCTTGGTCCAATTCTCGCTGGTAAGACTCGCTGGCGTCCGAACTGGTCATGGTCGATAAAGCCGAAGCCAGCCACAAGATCGCCAAGGCCGGAATCATGTGGGTCGCACCATGGCCTGCCGCATGCATCAGCGATGCCGTGGGCACGATTCTTTGCCAACGTAGCCAGAACCAGGTGAAGAAAAATCCAATCACCGAACCCCAGACCAATGAACTGTAGCTGTCTGAGGCCCCAAAAATGTCCCCCAATCGCATGATCGTCGCGGAGAAATATCCATCGGCAGCGGCGTTGTCGGGCGTTTCCGCAACCGCTTCCGTTCCGGTTAATACCGAAGGTGCCGGTTGCAAGTCGTTCAGTCCCGTTTGATACATCAAGCCCAGGATCGCGACCACTGTAACCAAAATCGGCAAAATCGCATTGATGCTCCGGGCGGGTGTTTTTTGGGGAGCCAAAGTCCGATCGTGAGCCACCGCGACGACCTCGGTCATTTCGAGCGGAATCACATCATTCGAAACGGGTAGTCGCGGCCAATCCAAATCCGCAGGTAAGGTAAACTGTTCGTTGAGTCCGACAACTGGTTCTTGACTCAACGCCCGACGTTCAGCCTTCAGCATCGGTCCAAAGTCTCGCCGCATGATGGCCGACACAAGCACAAACCACAAAGCCCAAATCACATAAAAGCGATACGGTATCGACGCCATGAACAATTCAAACGCACTGGTCTTGCCCCCGCTTTCGCTTATTTCTACTCCAGCCAATCCGTCATTGATGTACGCCAGCTCGCCGGCAATCCAAGTTGAGACAATTGCCAAACCAGCGACCGGCGCCGCCGTCGAATCGACGATGTAAGCCAACTTCTCCCGCGAAACTCGCATGCGATCATAAACCGACCGATAGGTTGTTCCCAAAAGCATCGTGTTGGCATAGTCGTCAAAGAACACGAACATGCCGCTGATCCAGGTTGAAACCTGCACGCCCACTCGCGAATTGGTAATCGGAGACATCAACCCAATTAGGCCTCGCATCCCCGCTGCCCGGTTGACCATCCCGACGATCGCGCCCATCAAACATGTGAATACAAACACCGATACTTTGTCAGGATTTAGCAATGTCGGCCAGAGATGATCGTTCCACGTCGAAACGGCACCCGCCGCGACCAAGTCCCAACCCGATGGTTCGTAATTGACGGCTTGCGGCGCCGAATAGAATCCTAAGATCATCGCTCCCACAAAGATCGATACCAGCAGACTGACGATCACCCGCCTGGTTAGGATCGCTAAGACAATCGCCACGACCGGCGGCATCAACGACAACCAACCATACGGATGTTGCTCCATATCCGCAAAATCTGGAACTTGCATTCGCAGGCGATCATTGGCAGTGATTTGACCGAGGAAACCGAAATACCAATTCATCGAAGTACTTTCCGGAAAATTCGATTCCACCAAAAAATCGGCCATGCCCGCCTATCTTGATTGCCCGCATCGCTCGCTTTGGAATGCCTCTCGCGCGGCAAGCCAATTGGTCTGCTCTTGGATGCTGCCGAGCCAGTTGGACCGTGGGAACGGTCCACTACATACAGTTGGACCGTGGGAACGGTCCGTTACGTTCAGTTGGACCGTAGGAACGGTCCACTACATTCAGTTGGACCGTGGGAACGGTCCACTACACTCAGTTGGACCGTGGGAACGGTCCACTACATTCAGTTGGACCGTGGGAACGGTCCACTACATTCAGTTGGACCGTGGGAACGGTCCACTACATTCAGTTGGACCGTGGGAACGGTCATCTGATCCGGTCAATGTTGTCGAACATCGCCCACACGGATTACCGAGTTTAAGCCCACGCTCTATGAATTTCTACTGGCGGAGCCCAGGAAATCTCAGTTATCTCGGAACGGTCCGGACGGTATAGGTCCGACGGCGACGTGCCTTGGCAGCCCCCCGCCGTCTGGCGATGGTAACTCCGTACGGCCAGAACACAGTCGGTCGTGTGTCCGTTGCGTCGGAAAACCTCCGTCTGGCGACGGCAGATACGTGCTCCAGAACATCGAGTCGTCGCGTTTAATCCGCTTCTGTCAGGAATACCAAGTGAATCTCGTGCAAATGACTGGTCAACTACGTTTCCTTATCGGCTTGGGACTGTTCTCCACAAGTTTCTCCTTCACCGTGACAAATCCTCAAGGTTTGCTGGCTCAAGAAACCAAAACGGACCCGCCAGCGGCCGTGGCTCAAGATGAAAAGAAGCCGACCCAGCTTTGGAACCAATGGCGAGGTCCTAATCGCGATACGACCTTTACCACCAAGCCGTGGCCGTCCAAGCTGACCGAAGCCAACTTGAAGCTGGTTTGGCAGCACTCGTTGGAACCCAGTTATTCGGGACCGGTCACCGACGGACAGCGGATTTTTACGACGGAAACCGTTGGCAAACGCGAAGAAACGACCCTCGCTTACGACCTCGCGTCCGGAAAAAAACTCTGGGAAGTCCGTTGGCCAGGCGCCATGACTGTCCCGTTCTTCGCCGCCTCCAACGGATCCTGGATTCGTAGTACTCCCGCTTGTGACGAAACCCGTTTGTACGTTGTGGGTATGCTGGACGTGCTCGTGTGTTTCGACTCGGCGTCGGGCAAAGAACTGTGGCGAATCGATTTTGCGAAACAATACGACACCGGCAATCCAGCGTTCGGTGCGGTTTGTTCACCCTTGTTGGATAAAGATCACTTGTATCTGCAGGCAGCCAATAGTTTCTTTAAAATTCAAAAGACCGACGGTAAAGTGATTTGGCGAACGATGATCGAAGAAGGCGGCATGATGTCCGGCGGTTCGTTCTCCTCGCCGAGTTTTGCAACCCTGGGCGATCGATACCAGATCTTGGTCCAGTCTCGTATCAACCTGGCGGGAATCGACCCCGAATCGGGCAAAGTGCTCTGGCAAACCGAAGTCCCCCACTTTCGGGGCATGAACATCTTAACCCCAATCGAGTTCGAAGATTCGGTGTTCACTAGTTCCTACAACAATCAATCGTATCTGTATGAAGTGCCTTCTCAATTCGGCGGTCGGCGTGCCTCGGAGAACGTCGCGGTGGCATGGTCCAACCCGGCCAAAGGTTATATGTCGACCCCAACAGTCATCGACAAACACGCGTATTTATTATTGCAGAACGGGCGGTTGGCCTGCCTGAGTCTGGCGGATGGCGAGCGTAAATGGACGTCACCCAAGGCCTTTGGCGAGTATGCTTCGTTTGTCACCCACGGCGATCGGTTTTTGATGCTGTCGAACACAGGCTTGTTGCGGTTGGTCAAAGCCACCACCGAAGACTGCGAGGTCATCAGCGAATTGCAACTACCCGAGATCGAAGATTCGTGGGCTCATATCGGCATGGGTATTGGTGCTGCGGGACAAATTCAAATTTATGTTCGATCGCTGAAAGGTCTTCACGTGTTCGATTGGTCCGATCCCAGCGGAACGCCTTAGTGATTCCGGTTCTTTTAATCCGTGAGCATTGCTTGGCCTTGGTGTTTACCCGCTTGAGCCGCGCTTGGTTTCCGACGTTACCCGCTTGAGCAGCGCTTTGTTTTCGAAGTTAACCGCTTGAGCAGAGCTTTGTTTTCGAAGTTAACCGCTTGAGCAGAGCTTCGTTTGGTCGGGTATCCGACCAAACGAAGCGCCGCTCAGCGTTTCCGCCTGCAAGCACCAGCCACGACCGACAACGAGACCAATTCCCGTTGACGCGAAACGCCGACTTGTTCCTGACATCTACTGTTTACCACATTCCGAATCCCTTATTCGCGCATGGTTGCGTTCGGTTCGATCCGCTCTCGATCGCAAATGCTTGACTTTCGGATCGGTCGCCGTTAGTCTGGCCACTCGGATGATCCTGAGTGTAGACGTGAGCAAACCGATGGCTATCGATTCAGACGTTGATTCAACCGAATCGTCGCGGATTGATGTGTCGCGACTCGATTCGGTTGGCCGTAAAGGGTCCGCTGCTGAAATCGAACGCATCACCTTTGGTTATCTGTACCGTCACGCGTTGGAGATTTGCAACCTGGAACGGGGACTGGGCTTCACGGTTTTTCGTTGGCTGGCTCAGCCGCGCCGGGCAGCGCAAGAATTTTTGTTTGAAGATCGCGGCAGGTATGTGAAGCCATTCACGACCTTGGCACTAGCGGTCACTCTGATCACGTTTGTTTCCTTCCAGTTGTTCGATATGAACGCACAAATGGCGACGGCCAATTTGCAGCTGGCTAAACTGCCCGAGCAATTTCGTCCATCCCTCCAGTTGGCCTTGAGCTACGTCGTCCAATTCATCCATGTGTTTTTGGTGATCTCGCTACCATTTCAAGCCTGGCTCAATAGTCTGTTTTTTCGGCATGCTCAATGGTTCTTCCCCGAACACATGGTGGCGGTGACCTACTTGTACGCGATTCAAATGTTGATCAATACTTGTTTACTGCCCCTTATTATGGTCCACGAATTTTTCTTTGGGCTGATCAGCTCGATTGCCGCGCCCGCTTATGTGTTTTGGGCGATCTTCCAGATTTATGGAGCGCAATGGTGGCGGACGATATTGGCTTGGGGAGGCTATCTCTTGATTGGGTCAATCATGCCAGCCGTATTGGCTTCTATTTTATTTGGCATCATATATTTCACCGGTTTAGCAAACTGAGCGGATGAAGCGAGAGGACAAGCAGCGGATGTCAACACCCAACAACGACGCACTGAAAATCTGGATTGACGCTGACGCCTGTCCGATTCCGATTCGCGAGATTCTGTTTCGAGTGGGACAACGACTCGGCGTGGAGACAATCCTGGTTGCCAATCAATCGATCCGAGTGCCGAGGTCCGAACTTATTCGCGTGATTACGGTGCGAAACGGCGCGGACATTGCGGACCAGACAATCGTCGATCAAATGCAAGCCGGCGACGTGGTCATCACCGGGGACATTCCGTTGGCCGCGCGCGTCGTCGAAAAGAACGGCATCGCAATTGGCACGCGTGGTGAAGTGTTCGATGGTGTGAGCGTTCAACAGCGACTGGCCAGTCGAAACGTCATGGAGCAATTACGTTCCGCCGGCATCGATACGGCGGGCCCGAGGCCGTTGAGTGCCAAAGACGTTCAGACGTTTGCCAACTCGCTTGACCGAACCTTAACTCGCCTGCTCAAGGACAAGGCGGCATCGTCCACAACGGGTGCAGGACCCAGCCCCAATCCGTCGCAGTCGGTGAATCAAGGCACGAATACAAGGCCGTGAAAGATTCTACGACGCGCGTTATCTTGCTTGATTTTTTTCGTTCGCAGGATTCCTGTTGGGCAATGCGGAGTGATACGTCGCCCATTCTTTGACGATGGCGGCTAGTGCCGATTGGGATTCTTGGAGCATCTTTAAGTTGGTAAATGTGATGGAGGCGCGGTCGGCCGAGTGCCACTTCAGCAACTGCGATGGATCTGAAACCGCGGATCTTACTTTGCTGTCCGTACTTGCGGCTGGACCATGATGCAGCACTAGCATTACCTCGGTCCCTTTGCGGGCATTGACCGTCGCGAACCAACCGTTCCAGTAAAAACTCGGAGAATTCCACTTGATCCCTTCGGTGATTTTCGGATTCGCTTTCATGATGGTTTTACGAATCTCGAAAACCATCGCACGAGCGGGGTCAAGCATCGATTCAATCAAGGCACTCACCGCTGGACTGTCGTCGAACTCTAACGGCTTCACGGCCTTCACTGGCTTCGCTGCCTTCACTGCCTTCATTGGCTTCGCGCCATTTACTGACTTTTTCTTGGGCATTGGAATTATCTCTATGGAAGTCCCGAGGGAATTGGGCGACGCGATGCTCACAATGCCGCTTGTTTGCCCGTACCCAATGCGAGTGCAAAGATCGTCGGTCGTCTCAACCCAAGGCCGATCCACATGATCACCCCGATGATGATTGGAAAGAACCAAGGATCGCCGACGCGGAGATGAGCCCAGACAGCTCCACCGAGGTAGCCCGTCACCAAAATGGCACCCAAAAACGACGTTCGAGGAATGAGGAACAGGATCGTCACGGCGATCTCGACAACGCCAATACTCGGGGCGATTTCGGCGGTGATCCCCAGTTTTTCGAACATCTCGGTCTTGCCAGGAAAGTCGACAAACTTGGGGATTCCACTGGCTCCAATCAGAAAGAGGCCGATTAGCCCCGTTAGAACCCAGCCGATGATGTTTTGAGTTTTGGAGGGCATCTAAATGTTCCTGTTTTCCGTGAAGT
The DNA here is from genome assembly GCA_041741535.1 of Pirellulaceae bacterium. Classification (GTDB taxonomy): domain Bacteria; phylum Planctomycetota; class Planctomycetia; order Pirellulales; family Pirellulaceae; genus M30B19. Next base: position 26,366 of record JBGSJV010000034.1, read on the forward strand.
TTCGTTGTTGCCGACTTGGACAATCGTCGAGCCGCGAAATTCGCTCCAATCGCCAAATGGTCGAACTTTTTTCGAATCACCATCTGGTCGTCGGACCGCTTCGCAACGGCACGACCTACAGCGGTGGTCGCCGAAATTGACGCCACCATGACCCGCCAATTTACTCGTCAATTGCCCCAGTACCAACCACACATCGGGCCTCGCCAGCTATTATCGAGGATTTCGCCCAATTGGCATTTGCTTCACGCGATACACTTTTGGCAATCGTCTTCAAGTTTGGTTGCCTAGAGGACTCGGATGCTGCGACATGGATTCGTGGTCGTTCAACTATAACCAACACGAGAGCTCGACGTGACGCTACTATCTCCTTCGTCGGCGAAGCAATATGGCAGCGGCGAACCCGATCAATGCCGGGATCGCAGTCGGCTCCGGGACTGCCGAAAATGCGGACAACGATGCCATCTGATTGCGATTGCCAACCAGAAAGTCAAAACCGAATCCGTCGTATGTATTGGCAAATCGCATGTCAAATTCGAGCTTGAATTGCCGTTCCAAGCCATCGGTCAAGACCAAGTTATCCAGAGAGATGATGTTGTCGGTAAAAAAGTTTTGGGCGGTCGCAAGGTCTGTAAAATTCACATCCAAGATGTTGACACCTTGGTAGTCAAACTTCACGGCCAGAGATTCAAATCCGTCGCGACTTGAATAGGGGTTGAAAAACGCCAATGAGAGTTCATCGGTGTCTTGAATGGATGGGAACAAGTGCAGTGTCACATCGAACTGATTCTTGACCTGGAAATCACCGTTCACGAAATTCAAAGTATAATTGCTTGCGGAAGTATTTCCGATCATCAAAACATTTCCAACTTGACTACTTTTTGTTCCGAAGTCAAATGCTTGGTCGATCAAGGTGCTCGAGCTTGTAAATTGATCAATCGCTGTCTGGCCTGGATTGATAAGCAGATGACTCGAAGCCGATCGCACGGCGTTTGGATCCGGTTGTTCGGAATAAACCATCTCTGGATGCCGAAACGCGGTGGATGCCCATGCGCCCATTCTTGGCGTCGCGTAAAGACTCGTATGCGAAGTGGCGGAAGAAGTGACCGTCGAACGATGCACCCACTGGCTGGTTTCTCCTTCAGCGGTTGCCGTCACGGTCCCTGTGGGAGCCCGGAATTCAGCATTCGCCAGACTGTAGTTGTACTGGCCTTGAGTTCGCGAAGTAGCGTAAGCTTCGCCGAAAACTTTCGATTCGGCTTTTGCTTTGCTGATGGCGTTGTTAGAAGAGCTTGCGGAGCCGTCCGCACGGCTCAGCGCGGTCGCTGACGCAAACGCCTCTCGGTTTCGTGGTGAGTTGTGGAAATCGATAACGTCGGTGTTATTGATGGCCGTGGCAAGCGCGCGGCCGGAGCCGGATTGTGTGGTGCCAAAGCCACCTTCGGCGTTTGCAATTGCGCTGATAAAACCAAACGCATTGGTTCGTGAAACATACGATTCGGCCCAAGCGTTTCCCCCAAACGCAGCTTGAGGTACCGGGGTAGGTCCACCGACATACTGATGAGGTCGGGCGGTTGCCGAACCGGTAATCGCTCCAACAACACCGGAGACACCCGGTATAGCGGTGGCGGCTCGCAAATCGACGATGGCGCGGGCATTCCCATTCGTTCTTTCGTAAGATCGCCCGCCATCGGCAATGACGTTCAAAGTGCCGGCGCTACGAATGGTCTCACGAATTTCAACGATCGCATCGCCAGCGCGTTCTTCACCCGCCGTACCGATCCCTCGACCCGCCCAACCTCCGATGGCCCGCACGTCGTTTTGTCGTCCAAACAAATAGGGTAAGTTTCCCGACGAAGTCATGATGGCGGAGCCACCATAACCGGCCCGGCGAGACGTTCCTTGGAACTGGGTGTTGGAACCCAACAAATTGCCACCATCTCCGCCCTGAATCGTGATGTTGTAACGTGATAGATCGGACTCACCGACATACGATAGTTCGCTCAACGAGACGGTGCGGCCGGATCCCCCATTTTCACTTTGAGAATGGCCACCATCGCCACCGCGGAGGTTGATGTTGATGTTGCCGCCGGAAAGGATGAGGTCCAGACTGACTGCTCCGCCCCGACCGCCGTAACCGCCAAAACTTCCAAGGGCGTCACCGCCGCGTCCCCCTCGCGCTGAAATGTTGAGCTCTTGCCCATACGGATGTGTTGACTCGAAGCCCCTTCGCAGGTTCACGGAGCCCCCTTCTCCACCATGTCCACTAGCCAAAGCATGGGCCAGACTGTTACCACCTCTGCCGCCAAATAGATTAAACGAGGCCGATGCAGGCGATAAAACGTAAGCGTAGCTCTCAAAACGTCGCGCACCTAGCATTGTATTCAATTCAACAATCGAATGACCGCCGGCACCGCCGCGCGCCCCGACCGAGTTTCCGCCATCTCCCCCGCGACCAACAATATCGAGGTTGACCCACGGAAGAGCATTATCGTTACCTTGGACTCGATAATTGTTGTATTGACCGCCATGGAGCGAGGTTCCGCCGTTGCCACCACGCGACCGATCGAGCCCATCCCCGCCACGACCGCCTACAGTCGCCATCCAAATGGTGGCTGGAAGATCTGTTGAGTGATGTCGAGGATTGACCAGCACAACTGACGATGATGCATGTCCACCATGTCCCGCTTGTCCACCCAGGCCGCTGGTCGAGCCCCCCATGCCGCCGACCGCTCGCGCCGTGACCTCAAAACCTCCGTAGGCCATCGCATGTGCAGATCCCCCATCGCCACCAATGCCGGGGTTGCCAATTCGGCCACCTTGAAAGCCGTTGCCACCGGCCCCACCGGCTCCACCATTTCCCGCCCGAGCTTCCACATAGACCGAGCGTTGATAAATCGGTCCATCGGGCCCGATCGTAACCATGGGCGTCCAAATCGCACTGGTGTGCCCGCCGCGTCCCCCGTTTCCGCCAGTCATGCCTGCGGTCGAGTCTTCTGGCTTCGCATTCCAGATAAATCCTTCACCGCCACGACCGCCGCGTCCCCCGTTGAAGCCCTGGGCAATCCACGAGAACGGTGCGCCAATCGTCGAACGGATTGCCGTGATGTCGGTCCCATTCCCGCCATTTCCGCCGGGCTGCCAACGAGCCCCCGGAGCTCCATCCGCCCCATGCTGCGGGGCCGCGAAGCTGTTGCCCGACGACAACAAGGACGAACACAAAAAGACAAACAAAAGCTGCTGAACGATTCTCATGGCTAAACTCGGCGGATGGCGGATCAGGCGACACATTTGGGGAAACAAGGCGAACAATATAAGATAATCCGCAACCGAATCAAGCATCGGATGCGACAAGCCCCAGGTTCGTCACGGCCGCCGAAGTAAGTTTTTGAATTGCTAGTTGGGATTTCGTGCCTAGTTGCCTAATTTGCGCGGCAGCCATTGCAATTCGTCATTGATCATTCATCAATCAAACGAGCGCTTCGCACGAGCGACTTGCAGATAACTGTGCGTAAAACAAGGTTCTGTCCGCTCATTTGAGGAGGCCCGAATTCTTGCAGCGACGAGTTACCATGTTCGCGACTTGCGAAACGCGACCGTTCACAACAGTTTCGCAATCGATCCATCGAAGTCGTGAACGGTCGAGTGTTATCGCTTCACATCGCGCGATCGATTCCGGCGAGTCGACAATAATCCGATCATCGGCATCAAGCAGAGTATCAAAGCACTGGGTTCCGGGACGGCGCTGAACAGGGCGATGTCGTTACCGTTACCAGCCGAGTAGGTAATGAACAAATCTTGTCCCGAAAACCTACCCACAAACGCACCTTCACTCAAACCTTGAAACGTTCCGAACCGGGCACCGCCAATGTCGGCGATCAAGAAGCTCATGTTCGAACCCAATTGGAAGTTGTCCCACAGCGACACCGACAACGAGCCCATAATGTTCAGGTCACCCGCGATCTTGAACTGATCGAATTGTCCGGGATTCAACCCACCCAACTCCATCAGCGTATGTGAGCCGCTGCCCAAGGTAAGTGCGCCGCCGAAGTTGACGACTGCTGGGCTATTACCGGGATTGACGTTGCCTTCAAAGAAGACATGGCCCGTGCCTGTAAAACTGCCCGCGCCCGAGACCTCGTCAAAGAAGACCGAACTGCCACTGCCGCTGGTACGGATCTCGCCGTTATTGACCACTTTATCGTAAAACGTCGTGGTCGCGTTGCCGCTAGTTACGATCAAAGCGCCATTAAAATTGTTGACGTCGCCGATGAAGTCTGAAGTGCCACTCACGGCGATGGAACCATGATTGTCCCAGCTGCCCGCAATGAACCCGCCACGGCCGGTGATGAAGCCCGTCGACAGGTTCGTCATTTGGCCGCCAAATTCAATTATGCCACCTAGATTGGTGATGCGTCCCGCGTTGGTATTGCTATAGGCACCTGTGTTGAAAGCTCCGCCAATTCGCATCCAGTCATTGGCCGTCGCCAGTACATGACCAGTCGTTTGATTGTCAAAACCGACCTCGACCCTGCCACTACCGGTCAGCGTTCCAAAATTGGATAACCGGACTTGGCTGATGTCGGTGGGTGAGTTTGAAAACGCTCCTTCCAGATTTGCAAGATTGTGCACGCCCGAAATCTCCACCGAGCCCGCCATCGCTCCACCATAGCGACCGACTTGGTAATACGAGTCCAGCGACATCTTGCCGAACTCGAACCGACCACCGTTCATGTAAACTTGACCACTGGGCGCGATCGTCGAGCGGTTGCCGACAATCACGTTACCCCCGTCTTCCACAGTCAAGGTCGAGTACCGGTTGGCGCCAAGTTGAAAGTCATTCGAAATCAACCAAGTGGCATCGTTTCCGCCGACGGAAACAAGTCCCTGAAGAACCGTTGCATTCCAGGTGTCCATCCGGCCACCATCGGACAGGTTCAATCGTCCGAAAGCCACTCCAGTCGAACCAACCACCATATTTCCCGCGTTGATCCATTCGGACCCGACGCCGGAAATGCTGACGATCGCAGCGGCTTCGTTCTGCTGGCCAACGAATGCGATTTGGCTGGTTACCACGCCTCCATCATTGATCTCCAAGCTCCCTGTTGGGAACCCGGAGCGACCCACTTCAAGGGTCCCTGAGTTATCCCAGCGAGAACCACTTCCGGTTACAAATACTTGGCCCGCGCTACTGGCGTTGGCATTGGTAACCACACCGCCCGCTTCGATGGTCAGTGTCGCTTCTTTATCAGTCAGAAGATCGCCGGAGTTGTTCCAAGTGGAACCGTTACCACTGACACGCACATCCGCGTGACTCAACTCTGCATCGTCGTTCGCGACCACCGCTCCGTCCGTGATCGTCAACCTGCTGGTCGCGCCCTCGATCAAAAGGTCGCTGGCCATTTCCCATTGGGAACCAGCGCCGGAAACCCTGACCTCACCCATGGATCCGGTGGCTAAATCACCGATTCGCGTGGGATCGCCGTTTGATCCACTGACCACGCGGCCTCCGTTAAGGATATCCAGTCGTCCATCGCCAGTGACACCGACATCGATGTTGAATGCGTTTGTCCATAGGCTGCCCGCGCCCGAAACGGTGACGGAACCTTCAGGGCTAGCTGCTCCACCTCCACCGATATTGGCAAAGCCTTCACTGTTGATGCTTCCTCCGTCGATGATCGATACAAATGATCTCATCACGCTCAGATGCGCGAAACCATCTTGATAGGGAGTCGCTGTACCGACCAGCATCTCGCTGCCGTAGTTGACGTGAATGGAACCTCGGTTGGTTAACCCATGGGTCGCAATCACATTCCCGGCAAGATTCAGTGTTCCCGAGTTCGTGAGTGTTCGGACCGCGGTCGTTCCGTTGTTGTTATAGGTTCCCGCGTTATTCAGCTCCCCACCGGCAGTCAAATTACCGTTCACCGTCAAGCTGGTACCACTTGCAACATTGACATTCGTTTCAACCAGATATTGATGAGCACCAAGGTCAAACGTCAGATCACCAGCGGAGACTTCCAGGCCCTTCGCGCGAGCGGTGTTGCCGAAGTGGATGCTGTAAGCTCCGTTGTTGTCGAAGACGGCGGTCGAAAGCGCGGTGCTGGGAATGCGACCGTTCCACAGATGCGAATTCAAGTAGTCGCCATTGGTCGCACTAACCCAACGAACCGTCGTGGGAAGTTGGAAGCCCACGGGGGTTGTAAGTTGACCCGTTGAGTTTTCTCCCGACGAATTAATCGTCCCGTCGGAACGAACTGCAAATGAATGACCGTTGTTATTGGCGACTGCATAGACAACGTTAGTTTGGGACACCATTCCCAAGACCTCGCCGTAGAAGTCGGCACCCCACGCGGCAACCGTGCCATCCGAGCGGAGCGCCAATGAATGATATTGACCAGCAGAAACTGCCGTTGCCCCACTTACCAAATTGGCACCCGAGATTTGGCCGTATTGGTTACTACCCCACGCGGCGACCGTGCCATTGGAAAGGAGGGCTAGTGAATGATTGCCGCCCGCATCAATCGCGATCGCGTCACTGACCAGACTTGCCCCATCGACCAGAATTCCTGGCGCTCCCCACGCAGCGACCGTGCCGTCCGCACGAAGTGCCAATGCGTGAAGATTTCCCGCAGAAATCGACGTTGCGCCGGTAACCGAACTGGCACCTGCGACTCGGCCGTAGGAGTCAATACCCCACGCCGCGACTGTTCCATTGGATAGGAGCGCCAAGGAAAAATGGTGTCCAGCTGAGATTGAGGTAGCGCCACTGATTGAACTGGCCCCGGAAACGGCTCCGAAATCGTCCTGCCCCCATGCGGCAATAGTGCCATTTGTGCGTAGTGCCAAGGAATGATAGGAACCTCCGGAAACAGCTGTAGCTCCATTGACCGAACCAGCCCCAGATACTTGCCCCTGAACGTCATACCCCCATGCGGCGACCGTGCCGTCAGGACGAATACCCAAAGTATGATGCCAGCCTCCTGCCAGCGATTGTCCATACGCCGGGGTGGCTATTCCCATCACGACCGGTGCCGCCACGACCATCGCAGCCAACCGCCAACGTTGGAGTAATCGACGTAGCAAACTTGTTGCGGAGGAGCCAATGATTTCCCTCAACGGCCGAATGGAATTTGAGGATGTAGAAGAATCAAACGATGGTGGGCTCGATAATTTATTCATGGTCATTCATTCGGTAGCGTAACTGCGGTGACCATTCCCGAGCCGATCTGCCTGAACCAGACGAGCGTCTCGCGGAAATGCGTTGATGGTTTGACGAAACAGGACCGACCTAGAGGATCGTCCGGCACTACATCCCACTCACCCCCATTTTCGCGCGACGTATTTCGAGAATTTTTTTGAATGGCTAAAGATTATCGCTGGCGTCAGACCTGACAAATTACGGCCAGACCTACCCCACTTCCGTTCGCCCGTCCCGTTTCCACTCGGGCCCTTGTTTACGTCCTCGATCGGCCTATCGGAGTGACAATGCACGGGCTACACCAGTATTCCCGCTAAACATTCGCTCCAATGCGACTCCCGCGACGAGATAACAATCCGATCATCGGTATCAAGCAGAGTATCAAAGCACTGGGTTCCGGGACGGCGCTGAATAGGGCGATGTCGTTGCCGTTACCAGCCGAGTAGGTAATGAACAAATCTTGGCCCGAGAATCGGCCCACAAACGCACCTTCACCTAAGCCCTGAAAAGTTCCGAACCGGGCGCCGCCAACGTCGGCGATCAAAAAGCTCATGTTCGAACCCAATTGGAAGTTGTCCCACAGCGACACCGACAACGAGCCCATAATGTTCAGGTCACCCGCGATCTTGAACTGATCGAATTGTCCGGGATTCAACCCACCCAACTCTATCAGAGAATGCGAGCCGCTGCCCAAGGTAAGTGAGCCGCCGAAGTTGACGACTGCGGGACTATTGCCGGGATTGACGTTGCCTTCAAAGAAGACATGGCCGGTGCCTGTAAAACTGCCCGCGCCCGAGACCTCGTCAAAGAAGACCGAACTGCCACTGCCGCTGGTACGGATCTCGCCGTTATTGACCACTTTATCGTAAAACGTCGTGGTCGCGTTGCCGCTGGTTACAATCAATGCGCCATTAAAATTGTTGACGTCGCCGATGAAGTCTGAAGTGCCACTCACGGCGATGGAACCATGATTGTCCCAGCTGCCCGCAACGAACTCGCCACGGCCGGTGATGAAGCCCGTCGACAGGTTCGTCATTTGGCCGCCAAATTCGACGGATCCTCCCGTGTTCGTGATCCGACCGGCATTGCTGCTTTCCGCTCCACCAAACCGCATCCAATCATTCGCTGCCAAGCGAACATGGCCAGTCGATTGGTTGTCCAAGGCCACATCCACGAAACCACTACCCGCCAAGGTACCGGAATTCGACAGTTGGACTTCGTGGAGATTGGTGGGCGAATCGCTGAACGACGGCGCGAGCGTCGCAAAATTGTGGAATCCCGATACTTCTACTTTTCCAGCCATCGCTCCACCATAGCGTCCGACTTGGTGATACGAGGCCAATGACATCTTGCCGAACTCGAATCGACCCCCGTTCATGTAGACTTGGCCATTGGGATTGATCGTGGTGCGGTTGCCGACAATGACATTGCCACCATCGTTGACACTTAAAGTCGAGTACCGGTTGGTGCCAAGTTGAAAGTCATTGGAAATCAACCAAGTAGCGTCGTTCCCGCCGACATAAACATCGCCTTGATGAACCGTAGCGTTCCAAGTGTCCACCCGGCCACCATCGGTCATATTCAATTGACCGTAGGCAACTCCAGTTCCCCCGAGGACCAAATCTCCACGGTTGATCCACTCGGAGCCGACTCCGGTGACCGACGCAACCCCGTACCCAATGTCCACCTGGCTGCCAATCGAGGCGTTTTGACTTGTGACGACGCCACCGTTCAGAACATCCATGTTTCCTGAACCACTCGTAAACGCCAGGTCACCCGCGATATCCCAACGTGACCCGTTCCCGGTAACCACGACGTGCCCTTGGTTGTGGCCACTCGTGCTGGTGACAACCCCACCGGCTTCAATGTTCAATTCGTTCCCATGATAATTCAGGAAAAGTCCACCTTGGTTGTTCCAGGTGGATCCATTGCCTTTAACCGTCACAATGGCCGAACCAACGTAAGCGTTTTGGTTCGTAACGACCCCGCCTCCTTCGATGGTGAGCAGGCTCGGAAAGAATCCGCCAATACTCAGATCGCTGGACATCTCCCAAGTGGAATTGGAACCATGAACGACGACCTCCCCAACGGCGTTTCCATTGCCAATTCTGGTCGCGCTTCCTAAGGTTCCACTGACCACGCGACCACCGTCGCTAATTACCATTTTGCCAAAGCCTGCGGTACCGATATCCATCGAGTAAGCGTTTACCAACTCGCTGCCGACCCCGGCAACGGAAAGTAATCCCGAATGTCCTAGGCTTCCGCCAATTGTCGTATATCCAGCGTTGTGGATGGAGCCACCATCCAAGATCGAGATTTCTGAGCCTCCGCCCCCGCCGACTTCTAATCTCGCGAATTCGTCGCTGCTGAAATCTAGGACCCCCGACACTTGGAGCTGGCTTCCTTGATGGATGTCGATGATTCCACGGTTGGTCAAGGAGTTGTAGGCATGAACCAATCCCTGGACGCTCAAAGTTCCTGAATTGTTAAGTGTCCCGACTACCGTAAGGACATGATTGTTATAGGTACCGGCGTTGTCCAATAGGCCGTTTACAGATATTGTTCCGCTATTTTCGATGATACCTTGATTGGAAAGGGTATTTGTAATCCCGACGGATCCATTGACGTTTAGCACGCCGTTGTTGTTTAACGAGTTTGTGTAGGTTGCGACATTCGTGTTGTAGGTTCCGTCATTGGTTAGCAAACCTGCGGCAGTTACGGTACCGTTTGCCGTCAAGCTGGCGCCATTGGCGATGTTGATGTTGGTCTCGACTGCATAAAAGTGATTGCCAAGATCAAACGTCAGGTCACCCGCCGCGACTTCCAATCCTTTCGCGCGGGCGGTGTTGCCAAAGTTGATGCTATAAGTGCCGCTCTTGTCGAAGACGGCCGTGGAAAGTGCCGTGCTGGGGATACGACCATTCCAAAGGTGCGAGTTCAGGTAGTCACCATTGGTGGCACTGGTCCAACGAACCGTCGTGGGGAGTTGGAAGCCGACGGGGGTGTTTCTCTGACCAGCCCCATTTATTCCCGCGGAAGTGAGCGAGCCATCCGCATGAACCAAGTAGGTATGTCCGGCACCGGCCGCAACATAGACCACGTTCGTTGCCCCCTGGACTCCCGACACATTTCCGTCCCAATCGTAACCCCACCCAACAACCTGTCCGCTACTCTGAAGAGCAAATGAACTTCGCCCACCGGCCGCAATCGCGACAGCATCAACCAACGTGTTGGGGACTGTCACTTGCCCTTCACCAGCCGCACCCCAAGCCACGACCGTCCCATCGAAACGAAGAGCCAGCGAATGGTAGTCGCCCGTCGCGATGGCTGTTGCCCCGGTTACAGAAGTTGCTCCGGTTACATTCCCAAATTGGTCGCTTCCCCAAGCGACTACCGAACCGTCGGAACGCAAAGCCAATGAGTGGTCCCAGGCACCCGAAATAGCAATGGCGTTCGAGACAGAATTCGAAGCGGGATCGCTGCCTATTCCAAATCTACCCCAGCCGGTAACGGAACCGTCAGACAGCAGCGCCAGCGAGTATAGACTGCCCGCAGAAATCGCAATGGCATTGTTGACTGAACTTGGGCCAGAAACAGAACCTAAATAATCGGTTCCCCAAGATGCAATCGTTCCATCGGCGCGAAGTGCCAATGAATGGTTCATCCCAGCTGCGACAGCCGTCGCGCCACTAACGGAATTTGCACCCGAGACCTGCCCATGATAGTCATACCCCCATGCGGCGACAGTTCCGTCAGGACGTATTCCCAGTGTATGAGAAGACCACGGACCACTGGCCAGCGATTGTCCATACGCAGGAGTGGCTATTCCCATCACGACCGGTGCCGCCACGAGTATCGCAGCCAACCGCCAACGATTCAGTAACTTATGCAACAGACTGGTCGCCGTGGAGCCCCAATGTTCCCTCAGTTCCAGCAAGGAACTTGGCCATTTGAATGAGTCGAAAGACTGAGGGCTTGATAAATAGTTCATGTTCACGAGTTCTGATTCGAAAGTGCGGGAAATGTTCCGATTCAACTTGCTGGAAAATCAGCAACGGAACTTTGTGGATACCGGGATGGTTCGTCCAAACAGGAGCGACCTCAAGGATCCTCCGGCAACACATCACACTCGCCCGGTTTTTCGCACGAGCTAATTGGGAATTTTTTCAAGAATGATTCAAGCTCATAGTTCGAAGCCGGGAACGGTCAAATTCCCCCCCCCGATCCATCCGCGTCATCATCTGATCGAACACACTCTGTCCCTGCCCCAGTCCCTTCCACCGGTCCGAAAACGCCCCCACACACCCGCCCCCCACTGGCTCGTCCAGTGGGAGCGCAAGTTTGACAGCTAGAACGCCCCGCACTTACGCCACACTCCTTGCCGTCCCGCCCCCCACTGGCTTGTCCAGTGGGAGCGCAAGTTTGTCAGCTAGAACGCCCGCCCGTGCGACACGCTCCTTGCCGTCCCGCCCCCCGCTGGCTTGTCCAGTGGGAGCGCAAGTTTGACAGCTAGAACGCCCGCCCTTACGCCACACTCTTCGCCGTCCCGCCCCCCACTGGCTTGTCCAGTGGGAGCGCAAGTTTGCCAGCTAGAACGCCCCGCACTTACGCCACACTCCTTGCCGTCCCGCCCCCCGCTGGCTCGTCCAGTGGGAGCGCAAGTTTGTTAAACTACTCCAATCCCAACTCAACCTCGAAACACCTCTAACCCGTGTTCACCTGGAGCGACGCACGTGACTCCAATCCCGCTCTACCGTCCGGAGAACATCCACTCTCCCGCCTATCACTTGCGTTACACCTGGACCGGGTGGCCTTCATCAGGCACCTTTCCTCCAGAACCAAAGCAAGATTTCTTCGTTGCCTTGGCGGACGCCTGGGAAAAAGACGGCCTACGTTTACTCGAAAAGTCTTGGTGCCCTGAAAAGATCCAAGTCACGTGCAGCGTCAAGCCAACCGTCGCTCCTTCCTTCTTCACTGGGCGGGTCAAAGGGCGTCTGGAGCATGCCTTGCGAAATGCGGGGGCGACGATTGAATTCAGTCGCAAAGTTGCGTTCCGATCGGTGGGCGAAAACAAACGTGAACAAGTCGAAGCGTACATTGCGAACCAAGTTGTCAAAGAACGCTTTATCGACCCGCGATTTGCCGAGTTGGTCGCTCAATACACACAAGTGATCCACTTCGTACGACTACAAGAGCCAACCGCCACCAACCGCGGTCGATATTGGTACGATTTGCATTTGGTATTCGTTACCGAACAACGTGAACGTTTCGTCGACGATTCGTCACTGCAGCGATTCAAGCTTACGTGCGAGAAGAACGCGCAGAAGAAAGGCTATCTCTTGGGCAGCTTTTCGGTCATGCCCGACCACTTGCATTTGGCGCTGCGGGGGAATGTTGAGGAAAGCCCAGAAGAGATTGCACTTGGGTTTATGAACAATATTGCATTTGCCTTTGGGCAACGAGCGGTGCTCCGACCAAGTTACTACGTCGGAACGTTCGGTGATTACGACATGGGCGCCGTCCGGGAGTAGCTGGCAAACTTGCGCTCCCACTGGACGAGCCAGTGGGGGGCGGAGTGTGGTGGAGTTTGTTGCACGGGCGGGCGTTCTAGCTGCCAAACTTGCGCTCCCACTGGTCGAGCCAGTGGGGGGCGGGGTACGGGAGGTGAGACGTGTGTGGTTGGGGCGACGCGGCTAGCCTTCAAACTTGTGCTCCCACTGGGCGAGCCAGTGGGGGGCGGGACGTCGCGGAGCGGGTTGCAAGGTCAATCGGTTCTAGCTGTCAAACTTGCGCTCCCACTGGACGAGCCAGTGGGGGGCGGGATGTGGCGGCGCGAGTTGCACGGTCAGGCGGTTCTCGCTGTCAATCTTTCGCTCCCTCTGGACGAGCCGGACGAGCCTGGACGAGCCTGGACGAGCCAGTGGGGGGCGGTGGGGAGCGTAGGGTGGCGCGGTTAGGTTTGGTTTTTGCCGGATAAGGCTTGAAGGAGGTCGCGACAACGTTGCGCGACTTCGGCTGCTGATAATCTCGGTTCGTGCTGCTGGATGAGACATTCGAGCGCTTCTTGAAACTCGCTGCGGGCGGTTGCGTATTGATGATGAACCCAAGCAGGATCAACTTCCCAACGTTTGGCAATTTCACGCACGGGCAGTCCTTGTCCAAAACGTAGCTGCAATAATTCAATGCGCCGCTCGGCGGCTGCTCCTTTTTTGGTCGCTAAAGCCGCTTGAATGTAAGTAGCCTCGCGCATCAACGCCAAGGCGTATTCACGATCGAACGCCGCACTGGCCGAAGTGTCGTCGGCTTCCAATTGGTCCGGCAAACTGGCGATCCGATCCTTGGCTTCGTACCGTCGAGCGACATTCTTCAAGACTCCAAATAGATAGCCGCGAAACGAAGGCACGGTTTCAGGATTGACCCGTTCCAAAACACCCCGCGCGCGAAAGCACTCGACAAAGACGTCTTGCACTCCGTCGTCGATCACGGCCGCTAATGGAACATTGGCCCACCGCGCCGCCAGGTACGCGCGGACGACGGGTTCGTAAGTTGTCGCAAAGCGCTCCCTGGCGGCGGCATTCCCGGCCGCGGATCCGACGATGTCCGTCCAAGACGTTGGTGGATTGATGGATGCCATCCTTGCTAACCCGGCACCTTCCATTTTTCAAGTTCCTCGGACTTGCCCCACAACTTATAAAGTTTTTGCAATCGTCGGCGAGTCTCCTGAAGTTTGCCTTGGACCGTTTGGTCGTTGACGGCGGCAATCGTTAGTCGTTCATGGGCCCGCAACAACAGTGCTTCGGCGGCTTTCAACACTTCTTCAAACTCGGTCGCGTTGGCCTGGACCGCTGCCGCCTCCATGAGCAAACCCTCCGCCAATAAACTCTTGGCGCTGGCCAATTGCCAACCAGTCGGTTGCTGAACTTCATAAGTCGCGATTGCATTTTCTAGCAACGGCTCGGCATCGGTCATCCTTTGTTGACGAACCAAGTTCTCAGCCAACGCAGTTTGGCGATGGGCAACCACCAACGGAGCGGCTTCTGCCCGCGATTCGGCCTCGCCTAGCGCTGCTCGTAATCGGCCTTCTTGAGCAACGAGAAGTGGTCGCGCCGCCTCCCATTGATCTTGCGCGAGATACAGGACCAGCAATTCGTCGGCGACCCACTCCAGCCCTGTGTGTTTTGGCGTATGCTCGCAAGTCTGCTTCAGAATCGTAATCGCTTCGTCAACTTGTCCATCGTCACGCAGGTTGACCGCCAAGTTTGCCGAGGCCTGCAACGTCCGACGATGGTCCAGTCCGTACTCCGCTTGGCATTTGGCGACGACTTCGCGAAACAACGGAATGGACTTGGCTAGTTGTCCCGTCCGCCAGTATAACGAGGCCAAATTATTCATCGTGGGAAGCAAATCAGGGTCGTTGCGATCATCATGTTTCCGCCGCAGTTGCAACAAGGTCTCGCGGTAAGGAACGGCTTCCGCCAACTTGCCAGCCTGTTGCAACGATTCGCAATAGTATGACAAGACGCGCATCGTTTCTGCATGATCTTCGCCCAAGGCTTGCTGCGCATCCCGCCATACGGTTTGTAAGACTTCCTCAGCCTTGGCAAACTTTTTTTGTTTAAGCAACGCGATCCCTAACAACTTGCGCGCTTCCAAGGTCTTTTCGTGCTGCGGGCCGCGTTTGGCAGTGATCTGCGGAATCAACTCGATCAGCAGAGCCTCACCGTCCGCGACTTGCCCCGAATCGCTAAGGTTGGCCGCTAAGTTGATCTTGATTTCCAAGGTCGTCGGGTGCTCGGGGCCAAACACTCGGGAGCAGGCGTCGACCAGAGCACGAAACTTCGGGATCGCTTCGTCGTATTGGCGAAGCTTCCAATGATTCTGCGCGACCGCATTCTTTAAAATCAGCGTGTAGACATGGTCGGGCCCCAAGTTCTCTTCGCCCAATTGCAGCATGCGTTGGTCCAACTCCAAGGCCTTGTCCATTTGTCCCAACGCTTCGTACGCGGCCGAAACCAATGTCGAAATTTGGACGATCAGATCGCGATGTTGCGTCAAGTCGCTTTCCGCATGCGTCAAAATCGGCAACAAGCGATCGAGCGTTTGTTGGGGCCGAAGTTCCAATAAGTCGATCTCCGCCAAACCGACATGGGCCGGCCAGGCGTAGCTCCTCAGGTCCTCGCGGTCATCACCAAAGTCCTTCAGAGCCAATTCAAACCAGGTCTTTGCTTCGGCGACCTTCGATTGTTTGAGCAAGCAGTGCCCTAATCCGACACGCGGTTGCAGCCACAAGGAATCCGACTTGGGAATCTTGAATTCCTCTTCATTTCGGAATAGTTCCAAGGTCTGCCGCCAATGGACTTCGGCCCGCGAATATTCACCCAAGTCATGCCAAGTTTGCGCGTACGCCATTCTCGCAATGGCCTCGGCAATCGGGTGATTGCGAAATGTCTCGTTGACAGCGG
Source organism: Pirellulaceae bacterium (assembly GCA_041741535.1). Classification (GTDB taxonomy): domain Bacteria; phylum Planctomycetota; class Planctomycetia; order Pirellulales; family Pirellulaceae; genus M30B19. Next base: position 42,026 of record JBGSJV010000034.1, read on the forward strand.
ACTCGGCCGATACCAATGCCTCGCGAATCGTGACATCGATCCCTCGGCCACCGTTCCAACCTTCGGGCCGAGCGACTCGCAAGAAATCATTCACCAAATGATCGGCAAACGCTTTGGTATTGGACGACGCGAGTCCGGCCAATTTTTCGTTGGCCTTGGCCAGTTCGCTTGCACGCCACGCCTCTTCGGCTTTTTCTTCAGCGACACCCTGTTGTTGTAGGGCGTAGAAGTAACCCCAAGACGTACCGCCGATACCCGCCAACAGCACAATAAAAATCAGAACGGCAGTCCACGCCATCACGCGATGACGTCGATACCATTTCGTTAATCGATAGAGCCGACTGGGTGGCGCTGCTTCCACCGCGTCGCCGATCAAGTAGCGCTGAATGTCTTCGCCTAATGCCGACGAGGAATCGTAACGTCGCGATCGTTCCTTTTCCAACGCCTTCATCACGATCCAATCCAGATCGTTCTGCAAGACTCGGGTCAATCGGTCAGGTTCGCAGTTTCGCTGAGCCGCGATACTTGCTCGGCGTTCCGCGGAGGAAAACTTGTGACTGGGCGTCGGCGGATCGGTTTCACGAATAAACTTGAGCACTTCGTCGACGGCCAACCGAGTCATGACTTGTCGCGAGATCGGTGGACTGCCGACCAATAATTCGTACAGCACAGCCCCCAATGCGTAAATGTCGGCGCGGGTATCGATGTCTCGGTTGTTGAACGTCGCCTGTTCGGGAGACATGTATTCGAGCGTCCCGACGATGGCATTAAAGCCTGTCTGGATCGTCCCTTCGTTGAGAATCGGCCCGACGGCTTTGGCGACTCCAAAATCGATGACCTTCGGTACCGGAATCTCATCAAAACGAGCAATCAATAGATTCGAGGGTTTGATGTCGCGATGGATCAAACCTTTTTGATGAGCATGTTGAATGGCTTGACAGATCGGAACAAATAATTCGAGTCGTTCTTTGGTCCCTAACCGCAGTTCATCACAATAGCGGGTGATTGGAACACCTTTGATTAGCTCCATCACGAAGTAAGGCATACCAATTTCATCGAGTCCCGCGTCGAGGATTTTCGCGATGTTCGGATGATCCAACACGGCGAGAGCCTGCTGTTCGGCTTGGAAACGCCCCAAGACTTCCCGCGAGCCCATACCGGGCTTGATCAGCTTGATCGCCACCAATCGCTTGAGTGGTTCGAACTGCTCGGCCATCCAAACCGAGCCCATGCCACCTTCCCCGATTTTTTCAATCAAGCGATATCGGCCGGAAACGATCCGATCGATGTTCTTAAAGTCGATTTGCTCGACCGACCCGAAGCCTCGTCCCGCTGCACCGTAGGCGGCATGCAGTCCAAATTCCAACGAATCGCTGAACCGGTCACTGGACGATTCCGCCGCGTGAGATTCGTCATGGGGATCGGACGGCTCCGTTGACATACTTTTTCTCAAATAGGATGCGGTTCCAAAAAGATCACGTCGAATCCGCAGCGTCGGCAACTCGGCGAGCGCAAGTAACGGATTCGATTCTAACGCAATCTTTGCGAATCGGCGCGGGGCTCCTCTGGGGATCTCGCCGCAGTTGGTAACGACACTTCCAATCCGAGGACAAACGATTTTCGCGGCAAGAAAATAGTGACAACAGAGAATTTTGTCAAAATTTATGTCTTAGCGTTTTGTCACTACTTCATTTTGGGGTTGATCCGGAAAAGGGGTCAGGAGTCAAGTGCCGGAACGGCCCGGTGGGTGCTTTGCACAATGGACTCCTGCCCCTTTTCTAGCTCGAGTTTTGGTTGTGACCATGCACGAGATCCCACCGAGTGGTGAGTCGTGACCGGCCCGCATGTTTGAAAGTAAAGATCTTTCCGCTCGGTGCCGGTCATCGAGTCTTGCCCGCGGGATGCCAGAGCGCTGTCGGGCGTTTTTTCTGGGATTGGTTCGCCGGTTCAGCAACTTCTGCGACGAAGGAACAGGCCGACAACTCCCGCCGTCAAAACGAGCGCCAGACCGCTGGGTTCAGGAACGGCAACCGGATTGCTGAGCCGGGTCCCATTTCCGTCGGTAATAAACATGTTCCCGATAAACGTTTGGCTGGCTTGCTGATTAAAACCTGATATCGCCGCAATATTGTAGGTTGCGGCTTTTAGAGTTACCGTGTCCCCGGCGCTCACAGAGAAGGAACTATTCAGAAATATATATCCATCGTTGGAAGTAATTTGGCCCTGGTTAAAGACAAGATTGTCGACAAAAGTTCCAAAGCGAGATATTGGCAAGGCCCCATTGATCGAAATCGAAAGGTGGGGAGAGAGGTTGGCGAAGGCCTGGCTGCCATCGGACGTCACCCACTCGTCAAAGATGATTAACTGTCCAGAACCTGCGGTGGTTATGTTGAATGTGATGTCCGCCGTGATTTGGAGACTGCCGGAAGTGCTATTGGTTGGCGCGACGACAATAATGCCGGCAGTTGCTCGGTCTGCGAGCGAAACAAGTGCCAGGAAAGGGAGAACAAGTGAAGCGAGCATGTTCTTCATAGTGAACATTTCAATTAGGGGTTGGAAAACGGCAGCGCGAACCTATTTGGCACATCGCCAAAGGAATTTGGAGGACTTTAAACTTCTAAGGTTGGGATACGCTCGAAGGCTGGACGGGATACATCCGCGCCGCAAACGTTTTCGCGTGGAGTATTTTGAGATTTTTCAAGAATAGTCGAAACACGTTGAGGTATCGCCCTAACCGTTTCTGCAGGAATGCCTAAAGGAGGCCTAGAATTTCCGCGTTGCTGAGATTCGTTTCCGCTCGGGATCGATTTCCAGAATCTTGACTTTGACGATATCGCCGACGGAAACCACTTGGCTTGGGTCGCGAACAAATTCGTTCGACAATTGTGAGATATGGATCAAGGCGTCTTGATGGACTCCGATATCCACAAAGGCTCCGAAGTGGGTCACGTTGGTAATCACACCTTCCAAGACCAATCCGGTTCGCAAGTCTTCCAGGCAGTGAATGTCTTCCGCGAACCGGGCGACCGTGAATTCTCGCCGTGGATCACGACCTGGCTTGGCCAGTTCCGCCAAGATGTCGGTGACGGTTGGCAAGCCAACGTCGCCGTCCACAAAATTTTCTGGCTTGAGAGTTTGCACCAAGGCGGTGTTGCCCAAGATGGCCGTGGGTTCGGCGCCAACTGATTTGGCCATGCGACTGACGATCGGATAGCTTTCTGGGTGGACGGCCGAATTGTCCAGCGGTTGCTCCCCACCGCGAATTCGCAGGAACCCTGCTGCTTGTTCAAAAGCCTTCTTGCCCAACTTCGCGACCGACAACAATTGCTTGCGATTGGTAAACCGTCCGTTGGAGTCACGATGAGCCACGATGTTTTCGGCCAACTTGGGGCCAATCCCGGCAACGTAGGCCAGCAACGGGGCACTGGCCGTATTCAGGTCGACGCCCACATGGTTGACGCACGACTCGACGACTCGATCCAAGCACTTGCGCAGTTGTGCCTGATTGACATCGTGTTGGTATTGGCCGACCCCAATCGACTTGGGATCGGCTTTGACCAACTCGGCCAACGGATCTTGCAACCTACGCGCGATGCTGATGGCTCCACGAACCGTCAAATCCAGATTGGGGAACTCGTGCGCAGCGAGTTCGCTGGCGGAATAAATCGACGCACCCGATTCACTGACCATGACTTTCGTCACGTTCAATCTCTGCTCGCGAATCAAGTTGCCGACGAACGCGTCCGTCTCGCGCGAGCCGGTGCCGTTGCCAATCGCGATCAGTTCGACGGCATGACGCCGAATCAGTCCCAGTAGCGTCTGACCGGCGGCACTGGTATCGTTTTTGGGCGGGGTCGGATAGATGGTGGCATTCTCCAAGTACTTCCCCGTACCATCGATCACCGCAACCTTGCAGCCGGTACGAAACCCGGGGTCGATGCCGATCGTGACGCGCGGACCTGCGGGTGGGGCCATCAGCAGTTCGTGGAGGTTCTTGCCGAAAACCGCAATCGCTTCTTCGTCGGCCCGATCTTTGAGGCTCTGCAAAATCGCCGATTCCGTTGCCGGCAGCAATAATCGATCGACGCAGTCCTCGACCGTTGCATTCAGTTCGGCGTGGAACTCGAATTGGCGGTTATGCACGAGCGTTCGCTTGAAACTTGAAACGACATGCGACGTATCCAAGTCCAAGCTCACGCGGAGAAGATCTTCCGCCTCGCCGCGCAACATGGCCAATAGCCGATGGGAGGGAATCTTGCGAACCGGTTCTTGATGATCGAGATACAGTTCGAACTTGTTCTGTTCGTCGGTTTTGCCGCGTTTGAGTTTGGATGCGACATAGCCGTACGATTGGGCTTGTTCGAACATTTGCGCACGGAGCCCCGCGTTCTCGGACCATTGCTCGGCGACAATATCCAACGCTCCCCGGAGGGCCGTTTCCGGATCGGGAACCCCACGTTTCTCGTCCACGTACGCTTGTAAAGTGTTGGCTTTAGATCGCGACAATCGTTCTTGCTTTACGAGCAGATCGGCGAGCGGTTGCAGGCCTTGTTCCCGCGCGATCGTGGCCCGCGTGCGTCGCTTGGGCTTGAACGGCAAGTAAATGGCCTCGAGCGTCCGAAGGTCGGCACAGGCCTCGATTTGTTTCCGAAGTGCTTCGGTCAGAAGTCCTTGTTCGGTAATCGACTGGAGGACCGTTGCTTTGCGGGCAGCCAACGTCTGGATTCGCTCCAAAGCATCTTCAATCGCTCGTAAGGCGATCTCGTCCAACCCACCGGTCGCTTCTTTGCGATAACGAGCGATAAACGGAATCGTGTTCCCGGCATTCAACAATTCGATCACTGCACGAATTTGCCGAGTCGGCAGTTTTAGCTCCTCAGCAATCTGGTTGATCTCCACGAGGGAATCATCACTGCTGGAGTTACCATTCTTCAAAGCTGGACCTCAAACGTGAAACGGATCCGAAGGAACCAATCGGAACTCGGCGAAGGAAAGAGCGCGTGCAGGTGGCAACCACCGACTGGGCTACCAACGAAATACCGGTCCGTCTTCGGCCATGCGAATGCCAATTTGTAGATGGTCTTTGTTGACGACTTTTGCTTTGTCGTCTTCACCGGCTGCGGACGATTGTAATTGACGCATGATGTACTTGGCGTTGTAGGCGACCGAACTGTCCGGGCCTTTGAAGCCCAAGCACCGTCGGTTCCAAGCCAAATCCATGCCCACCATTTGTCCCCGATTGAGATCAAACAGCACCGTGCCTTGACTCATTTGTTGCATCAATTGGGATTCGATCCGTGGGTCATCCACCGGAGTCAAGACTTGCGTGTCGAAACTCACCGTCGCGACACCGTCGTCGACCGACTGCAACCGATACTCGATTTGTGTCACGATCTTGCGCTGGGTCCCATCGTTGTGACGAACCATGATATTGCCAGGGACGCGCCAGGCTTGGCCAATTCGCACGGGTCGGCCGGGCAAAGGCATGGTGACATCGCCGACACCAAACTTGACGTTGCGGTAGACTTCTTGTCGGTCAATCACTTGGCCAATGGAGTTGATCTGGTAAGTTGCCATGGGGATACCGATCCATTCGGCGAATTGCCGATACACTTCCGGAATCTCTCCGCGTTGGTTGCGAGAATTGTACTCGACGGGTGGGTGTTCATCAGTTTGTTGCCACATATCCGCGGCTTCTAGTGTCAACATGATGGTCGCGTTGCCCAAGGAGTCGACGTTGGTAACCTGCCATTTCACGACCGATTGGGCGCGGGACTTGGTGTTGTCGTGGTCCGCTTGGGCTCGAGTTTCCGTGGCGGCCACATGATCCACGTTCCAGCGAATAACGTCTCCCTCGCGAAGTTTGTACTTGAATTCAAAGGTCTGCTCGTTCTCCAATCGCCGAGCCGTGTCGGACAAGATCTTTAGCGGATCTTTATCGGGTGCGGGTGTTGTCGCGACGGGCTTGGGCTGCAAGGCCTGCCCGAACAACGTGGTGGGGGAGTCCACAACATTACCTAATCCGATGCTGAAACAGCCCAGAAGCAAAATAATTCGGCGGGCGGAGCTATGAAACATCATGTTTGACCTACGCAATCCCTGCGAAAACGGTGCTTTCGTCCAACGCTGTCAAGTCATCCGCTTTGGCTGAGCTGGTGCGCCAGCGCTCGCGAAACACGTTAACTTAGCGGTATGGTGCCTTTGTCGGCAAATTCCCGGTGTGCGTCAGCCGACCACCCTGAAAACCAACTCGACCGCCATTATTCAAGAAATGGCGTCGAGCTCCAAGAGGAAAAAATGATTTGCAAGAAATAGGACTTTGGCCCCGGTTCGGAGCCCAACGTTTGCCAGCATTTTGGTTACAATTCGCAACGGGCCGGTTGGTCGAGCATCCCACCAAGTCAAGTATGGGGAGCGTGCGGGCGCCGATCGAGTTTTTTTGGAATAGGCTATTTTACAATTAGAAGGTGAACCATGGGAATTTGGCGAAGTTTGGCAACGATCGGTTTGATTGCTTGGGGATGTGGATTCGGATGGACGAGTTCTGCCGTGGCGCAGGAAACCGGCCAACAGGCGAAGGAGCTCGATCGCGCGACCACGGTGAAACTGAAGTACCTGTTTTCGCTCCCGAAGGGTTATGACGAACAAGAATCCTGGCCGGTGTTATTGTTTTTGCACGGGGCCGGGGAACGGGGCAGCGACCTGGACCTGGTCAAGAAACATGGTCCGCCGAAACTAATTGATGCCGGAAAAGACTTTCCGTTTATCGTCGTATCGCCTCAGTGTCCGGGTGGTCGTTGGTGGGAAGCCTTTGAGTTGGCGGCGCTGTTGGATGAAATCGAAGCCAATTACAAAGTCGACAAAAAGCGAATCTATGTCACGGGCCTGAGCATGGGCGGGTTCGGAACGTGGGGTCTGGCCGCCTATCAACCCAACCGATTTGCGGCGATTGCTCCGATTTGTGGTGGCGGCGAACCGTTCACAACTCGGTTGTATTCCCATGTACCAACTTGGGCCTTCCATGGGGATCAAGACAATGTCGTCCCGTTGGCTCGGTCCGAGAGCATGGTCGAAGGTTTGAAGCGAGCCAATGGAAACGTGAAGTTCACTGTCTATCCGGGCGTGGGACACGATTCATGGACGGAAACCTACGACAACGAAGAGCTGTACAAGTGGTTGCTGGAACACAAGAACACAAAGTGACATTTCACTGTGATTGCATTGGCAAGGTCCGTGAATCAGCCGTCGGATGGAGGGCAAATTGTATCGGCCCTCCAGGCCTTCGGAACCTTATGGTTGCCGCCAACCGGTGGCTCGCGCCACCGGCAGAGGTTGTGCCGGCCCTTCGGGCCTTAAGACTTCGTCAGTTTGTGTTCGCCCCAACCGGTGGCTTGCACGATTGGCAGAGGTTATGCCAGCCCTTTGGGCTTTAAGACTTTGTCAGTTTGTGGTTGCCTCCAACCGGTGGTTTGCACCAGTGGCAGAGGTTGTGCCAGCCCTTTGGGCTTTAAGACTTTGTCCGTTTGTGGTCGCCTCCAACCGGTGGCTCGCGCCACCGGCAGAGGTTGTGCCAGCCCATCGGGGTTTAGGACTTCGTCAGTTTGTGGTCGCCTCAACCGGTGGTTTGCACCATTGGCAGAGGTTGTCCCAGCCCTTCGGGCTTAAGACTTCGTCAGTTTGTGGTCGCTCCAACCGGTGGCTTGCACCATTGGCAGAGGTTGTGCCAGCCCTTTGGGCTTTAAGACTAGTGCCGTGACTCGCTGATGCGGCAGCCAAATGCTACGCGGCGGAGCGATCCGATGTGGAATTGAGCTTGTTGTAGAGCGTTTTGATGCTGACCCCCAGCTCTTGAGCCGCAGCGGTTTTGTTGCCCTGATGTCGGTCCAGCGCGGCTTCGATCATGCGTTGTTCCATTTCACGCAGCGAGATAATCTCAGGTTGATGCGTTGGTGTTGCGGCGATTGTCAGCCGAGTTTGTCCGAATTGGCTGGGCAAATGTTCGACCTCGATGGGCAAACGATCGCACATCACCGAAGCGTGTTCGATGACGTTGGCCAATTCGCGAACATTTCCTGGCCAAGCGTGTTCCTGCAACAGCGCTCGAACTTGGTCGGAAAAGTGAGGGCTTTGGCCAGCGGCGGAAGGTCGAACCCGGAGTAACAACGATTCTGCCAAAGCCGGAATATCGGATCGTCGTTGCCGCAAGCTAGGGATGTGAATCTGGAAGGTGTTGATGCGATACATCAGGTCTTCGCGAAATTCGCCATCTTGAACCATGTGGGGCAAGTTGCGGTGCGTGGCACAGACAATTCGACAGTCGACTTTTCTGGTCAGCCCTTCGCCCACGCGGCGGATCTCGCCCGATTCCAACACGCGGAGCAGTTTTGCTTGCATGGCTTTGGGCAACTCGCCAATTTCATCCAAGAAGAGTGTCCCGCCGTTGGCAACTTCGAATAATCCCAAACGATCCACGTCGGCACCGGTAAACGCTCCCTTCAGATGACCGAACAGTTCACTTTCGATCAAGTTCTCAGGCAGTGCACCACAATTGACGGCCACAAAGGCTTGACTTGCACGCGAGCTCTGTTGGTGCATCGCGCGGGCGACTAGTTCCTTGCCGGTTCCTGTTTCACCCAAGACCAGCACCGTTGAATTCGTCGGGGCGACACGCTGGATGATGCGTTGCAACTCCAGCATCGTCGGATGGCTGCCGATCAACACACCCGACTTGCGAGACGATTGAGACTCCACTTGTCGTTCCAGCTTTCGACACTGGCGGACCAACGCCAACTTGTCGGCGACCCGAAGCAAGGCCGTTTCTAATTCACGCAGCTTGCATGGTTTCTCTAAAAAATCGAACGCGCCCAATCGCATGGATTGGACCGCCACGTTCAAGTCCGCATTCCCGGTCAAGAGAATGGTTTGAATGTCGGGGGCTTGTTCGCGCAGGCGACCAATCAGTTCCAAGCCGTTCATGCCCGGCATATTGAGATCCACCAGCGCACAATCGAACGACTGGGTGGCTAACGACGCCAACGCACTGGCTCCGTCCGCGAACGTCGTGACCCGATGACCATAGCGGGGCAGTTGGTCTTCCATAAACTCTCGCAACTGTTGCTCGTCGTCCACGCACAACACGTGGAGCGACTCAAGCGGCGAAGGATTGGCGTTTTTCTTCATGTTTCACCGTTGGAAGAGAAATTGTAAACGTCGAGCCCTTGCCTGGACCCGCACTGACCGCTTGAATGGTTCCTTGATGTTCTTCAATGATCCGATAGGTGATTGCTAACCCAAGGCCGGTACCAGAACCATCGGCTCGCCGCGTAAAGAACGGTTCGAACAAGTGTGTTTGAACTTCTTCCGTCATGCCACAGCCGTCGTCACGAACTCGAATGATGACGTGACCATTTTTTTGCTCCAGATCGACCCACACATTTCCAAACTGCTCGATCGACTCCAAGGCATTGGTGATCAGATTGAGGGTCACTTGTTTCAGCTCTTGGGCGTTGACCATTCCATAGACGGGCGGTTTGGCACCAAAGTGAATTTTGCGTCCTAAGTATTTTTTTGCTGGCGTCACCATGTCGATCACGGACCGAATCAATTGGACCATTTCCGTGGGCTGCTTCTCCTTGTCGTCCAATCGCGAATAATCCAACAGCCCCGATGTGATTCCTTTGCAGCGAAAGGCTTCGTCCTGGATTCGCCGCAGGTACTTGAGGATGGTCCCGATTTCTTTCTCGTGGGATTCTCGTGCGGCGTCGTCCGTCAAGTCGTCCAGCAACTCTTGGACTCGGCTTTCCAACGCTTCCGCGCTCCAAGCGATGGCGGCCAAGGGATTGTTGATTTCATGAGCCAATCCAGCCGCCATGAATCCGACGCTGGCCAATTGTTCGCTGCGGATCACCTCTTTGGTTCGTTGGCGGACTTTCTCGTCCAGGTCGTTTTTGATGGATTGGAAATTTTCCGTCATGTCGTTCAAGGCCGCCGCCAGTTCGGCGACTTCGCCTTCGACGTTTAATTTGATGCGGAAATCGTATTCGCCCTTTGCGACTCGGCGCGAGCCACGAATCAAGGTCTCCAGCGGTTGGAAGATGCTGCGTTTCGCGATCAAGAACAACAAGCCCAAGGACAAAAGGGCGACCGCTGTCATGCCAAAGGTCCACGCGTACCATGCGTTGTATTCGGAGCGCACTACGGTGGCGAATTCGTCCATTCGTTGCTTCAAGAGACCAGGCAAGCGTTGAACCTCTTGTTGCAATTCCTCCAGGTCCGTTTCCAGAACCAAAGCGGAATCCTGCGTATGAAAGATCCAATTGCGATTGTCGGTGTTGCGATCGATTCGATCCAAGGCACGATGAATTTTGGCAACCGCCATTTCTTCACTCGAAGTGTAGGCGAGTCGGTCGTCGGCGGTGGGCTCCAGTTCCAACTGTTCTTGATAGGCCAGGAAAGCAGCGCGCACCTTGAATTTTTGTGTGCTAAACGCCACACGCAAAGCGAGTGGACTGTCCGGTTCTTCAAGAAACATCGATGAACCAAGCGTTACCGGGTCCGAGTCCAATGTAGAAGCCTGCGCGTTGATTCGACGCAGGTCACTGACGGCCTGTGCCAAATTGGCGGCTAGTGGTAATTCGAGGGCTCGTTGACGGATGCTTTTGGTGAGATTGCGAAACTTGTAAACCCCTTGCACACTGGCCAAACACAGCCCTACGATCACCAATAGCAGCAACCCGGCTCCAAAGCGAATTTGGTATCGTACTGGCCAGTTCTTCAACATAGGATCATCTGCTCGACATTCTCCCGGATCATCGCTGGTGAATCACTTCACAAGACTTCCGTCGTTGGTTGATCTCTGCGGGAGGTGGACTTTAGCAACACACCGACTCTGGCTCAACGTCAATTGCTTCGCTCGGCTCTGTGAATCGAACGACGCAGCTCGGCGAATTGGCAGGGCAGGTTTGGGGAGCTTGGTGAGCCCATTTTCTTGGTCAACCTGCGCCTCATGGTCTCCCGTCTACTTTCTTGGTCAACCTGCGCCTTATGGTCTCCCTTCTCCCCTCTGTGGGGGAGAAGGGCTGGGGATGTGGGGGTCTGTGCTTGGCGGTTGGTTTTGTTTTTGCTTGCGGATTTGGAACGCTTAGCGGCGCGTGGTTGGTCGGATTCCCGCCCAACCACGCTGTGCTAACCGGTTAACGGCGAAGGCGAGGTTTTTGCCAGGCTGCTTGCACGCTGTGCTAACCGGTTAACGGCGGAGGCGGGGGGATGCCAGGTTGCTTGCACGCTGTGCTAACTGGTTAACGGTGGTCAACGGCGGAGGCGGGGTTGGTGCAAAGGCTCCTGCAAAACTGGGTGTTTCACGCGTGGAACATCTTGCGGTAGGTTGTTCCAGCCTGGAAGAAAGAAGACGTCAACCGCAGGGCTTATTTTCAAGAGAAACATCGGCGGATCGTAGACACTAGCGACCTCGACGCCGGGTTCCCGGCAATTCGGCTTCTCGTTTTACGAAAACCACTTGGCCTATGAACCAATCGACGCCGTCAGCGGACCCTGTCCTCCAGTCTTCCGGGGATCTGCCCCAACGGGCGATCGCCACGGCCGCCGAATTGCTCCAAGCTTCACGGCAGCATGAAACGAAGGCCGAGCAAGCTCGGACTGCTCAGATGGCCCGGATGATGCAGGACGAACCCGGCAAGAAATTCACGATTGTGATGACGGACCAAGTCTTGAAAATTGCGGACCCGCGCCAAGCAGCCGCCCGCTTGGACTCGATCATTCGGAGGTACGGCCTGCCCAAATATCTCAGTAGCTTTCAGCGTCTATTGCTATGGGTCGGCAATCAAGCCGGCAAAGTGGTTCCGCACTTGGTCATGCCCCAGATTAGCCAACAGGTGCGTCGCGAATCCGCGCACGTGATTGTCTCTGAGGACCCGAAAAAGTTCCAAGACTACGTTGCCCAGCGGAACCAAAAGCAATGGCGCATCAACTTCAACCAATTGGGCGAAGCCGTCTTGGGGGATCATGAGGCGGAACGTCGCTTTCAATCTTATCAAAATCGTTTGGCCTCGGCCGACATCGAATACGTTTCGGTCAAACTCTCCTCGATCGTTAGTCAGATAAGCCTGACCGGCTATGACCAAACACTCGAATTGATCAAGCCACGTTTGCGCACACTTTACCGAGCAGCGATCAAACACGGACGTGGAAAGGCAAAGTTTGTCAACTTGGACATGGAAGAGTACCGCGATCTGCAATTGACGGTCGATGTGTTTTGCCAAGTTTTGGACGAACCCGAATTCATGGGCTTGGAGGCCGGTATCGTACTCCAAGCTTACCTCCCCGACTCGCACCAGATGCAGCAATTCTTGACCCGCTGGTCGCGCGATCGAATGGGACGCGGTGGCGCCGGGATCAAGATTCGATTGGTCAAAGGTGCCAACCTGGCGATGGAACAAGTCGAAGCCTCGCTTCGCGGTTGGCCACAAGCGCCCTACACGTCCAAGCTCCAAGTCGACGCCAATTACAAGCGAATGTTGGAGTTTGCGATGCGTCCGGAACACGCTGCAGCCGTGCGGTTGGGAGTTGCCAGTCACAACTTGTTTGAAATTGCCTACGCGATGTTGTTGCGGCAACAGCGGGGAGTGCAGGATCGAGTTGAATTCGAGATGCTGGAAGGCATGGCCAACGCTCAAGCGATCGAAGTTCGCCAGCGGACGGGGGGATTGGTTGTCTATACGCCGGCCGTTGGCGAGAAAGAATTTGAAGCGGCCGTGGCTTACTTGGTGCGACGATTGGATGAGAACACCGCCCCTGGTAGTTTCTTGGGTGCTTTGTTCGCTTTGCAAGAAGGTACGCCCCAATGGAACCAACAACGAGATGCATTTCTCGCCGCGTGTGAGTTGGCGGGAGTTTGTTCGCCATCGGAAGTTGGGAATGTTTTGATTACTCGTGAGGACCGCGAAGCGTTTGCTGCTACTAGCAATCGAACGCAAGATCGGAACATTTCGCAGTATCAAGTTCGTCCTTTGGTCGCTCCGTTTGAAAACCATGCCGATTCGGACTTCTCCCTGGCGCGGAATCGAAGTTGGGCAACGGCCATCGTCCGTGATTGGACGCAACGAAAAATTCCCGTCATCCCGCTCGAGATTGGTGGACGTGTTTGCGAAGGTGAACCGACCGGCATCGGTCGAGATCCCTCATGCCACAGTCGCGAGATTTATCGCTTTGTGGAAGCTGGGCCAGAAGAAGTCGAGCAAGCGCTGCAAGTGGCCGTCGCCGCTGGGGAACGTTGGCGCCGCGTGCCCGTGCTCGAGCGAGCGCGGATCATTGCCAACGTGGGTGCCTCCTTCGACAAACATCGCGCGGAGAGTTTGGGCGCGATGATGGTGGACTGCGGCAAAGCGTTGAATGAAGGCGATGTGGAGGTCTCGGAAGCCATCGACTTTGCGAACTATTATGCGCGATGGTGGCAACCGCGCCGTTCGCGCGAAGAAATCGAAGCACATGAGTCGTCGGTTGCGTTTGAGACTCAGATCGACCGATCGGGTTGGTTTGATGGGACCACGATGGAACCATTGGGCGTTGTTGTGGTAACTCCACCTTGGAACTTCCCGTTTGCGATCCCCGCGGGTGGCTGTTTGGCGGCATTGATGGCGGGAAACAGTGTGATTCTCAAGCCTTCACCAGAGTCGGTGCTTACAGCCTATCATTTGGCCCAGCAAATGTGGGCCGCGGGAGTGCCCAAGGATGTTTTGCAGTTCCTGCCGGTGAACGAACAGAGCGCTGGAAAACAATTGATCACCGATCCGCGAACGGCCGCCGTGATTTTGACTGGAAGTTCCGAAACCGCCAGTATGTTCTTGGGATGGCGTCCTGACCTACCGTTGTATGCCGAAACCAGTGGCAAAAACGCGTTGATCATCACCGCTTTCGCGGATGTCGATTTGGCAATCAAGGATCTGATTCGCGGCGCGTTTGGACATGCGGGGCAAAAGTGTTCGGCGACCAGTATCGCGTTGGTCGAACGTTATGTGTACGAAAGTGAAAAATTCCGACATCAACTCGTGGACGCTGCTCGGAGCTTGCGCGTGGGCAGTTCGCATGATGCGTCGGCGGTGATCACACCCGTCATTCGCACTCCCGATCCAAATTTGCAGCGCGGGCTAACGACGTTGGAGGAAGGCGAGACTTGGTTGTTGGAACCGAAGATGGTCGATGGCAACCCTTGCTCGTGGACACCAGGAATTCGCTTGGGAGTGAAGCCAGGTTCTTGGTACCATCGCACCGAATGTTTTGGTCCCGTCTTGGGATTGATCTGCGTGGAGTCGTTGGAGGAAGCCATCGAGATCGCCAACCGTAGCGACTTTGGCTTGACGGGAGGTTTGCATTCCTTGGAGCCAAGCCAGATTCGACTATGGCGGGAAAAGATCCAAGTTGGCAATGCGTATATCAATCGCGGGACGACCGGAGCCATCGTGCAACGACAGCCATTTGGCGGTTGGAAAAATTCGAGCGTTGGACCAGGAGTAAAAGCCGGCGGCCCCAACTACGTTGCTTGTTTCGGCAAGTGGACTCAAGGTTCGTTGCCCCAGTTCCAAGCGGAACCGTTGGGCGCCCTCGGTGCTTTGCTGCCGGTTCTCCGCGATTGGGTCGAACCAGAGTCGGATCGAGAAGCCCTGGAGGCGTCTGCCAGAAGTTACCAATATTGGTGGACGGCTGAATTTTCCCTAGAGCACGATCCGTCACACGTTCATGGCGAAGCAAATCACTTTCGCTATTGTCCGCGTCCCTTGCATGTCGTCCGTTTGGGAACACTACCGGTCCAGAATATAAAATTGGCCTTGGCCCAAATTGCGTTGGCAGCAGTCCGCACCGGGACCAAACTGCAAGTCAGTGTGGATCGCGATTCTTTGGAGTTGGATAACTGGTCCCAATGGACGGGTTGTGAGGTCGTCGTCGAGGGCCTGGACGCGATGCAGCGGCGACTCGGGGCCTTGATGGGCATCACGGTGCGGGTATTGGGAGATATTGGCGTCGCGACCTTGGATCCGTTGGCGATCAATAAAGCGTTTGTGGCGTATGGCCTGCCCTTGAGCAATGGTCGATTGGAGTTACAACTGTATGTCCGCGAGCAAGCGATTTCCGAAACCGTGCATCGCTACGGCAATTTGGTTTAGCTCGATCGACGGACATAATCGAATAACTCACCAAGTCCAACAGCCGGGTTTAAAGAACCTGATGATGCGATTTGGTTCTTGGGGGCGAACGGCACGATTTCCAAAGTCGTGCGACCAGCGACGGTTCGGCTAACTTTGCTCGCAATCAACGGTTACCAAAGAGGAGACCGCTCATGGCCAAGAATGTTTTGGGTACGGACTTGGAAGAATGTAGCGGAGATCCGCTGACCGGATTCTTTCGCGACGGCAAGTGCAATACTTGTGGCGACGACACGGGAATGCACACGGTTTGTGTCGAGACAACCGAGGAGTTCTTGGAGTTCTCAAAAGCAGCCGGGAATGACTTGTCGACGCCCATGCCCCAGTATCAATTCCCGGGTTTAAAGCCCGGAGATCGCTGGTGTGTGTGCTTGCCGCGCTGGTTGGAGGCTCTGGAAGCGGGAGTCGCCCCCAATCTGATTTTGAAAGCGACCCACATTTCTGCAATTGAACATATCGATTTGGACATCCTTTACGCATACGGAATCGACGCACCGAATCAGGATGATTGACACGTCTGTAGCTACGCTCACCTGTAGCTACGCTCGCCCGAGCGCAATAGGATCGGCGGTGGCGCCTTGGTGTAGCTTCGCTCGCCACAACATGAAGGAGTCTACCTGCAATCACGCTCTGGCGAACGTAGCAAAACGGCACGTCGATCGTCTTGTGTGGCCTTGCACTAGCCCGACACTTGTCCGTAGGTCTCTTCAAACGGTTGAACCACAACAAATCCCTGGCCGGTAAACTTGAGTTGTAGTGACTCGCCAGAACCGCGACCAAAGAACGTCTTGAGTTGAATGTCCGTCTTGAATTCGGGCTGGACGTTCCCGGTCCACATGACCGTCGCGTTTGGGTCGGTGACAACGGGAGATTGAGGCGTCACCGGCAGCGTCATCGGGTCGTAGTGCGTGGTGATGGCAACCATGCCGGTTCCTTGCAAGCGAACATTGAACAAACCGCCAGCCAACATCGCGGCCACCTTTTTCATCAACTTGATTTCGTATTGCAGCGACATCTCGAAGGCCAACAGATCGTTGCCGTTGACGAAGATGGCTTCGTTATTCAATTACAGGATCGTGATTTTCTTTCCCAAATCGGCGCAGAATACCGAGCCGCGACCGGTGGCTCGCGTCAAGCGTGTGCCCTCGCCCGAGACCGCCTTCTTGAGCAAATTGCCTAGGCCCTGTTCTAGGATTCCTTCTCGTTCGAACTTGACGTCACCCGTGTACGCCACCATGGCGCCCATCTTGATCCAAACGGAACCATTCAAGTTGATGTCCAACATACGATCGGACTCCAATTCGAACAGGCCTTGGTTCAGATCTCGGTCAGCCGACTTCTCCAAAAAAGTGCTCAAAGTGTAGCGATTATCGATCATCGTGGTTGCCTTTTCGATGTGATTTGTGTTTGGTCGATTCGGAACGCCCCGAAGTCCTTTCAGCGTAAGGGAAACCAAAGCCGCTTGCTACAGGGCCGGGCCTGTATGTAGATTTCGGAATGAAGGTCGCGGGACATTTCACGGGGCCGGCGCACGTGCTTGTATTATTTACAGCCGCGATTTCCCAGACGACCGCGTCGTGGACGGCTTAATGAAACGACGTGATTTGCTGGAGCGTTTTTTTGGTGATCTTGGGGACTTTCGCCGAGTCGGCCGGGAAACCAACAACCAGCAAGATCGAGGGACGTTCGTTCGAGGGACGCTTTAAGATTTCGTTGAGAAACGACATGGGACTGGGGGTGTGCGTCAAAGTCGCCAGCCCTGCATGATGAAGCGCCTGAATCAAGAAGCCGGTTGCGATGCCAACGGATTCGCTCACGTAATAGTTTTTTACTTTTCGGCCGTCTGGTAACAATTCGTACGCCTTGGCGAAAATGACGATCAGGCAGGGGGCGGTTTCCAAGAAGGGTTTGTTCGCATCGGTCCCTAAAGGTGCCAGGGCCTCCAGCCATTCGGGCGCGGCCCGATGTTCGTAGAATTCGCGTTCTTCCACTTCGGCCGCGACGCGGATTTGATACTTGATCTCGGGACTGCGAACCACGGCAAAATGCCACGGTTGCAAGTTGGCTCCACTGGGTGCCGTCCCTGCCGCCCGCAAACAATCTTCGATCACGGAATCCGGCACAGGTTCGGAAGAGAACTCACGCACGGTGCGCCGACCTTTCATTTCTTCGTAGTGTTCTCGCGCGATCTGTTGCATGACCGAGGCTGGTTGCTTTCGGAAACCAAACAACGGTTCGAACTCGGGTGTCGGAAGCATCCAATTCTCCAAATGTCGGTTGGTAAGTTCTCAGCGGGCGAGCGTTGTGCTATTCTAACAACTCACGTTTGGGCGGTGCAGGACAAACGTGTCGGAAAGTGCGAAGGCATGGAGTGACTTCGTCTTCGCTCTTTTCTCCCTCCCATCGGCCTTGTTGATTAGGCCACTTGAAGTACTCAACCCGAGGAACTCCCATGCTGCGTCTCGCGTCTCTGTTTCGGTCGTTTTCTTTGTCTTTTTTTGTGTCATCTTGTTACGCCAAGCCATCGCGGCGCCGCCAAGCAGCGTGGCGTGTTGCGCTGTCAGGTACGACGTTGACCAGTTTGTCTTTGGCCAGTTTGTCTTTGGCCAGTTTGTCTTTCGGTATGAGTATGGCCGGATGGGCTGACGAGCAGAGCAGTAGTCCCGTCGATGGCAAGGAAGAGTCCGCGCAGGCCATCGTGCGAACGTTCTCGCGGCAAGCACTGACGCAGATTTATTTTAGCGAAGGAACCGCTGTTGGTGATTTGAATAATGATAAGGTTCAAGATGTCGTCTATGGCCCGTACTGGTTTGCTGGACCGGATTTTAAAACGGCGAAAGAGATCTTTCCCGTTGTTCCGCAGCCCATGAACGGGTACGCGAATCATTTCTTCGCATGGACTCAGGATTTTAATGGTGATGGTTGGCAAGACGTATTGACAGTGGGGTTTCCCGGCACTCCCGCGTTTGTCTACGAGAACCCAGGAGCCGACGCGAGCGAACATTGGAAAAAGCATCAGGTTATGGATTGGGTTTCGAACGAATCTCCCCAGTTCATTGACCTCACGGGTGATGGTTTGTCGGAATTAGTTTTTACTCGGGATGGCATGTACGGTTATGCCAAACCCAAGCCCAATAGTTTTGACGCCTGGGAGTTTGTTCCCATTTCCGAATCGGTTGCCACCAAAACGTTTGGTCATGGTTTGGGGGTGGGCGATATCAACGGCGATGGTCGAAACGATTTGATTACGAAAGACGGCTGGTTCGAACAACCCGAGCGAATCGAGGCCGGACAACGCTGGCCGTTTGTGCCTTTCTTGTTCGCCGGGCCCGGTGGCGCTGAGATGTACGCTTACGATGTCGACGGCGACGGACGCAACGATGTGATCACCAGTTTGCATGCGCACGAATACGGCTTGGTCTGGTGGCAACAACTGGAACCGGTCGATGGACAACCACAGTTCAAACAACAAGTGATCATGGGTAATGTCCCATCGCAGAATGATTTTGGGATTTATTTCTCGGAATTGCACTCGGTGGCATTACACGACATGGACGGTGATGGCTTGAAAGACATTGTCACCGGCAAGACCTATTGGTCGCACCATCGCCAAAGTCCAGGTTGGGATGCGGGGGCTGTTGTGTATTGGTTCAAATTGACTCGGACGGCCGAAGGGGTGAAGTGGATTCCCTTCTTGGCGGATGATACGGCGGGTATCGGTCGGCAGATCGTGGTCAACGACATCGATGGCAATGGCCAGCTGGATATCGTGACGGGTGGGATGTTGGGCTGTCACGTGATGACGCAGACGGCGACACCCGCCAGCGAACAGGAATATCAGATATCACAGCCCAAGCCCCGTCGCGGTTTGACCGAAGACTTGTCGGGGGCGGAAGCCGCAGCGATCATGACAGTGCCCCAAGGCTTCCAAGTCCAGTTGGCAGCGGCCGAACCGGATGTTCATCAACCGGTCGCCATGACTTTTGATGATCGCGGGCGTTTGTGGGTGGCCGAAGCGTACACCTATCCCATTCGAGCCAAAGAAGCGCAAGGCCTCGATCGAATCATCATCTTGGAAGATACCGATCAAGACGGAAAATTCGACAAACGCACGCAGTTTACCGAAGGCCTTAACTTGGTCTCCGGGCTGGAGGTCGGCTTTGGCGGCGTTTGGGTCGGAGCAGCACCCTATCTCATGTTTATTCCCGATGCCAATGCCGACGACGTGCCGGATGGCGAACCCGTCGTCCTGCTAGATGGTTTTGGTTACCAAGACACTCACGAAACATTAAACACGTTCAACTGGGGGCCAGATGGTTGGTTGTATGGCTGTCATGGGGTGTTCACGCACAGTCGCGTCGGCAAACCGGGAACGCCAAATGGCGAACGGACTCCGATGAACGCCGCGGTTTGGCGATATCATCCCACTCGTCATGAGTTTGAGATCTTTGCGGAAGGCACGTCGAATCCTTGGGGCGTGGACTTCAACGATCACGGTCAAGCATTCATTACTGCCTGCGTGATTCCACATCTGTACCACGTGATTCAAGGCGGCCGATACATACGCCAAGCTGGGAATCATTTTAATCCACACACGTACGACGACATCAAAACGATCGCCGATCACGCTCACTACGCGGGCGCGATTCAAGATCATGCGTGGTGGGGTAACGAACCGCCACTCAAAGACGATACTTCCGATGCCGGTGGTGGCCACGCTCACTGCGGGGCGATGATCTATTTGGGCGACAATTGGCCGGAACGATACCGCAATACAATCTTTTTCAACAACATCCACGGCAATCGCGTCAATGCGGACCGTTTGGTTCGAAACGGCAGTGGATACGTTGGGAAACACTCGGACGATTTGCTCTTGTCGAACGATCGCTGGTTCCGCGGTATCAACCTCCGAGCCGCTCATGACGGCACGGTCTATTTGATCGATTGGTACGATCGCAATGCCTGCCACCGCACGAACCCTGAGATTTGGGATCGGACCAATGGCCGAGTCTATAACATTAGCTATGGAACCCCGCAGCGATCGTCGGTCAACTTGCGTGCCGAGAGTGACGCGGAATTGGCCGAAATGGCTTGGAGTCAGAATGAATGGTACGTGAGGATGTCGCGGCGTTTGCTGCAAGAACGTGCGGCGACGGGTCGTATCGATAAGCCAAAAGTCCGCGCGACCATTGACAAGTTGTTGGCCTCCGAGGACGACACCCGAGTCTTACGCGGCATGTGGTTAGGGCACGCGCTGAAACTCTTGACGAATGACGATCTCTTGAAATTGGCGGGGCATGGTTCCGCGTATGTACAGGGCTGGAGTATCCAGTTGGCCTGCGAACAGTCGCAGTTGGAACCTGCGATGTTGGGCAAGCTCAAGGAGTTGGCCCACCGACCCAGTGGCGATCCCATGGTCCGATTGTACGTGGTTTCGGCTCTGCAGCGCTTGGATGCCCACGATCGATGGGAAATTTTGGAAGGCTTGCTGAGTCACGAAGCAGATGCCCAGGATCACAACTTGCCATTGATGATTTGGTACGCGATTGAACCATTGGTTGCGATCAATCCTGATCGTGCCATTGGGCTGGCTACCAGCAGCAAGATTCCGGTCTTGCGAGAGTATATTATCCGTCGCGCCGCCGCCGAACCGGAATCGCTCAATACCTTGATCACAAACGCGACGAAGTTTGACGTGGAAGGTCAAGCTTTGGTCCTGAGCCAGATTCAGAAATCACTGGAGGGTCGCGTCAACGTGGCCATGCCCACCGCGTGGGAACAAGCCTATCCTGTCTTCACAGCAGTCGAATCCGAAACCGTTCGGCAGGCAGCCATCAAGTTGGGTGTCCTGTTTGGAGATCAACGTGTCTTCCCGAGTTTACGAGAAACGTTAGCCGATGCGGAAGCCCCGATGGCAAGTCGCCAATTGGCTTTGGAAGTCCTGTTGGCAGGTCGCGATGCCGAAGCGGCCGAAGCACTTTATGCCGCGTTGGGCGAACCGGAATTGCAGGGTCCGGCAGTTCGTGGCTTGGCTGCGTATCCGGACCCCGAAACCGCAACACAGCTGTTGAATCGCTATGGCTCGTTTTCCACGGGCGTGAAGGGCGATGCGATTGCGACTTTGGTTTCGCGAGCCTCGTTTGTGCGTCCGTTATTGGATGCAATCGAAGCGAAGTCTATTCCGACCACCGACTTGCATGCCTACCATGTTCGGCAGATCCAAGCGTTGGGTGATGCCGAATTGGTCAAACGCTTGGAGGCGACGTGGGGCATGATCGGCCGCTCCTCCGAGAATGAACTCCAAGCAATTGCTCGATACAAGGAACTACTGAAACCAGGGCTATTGCAGGAAGCCGACAAGAGTCATGGTCGCGCCGTTTATCAAAAGGTTTGTGCTTCGTGTCATCAATTATTCGGAGCAGGTGAGAAAGTTGGGCCAGACTTGACCGGATCAAACCGCGCCAATTTGGAGTACGTGCTGGAGAATATTTTGGCACCAAGCGCCGTGGTCGGGAAAGACTATCAAATGACATTGCTGCAATTGGTGGATGGACGCGTTGTCTCGGGTTTGATCACTCAGGAAACCGATAGTGCCGTCACCTTACGAACCATCAACGACACGGTTGTCGTCGCGAAAGACGATATCGAGGAACGGCAATTGTCGGAGTTGTCGTTGATGCCGGCTGGCTTGATCGACAACTTGAGTGTCGATGATTTTGCGGACTTGGTCGCTTATTTGGGGAGCCCCAATCAAGTGGAGATCCGCGGTCGCAAGTCGCCGATCGACGCCACCGGAAAAGTCCCCAACGCCTTTGAAGGCGAGAAATTGAAGCTGGTTGAGAAAACCAGTGGCAATGCAACTAGCCAAGACATGCGAGGCTTCAACGCGGATCGTTGGAGCGGCCACGATCACTTGTGGTGGACGGGTGGCAAACCAGGCGATCGCCTGAGTGTCGAAATCGACGTGGCGGACGCGGCAACCTACGAGGTCTTGGTTTCGTTGACGAAAGCGATTGATTACAGCATTGTCCAAATGTACTGGGATGGTCAGAAGGTTGGTGATCCCATCGATTGTTTCCATCCCAACCAAGTGGTGAATACGGGCATGTTGTCGCTGGGCACACAGGCTCTGACCGCTGGGAAACACAAGTTGACCCTCGAGATTGTTGGCGCGAACCCTCAGGCGGTGAAGCAACATATGGTGGGCTTGGATTTTGTGTTGTTGGAAAAATCGGTACCTGTTGATGGGAAGTAGGTGCGTGTAGCAAGCCGCATGAGCAGCCGACTGGATTTGAGATATCCTTCGGGTTACACACTCGCTTGCGATTCGCGTCGAAACGCCGTGCGAATCCCACCACCTCGATTTTTCGTGAACGGTGTCAAAATACTGAGGAAGTAAGCTCAAGCCTCTTCCAGAGACCATAGAATTAAGAAAGTGAAAATTGACCATGCGAATGAAGTACACCCAGCGGCACTTTGTCCAAATAACCCTATGGAGCATTTGCTTTTTGATGTGGTGCGGCGCAGGGATCGCTGCGGCTCAACAAACGGGAACCGGTCGAAAGTTCTTTGCCGCGGACTACGAAAAGAAATTGGCGGCTGTGGTCGAGGCCGATAATTCGTTGTCGTGGCACGTACCTATTCGTGATATTCACGATGCGCAAAAACTTCCTAACGGCGGTTGGTTACTGCAAACGAACTTTTTTGAAGTGATCGAATTGGATGCCGAAGGAAAAGAGGTTTGGCGGTACGACGCTGGGAAGACTGCCACGGGAGCTCGTGTCGAAATTCACGCGTTCCGACGTTTGCCCAATGGACAAACGATGATTGCCGAAAGCGGGACAAGTCGTATCTTGATCGTCAACCCAGACAAGACAATTGCCAGTTCGACTCCGCTAACTGTCGAACAGGCGGATCCACATCGGGATACGCGATTGGTGCGACTCACGGACCAAGGAACTTACTTGGTCGCTCACGAGTCCCAACGACTGGTTCGTGAATATGCAGTTGATGGAAAAGTGATTTGGGAGTACTCGGTTGGAAGTCAACTTTATTCGGCCGTTCGCTTGGAAAATGGGAATACCTTGATTGGCACGGGCGATGGCAACCGAGTGATCGAAGTCAATCCGGAGAAAGAAATTGTCTGGGAGTTGAAGTCAAATGATATCCCGGGCGTGAAGCTGGGCTGGATCACAATGGTCGATCGCCTTCCCAACGGCAATACTTGGATCGTCAACTGCCATGCAGGACCAGATCAACCGCAGATCTTGGAGGTGAGTCCCGCGAAGAAAGTCGTGTGGTCATTCCACGACTTCAAGCGCTTCGGCAATTCGCTTCCGGTCGCCTTTCCCTTGGACTGATTTAAGGCATTGCCAATCCAAGGAGATCACGCGCGTTTTCGAAACAGATTCCCTTGACCAAGGGCAGGAGCAATTGGTCGTCGTCGGGCAGTTCGCCTTGGACGACGTCGTGACCAAGCAGTTGACACAAGAGTCTGCGGAAGTACTCGTGGCGCGGAAACGATAAAAGGGATCGTGAATCGGTCAACATGCCGACGAAACGCGAGAGGAGTCCGAGATTGCTCAACGCGTTCAATTGCCAAGTCATGCCTTCTTTTTGATCCAAGAACCACCAACCGCTGCCCCACTGCAATTTGCCAGCAATCGATCCATCTTGAAAATTGCCTAGGGCGGTTGCGACCGCATAGTTGTCCGCCGGGTTCAGGTTGTAGACGATGGTTTTGGGCAATGTTCCGCGTCGATCCAGATCGTTGAGATAATCGCACAATCGATCGATTTGTGGCCAATCGCCAATACTATCGCAGCCGATGTCAGCGCCGACCTGTTGCTGCAATCGTTGGTTGTTATTGCGCCGCGCGCCCAAGTGCAGTTGTTTCGTCCAGCCTTTTTCGAAGTCCCAAGTTGCAAACTGACGCATGAGGAATCCACCGAAGCGATCGGCGGCAGTAGGATCGACGTTTCCTACGCTGCCCGGCTCCTTGGTGAGGAGCAGTTTTTCGACAACCTGTGCGGCTTCGGCTTCCGTTCCATCGACGGCAAAGCAATAACGGAGGCCATGGTCGGATAGGCGGCAACCAAGACGATGGAACTCGTCGTGGCGATTGTGGAGGGCAGCCATCAGATCTGAGAGGCCACGGATATCGATGTTGGTAATTTGTGACAGGCGTTGCACCCAAGCCCGCCAGCGTTCTCCTTGTTGGACCGCAAACACGACATCGGGTCGATACGTCGGGTACATGCGAAATGGCAGATCGGGTTGCGAACGCAATTGGCGATGGAATTGTAGATCATCAGCCGGGTCATCGGTCGTGCAGAGCACGCGGACGGCAAAATTTTTGAGAATGGATTGCGGGCGGAGGTCAGGGGACTGGAGCCGTTCGTTGGCTTGTTCCCAGATCGCCGCGGCGGATTGTTCGTTCAAGGCTTGTTGGATCCCAAAGTAACGCCACAGTTCGAGATGCGTCCAATGATAGAGTGGGTTGCGAAGCGTTTGCGGAACGGTTTTGGCCCAAGCCAAAAATTTTTCGTAGGGCGAAGCCGAGCCCGTGCAGTGCGACTCCGGAACGCCAGCGGCTCGCATCGCGCGCCATTTGTAGTGATCCCCAGCTAACCAAACTTCGTACAGATTGGCAAACGGTTGATTGTTGGCAATCACGTCGGGCGGCAAGTGGCTGTGGTAGTCGACGATCGGTTGGGCGACTGCGGTTCGGTACAATCGTTTGGCGACTTCGTTATGGAGCAAGAAATCTTCAGTCATCCAATTCATCGTTTTCCTTTACTTGATCGGGGATGCCATCCACCCATTGAACCTCGATTTGCGGCACAACGGCCTGGATTCGCTCGGTCCAGGCCTTTGACAATTGTACCCGTGCCGAATCTTCGCTTGTATTGGGGCTGCCCGCCATTTGAGCCAAACCGCCTGGCCAAAACAACTTTAGAGTTTCGTGGTTTGGATCGTGAATGATAACGTTCTTCAAGTTTTTCAACTTGTCCAATTCGTTGATGCGATCAAGAATGTTCTCGCGTTCATAATTGAAAAGTTGCTGAGTGAGTCGCGATGAAAAATCGATGATCAAAGTATTTGCGTGCGACAATTCGACCGTCATTTCCCAAAGTGATTCGTCAACAATCGGAAGTTCGACCTGTTTGATGTTGGGCAGGGACAAGACTTTTCTCGTGATTGTCTTCAATTCGTCGGTCAACCCGTCCGTCGATTTTGTCAACGTGATCGCCGATAGGTTTGGGAACGCCTCAGGATAGAAGTCTATTTCCTCGGGAATATTCTCCTCACTAGGTGACTTGCGACTGTCAAACACAATCCGGTGATCCAAATGCAGGCGAAGCGATTCAACGTGCGGGAAAACGGTCCATTGTCGGCCTGCCGGACAGTCGCGACTAGGTACAAGTTCCATCGCAACGATTTGGCCTTTATCGTCAAATTCCAGCAAACCTGGAAATTTGATTCCTGAATTTGTTGCGGCCTTTGCCAAGTCGTAGTCAAGCAACAAGGGTCGTATTGATGGTTTCCAAGATGAGAAGTCCCAACGGCGATCAGGAACAATGATCGCTGTCGAGGAACCCTCGGTAATTGTGTCAAATGGAGGCATCGCATCGATCACGAGGTTATTTCCCAGAAATCTCAGCAAGTCAACGGTATCAAATCGATGCCCGGGCAACAATTCCGGGATGCGAAAATAGACCGCCTTAGCGAAATGGTCGCCACGTGACAAACTACGAGTCAACTCAGGAGGAAATTTGCAACGAATAAAGACGTAACTTGACCCAGGCACTACTGGTAGTTCCTTCGGCAATTGGCAATCAATCAGAATAGTATGGCGAGTGTTTTTTTGGCCGTAAATGAAATCCCACGTCTCCTTATCCCACGTGTCGATTGATTTGAACGAGACAACATTCAAGTTCAGCACTGATAATCGAGTGACTGGTAAAGGCCGGTCTCCCGCGTCAAGGCTACATTCGACGTCCACCCCAGTTTCCAACAAAGCCATCAATCGATCCAAGTCCCGAACAGGGTTTCCGATGACAATTTGGATCGGAATTTTGTCATTCGACAAATGCGATAATATTGGCAGGCATTGATCAATTCGCTCGTCCAATTGAGATACTGCCACAACATGGCTTTGGCGGGAATTCTCCGAACGGTTGGGCCATAGGATCGGTCGAACGCCATCTTGGTTAGAGATCCCTCGGGCGAATCGATCAATCAGGACGCTCTCTACAGGGAAAACGACGTTCCGTTTGCCATTATTAAGCTGTATCAGGCGAGCCGAAAGATTAGCGACCCGAATTGATTTTGGCTCTGCTTCAAGCAAAACGACAGCATCTATATTTCGTGGTAGCCAATAAGCCAAACTGCAACAGAGTACCCAAATTCCACCGATCCAAATCCAACTGTACCGATTGCCTGAGGCGATTGGCGATTGCATGACCGGTGAATTGTTGGTGGAGTTCGAGACTTGATCGCTTGGTGAGTCCGTTGTAGTGTTCCCATCCAAACGTCGAGGCGTTTGGTGGTACAAGCCCATAAAGAAGATACTTGCAAACACGACGGAAGCAACAAAGATCAAGATACTGACGGCATTGGTTGTTTGGAATTCCGGTAATCCCGTCAGCGCGAATTGTACGATTCTGGCCGACCATGGAACAATCGCAAGCAGGATCGTTCCGAATGCCAATACAAGTCCAGCCCACCAACGCCAGAGGAATAAGCTTGCACACCAGACCATGAGAAAAAGAAGCAGTCCTAGTACTGCAGACCAACCGAACAGTCTATCAAGACCAATCCAAGTTGGTATGGTCCAGACCCACAGAAATAGTCCGACCCACAGAACCAGTCCGACAGCGCCCCAACGCATTTCACTTGCTCTCAATCCAGGGGGTGTTTCATTCTGCAAACGATACGCGATTTGCAGGAGCCGAAAATAGTCCGACGTCTTGGAACGTGCAGGCAACGGTTGACGGTGCAACCGAACCTGTGACAGTTGACGATTGAGAGCTCCGAAGATCAAGATCGCCGTTGTGACCATCAATCCAAGTTCTGGAGTTGATAAATCTAACGACTCGGCAAGAACGCGAAGTAAGAAGAGCCGTGACAATGTAGCGAGCGTGAAGTTAAGTCCGTCACCGGGGGCCGCCGAGGCTAGTAGCCACACAATCGATGATGCAATCGACAAGCAAATCAAAAATGCAATCCGATGGCGCACTGGCTGAGGAGAGCAAACCGTCCACACCATCAACACAACCAAGAAGGCAACACCGCCCGTTTCTACGCCCACATGCAGCAACTCAACAGTCCCACTCGAGTTTATGGTGTCCGGCGCCAACAACCAAGCGTCTACGATCAGGCTCGACCAAAACACTAATAACAAAGGCCACATCCAAACGAGCGGCGTCCGGTAGCTTGAGGATTGGTCTGGTTTCATAATGCTTCACGCTCGCGACTTCGGTTATGAATCCTGTCAGACATGAGAGACTCCGCGCGAGTATGCTAGCAGATTTTGCACTAATTTGGTGGATTCTCTTGCATCAGGGCGAAGGTCATGGTCCTCTCGAACAGGATTCGGATTGACTCGTCCTATTAATTTTCAGTAAAAGCCAAGTGGATTTGCTCAAGAAATTCTCACAATCGGTCGGAGGAAGAACCTACCTGGCCGCTGGACGAGCTTCAAGTGGCATGATCTCCAAGCGAACTCCTTGAGGATCGACCACCAGCAACTAACCGAGGACGAGACATTCGCCATGGCATCGGCCAACACACCTAGCAAGCCTGGTTTCGTGGGGCGATTGACTCGCGTCCTATTTGGACGGCCGTTGGTGTTGGCGATTGGCTTGTTGGTCCTGGGCGGAATTTGTGGTGGAATCGCGTATTTCTCGGCTGGCGAAAAACAAGTTTCGCCGGACGAGTTGATTGCCCAATCACTGGCCCACATCGAGCGAGAAGAATTTGAACAGGCGCGGAGCGCGGCGGAAAAGCTCGCCCAGTCCAAAGATTTTCCGGATAAGCACCGCGGAATGCTCGCGTATTTGCTCGGCTATACTCTGGTTCGTTTGGAGTGCGAACAGGAGCGTCGTCCGGATCGTCGGGCGGGACTGTACATGGTCGCGGCTCGGTATTTTGAAGAGGCCAGTTTGCAGGGCGTGCCTCCCGAATATCAACCTGCGGTGGACTATTGGAATGGCCGGAGCCTGGTTCTGGCCCAGCAAGCATCGTTGGCCCGCGGACCGTTGGAAAGTGCTTTGGTTTCAAATCCACAGCATCGCCGGGAAATTCTGGCTTGGTTGGGTGAGGCGTATCTGCAAGATACCAAGTTGCCAAAGGACAAGGGCCTGCAGTACTTGGAACAGTTATTGGCCGAGCCGGACCTTACGCCCGCCGAACGTTACCGCTGCCTAGGTCAAAAAGCTCAAATGTTGTTGCTCGATGATCAGCTTGACGCGGCCACTCAGATTTGGGAATCGCTGCCTAATGATGCCGGTTCCAAACTGCCCGTTCAACTGGCGTTGGGCAGATATTATTTGAAGCAAGCGGAAGCCGAGCAACGATTGCGTTCGGATCCCCAGAAGGTGCAGCAGGCTTACGAGAATGCCGTTCGTGCGTTGACGATTTCAGACGCGAAGTTATTGGTCGACGAAGAGCGGGACCGTGGTGGTGCAATGTTCCTGTTAGGCAAGGCACAGAAAGGAGCTGGGCAAACGGCCGCTGCGCTAGAAAGTTTCGCCTACGTACGCCGACATCATTTCGACGATCCCATTGGGATTGCTGCAGGATTCCATGAGGCCCAGTGTCAATTGGAGGGCGACGACTTTACCGGCGCGTTTCGGCTGTTTAGTTCCCTGCTGCGTGAAACGGTTCGACCCAACAATCAAGGTGAAACCGAGTGGCTTAATCAAAATTCGATTACCGAGATGATCGAGGCGGCGGTAAGTCGCTACATCCAAGTCGGCGATTGCGCTACGGCCGTACAATTGGCGGACGAGTTCCACGCGGCGTCGTCCAGTCGCACGCCGCCCATTCCGTTGGGCAATGCCGCTCGCTTGCGAGTTAATGCCTTGGAAAAGTGGGTCAAGCTATTGGAGACCCAGTTGGAACAAGTCAATTTCAGTGATCGAGAAGAGGTGAAGCAAGCGTTACAGAATAAGTATAGCGAATATGCTCATTCGCTGTATTCGCTGGCTGTCAACCGGTTTGCATCCGATCAATACACGAACAACCTGTATGAAGCAGGTGAGTATTTCTATCGAGCCCAAGATTTTCACCGCGCGGTCTTGGCCCTTCAGCAATACTTGGCCTCCAACGATCTGAAATTCGCGGCTCAAGCACGTTTGCGAATCGGTCAAAGCCAATTGGCTCAGCGTCAGTATCAAGCGGCGGCAGATTCCTTCGCGAATTGCTGGACTTTGTTTCCGAACGATCCGGTAATCTATCAAGCACGGTATCAAGCGGCGGAATGTTATGTGGAATTAGAAAACCCGGAATTGGCGGAAGAAATCTTGCGGGGAAATCTCGACAACGACAAATTGACACCGAGTTCGCAAGAGTGGATCGAATCGCTGTATCTGCTCGGTACCTTGTTTTTTGAACAAGGGAAGAAGTTTGAATCTCGCAGCAATTTGGCAGAGACGGAAGCAAACCTCGCCATTGCCGAGGATCACATTGCCTTGATGGAACAGGCCGGCAACTACTACTCGCAGGCCATCAATCGTTTGAGCGAAGCGGTGCAACGTGCGCCCCAATCACCGCTCGCTCCGGAAGGTATGTATTGCCTAGCAGAGTCCTATCGACGCAGGAATCGCTGGCACGAAAAGCAAATTGAAAGCACGACAATTTCGTCCCAGCGAGTTCGGATCGGTGAAATCGTGCGACGGGACGATGAACGAGCTATTCAACTGTTGGGGCAATTAGAGGAACAATTACAGGAATTGCGCGAGCGAGAGCCTCTGAATCAAATCCAGGAGCGGTTACTCCGCAATAGTTACTTTGTGCGCGGACAACTTTACTACCGCCTGGGGCAATTCGAATCAGCGATCCAGATGTATCGGACCGTCAGCAACATGGTCATCCAAGAACCGGAAGTTTTGGAAGCGTATGTTCAAATCGCAAGTTGCTACCGCCGTTTGAATCGAAACGATGAGGCAACCCGAGTCGTCAACCAAGCCAAAATTATTTTACGTGACCGAATCCCTGCCAACGCCGACTTCGAAGCCACCACGCGTTTTCCTCGTGAACGGTGGGTTTTGATGCTGGATTGGCTAGCAAGCATTTGAGACTCTTAGCCATGCACAACACTGACAAACATCACGACTGCGCTGCACGAATCTTTCCGAGTCGATGGAGGGTCTTTCAATGACACAAACCCCAGTTGACCGCGATTGGAACTCCCATCCAGAAATGGATCTTTCGACCGAACGTCTGGCACATTTGGTCCATCAAAAATCCATTCTGGTCCGTGAATTGCACAAGTTGGTTTCCAAACAACAGGAGATGATTCGCCAACAAGAGGTCGATTTGATTCCGCTATTGGCGGTCAAACAGCGAGTCTTGGAGACGTTGAGTGAAGTGGATCGGGCGCTGGACCCCTTTCGTCAACAGGACCCGGATCATCGGTACTGGAAGTCGATGGAGACCCGCATCGCTTGTCGAGAAGAAGCCGATCATTGTGAAGTCTTGTTTCGGCAAGTGTTGTTGATCGAGAACGATTGCACGATGGCTTTACAGCAACAGCAACAAAAGACCAAAGAACAGCTGCAAGGCGCCGTTGCGGCAGGTCAAGTGAATCGAGCTTACCAACAAACGCAAGCGAGTACTACTTCCCAACAGTACCGCCTGGATCTTGTATCAGAAGGATAACTCCGATGATGACGACGGCAACCGAGTTGACGCTCGAATCGGTGCTCGAGATTTGGCAATCCACGACGACCCGTCTCGAACAGACGCATCTGGTTCTGCAAGCCGAGGTCCGGCGCTTGACCGATGAACTGGAGGAGAAGAACCGTCAATTAGCCAAGAAGAACCGCTTGGCGGATTTGGGCCAAATGGCAGGCCACGTAGCTCACGAAGTCCGAAATCACTTGGTGCCACTGACACTCTATCTCAGCTTGTTGCGTAGGCAATTGAACGGAGCGAACCAAAATGCCGTGCCACTAGGCAGCTTGAGCGGTATCGCGTTGTTGGACAAAGTCGATGCCAATCTTACGGCCATGCGCACGATGGTTCAGGACTTGCTCAATTTCACGGCCAATCGCCAACCGCAATGGTCCCCAATTCAACTCCAGTCCTTCGTTCTCGAGTTGTTTGAAGAGATTCAGTCCCAATGTGACGCACAGGGGATTGCGCTAGCATCGGAGATTCCCCGCCAGACGAACCTTGGCGGCGATGTCGAAATGCTTCGCAGTGCGCTCCGAAATTTGCTTCTTAACGCGGTTGATGCACTGCCGAACGGTGGCAACCTCCTGGTGCGCGTAAGTGAAGACGATCGGGCCGTACGGATTGACGTGGTCGACGACGGTGAAGGGATTCCGACGGATGTGATGGAGCGAGTGTTTGATCCTTTTTATACAACCAAACCGACGGGAACCGGCTTGGGCCTATCGATCGTCGAACGGATCATGGAATGCCACGGCGGGCAGATCAATGTGCAGCGACGTGAGCCCCATGGAACTTGCTTTTCGCTTAGCTTTCCACGGAATCATTCAAACTCCAAGCGAGAAGGAACACGGGGATGATTCGAATCGCCAAGTCCTCCATTCGCGACGACCACCACTCCAACGCCATGGATAATCGGAAGACGATCGAGAGCCAGCGTGAACCTGCCGCTCGGGTGCTCGTCGTCGACGATCATGCGTCGGCGCGCGAAAGTGTCGTTGATATTCTGAGTAATGCTGGGTACCTCGTGGCCGCCACCAGTAGTGCGGCGGAGGCACTGAAGCGATTGGCGAGTCAATCGTTTGATCTGGTTTTTACCGACTTGATGATGCCCGGGATGGATGGCTTGGAGTTCATCCAGAACCTGGTCAGTCGGAAAATTGATTGCCAAGTGGTGATGTTTACCGCGCATGCCTCGGTTGCTACGGCAGTCCAAGCGATGCGACTCGGAGCGTTTGACTACATCGAAAAGCCCTTTTCTGTGGAGCAACTAGAAGACGCGGCAAGGCGAGCTTTGGTTCATGGGCGGGCGATGGGGCGGCGAAGTCAAGTTTCCACGCCTAATCAACAGGCTCCGGAACTGATTGGGCAAAGTGCGGCCATGCAACGCTTGCGGCAGTTGATTCAGCAAGCCGCTCCGACGAACGAAACCGTTTTGATCACCGGTGAAAGCGGAACCGGAAAGGAACTTGTCGCTCGCGCGGTACATGCTTATAGCGGGCGCAGTGGACAGGCCTGGGTCGCATTAAACTGCCCAGCCCTCTCGCCGCAATTGATGGAGAGTGAACTATTTGGTCATGAAAAGGGTGCCTTCACAAACGCCGACTCGCCGCGCATCGGCCGCTTCGAGTTGGCCGATGGTGGGACCATTCTGTTGGATGAGGTCAGTGAGATTGAGCTGGAATTGCAGGCAAAATTGCTGCGGGTACTGCAGGAACGCCAGTTGGAACGAGTCGGTTCGAGCGTCAGTCGTGCGGTGAACGTGCGAGTCGTGGCCTCGACCAATCGCGACTTGCACCAAGATGTTCGCAGTGGTCGCTTTCGCGAAGATTTGTTTTATCGGCTCGCAGTGATCCCGATCCAAGTTCCACCTTTGCGACGTCGCGCAGAGGACATCTCGTTGCTGGCACGACATTTCTTGCACAAAGCCGCCGAACGAGTCGGCCGCGATCCGTTGACCTTGGCAAGCTCCGCCGAGGATTTTCTAACTCACTACCACTGGCCAGGAAACCTGCGGGAGTTAGAAAACATCATGACGCGAGTGACGGTCTTGGGCGGTCGGCAAGAAATCCTGGAATCGGATGTACAACCTTGGCTCATCGCGGCGGATACTTCGATTCCAAGTCGTGAGGAGGGTTTGAGCCCACCGGCCGCGTCGATTCCGATCGATATGAGTCTGGAAGCAATGGAACGGCAAATGATCGAGGCCACCTTGGAACGATTTCAGGGGCACCGCCAAAAAAGCGCCGAGGCCTTAGGGATCGGCGTTCGCACATTGACGAATAAGTTGCGCGAATATGGTTACGCTCCGCGCGAGAAAGCTTATATCAATCGCGAAACTCGAGCCGCGTGAAGCAAGCCACGATCATGGAGACTATCCTGAGTGCCATTCTGCCTGCCCACGTCGGGTGCAGTTTGGTATCCAATCATTTTGGCGACGCATTAGAAAATAGCCGCGAGGTTGGGTTTGCCAAGCGACAAGAAGAATTTCGCACGGGACGCCTCTGCGCGGTTCAAGCGTTAATGCAGGCCGGTTGGCTCCCGAGTCACGGCGAATGCCCAGCTTCGGTCCTTCGTGATGATCCCGGGTTGGAAGATCTGCAAGCCATTGTGGGTGTTGGCCCAGAGCGATGCCCCGAGTGGCCAATTGGTTTTGTCGGCTCGATTTCTCATAGCCGCCATTGGACATGGGCCCTTGCAGGCTCCCAGCAACACTTTGTTGGGCTTGGCATCGATACCGAAGCGGTGATGAAGCCAGAAACCCACGAATTAGTCCGACACGAAGTTGGCTCCGAATCCGAGTGGGCCTTGTTGACCGAACGAAGGTTGCCCCCCGAACTCGAAACGACTTTGCTGTTTTCGGTCAAAGAAACGTACTTCAAGTTGTGGTACCCGCAGGTCAAGCAGTTCTACGACTTCGACGACGTGCAACTGGTTCAAGTCACATCGGTCCCGAATTTTTTGCCAACGGAAGGAACTCGCGATTGTTTGAGTTTCTATCTCCATACGCGGCGTCCGAGAACCGAGGTGCGAAGTCGAGCGGATCAGATTTCCGTTACTCAAGTGAATGCCGTTTGGTTTGGTGCCGACGTTTTTTCCGTGGGTTGGCAAACAGCCGCGGTCTAATGGGTTCCGAATTGGTTCCAGATTCATTCGTTGAAA
Organism: Pirellulaceae bacterium; assembly: GCA_041741535.1. Lineage (GTDB taxonomy): Bacteria > Planctomycetota > Planctomycetia > Pirellulales > Pirellulaceae > M30B19. The sequence goes on from JBGSJV010000034.1 coordinate 76,303, forward strand.
ACCCACGTTCCGTTCTTTTCAATCGCCCCCGTTTTCACGGCAACTTGGTCGTTGTACGTTATAGCCGCGACGGCTGTTGCGTCGGCCCGTCGAACGGGTTTCGTTGTTCTGAAAGGTTAGATACTCATGTCGCCAAGTCCACGTGCGTTAGGTTTTCGATTCCCAGCGGAATGGGAGCGACAGGCAGCGACTTGGGTGACTTGGCCACATAACCCGGCAACATGGCCGCATTGTTTCGAAGAAGCCACCGTCGAGTTCGCAGGAATGGTCGCGGCCATTGCTGCAGATCAAGTTTGCAACGTGATTGCTAGGCAGGAAAAACATGCTGCCATTCGGCAACAGTTGTCGCCGCATGGCGATTGTTCGCAAGTCAAACTATGGGATTGGCCCACCAATGATTCGTGGGTTCGGGACTACGGTCCAACATTTGTGGTTCGACAGACCGAAGCCGGCAAAGAGATGGCGGCCGTTGACTTCACTTACAACGGTTGGGGCGAAAAATATCCACCATTTGACGACGATCAGAAAATCGCGACACGAATCGCGGCACAGGTTGGAGTTCCCCGCTTTGCGGCCCCAATGATTCTCGAGGGAGGTGCAATCGAAACGGACGGACAAGGACGCCTGTTGACGACCCGATTTTGCGCGCTCAACAAGAATCGCAACCCCGCGCTGACTCAAGTGGAAGTTGAACAAATATTAGGTGACTATTTGGGCGTCAACCATGTTTGGTGGCTGCCAGGTCGTCCGATCGTCGGGGACGATACCGACGGGCATATCGATCAGATTGCTCGGTTCACGCCAACCGATCGAATCTTGATCGCCACCTGTTCGGATCCCGGACTGGAAGATTTTGAACCGGCTGCGGAAAATCTGGCGGAACTGCAACGGTTGGCCAAGGCGGATTCGAAGTCTTGGGAAATTGTTCCTTTGCCAATGCCCAAGCCCTTTGAGATGGACGGACAAACCCTGCCGGCCAGCTACACGAATTTCTACATCACCGATCGGAGCGTCTTGGTGCCTCAATTCGCCGATTCGAACGACTCGATTGCGGTAGAGCGTTTGCGTGTGTGCTTTCCGAACCATCAAATCAAGCCGTTACCATCCAAGTTCTTGGCCGATGGGCTCGGTTCCTTTCATTGCCTAACTCAGCAACAACCCGGGTAACACTGTCGTGGACCACTCCGTGGTCCAATTGGGATTGTCGTGGACCACTCCGCGGTCCAACTGACGATTGTAGTGGACCACTCCGTGGTCCTACTTCTTATGGTTTCGGATTGTGAAGCGGTCCGCCTTGCGATTGGATCGCGGAGCGATCCACGACACTCTTGCGGCCCGCACTCTATGATCAGGGCTGACTGAGGTTAATCTGCGCTGTTTGGGGTGGGTTTGCTGATGAAGACTGCGACTTCTTGATCCAAAGTCCATTGCTGCCGACTGGAGACTAGTGGGGAAGGACGCTAATAATCCCGGTTGAGGTCGTCGATGGCATTGGCAGTGGTTTCGGAAATCACTCGAAGATTCAAGTCGATCGTTGCCAAATGGCAACCTGATTTGGAGCAAACGCTGGAATGCCGCTTTTTATTGCGTGACGGCTATTACATGGGGCATGTGCTGACATGGGGGGCCTATCGCGGCGTTTGGTTCAGTGACGTCGGCGAAATGAAGATCTATCGTGACCAACAATGGCTGCTAACGGTCCCCATTCGCATGGCCGAGTTGGAAATCGCATCCCCAATTCACGAGATGCCCGTGACTCCCACGCGAGGGGCCGAAGTGCGTCCGTCAAAATCCGCAGCATGACGACCATGTCCTACGGGGCTTTGCAATTTTTTTTCGTAAACGTTCCGGCCACCAATCAAGTGTCTTCAGTTATCGAAGTACTTGTTCCGCCGCGTCCCACCCGCTTTTGATGCATTGGGGAATGCCAACTCCGATGTAGGCATTGCCCGCCAACGCGAGGCTTGTGTGTTTCGCGACAAGTTGCGAAATATCTTCGATTCGTTGTCGGTGCCCAACGTGATACTGGGGCATTGCGTTCCGCCATCGAACGATCTGGCTTTCAAGAGGATCGCCGACCAACGAGATCCAACGCCGGAGCTCGCGCACGGAGGTTTCGATCAACTTCTGATCGTCCCAGTCCACATGCTCCGGATTCAACGCACCACCAAAAAAACTGCGAGTTAACAGATCAGATTCTGCGCATCGTCCTGGAAATTTTTGACTGGAAAAACTGGTGGCAATCAAAGGACTTTTCAGAATCGTCGGGACGACCAAACCAAATCCCAACTTTTCGCCATTATCGGCAAACTGCTTGCGCTGAAATCGTGAGACGACAATCGCGGCACTTGCGTATTCGATTTCGGCCAAACGTGTCGCCAATGCCGGATCAACACCTTGCAGTAACTTGGCGGCCGCATACGTTGGCGTCGCCAAGATGACCGCGTCGAACTTCTCAGTGATCGGCTCGGGAGAAGAGTTTGGTCGGCGGTCCACGGACCATTGGTTCTCGGACCGAACCATGTGGCTTACCGTGGTTTCGTTTTCCAGAGTGACACCATGTCGCAGGAGCCAATCCGTCATTGCTTTTATCCAGTGACTCATGCCGAGCCGCGGGGTGAGAAACAGCCCGTAGCGCACGCCGGTGCTGGCGGAGGTGTTCGCGCCGGCAGTCGCCGCCAGCGCGTCTTGCAATTGTGCGGACGATACATCGTCGCCATTGTTTGCTGGTTGTTGGGTTGCATTTGCCGAGCGCAATAAACTCCCATGCTGTCGTTCCAGATCCGCGAACTCGGTCAAAGCGGCATCCATGCTTAACCTGGCTGGGTCAGCGGTGAAGATTCCTGAGACCAAAGGTTGGATTAGCCAATCGTAGGCCTCGCGTCCCCAGTGCCTTATTGCAAACGATTGAAACGATTCATCGACCGTCGAGCCAACACGAAACCGGCGTCGAAACAAGACGACCCATGGCTCGAGCCACATGCGCAACTTGGCGCGACGACTTAAAACCGGCGACTTCCAGACCGAGTCCCAGCGCTGCGGGACCAACAGCGAAAAGCCTGCGGGAATTGGGGCGGCTCCCGATCGAGTCGCGACCAACGCCCCGCGACGTTTTTCATCGGTCGGGATCAATTGATCCAAATATCCAATCGCCCGACACAGCTCCAAGGCCCAGGGCAGCTTGGTGGTGAACATGTCCGCGCATCGTTCGACGAAGCCATCGGTCAGTGGTTGCGTCTGGAGCACGCCGCCCCAAGTCGAATTCGTTTCGCAGACGACAATGTGGGGCGAAGGTTGCTGCCGTTCTTGGGCTCGCACGACAAGTCGAACAGCGGCGGCCAATCCGGAAATGCCACCGCCAACGACAAGTATTTTTCGGTTCCTGTCGTCGGGCGAGTGCGCGGGCATCGATGAGTTCGCAATTCGAGCTTAGTCTTGTAATCCAACGCGTTTGAACACAAACGCTTCGTCGTGAGCCGGGCCATCAGGTTGATTTCGCATCGCGACCCAAACATGGAGTTCGTCGCGACTTACTAACTTGTAAGTCAGGCCGGCAAAGTAAGCGGCGTTCTCCTCCACTTTGATCAAAGGAAATTTGACCATTCCGTCTTTGTCCTCCCAGCCCACCATGTCTGGATGAAAATGTTTCAACCGTAGCGCCGTGCCCTGTTCATCCGTATGGAAGCTGAAGTATTCACTGAACACCAACTTGCCATCTTGTGAGAATCGAAAACTGCCGGTCATCGTATTGTTCCAAACCGGGAGAAAGACCTCTTCGCATTCGCCGCCCAATCCAGTACCAACCCAACGTCCCACCAGGAACTTGAACTTCTCAAATTCCGCGGTCGCAGGCTTGGCTCCTTCATCCAATTGAAGTGTGTGCTCCGTGAACGCCGTTTGCGCCTCGAGCACCGAGGTCGCGCTGCAGGTCCAACAGACAATGGCGCCGAGGGCCAATGTACGAAACATCATTTTGCTTCCTGACGTGACGGTTGCGGTGGTTGCGGAATGAACGAATCGGTTTCTTTTAAGGCGACACAAAATGCCGCCAACAGATTGGCGGCGGTATCCAGGTCGTCCCAGTGGCAGACTTCGACGGCGCTATGCATGTAACGGTTAGGAATGGCAACCAATCCCGTGGCTACGCCGTGTCCGCTGACTTGAATCGCGTTGGAATCGTTCGGAGCCGCTCGGCCCAATGCGGCCACTTGATGCTTGAGATCCGATCCTTCAGCCGTTTCTCGAAGTCGCCGAGCCACTTCGGGGTTCATGTTGGGCCCGCGAAAGATCACGGGTCCTTTGCCTAGCGAAACTTGTCCCAATTGCCGCCGATCGATGGTTGGGCAATCCGTTGCGTGGGTCACATCAACCGCGATGCCGACGTGTGGCCGAATTCGTTCGGCCGAAGTTGTCGCGCCGCGCAGGCCGATCTCTTCGGCAACGGTGGACACTGCAAAGACGCCGACTCCGGCGCCCTGCACCTTCGCGCGACGCAGGGCTTCGACCACCGTCCAAACACCGACTCGATTGTCCAACGCCACGGCGGTAATGGCTCCTCCCCGCAACTCTTGATGGCCCATTTGCATGGTGACAGGATCACCGACCCGAACCAGTTTCCGGCTTTGCTCTTGATTCGTCGCTCCAATATCGATCCACATGTCGGTAAACTTGACGACCGTGTTCCGTTCGGCTTCCTCCAGTAAATGGATGGGTTTGCGACTGATCACCCCTGGGACGCAACCGTTGTCGGTCCATACCTGAACGCGTTGTCCAATGAGTTGTTGGGGATCCCAACCACCGACCGTTTGAAAGTTCAAGAAGCCATTGTCATCGATCTGGGAAATCAATAGCCCAATTTGATCGGCATGACCAGCCAGCATGACCCGGAAAGGTGACGTCGGATTGATCGCAAGCATAAGATTGCCGTGCAAGTCAAACTCGACGGAGTCACAAAACGAAGAAGCGTATTGCTGGACCACCGCTTGGACGCGTTGTTCATCGCCGGAGACTCCCGGAGTTGCCAACAAGCGATATAAAAACTGGCGACTTTCGTCACTCACGAGAACGATCTTTCTAGGGTTGGGTTTCCGCGACCGGAGTCGCGGCTTTGGTCAAAACTTGAACGGCCCTTTGCAACTGAGGGTCCCGTTCGGACAGGGGGCGAGGATCGTCGAATTGGATTTGGTCCGCAGGTTGGTCCGCCGGCTTTTGGGGCGGGAGTTCCCCTGCTTCTCGGGCGGCTTTCTCCGCCGCCGCGATCTGCTCTGCCGTTTCTTTAATCCGCTCTTCGATCTCGTCCAACGGCAGTCCCAGTTCTCGTCGATCCCACAGTGCCGCTAAGATTGCCCGATCTCGCAGGTTCAATCGCACCGTCAAGTCCGGACGATCGGGACGAACTCCCCAATCCTCCGTGTTTTCAGTCTCCTTAATCGAATCATTCTTTTCTTCGGAACGCCACCGCATCCGATGAATGTTTCGACCATCCGGGCGCCAATAACTGGCGGTCGTCAAGTTCAAGAACGTGCGGGCTCGTGGCAAAGAGAACTGTGTTTGCACGGTGCCTTTGCCAAAGGATTGATCGCCAACAATGGTGGCGATCTTGTGATCCTGAAAACAAGCGGCCACGATTTCGCTGGCGCTCGCCGAACCGCTATTGATCAAGACGACGACCGGGACCGGACTGGTCAGCCCTTTCTTTGGACTGCCAAAGTACGCTTGTTGGATCTCGCCTTGTCGATCGCGAATCGTCACGATCACTTGTTCGGGACTATCGAGGAACAGATCACACACGCCGATGGCGGCATCCAGCAACCCTCCACCGTTCTCGCGAAGGTCCAGAATCAGACTGTCGACTTGGCCGTCGATTTTCGCCAACGCTTGCTCCAACTCTTCCACGGTCCGCGTTCCGAACTGTTTGATACGGATGTAGCCAACTCGAGGTTGGTCCTCCAATTGGAAATGCCAACCGCCTTGTTCGTCCGGTCGATCTCCAACCACCGTGAACGTGGGAATTAGTCGTCGTGCGACGCTGACCGACCATGCCAACCAGTCTTGAGTCTCCGGCTGCCAACGTTGGACATCCAATTGGACTTGAGTCCCTTCCGGCCCTTTGAGCCGAGCGCGAACCTCGTCGGCATTGAGTTCCGCGACGGGTTGCCCGTCGATGCTCAGAATTTGATCGCCGGCGGCCAACCCCGCTTCCATGGCCGGACTGCCGTACAGCGGTTTGACGATCAAGACCGACTTGTTGGAGGGCTCTGGTCGGATGTGGATGCCAAGCCCAGCATAAGCTTGATTCAAAAACTCGACTCGATCATCGGCAGCCGCGCCGGAAAGGTAATACGAATGAACGTCCAAGTTCTCAAGCATCCCGTTGACCGCAGACGTCAGCAGTTGCTCGCGATCGACATCGTACAACGATTGGGTCGCGATCAACTCGCCCGCCGTTGCAACAATACTGGCCATCCGATTTCTGGCCGTGATTTGATAACAGGCGAAACTGGTGACAGCGGCGAGCAAAATCACCAAAATGTGTCGCGGAGGCATCGAGAGCTTTCTGGAGTCGTGGGGTCTACCAGCGGTCGGCCGCTCCAGTTTAACGGCTTGGAACGAAAGTCGCCAAGTGCGGGTTCGGAAGTTCTCTCATGTGTTTTCCCGGACGAGCGTATTGCGTCCGAACTCGCGGTACTAAAGCAACAGCGGGTCGATCTTGCGTAGGCTCACGAGTCCACCCGCGTCGCAACACGACTATCCGACATGTCGTCTCTCGGGTTAAGCGTTGGAGTTCTGCTTGCGGCTGACTCGCGGAGCGGCGCAGGGTTGGTCGGATTCCCGCCCAACCCTGCTCTGCTCACGCGGTTAACCTGCGGACAAGCGGACCTCATGAACGAATTGGGGCGTGGTGTTGGTCTTCTGCTTGCGGCTAACGCGCGGAGCGGCGCGGTGTTGGTCGGATTCCCGCCCAACCCCGCTCTGCTCACGCGGTTAACCTGCGGACCTGCGGACCTCATGAACGAATCGGGGCGTGGTGTTGGTCTTCTGCTTGCGGCTGACGCGCGGAGCAACCGACGGGTCACTTGCATTCAACTCGAAGCGTCGAGCGACACCCTATTCTGGCCATTGGCGGACTAACTGCGCGTCCTCGACTTGGTAGATTCGGATCTTGCCGTCGTGATCCCCGACTAAAACGTGTTTGCCATCCGAGCTGAGCGACAGTGCGTACAGCGGCTGGGGATTTTGAGCGTAGTTGCGCACCAACTGAGCGTTGTCGCCGTTGTGCAATCGTGTCTGACCGTCAAGCGATACCGAGACCAATTGTCCCGAATCGCCCACAAACGCAATGGCCGAAATCTCTTTGCCAAATCCCGTGATCGATTGTCGCCGTTCGCCGGTCTCCACATCCCAAGTCTTGACGGTCTTGTCGGCACTGGCCGTGGCCAATTGTTGCGCCTGATTCTGCCACGATAGAGCCTGGACGAAGTGCGTATGCCCTTCCAAAATCTTGAGCATCGCTCCCGTCTGCGGATCATGCAAGCGACACAATTTGTCGGCACCTGCCGTCGCTAACCATTTTCCATCTGGGGAATACTCGATGGCCAAAATCGTATCGCTATGAACCTGGCCATAATCCCGTTTGACGGCGCCCGAGCCAACTTCTAACTCCTTCAAATCGCCAAAGCGACTGGGCGGGCCACTGCCGACCGCCAAGTAGCGATCATCAGGACTAAATGCCAAAGCGGTCACTCGCGAAGAGAAAAGTTCGTCGTTTTCGTTGCCCCACGTCCGCTCCAGCTCCCACGGCAAAGACAGGTTCCATTGCCAAGATCGTTGCTCGCTGTTGACCGTGGCGGTTTGATCCGCTGCGACCGTGGCTTCGGCGGCGACGATGGTTGTTCCGGCCGAGTCCGCCGGAGGTTGCAACACCGCGACGGGTTGCCCCGAGTCCGTGCGGTACAACAGTCCATGTCCCGTCGATGTTACCAAAAGGACTTGGTGCGCAGGAGCGTCGAACGTTGCCGTCACGATTTCTCCACGAGTGGTACTGGAAATTTGTTCCAAAGCAGTTTGCTGCTGAAGAAGTGATTGACGATGAGTCTCGATCCGGTTCTGCTGCGCGGGAATTTTGTCCCGAGCCAACTGCAAACCTGCATCTGCGGAAGCCAAAGCTTGCATCGCTTTGGCTACATTTTGTTGTGCAGTAACCAACTGGGGTTGCAAGTCGGCGACCGCCTTTTGCCGCTCCACGAGTTGTTGTTTCTTTTCCGCCAGTTGTTGCTCCAAGGCCGCGATGCTTTGTTCGGTTTCGGTAACGACTTGTTGGGCTGCCAAAATTTCTTGCTCTTTGGCTTGCTGGGCTTCCATTGCTTTTTGCTGCGTTTCGGCGACTTTGGTTCGCGCTTCCTCTTCTTTCTTGATGGCTTCTTCCAAGCCAGGGATCATCTCGGTCAGTCGTTTGATCCAACCTTCTTGCCGGGTGATTTGTCGCTGCGTCTGTTGCTGCGCCTGCCAACGCTCGTAGTCCAAGCCCATCGCATGCAATTTCTGGCCGTTCTCCATGTTCCACAACGTCGCCACGTTTTGTGGATCGATCGCCAACAACAGGCGAGCGTCGGGACTCGTGCAAATCGACCTCACAGGCTGTTCCAACGCAAATGCCAACTCGGGACGCCACGATGGACCGTCTTCGATCAGTTTCCAGACTTGTCCCGCTTTGGAAACGATCAAGAGTTGTTGTGATTCGGTCACGACCAAAGCCAGCATGTCGGCAATCGGTTCCACGAGCGTCATTGGATCGACGATCCAAGTAGCATTCGAGTTTGCTGAGTCCGGTCGCCAACGCCATAAACGGTTTGTTTCATCGAGCACCCATAACGCGGTGTGATCTTTGGACCAAGCGGTTGCGATCAAACGGTGTTCCGTTTGCCCCATGGTCTGTTTGACGCTGGGATCGGAAGTGGGAAACAAGACCAAGTTCAGGGCTTGATCTTGAGCGACGTGCCAAGTCCCTGCTCCGCCGATCGAGATAAAGCGAAGTGACGGATCACGAGCCGCGTCCGGCACGGTGGCCGTTGTTTTTCGTTGCCAAAGTTTGACCGTTCGGTATCCGCCTACGGCCAATCTCTGACTATCGTGACTGAAGGCCAACGAGTGGATCAAGTCTTTGTCGGTTGCGGCCAATGTTGTGCCGTCGGGCAATGTCAACGCGGGGTCAAGTAGAGGCGTTGGTTGCCACGTACCTTGCGACAGAGGATTGGTCACCAAATACGCGACGTTGCCTTTGGCGAAGCTGAGGTAATGTCCATCCCCCGAAGTTCGCAAGGCATAGATCGGATGTACCGCTTCCGAAATACCGCGCCATTGGATGGCTCGTTGGCTTGATTCGGTCGGCGGTACAGCTCCGGTTCGGATCCACGCAGCCACTTGTTCGATTTGTTCCCCAGTCAGTTGTTTTGCGCCCACGCCATTGTCGGCGGGCGGCATCATCGAGTCATCCGTTGCGCGGATGCGGGCGATCAATTCACTGGAGTCCGGATCACCAGCCACGATCGCAGCGCCACTATCACCGCCGACCATCAGTCGTTCGAAGGACTCCAGGTTCAGGCCACCTTCGGGAGTCTTGGTGTTGTGGCAGGCGACACAATTTTGGTTCAGGATCGGACCGACGTTTTTCATGAGGTCGTCCGCGGTTGCAGCCGTCGCGGTGAACGTCAGGCAACTGCCGATGGTGAATGCCAAAAACATGAGCGATGTGAATTGCGAACAACGGTTCATTAGTGCTATCCTCAATCCCCAAATACTCGAACAAAAGCGAACTGACTTTGCCCTAATTCCATTACGATTGAAAACATCCACCCTCTCGAGACAGTCGCTACATTCGCCAGACCGTGTTTTGTCTTGGCGAGGGTAGAGACGTACGATATTCTAACTGGAAGCCGAGCGTTTGACATGCGTTCATGCGTTGCCTCCGTGTCGAAATTGTTGCTTCTGGGTTGTGGTGGTATCTCGCGTTGTTGTGTTTTACAATCTTATGGCGGTCCCGACTTTCTGATTCACGTGCGAACAGGCAAATGTGTTGGTAGTGTCCAAAACAACTGACGAACGGCCATATGTCACGCGATTTTTTCTGTTCGCTATTGGTTGTCTTGTTTACTCGCAACTAATGATCGGTGTTGATTCGATCGCGAATTCGACTGGCAGGTATGAACGAGTGATCTTGCTTGAGCAATTGGTGTGGCTTACGCCGTTGGGAGTACTTCTGTTCTGTTGGACGTTTGATGAATTCCGCAGATGTGACGTGCATCTTTACCGTATGTTGTTCCTGGTCGTATTGGTGTGTGTTTTTGCATTGGTCCTGTGGCCGTTGAGGCATTTTGGAATCAGCATTTTATAGGGGAATCCTTGCTTAGGGCGTGGCAACGTCAATCGTTAGTGTGGGGACTGGGAGCCAAACTGGAATCTCTTGCGAGGCGGCTTCGGCGGATGGTTTCCACTGGATTTTTGTTTCGTTGTGAAAACCAATCGTGTAACGACCGGCCGGTGTTTCCGCTGGAACTTGGATGGTGATGTTGGCTTGCGTTTGATCGGGTGGAACCGTCGCTTCGCCAATCGCCCAACCGGGTGGCAGTTGAATTGGGCGAACGATACATGGACCGCCGCCACCCGTTCGACGCTCCAAATTCAGGACTGCGGTCGTTGGTACCGCTGGTGTGACGGGAACGGTGTTGACCGCCCAATTCATACCCAGAGCCGATTCTTGTTCCGTCGCAACTCGTAATCGCTGTTCGGCGATCAAGCTCCATTGCACGAAGTTTCTGCGCGGCGAAGAAGGTTGCTGGATTGCTGCGGGCCAAGCGACTCGGCGAAGATTCGGCTCACTCAACGAACGACCCACGATGCGAACTATTTCGCACGATTCGTTCACGCTCTTTTCTGCTTGTACGACTAGTGTTGCTTGATTGACCGCGGGATGCACAATGACGGGGGACGCTGATAGGCCTTCCGGCAAACCAGCAGCGGTCAATTCAATCGCGCCCGCGAAACCTTGGCGACGCAGCACATGGACATGCCAAGCCACCGTGCCACCCCGTTCGACCTGCGAGCCACCGGGCCGCGCCTGGGCGGGATCGTTGTTGTGAAACTGGGGATGGGCGATCAATTGAAAGTCCGGTTGGGGCGCTCCAATCGAGACAACAAATTGACGCGCCTCGGCGGGACGTGGACTCGTGATGTGGTCCATGACCAACACACAATATCGTCCCTCTTCGGGAAGCGTGGCTAGGAACGAAGGGTCGGGGCTGGCGATGTTCACCGAGCCGGTACCAACACCCGGTGAGTCGTCTTGATGGGTGAGCAATTGCAAAGTTTCGGTCCCGGCTTCGTCCCGACGGACGCGGTACAAGAGCAGTTGCGGGTCCGTTAGTTGCCCGGCACTGGCGGAGACCAATTCGCACCAAATGCCCTGCCCTGCCCCGCCTTGTAAATCAATTCGGGCGGGTTGTGTCGGCTCACCAAATTGCCCACTGACGACGACAGGCAAGGTATGAATCGTTTCGGTGGTGGGCTGTGGAATCACTTGAGTGAAGTCCAAGCCGCCGGCGAATGTTGCCCGATCTCCCACGACCGGGACAATCGCGGGATCTCGCCAGAATCGTTGACGAACATCGGTCGGTTGCCGCAGCGCCTCGACCAGGGAACCCGTTGTCGCGGCGGTCGCCTCGGTCGCGGGCGGTGTTTCCGTTTCAGCAGTGGCAACGGGCGAAGTTGCTGGATTTTCTAGGCGAAGATTCATCGTGAAGTAATAGTCGGGGCCACCTTGATGCAAAAAATCATGGACCTCGATCAGGTATTTCCCGGCGTCCGCGGTCGGATAACGTATCTCGGCGGGTTGTCGCTTGATGGCGCGACTTCGAGCCAACTCCAAACCATGTTCGTCGCGCAAGATCACAACGGGAATGGCATTCGAATCGAGTGTTTGCGCATCGACTTGAATATGCAGTGCCTGGGGCTGAGTCAAACTAAAGTGATAACGTTGCTTTTGTTGTTCGCGACAACGGTCCCAAATCAGACTGCCGATCGGCAAAGCGAAACCCGCACTGGATTCGACGGCGGTTGGGTCCGGGATCACGACCGGTTGGGGACTCACCACAAACGAACGTGGATTCGAAACTCCATTTCGACCGACCGCCGCAACTTCGTAGATACCAGGCGCCACTCGTGGCGAAACGGAGACTTCAAAGTGTCCAAATTTTGGTGGAGCGGTTTGGTCGGCGGAGGCGACGGGTTCTGTGAGAAATCGTGCGACGATTTCGGGATGCGAAAAGACCAACCGGTGCACCTCTTCGCCATGTTCGGCGGCGGTCAATTGAATCGGTGCGGTTGTCCCGACCTGGACCACGTGTTGGTTCAGGGCCCGCAGTTGGGGTGTTGGCTGAGCAACGACCCAGTCCCCGCCCCAACAAAGCCAGGAGCTAATCACCAACAAAAATCTAAGGCATGAATTCATCGGCGGCGCATCGCTTAGTGATTGAACAGAAACTCTTTGGTGTTGACCAAGGCCCAGACCAAATCTTCGTACGCAATCTTGAACGCCGCTTGTTTGGCCTCGGGCGTTGCTTCGCTTTTATCCACGTGTTTTTGGACGAAAGCGAGTGCTGCCGATTTTTCGGCTTCGGTGGGCCGACGACTCAACGCTCGCAAATAAAGTTCCTCGATCACCTGTTGTGGTTCAACCGAGGCGGCAGCGAACTTGGCCGGACGAGCTTGCGGTTCGCCCAGCTTGGCTTGGACTTCCTTCGAATTAAGTAGATGGAGACTTTGTGCCAAAGTTGCTTCTTGCGAACGTTCACATTCGCACGCGGTTGTCGATTCCGGTTGACCAAAGACCGTTAGGAAGTAAGACGAAAAACTCGTGTCGGGCAGACTAACCGCGCGAGTGCCAGCGGGCATGCCGGCAAAATTTGTTGTGGTTCCTAGGACTTCGTCAACGGCATCCAGCAACACTTCGGCGGTCAGTCGTTTGGGATAGAACCGCGAATAGCTAGTTTGGTCATTCACATTGTGTTCGTTAGCGTCCCACGACAATTGGTACGCTTGTGAATTGCAAATCAATCGCACCAGCGACTTCAAGTCGTATTTGTTCTCGACAAGATGATTTTCCAAGGCTTCCAAGAGTTCAGGATTCGAAGGAGGGTTCGTCACCCGCATGTCGTCTTCTGGTTCGACCAAGCCGCGGCCGAAAAAGTGTTTCCAATATCGATTGGCCAACATGCGCGCGAAGAAAGGATTTTCAGGCGCGACCAGCCAATCGGCCATTGCCAACCGAGCGTCCAAATACTCTTGGATTTGATGCGGAGCCGCATCCAAGCCAACGGGCGACAGGCCTTGTCCCGATTTGGGGTGCGTGGCACCCGCGCCACCGACCCGGGAAACAAACTGGGGTTCTTGAGGTGTGGCACCTTGCTTCTGTTGCAGCTTGCTAAAGAAAGCCGACATCTGATAATAATCCGTCTGACTCCACTTCTCGAACGGATGATGATGGCACCGCGCACACTGCAATCGTTGTCCCATCAACATCTGCGCCAAGTCTTCCAGTCGCGATTCATTGTTCGGCACTTGCCGGTACCAAATCACCGCCGGGTTAACGTCGGGGTCGCCTGACGCGGTCACGAGTTGCCGCACCCATTGGTCGTAGGGCACATTTTGATAGAACTGATCCCGCAACCATTGGTGAAACGCAAAGGCTCCGAATTTTTTGTCTTCTGATTCGCGGCGATTGCGGAGGATCGTGATCCACTTGCGAGCAAAGAAATCGGCGTAGCCTTCGCTATTCAGAAGTTGCTCAATGAGCCGAGCACGTTTGTTGGGTGATTGTTCGGCTAGAAAGGCGAGGGTCTGCGTTTGGCTAGGTAGTTGTCCAGTCAGATCCAACGTCACGCGGCGAACAAATGTCGCATCGTCACATGGCGGCGAGGGTGGAATCCCCAGCGTTTTGAGTTTATCGAACACGGCCACATCCACCGCGTTGGTTGGCGTAGGCCAATGAGCCACTTCGGCGCCCAAGGGAACACTGGCGCGAAACACTGCGACTTGACCTTGATAGCGGGCCATGACGGCAACGTCGCCCGCTTGCTGTTTGAGTTGCACGAACCCGCGTTGGTCCACTTCGGCCAAATCCGTAAAGTTCGATTCGTACGTGGCTCCGCGCGTGACGTCTTCCACGCGACCATCACTGTAAACGGCCAGTACGGAAAGTTGTTGAGTGCTACCTCGTTGCAATTGTCGCGTCGGCGGATGAATCAAGATTTGTTCGACGCGTCCTTCGTCCGTTCGACCCGCGGGCATGCCTTGCGCGATCCAGCGTACCAGACGGCGATATTCGTCGGAGTCCGCTTCCAATCGTTTGCCGCCTCCGTGCGGCACGCTGTTGATGGCTTTCTGCAAAAGAAGACTTTCCTCGGGGGCCGCTGGGAAGACACGCCGACCTCGGCCTTCGTTGACGATGTACTCGTGGTCCTCGCCGGGTTCGAATCCCAACAAGGAAAGTTTGAATCCGTTTTGTCCGGACGCTTTGCCATGACAACCGCCTCCGTTGCACCCGAACTTGGTAAAGATCGGGATGATCTGGTTGTTGAAGCTGACGGGCTGTAGTTCCGTGAACCCCGAAACTTCAAATGGGATGGAGGTCGATAGGGAATCGTTCCAAACGGCGGTGATTGTCCCCGAACCATCGGCCAAAGGTGTTAGCCAGCCATCGTCACGGATCGTGGCAATATGAGGAGGGCTGACGCTGAAGCGTACAACACGAGTCGCGTCGTAGGTGTGTCCGGCTGGATCAGTTCCAAGTAACTGCACTTGCCAGCGTGCATCGGCTCCTCGCAAATGAATGGAGCGATCACCGGCGGTTTCGAATCGAATGGAGCTCAACGTAAGCGGTTGGGCGAGGTCGGTTTCGCTACCGAGGAGCAGTGCGGTGCTGGTCGTGAGGACGCCGCCTATGCCCAAGGCGAGATTCCACCAAAGGAAAATCAATAAGCCGGATCGTATCACGCTGAGTATCTTGCTCATCGGTGACTCGTTGTAGGTGGGAGGCGGGGGTGGGGGGCTTCGTGAACCGCCGATCAACATCAGGTTGACCTACTTTCCGAACGCTGACTTACTGCCGGAAGCAATCGGTCAATTCGGGGTTGAGATTGGGTCACTCAATAGGCCCAGGCGGGTAAACGTGCGACCTAATCGTGTCCGGTAGGTCGCGCTAAAGCTCGTTAAGTCTAATCGAAAGCGAGTTGCAATGCTACTTGGGAAGTTTTCCCGAGAACAAAGCGGGCTGATGATGAGAAGCGAGTGCAGCAGGATGCAAGCGAGCAAAGGCCTGGAAGGTCGACAGAAGCACTGTGGGGTTGATGTTCGTTGTTGATGCAGCAGGATGCAAGCGAGCAAAGGCCTGGAGGGCCGACAGAAGTACTGTGTTGCAGCAGGATTCAAGGGAGCGCAAGCCTGGAGGGCCGACAGAACCTTTGCCGGGGTCGCTAGGCCCCGGGTTGAGTTTCCGATTTTTCAAAAAGGCCCAGCGGGCCGACACAAATCTTTGAGCGCATGCGGTCATTGTGCCGGCCTTTCAGGCCTCCCCGACTTTTTAGCAGCCGCCAACCGGTGGCTCGCGCCACCGGCAGAGGTTGTGCCAGCCCTTCGGGCTTAAGACCAAGACCACCAACCAAGGCCACCAACCAATTCTGCCAACCAATTCTGCCAACCAAGACCACCAATACCGTTCAATTTTTGTTTAACCGCGACGCAGAGCAATGCTGGGCGGTGACCCACCTTGCCAATTTTTTTTATGTAAGTCGCCCAGCATTGCGTCGCTGAGCGATTCGGAAGTGAAATAAGTCCTTCGTTGAACGGGATTGACCCCAACCACCAAACCACCAATCCAATTAACCGAAGTTGGCGTCGCCGATTAGGACTGCACTGGCTTGGCCCTGCGGGGTGATGTTCAAGTTGATAAAGCAACGACCGGGCGCGACTCCGGGGCGATTGACGACATTGATTCGGCAGGCCGAGTCCCGTTGCTCGCAATTGATCGTGCGGAATAGTTCGCCATGTTGCAGAGATAGCAGCGAGCCGATCGCTTCGACCATACCGCCGCCGGCCCCCAGGTTCCCGATGTAACTTTTCGCGGCGACAACGGGTACTTCTGGCCCAAGAACCTCTTCGATGGCTTCGGCTTCTTGTTGGTCGCAGGAGATCGTTCCGAGGCCGTGGGCGTTGACATGACCGATGTCGGAAGCTGCCAGGCCCGTTTGCCGCAATAGAGACTTGATAACGATTTCGAAGGCGCGGCGGAAGTTAGGTACGCCACGAGAATCTGCGACGGCGGCACTAGAGCCGGCAACGATGGTGCCCAAAATCTGAGCCCCGCGGGCTTGGGCATGAGCTTCGGTTTCTAGAACGATGGCTCCGGCCCCTTCGGCCAGGACCATGCCACTGCGATCGGCGGCGAAGGGACGACATGCTCGGCCCGGAACAGTTGGATCCGTTTCGTCCACCTCTCCAACGGCAATTTGTTCCTGCAAGGCCAAATGAACGCTGCGGGAGGTATGGATACGTGACCCGGTACCTCCGACGATCATCACATCCGCACTACCGCGAGCCACCGTGCAGAGCGCCTCCGTCAGTGCCATGTTGCTGCTGGCTTCTCGCACGGTCAGCGAGTTATTGGGACCGTGCAAGTCATGATAGATCGCCATGTGACACGCTGGCATGTTGGGCAGGTACTTCAACAACCAAAGTGGGTCGACTTTGGGGAGGCCTTTTTCTGGCCAAAGTGTAAAATCAAACTTCCCTTCGCTGTTCAGGCAAGCTTTGATGCCGTCAACGAACTCTTCCGGGATACTGAGGATATGGTCGCAGCCGTAGAGCACCCCAATACGTTCGCGTTGTACTTGCGGATCCGACGGTCCGGTGCTCAATTTGGCGTGGTTGATGGCGAGTTGCCCGGCTGCGACGCCCATTTGGATGTCGCGGCACATTAGCTTTAGGCCCTTTTTGACCGTTCGCTGGAGTGTTTTCTCCATTTCGCCAAAGTTTGCTATATCGCCAGTGAACTCCCGAGCTTGTCCCGCGACTTTGGTGGGAAGGAACTCATAGGGCGGCCCCAATGCGGTCACGCCGCTGTGGCCTTGTCGCAGCGCATTCCAATAGGACTCCGGCGAGTTACCCAACGGAGAAATGATCCCGTAACCGGTAATGACAACGCGGGGAGCCACTGCACTCATATTCAAGTATCGCACCTTAACTAATGCACCGTATTATTGGTATCTGCATCGACACATGAGCCGCGTGATGACTCAAATGCAGCTCCCCCATCCCGTACAATCTGGCACAGGTTACCAGATTTCCGACGCAAAAGGCTAGGGCACTGCAAGGCTCTCCGAAGTTTTGCCGATATGGCGCTGCCAGGTAAAAGTGAGGCTTTTTGGAATGGCGCGTTAAGTTGGGTCAGCGACAATTTGACTCACTAAGTAGACTTTCGTCCTTCGGTTTAGCTCCTGTACGATACTCGGCTATTTACTGCTCCTCCAAAGACACGGATCGTCGCAAATCCGGGTTCCGAAGATGAGCAAGCGGGTAAAAGCCTCGCGGTCAGTAGATTACTGATCGGTGGCCGACTGTTCGTTAGCGGGTGACTCCTTCTCGGCAAGCAGACAGCTGGAAACATGCAAGAATTCAATTTTCCGAATTGGGTGAACCGGATATTTTACGTCGGTTTGGCGGGCGCTGTCGTGTTTGGCGGCTATTTCGCAAATATGTTGTTCTTTGCGATTCATCCCGACGGCGTGAATGTGGGGCACAAGCCTCGTCAACCTGTCCCATTCAGTCACCAGTTGCACGCAGGTGTGCTGAAGATGGACTGTCGTTATTGTCATAACACGGTGGAGGTTGCTGGTCATGCCGCGATCCCGCCGACGGCGACTTGCGGAAATTGTCATGGAGGCAATCGTGTTGTCCCTGGCCGGACTTTGGCGGTCGTTTTTCCGGAAAGTCCCTTGTTGGAGCCGGTGCGCTCCAGTCTCGAGGCGGCTAACGAGAAGAAGGGTTCGGCTCCCGATAGTGTGGATTGGATTAAAGTTCATGACATGCCGGACTTTGTCTATTTCAACCACAGCGCGCATATCAATCGGGGCGTGAGTTGCGTTTCGTGCCACGGTCGAGTGGACCAGATGTTGGAAGTAACTCAGGTCAAGTCTCTATCGATGAAGTTCTGTTTGGATTGTCATCGCAACCCAACTCCGAACTTGCGTGATCCAAGTTTGGTAACGGATTTGGAGTTTAAAATCAGCAAAGAACATCCGCAGATTGTAGACGGCCAGCGTTTTGAGACTCAGGAAGAGTACGGCGCCTACTGGAAGAAGAAGTTGGGGATTGATCCCAGTATTAGTTGCTCCACCTGCCACCGCTAAGTTTTGGGGTGGCGAGCAGTAGGTTGGGGTAGATGGGCCGGGGTGGGTTAGCAACGTGCAGAAAAACGCAAGCAGCAAATTCGACAGTGACTTTGGGACGTTTCGGAATATGAAATCATTGCCTTTGATTCAGCAGTCGTCCAAGAATGAAGATGTCGACGCCCAGCAGGATTTTGGTGGGGACGGCTTTTCGCGACGTCGTTGGATGCAGTTGATGGGTGCCTCGACGGCGTTGGGTGCGGCGGCCGTTGGCTGTCGCTATGAGCAAGAGACGATACGCCCGTTTGCGGTTCGGCCCGAAGGGTATATCCCTGGTGCGACCGTGAAGAAGAGTGCATTGTGCGAAATCGGTCGCGTAGCTCGGTCGTTGTTGGCGACGATTTACGATGGGCGTCCGATTAAGGTTGATGGAAATGCTCTGCTGAAGAGCCAAGGGGTGGCCAGCACGTCGCTGGTGCAAGCGTTGACGTTGCAGTTGTATGACCCGGACAGAAGTCGTGGCGTCATGGCTCGGGTGAAGACCGGTTCGAAGTCCTCAAGACTGGAGAAGTCGACTCGCGAGCAATTTGACGCGAAGTTGGCCGAGTTTCTGGGGTCGGATGCCAGTGGTGCTGGCGGAGCGGGTTTGGCCGTGTTGGTGGAGCCGACCTCTAGTCCGACCGTGGCTCGTTTGAAGGCCGCTTTTTTGCAGAAATATCCGGGGGCGGGTTGGTTTGAGTACGCCGCTGTTAATGATGATGCGGTTGTGGCTGGGCTGCAGATGTGTTTTAGTTCGCCGTTCCGGCCTCGGTATCGTTTTGACAACGCCGAAGTGATTGTTGCTTTGGGCGGTGACCCGTTTGGCAGCGACTTGAATTCACCGGAGCATTCGCGAGACTTTGCGAAGACTCGTGATGTAGACGTCCGTCGGAAGATGTCGCGGCTGTGGTCGGTTGGCAACGTGATGAATGTGACGGCAGGGTTGGCTGACGAACGCTTGCCGTTGGCGGCGTCGAAGTTGGAGTCTTTCGTTGCGTCGTTGGAGCAGGCGTTGAGTGGCGCGTACACACCGAGTGGCAAAGTGACCGACGCAGATCGGTTCGTGGCTGCGATGGCTGCGGATTTGAACGCGAACAAAGGCCATGCGATCATCGTGTTGGGAAATGAGTATCCGGCCAGTTTGCATGCCCGCGTATGGAAGTTGAATGAAGCGTTGGGGGCGGTTGGTGCGACCGTTGAGTTACGCGAATGTCTGCCTCTGCATGGCGGCGGTTCTTTGGCGTCGTTGAAGTCGCTGTCGGATGCTATGGACAGTGGTTCGGTGAAGGGTTTGTTTGTGCTCGGTGGGAATCCAGTGTATGCCGCACCCAGCGAACTGAATTTGGCGGAGAAGATCAAGGCGGTCGAGCTCTCTGTGCATTTAGGTTTGTATGAAGATGAAACGGCAGCGGCGTGTAGTTGGCATATCAATCAGGCGCACTGTTTGGAGTCTTGGTCCGACGCTCGAGTGGCGGATGGGACATGGTGTGTGGGTCAACCGTCGATAGCTCCGTTATTTGCGGGCGTTTCGATTGTAGAAATGTTGGCGGCGTTGGTCGGCGAAAAAGGCACGGGTCAAGAGTTGGTGCAGGCGACGTCCAAACTGGACGGTGCCGCTTGGAACAAGGCGCTGCACGACGGTTTTGCCGCGGGGACGGAGTTGCCGCCGGTTACTTCGGTGGTCGTCGATCCCGGTTTTTCTCCGGCTGCGGTCGAGCCGAATTGGCGTGAGCGTCAAATTCCAGCTCTGGATTCGGCAGAGTTGGTGTTTGTGTCCGGCGGTGTCTTTGATGGCCAGTTTGCCAACTTGGGCTGGTTGCAAGAAGCGCCCGATGGCATCACGAAGGTTTGTTGGGGTAACCCGGCAATGGTCTCTCCACAGACGGCAGTCGCTTGGGGTGTACGGCAAAATCAAGTTGTGAAAGTGACGGTGGGCGAAAGTTACGTTCGCACTCCGATTCACTTGGTTCCAGGAATGGCGCCTGGCGTTGTAGCGATTGCGTACGGTTATGGTCGTACCGAAGCGGGGCGAATCGGCGGTAGTCGCAAGGCGGCGAATCGCGCTCCATCGGTTGGTGTGAACGTTAATGGGTTGCGTGGTGTTGGGGCTTGGTATCTAACAACCGCAAAGGTTTCGCTGACGCAAAACTTTGAGGATGTGGCGACGACCCAAGAGCACCATTATGTGGATTCGCTGAGTTTGTCGGTTGTCAACGAGCGAGTTCCTCGTTTGGCGCGTGAAGGCGAACTAGCGAGTTTTCTAGCGTTCTTCGCAGAGCATGATAAGCACGAGCACAGTGGCGGCGACGGGCATGATGCGAACGGTCATGAGGAACCAAGCGGCGAAGTCAAACACGATGATGAAAAGCACGGTAGTTTGGCTCCCGCGTTGCTGGCGACACCGGTAGTCGCCAAGCTAAGTGACGATAAAGGCGGACACGGCCATCATGATCATTGGCCGGTACTACCGGGTCATCACCCAGAGAATTTCGAGTTGACACCGGGACCGGGTTACCGGGACATGCCCAAATGGGCGATGACCATCGATTTGAACAAGTGTACGGGTTGCAGTGCCTGTGTCGTGGCATGCCAGGCAGAGAACAACATCGCGGTGGTTGGCAAAGACCAAGTGATCCGAGGTCGCGAGCTATCCTGGATTCGTGTGGATCGTTATTTCCTGCCGCGCGACACTTCGCAATTAAGTAATCCTGCACCGGGTCAAGAGTTGTACGAAAACCCGAAAGTTGTGGTCCAACCGGTGACTTGTCATCATTGCGAAAACGCCCCGTGCGAACAAGTTTGTCCGGTTGCGGCGACCGTCCATAGCGACGAAGGCTTGAACGACATGGTTTACAATCGCTGCATCGGGACCCGCTATTGCGGCAACAACTGCCCATTTAAAGTTCGTCGGTTCAACTATCACAATTACGCGAACGCAGTACAGTTCATCGGATACCCAGACGCTCTGGCTTCATTGGATGGCGGCATGCGCCGACCGGTCGGTGAAGTAAAGCTGTTGGGTCTGGCGATGAACCCTGAGGTAAGTGTTCGCAGTCGTGGGGTTATGGAAAAGTGCACATTCTGTGTGCAACGGATTCAGAACGGCAAGATTGCGGCTCGAAATGAAGGTCGCGACTATCGCAACGGTGAGTTCCGGGACGGGGAAGTCACCACGGCTTGCCAGGACGTGTGTCCGTCGCAGGCAATTGTGTTTGGCGATGCGGCGGTCAAGGGTTCTTTGGTGGCCAAGGGATTCGAGAACGCTCGCGGCTATGCGATGCTGAACGAATTGAATTTGGGTTCGCGGTTGAAGTACTTGGCTCGCGTGCGAAATCCGCATCCAGATCTGGCTCCGAAAAAGCCTGATACAGCAGCGGTCGCAACCAAGAGTTAGCCAGTTCCAGTGATCGTGCGGGGCAAGTCGGTGAGCGACACCGCCTTAGCTGATGAGCAATGTAGGTTCAAAGAGAAAATAGACAAATGGCAACAACAATCGACGAAGTCTACGACAATACTTGGGACGATCCGCGAAAGCGGTCGCCACTGGTAACTGGCGGTTTGGATTACGGTCAGGTGACTTCGACGGTCACGGCGATTGCTGAGATCCCAGCTCCTCCGCGGGCTTGGTATATCTTGATGGCGATCAGTCTCTGCCTGTTAGGCATGCTGGGTGTTTTGTTGCTGCACCTGATATTGTCGGGTGTCGGTGTTTGGGGCAATAACAACCCCGCGTTTTGGGGATGGCCGATCGTCAACTTCGTGTTTTGGGTTGGTATTGGTCATGCCGGTACGCTGATTTCGGCGATTTTGTTTTTGTTTCGGCAAAATTGGCGGACCAGCATCAATCGTGCAGCCGAGGCAATGACGATTTTTGCCGTGGTTTGTGCGGGTTTGTTTCCGGGCGTGCACATTGGTCGCGTTTGGGTTGCCTATTGGTTGTTTCCAATCCCGACCGAGCACTTAGCAATGTGGCCCAACTTCCGCAGTCCACTGCTGTGGGACGTGTTTGCGGTCGGTACCTATGCGACGGTTTCAACGCTGTTTTGGTATATGGGTATGTTGCCCGACTTGGCCACGTTCCGGGATCGGGCAAAGACCAAGTGGAAGCGCATGTTTTATGGCATTTTGTGCTTGGGATGGACGGGTTCGGCTCGGGCTTGGCATCGCTACGAAATGGCCTACACCATCTTGGCAGCCTTGGCCA
The DNA here is from genome assembly GCA_041741535.1 of Pirellulaceae bacterium. Lineage (GTDB taxonomy): Bacteria > Planctomycetota > Planctomycetia > Pirellulales > Pirellulaceae > M30B19. The sequence goes on from JBGSJV010000034.1 coordinate 98,980, forward strand.
CACCTTTGGTGTTGAGCGTTCACACAATTGTTAGTTTCGACTTTGCGGTGTCTCAGGTTCCGGGCTGGCATACGACGATCTTCCCGCCGTACTTCGTTGCAGGTGCAATTTTCTCCGGGTTCGCAATGGTCATAACCTTGTTGGTCCCGGCCAGAGCCCTATTCAATCTGCAGCATTTGATCACCATGCGGCACTTGGAAAATATGTGCAAAATCATCGTGGCCACGGGCCTGATGGTTGGTTTTGCCTACACGATTGAGTTTTTCATCGCGTGGTATTCCGGTGTGAAAACCGAAACACAGACATTTATCATGCGAGCGTTTGGGCCTTATTGGTGGGCCTACTGGACGATGTTTAGCTGCAATGTGTTTATCCCGCAGTTGTTCTGGTTCAAGGCTGTTCGAACGTCGCCTGTCGCAATGGTCGTGATCAGCATCTTCGTCAACATTGGTATGTGGTTCGAACGATTTGTGATCACGGTTACGTCATTGTCGCGAGACTTCATGCCGTCTTCGTGGGCCTATTTCCGACCGACTTTCGTGGACATTGGAATGTTCATTGGCAGTTTTGGTTTGTTCATGACCTTGTTTCTACTCTTCTGCCGGTTCCTGCCGGTAGTGGCAATGGCCGAAGTGAAATCGGTCATGCCGCACGACGAAGAGCACCATTGATTTGTTTGTGAACAACCGAATTGCTTGAGACCAAAAGATAAAGACCATGACACAATCACATAACCACGGTTCGACAGAAGCAACCACGCAAGCGGGCCCGACTAGCCGCTTGGTTGGGATCTTGGCCGAGTTTTCGTCACCGGACAAGTTGGTCCATGCCTGCGATCAGGCTCGACAGGCGGGGATTCGGCGGATGGATGCCTATAGCCCGTTTCCCGTGCATGGCATTGATCCCGCAATTGGAATTCGGCGAACTCGTTTGCCATTTTTTGTGTTGGCTGTCGGTTTGAGTGGTTTGTTTTTGGCGTTGGGATTGCAGTTCACGGTCAACGCGACCGATGCGGTTGGTCCATTTCCGGGTTACCCATTCTTGATCAGCGGCAAGCCGTTGTTTAGTTTGCCGGCAAATATTCCAGTCACTTTCGAAGTGATCGTGCTAAGTAGTGCATTTGCAACCTTGTTTGGCAGTTTGGCCCTGAACGGCTTACCGAGATTCGCCAATCCGTTGCATCGGATTCCTCGTTTTAAGAAGGCCACCAACAATGGTTTCTTCTTGATGATTGAGGCGGAAGATCCGAATTACAATCCTCGGCAAATTCGCAACCAACTGGAACAGTGGGGCGCGGAAGCACTTGAGGAAGTTCATTTGGATTTGACGGACCAAAAATTGCCAGGGTTCGTCAAAATGGTTTTTGTCTTGTTGTTGGCACTTTGCACTTTGCCACCGGCATTGATCTATCGTGCACGGGGCGATAGTAACTCTCTGCCACGTTTGCATTTCAATCCTGACATGGATTGGCAGTACAAATCGAAGGCTCAACGTGGAGCTCCGAATATTGGGGCTGACGACAAGAATCCGGAATGGATATTTGCAGATCAACGAGCGATGCGGGTCATCGTTCCAGGCACGGTCGTTCGTGGTCAATTGCGGGACGATGGTCAGTTTTTTACGGGCATCGTCGATGCTCCTCAAGGCACAACGGCCATCGACAAAGATCGGCAATATGTGTCGACCGATTCCGCCGGACTCCAGGACGCCGGAGTTGCCCAAGATACGGCCGCAGCCCCGCCGGAACCGAACTGGATGACGACTTTCCCAGAACGATTCGAAGTGACTGCGGAAACGATGGCGCGTGGAAAGCAGCGATTTGATATCTACTGCGCCGTGTGTCATGGGACAACGGGATCAGGTGATGGCATGGTTAACCAACGTGCCATGTCACTCAATGCCTTACAGAAAGCGAACTGGACCACTGCCCGAAGTTTGCACGATCACACGGTAATCGGCCAGCCGGTTGGGCGGATCTTCGACACCATATCCAATGGACGTGGCACGATGGGCCCCTACCGGTCTCAAATCACTGTGGAGGATCGCTGGGCGATTGTTTTGTACATCAAAGCCTTGCAGGACTCGATGTCCGAGGCGGTCATGCAGGACGACGATGGCAAATGGGTGCCGGTGCGGACCGTTGCTCCGGCCGTTGTTGCTCCGGCAGACGCTGGTTCTGTGCCAAGCAATGATGCGGCAACGCCGGTGACCAACGAGGGTGGGCAAGCGGAAACGGCAACCGAGACTAAAGCCAATGGTGACGGTGGTACTTCGGCTGAGAACCCTGGCGAAAATTCGGGCGGGACCAACTAGGTGAATTCATGTTCATCCGGGCTGGGCTCCGGTTTGATTGGACGAGTTATTGGACACAAAAGATACGGTCGTGATGCGGGAGATGCTTCCAGCGTTGCGGCGTAGGATCAAGCAAGTATCGAATTGCGGACATTTGAAGAGAAGATAGTTACATGCACGCTGTCAAGAAGACTAAAGTCACATCACCGAATGTGAGCCTGGGCGACGCCGGTGGGAGCCTTATCCTATTGGGTGGCGTTGGCGGATTGGTGTTGATTGGTGCTTCGTTTGCGTTGTCCTTTTTTATGGCCAATGGGATAACGAGTTTTCTGCATGTTTATTTGGTCAATTTTCTGTTCTTCATCTCGATTAGCCTTGGGGCTTTGTTCATTGTCCTCATCCAACATCTGACGAAGGCCGGATGGAGCGTGGCGGTTCGTCGGATCGCGGAAGTCATGGCCGGCGTGATTCCTTATCTGGCGATCTTGTTTATTCCGATCTTGTTGTCCGTGATTGCTCCCGCGGTCTATGGGGCGCCGGAATACTTGTTGTACTTGTGGGCCAATGCCCGATACTCCGAAGACGTTTTGTCACCCGACAAAGTCGCTTATTACCTGAACCCAACCCACTTTGCGATCCGGGCAGTGGTGTATTTCACAGTTTGGGCAGTGATCTCCCGGTATTATTTGAATCGTTCGCGGATTCAAGACGAGAATGGCGACTATATGTTGACCGCTCGGATGCAGTATTGGAGTGCTCCATCGGTTCTGCTGTTTGCGATCACAGTGATTTTTGCTTCCTTCGACTGGTCGATGTCGTTGGCGCCGATTTGGTTTAGCACGATCTGGCCGGTTTATTTCTTTGCGGGCGGCATGTTGGGTGCCTTCTGTACCATTATTTTGATTCTGTTGATGTTGCAAAAGCGAGGCATTTTGACTGAAGATGTGACGGAAGATCACTATCATGACTTGTCAAAATTCACCTTTGGCTTCATCTTCTTTTGGAGCTATATCGCTTTTAGTCAGTTCTTGTTGATCTGGTACGCTAACATCCCGGAAGAGACCATTTGGTATCGGCCGCGTTTGGACGGCGCGTGGCGTTGGGCGTCGTTGCTCTTGTTGTGTGGACATACGCTGGTTCCGTTCTTGCTGATGATGCCGCGGACCCTGCGCCGGAACAAGAACTACCTGTGGTATGCCGTGATTGGATTGTTGGCCATGCATTGGTTCGATCATTTCTGGATTGTGATGCCACAAATGTTCGTAAGTTTCCAAGATCTGGCGGCATTAAATGTCGCAGGTATGGAAGCTCCGAAGCATGTTTTTGGCCCGGTCGAAGCCTGTTGCTTCTTGGGGATGGCGATGTTGTACGCGGCGTTTTTCTGCTGGGAGGCAGGGGACCGTCCGTTGATTCCTTTGCGGGATCCCCGCTTGTCCGAGTCGTTGAATCACAAGGTTCACTAGGCCAGTCAAGTTGTGTGGGCACGGTAATTTCGGGTTACGGTATACGTGGTCGTTAGGTAGTTTGGGGCGAATCAGCGAGGATAGGAATTCATGAGTCAACATGCACCAGCCGTTATCAACGACGCGCGACCGCATTACCAAGATATCAACACGCCGGCGGTTATTTTGCTAACGGCGGTATCTGGGATTTTGACATACTCGATGATTGCCTTGTCCCAAGGTTACTACTTTCAATGGAAGAACGAGGCTATCTCCAAGCGAGACGCCGCGTCGATAACCAAGGCGTCGGATTACCTGGCCGCCGAACGATCTATGTTGTTGGAAGGTTCTTCCGAGCGAAAAATCAAGCCAATTGGGGCGTCGATGGATGCCATTGTCCGCGAGTTGGGCAAGAAGTCCGGAAACTAGTAAGGACCGCGAAAGTAACATGACGGAAAAACAAACTCTGCCGACTCAGCTGCAAGCCACTCGAAAGAGCTGGCTGTGGTTGTTGATTGGGCTGATGGTGTTTCTCCATCTTTCACTCGGTTCCGTCATGGCCCAAATGCACCAGCAATGGGTGGATGACCAAGACGGCGTTGGGGTCGATGAACGAGCAGGGATTCAATTGCCGTTGGATCTGTGGTTTACGGATGATCAGGGCGATCGCCGTCAGTTATTTGACTTGTTTGATGGCACACGTCCGGTGATGTTGTCCCTGAACTACTCCGATTGCCCAATGTTATGTAGTGTCCAGTTCAACAACTTGACCAACACGTTGAAGGGGATGGGTTTTCGGCCGGATACTGATTTTCAGATTGTTTCGATCAGCTTGGACCCCTCGGAAACGCCCGCTCGGGCACGTGAGACAAAAAACAAGTACGTGGCGCTATACAATCGGCCTGAAACAGCCAAGGGCTGGCATTTTTTGGTCGGGGCTCCCGTCGAAATTCGGAAAGTCGCGGACACCATTGGCTTCAAATACAAGAGGATTCCGAATGGACATTTTGTCCATCCCCCGCTGATTGTGTTATGTAGTCCAGGCGGGAAAATTGTGCGGTACATCCATGGGTTGGAAGTTGAAGCAGGCGTCTTGGATCAAGCGTTGATCGAAGCCGCGCAAGGCAAGATTGGGAGCCCAATCAACCGCTTTCTGTTTGCCTGTTATCAGTTCAATTCCGAGACGGGGCACTATTCGCCCAACGCGGTGTTTCTGATGAAGTTCGGTGGAGCCGTAACGGTGATTGCATTGGTGGCGGGGTTGCTCCCGTATTGGGTTCGCCGAAGTGGAAAATTGGGGACGATCGTTGATGATCGTCCGTTGATTGAGTTGGAACAATAATCGTTTTACGACCGGTGGGCGTGGCCCCGCGGTTGAAGACAAGAAGGTACGAGAGAACAAACGAAATGATCAATCCGATCCAAAGTTTGGCGCAGTTTTATTTGCCGGCGAAGGGCTCGACTTTCGCCGCCGAGACGGATTTCTTGTTCGATGCGATCCTGTGGATTTCGATCGTTTCCTTTGTGGCGATCGTGGTCGTGATGTGTTGGTTTGCCGTGATTTATCGGCGGCGCCCGGGATATGTTCCGCAACCATCCCCGACTCACTCGACCTTTCTCGAGTTGATTTGGACAATTGGTCCAAGTCTGATTTTGGTATGGATCTTCTTTCAAGGCGCAAGCGGCTTTGCGACCCTCCGCACACCAGCAAATGATGCCGAATTGATCGAAGTCAAGGCCTTTCAGTTCGGTTGGCAATTTACCTATCCGAATGGCGAAATCACAGACACTTTGCACTTGTCGGTCAATCAACCCGTCCGATTGCAGTTGGTGAGCGATGACGTCATCCATAGTTTTTACGTTCCCGAATTTCGGGCCAAGATGGACGTGATGCCCGGGCGTAAACACTCGATGTGGTTCGAGCCGACTTTGATTGGTGACTTCAAACTGTTTTGCACCGAGTATTGCGGTGAAGGTCATTCGAAGATGGTCAAGGATGTCAAAGTTCATGCCGAGCCATGGGCGGAGATGCTGCGGAAGAACGTTCGTTGGAAGGATGATCAGAACCATCCGGTGAGCAACGGCCACCGGTTATTTAATATTTATTGTGCGGGCTGTCACTCGTACGATGGTTCGGCCAAAACCGGTCCAAGCTTCAAAGGTTTGGCCAGTAGCACGTCTCGGGAGTTTTCCGTGGGTGAGCCTTTGAGTTTTTCCGGTGCTGACTCGGATGACTGGCAGAACTACATTATGGAATCGATCAAGAGACCGGATGCTCGGATTGTAAAAGGTTTCACGAACCAGATGCCAAGTTTTGATGGCAAACTGACCAACGATCAAATTGGGTACATCATCCAGTTTTTGAAGTCAGTGGACGGTGGAACTTATGCGGAACCACCAAAGCCAGCTCCTCCGACGGAAGGGTCGGGATCGTAGCGGTTTCGACCGATACGGATTGAGAATCGGACCAGATAACAAAGACAGACCCAAGACAAGTTAGCCGCACAGCGCGGAACATCAGTTTGAAGGAGGTCGCAGTCATGGCGACAGTCACCCAGAAACAACAGCTTTTCGGACACGCACCGTCGAATCATTATTTGGATGCTTCGCATGGCGTCATGTCGTGGATTTTTACGCTTGATCACAAACGCATTGCCATCATGTACATGTATGGCGTGATTGCGTCCTTGTTTTTGGCCGGGATCTTTGCGTTGGTCTTGCGAACGGAGTTGTACACGACAAAGCAATGGTTTCTGACCAGTGCCCAGTACAACCAAATGTTTACGCTGCACGGTGCAGTGATGGTGTTCCTGTTCATCATTCCGAGCGTTCCCGCCATTATTGGAAACTTTGTTTTGCCGATGATGTTGGGTGCGAAAGATGTGGCCTTTCCACGTTTGAATCTTGCCAGTCTATGGTTGTATTGGTTGGGCGGTATTTTCTTTATTGTCGTGCTGGCGACCACTCAACTGGATACCGGTTGGACATTCTACACCCCGTACAGTACGTCTAAAAGCAATACCAATGTGATTGCGGCAACGATGGGCGCGTTTATCTTGGGGTTTAGTTCGATTTTCACTGGACTGAACTTCATTGTAACAATCAACACCATGCGGCCAAAAGGCATGACGTGGTTTCGCATGCCATTGTTGTTGTGGGGGTTGTACTCCACGAGCATTATCCAAGTATTGGCGACGCCAGTGCTAGGGATCACGTTGTTGCTGTTGATTGTTGAACGCACGTTGAAGCTGGGTATCTTTGATCCGAACTATGGTGGTGACCCGCTACTGTACCAGCATTTTTTCTGGTTCTATTCGCACCCTGCGGTATACATCATGATTCTCCCAGCGATGGGTGTGGTCAGCGAAATGCTGGCGGTTCACTGCCGGAAGGAAGTTTTTGGCTACAAGTTCATTGCGATGTCGAGTGTCGCGATCGCCTTGATTGGATTCTTGGTGTGGGGCCATCACCTTTTCACCAGCGGCCAATCGGATTTAACATCGTTAGTTTTCAGTGCGATCACGTTTTCAGTGGCAGTTCCTTCGGCCGTCAAGGTGTTCAATTGGCTGTGCACGATGTATCGAGGCGATATCAACTTGTCGACTCCGATGTTGTACGTGATGTCCTTTATCTTCCTGTTTGGAATCGGAGGAATGACGGGCTTGTGGTTGGGGGCATTGTCAACCGATATTCCGCTGCACGACACGTATTTCGTGGTGGCTCACTTCCATTACGTGATGGTAGGCGGAACGATGACCGCGTTGTTGGGGGGCTTGTTCCATTGGTGGCCAAAGTTTAGCGGGCGCATGTACAATGAGCCACTTGGAAAGCTCTTTTGCTTTTTCGTGTTCGTTGGGTTCAACCTGACCTTCTTTCCACAATTTATCATGGGCAGCTTAGGCATGCCGCGTCGCTATCACGAATACGCTGAAATCTACCAGATTTACCACCAAGCTTCGACTTGGGGCGCGTTTACCCTGGGGATTGGCATTTTTGGAGCGGTCATGGTCTTGGTTTACGCTTGGTTTTTCGGTCGCAAGGCGAGTGGAAATCCGTGGGGAGCGGCGACTTTGGAATGGCAGTGCAGCTCGCCTCCATCGTTTCACAACTTCGAACATCGGGTGATTGTCTCCGAACCATACGACTTCAGTTCGGTGGTTTATGACGAGTCGGTTGACGGGTACGTTCCTGTCATTCCGAAGCGCGAGGCAACTCCGAACCAGCAACCCGCAACCGTGCCACACTAGATCATTGCAGGATGTTTTGCACATCAAGTTGGATCTAGTAACAAGTAACTGATAAATCGATTTGGATGGTTTCATGGCAACGACTAAAGTAGAACGCGGCGAATACTCGGCGCTAGTGGATTTGGAACACAACCACGAGCATGAACACGCTCCGTTTATCGCGCATCACTTTTATACTGCGGAACAACAGTTCGATTCGGGAAAGCTGGGGATTTGGTTATTCCTGGTAACGGAAGTGTTGTTTTTCGGTGGATTGTTTGTCGCGTACATCATTTATCGTTACAACCGTCCTGAAGTATTTGTGGATGCTCACCACCACTTGGATACGTTGTTAGGTGGTTTGAACACCATCGTGTTGTTGTTCAGCAGCTTGACAATGGCTTGGGGCGTTCGGGCGGCTCAACTCGGTGACAACAAGACCACGGCGATTAGTGTATTGATCACCATGGTTTGCGCGGCACTATTCTTGGGGGTCAAGGCAGTTGAGTACAGCCACAAGTGGGACTTGGGACTCTTGCCGGGGGATATGTTTTCTTACGACCCACATGCACACCACGAACATCACCTGATTTCGAATTACTTGCTCCTGTTGTGTATTCCTTTTGCCGTCATCTTGGTCGCCACGTTGGTAGCTTCGGTTCTCCATCTGAATACGGGCAAGTCGGTGATTGGGCGGTTTTATGGCGGCATTGCCATCACGATGCTTGGTTTTTTTGGCGGTGTGTTGGTTGGAGTTTTATGGATGGCTGGGGCCGCGACCGACGAGTCGCACAGTAGTGATGCACATGCTGCCGTGGCGACGGATGCGACGGCTCGTTTGGTTTCATTTGAAGTCGATGATGCGGCTGCAAAAACTCCGGCGACCACGGAAGCTTCGGCCACAGACGCCGCAGCGACGACTCCGGCGGTTGAACTCCCTGTCGACAAGAAGCTGGGTGTTTTCTTCAGCATCTACTACTGCATGACGGGCTTGCACGCGGTACACATTATCGGTGGGATCATCGCGTTGAGTTGGATCTTTTACCGATCACTGGCGGCACATTGGCGATCGGACTACTTTGGACCGGTGGATTACGTCGGTCTTTACTGGCACTTGGTGGACTTGATCTGGATTTACCTGTTCCCGCTGATGTACTTGATTCGCTAGCGCGATAGGTTTTAGTTGGACGCAGTGGTTGAAGCAACGGACACACGAAGAACGAGCATACAATGGCAGATCATTCACACAGAAACGAAACAGGGCATTCGGGACACGGTCACGCTGGTCATGGACATAGCGGTCATGGACATGGTGAGCACTTCGCGCATCCTGCCCCGGTCTGGATCTTGTTTGGGACATTTTTTGCGTTGATTTGCTTGACCGTGTTGACGGTCTATGTTGCCGACAACGTGGAGCTGGGCAGCTTCGAGTTGGTCGTGTCGATGGGGATTGCGACGGTGAAATCGGTATTGGTCGGTGCGTTTTTCATGCACATGTATTGGGACAAGGGATTCAACGTTTTGGTGTTCTTGTCGTCCGTGTTGTTCTTTGCGTTGTTTATCGGTTATACCTTGATGGATAGCTACGAGACGTTGCCAAACGTCACGAACTACTACAAGACGAAATAAGCAGGGCATGGAGTAATGTTGCGCGAATCGCCCGATACGTTTTCGATTCGTCGCAATCTTTATCAGGCCCGTTTAGTCTTTGCACTTTTCATCGCTTCACTGGCGATGTTCTTTGGGGCTTGTATTGTATTCTACTTGGTGTTGATCGCTGGATTAAAGTCAGCGCCTAGCGATTCAACAACGTCATTCACTTATCGACCTTTGGACTTGCCCAACTCGTTTTGGGTCAGCACGGGCCTTCTGATTGTTACTAGTGTTTTGCTGCATCTGGCATCACGGCGCGTGGCACGGGAGAAGCAAGGTCCCTTTCTAGTGTATTTGCACGTGGGCTTTCTGATGGCATTGGGTTTCTTGTTCGTTCAAGGCCTCGGGATGTGGGATCTCCTACGCGAACACTACGCTTACATGGAACAGCAGGGGCTAACGCGACTTTACGGTGTTTGTTTCGCCTTTTCTTTAATTCACGCGTTGCATGTGCTGGGCGGGGTTGTCTTCATTGGATTTGTTTTGGTGCAAGGGCATCGCGGAATCTATGATCACGAACGCCACTGGGCTGTTGATCATTGCGCTTGGTATTGGCATTTTTTGGACATCGTGTGGATCGGGATGCTCGCGATGTTTGTTTTCACGAGATAGGAATTCGCTCGAGTTTTCCAACGCGGAAAATTGCACGTGGCAGACCAGGATTTTCCCTAAAAGGGTGCCGGCCCTCTCCGGTCATGCCGTGTTGACCGAGATGTCGCTTGCCCTCCGCCAGGGCGAGCCCCTGTTCGGTCACAGTCTCGCAAAATCGCGGGAGCGCTCACTCGTCCGTCGGGCGGGGCACGATTTTCATAACACCAGTTTTGGGCTCAACACGAGTTTCAAAGTGCTTCACCGTGTTGGCGACTTCGTTCCAGACGGCCAATCGCTTTTCCGCAACGACGGCCGTCACATCCGTTCCCTGCTCGAGCAGGAGTCCCGCGACTTGGCGTGGTTCCACAATTTTTGCTAGGTTCAAATAGTCCTCCGCCTGTCGATGGTGGGCCGGAGGATCCATAAGTTCGACCGATTTGATGTTGCTTTCACTTAAGGCGGCCAGCATCACGGCAGTGGCATTGGTGTCTTGGCCATGAAGGGAAAGAACAGTGTTGGGATGGAGTTGCTGAAAGGCGTGTGAAGCTCGTTGGATGTCCCAAACTTGCATGCCCGCCATGGTTTGCCCCAGCAGCATGAATCGCCGGCGTATCTGAGTAAGCTTTGCGGGATCATTGGTCCAGGCGGCGGGCCCCAAACCGCGCGGGACAATACAGACCTGAAACCGAACCGACCAATGGCGGGCTTGGTCGCGCTGCTTTTCCAAGAGTTTTCGTTCATCCACCGAAAGTTGATCTGCCGACTCGCTTGTAGCCAATTTTGACCACACTTGCAGAAGAGCTAGGTGCTCGGCGTCGAATATCTCCAAGCGAGCGCAAGTTGGTTCGACTTTCTGTTTGATTCCCCAGTCCCAAATGTACAGCGGCAGCGACACTTCAATTTGCGAGTTGAATTTGACGTGCGAGAAGTGCACCCCCTTGTACATGGCGTGTTGGACGACCACCGGATTCAGGTGGGGGACTTGATCCGTCGGGGGCCATCCCGCAAAGACTTTGGTCTTCAGTTGTTGCTGAATCGCGGTGGAGGCGATCGACATTTCTTCCCAACCAACTTCTTTTGCCGGTTGCGACGAATCGGACGAGGGAAACCAGGCCACGGGGAGTGGCGTGTCCGGTATGCAGGGCACGAAGAACTCGGCGACCGTTGTAACTCGTTCGTCCGTTGGTAACTGAGCGAAGACCTTCAACTGTTGAGGAGTAAAAAGCGGTAAGGCCGCCTCTTCTATTGGTCGATCGGTTTTCTTCAAGTGTTGCTCGAACCAGCGAAACGCTGGGACTTGCAATTCCTGTGTGTCCGTATGGGGACCGGGCGTGATATTCAGCCCCAGATTCTGTTCTGCACCTAACAGACGATAGATTCGTCGTGTGTTTTGATGAACTTCGACCACACCATCCAAGGGGAAAATGGAATCGTTATCCGAGTTTGCAATGAGCAGCGGACGCGGAGCGACAAGGGCCGCAACTAAGGGAAAGTCCCACCGATAAGTGTTCACTGGATACATACAATCGCAGTGGCCATCCACACAGGCATCGATTACATGATTGTGCATGCTCGTGATTCCGGCGACGGGAACCGCCGCTGCGACTCGTTGGTCCAACGCGGCGACCCACCAAGAATAAGCTCCGCCGCCGGATCGTCCGGTAACACCGATGCGTTTCGCGTCGACCTCCGTTCGTTGTTCCAGATAATCCAAGGCACGAATGCCGTTCCAGGCTTCAACACCGGCGGGCGAATAGCCACGACTGTTCCACCACCATTGGTTCAAGTTGTACGTGCCATGATGCACTCCCTCGATTTCGCCCAATTGGATCGTATCCAGCATCAAACACACGTAACCATGCCGTGCGAACCAAACTCCATGATGATGGTAGGCAGTTTTGTTGCCATAGCTGATGCCGTCCTCATTGACCCGCGCATGGCCGCAGAGATACAAGATGGCCGGCAACGGATCGCTAACCTCGGCTGGGCGGTAAAGGTTGGCCGTCACGTAGAGCCCAGGCAACGATTGAAACTGCAATCGCTCGACTACAATTCCGGCTGCGGTTGTTTCGCCAGTTACCACTGGCAGTAAATCCGTTCGTGGCGGAAGTGGATCAAGACCCAGCATCTCTGCCAACTGACGCCGATATTCGGCTTGCTTCTCCAGCCAATCCTCAGCCGTCTTCACTTCAGACAAGCAGCGATCGGTGATTCCTTGGGTCTCGTGACGGAAATAGCCTTGGAGTTGTTTCTCATTTTCGGCCATCTCGCTTTGGCTAACGAGAAGGGACTCCTGTTGCGGACGAACCGTCGCTGCGGTGTTCGTGTCTTCCAACAGGAAGACAATCGAAGCCAGCGAACTGCATAACCAGGCAAACGATTTCATGTTCAGATCCCTGCATCTCGGCCAAGCTTACCCGTGTTGATTTTAGCAGGAAACATCATTCAATTGGGGCTTTGAAAGCCGATTCAGAGCCCCAGTTTTGCCAATCGCTGATGCTTCGGACACGAACCGCGCCAAGCTAAGATTTATTTCTTGGGTAGCAATTGTTTCGCAGGGTGAGTTTCACCCATCGAAATTTGCGACTACCATTCTGCCCATCGCAACCTACTTGCCGACTGTGGCAGTAGGAGACACGATACGGCCTTTTGTAAACGATTGCCTTCGACCGTTGGGAGAGTTCGACACCGTGCCAAAGAAAGCCAAGAACACGGATGAGCGTCGCATCTCTCAAATGCGAAATTTAGGACCTGCCTGCGAAGAGGATCTCAACGCGGTTGGGATCTATACCGCTCAGGATTTGATTGACACAGGTATCGAAGCGGCGTTTATCAAGCTGTTGGAAGGCCGTGTTGCTCGGGGACTACCCACCCATGGTTGCAATGCCACCTATTTGTATGCGCTACACGGCGCGGTGCACGATTGCGATTGGCGCGACGTTCCGGAAGCAAAGAAAGTCGAGTACAAAAAATGGACTGCCGAAATCAGGGCAGCCGGAACCTTTACCGCCAAACCAGGAAAGCCCTAAGTCAGCGGTCCCTCATATTCGGAATGGCGGGCATCCCGACGACGAGTCGCCAGACATCTGCGCAAACACAAGCCGTGCAGCGTCAAATTCGGTTCGCGTCGACGAGTCTTTGGAATCGAGCTGATTGGAATAAGGACATGACACTGGAGCAGACGCCCAACAAGGCCATAGTTAATAGCCAAGGCAGTCGGTGCTAATTTGAGCCGAGGCTGGAATTGATCTTGTTATCTTGAGTTCACCGCTTGAGGTTCGGCCCGCAAGTTGGCGAAATACAACATCGACAGCACGCAGGCGACCGCGCTGACGCTTAGTCCTACCCAGCAGTACCAGCGGAAGTTTTCATAGAAGGCATTGTCGGCCGTTTGTCCACCGATCAGTGCGGACTTGGGTACAAGCAGTACCACGACATAAGCCAAGTACCCGACCGAATCCACGACATACATGAGGAACCCCATGTTGCCTCGGTTCCGAGTCAAGGCAATCAATCGTTCAAAGACCGTGGTGTGAACCGCAACATACGGAAGATAAAGCCCTGCCCCGATCAGGACCATGAACCAAAGCGGTGTCAGTTGCTCGCTGACCAACAAGGCGGTGGCAATCAACCCAAATCCGCTCAAGGAAATCGCTAACGAAATCAAAAGGGCTGCTCGGTTGCCCACAACCCAAGCCGTCATGCCGTTGACGACCAGCACAAACGCGGCGACTTGCGAGTCGATCCAGGAATAATCACTGGCGGCAACGGTTGCTCCCATTCCATTTAGAATCTGCGGCGCAAAATCATCGCGTAAACTTCGCAATACGGTCACCAAGAGATAAAGCACCGCGACCGCAGCCAAACCCAACCCGTATCGTTGCAACATCTGTCTTCGATCCACGCCAGTCATGGCGGATCTCTCGCTACGTGACTCGGTATCCTGTTCATCCGGCGCAGGGATTTGCGCTAACATCCACGTTGAAACTGCGATCGGAATCAAGAACAAACAACCTGCCAAGAAAGGCATCCATTGTTCGGCTTGCCGCAGCGTCAGTGACACGTCCTCGACCAAAAAGGTAAGCGTCCATTGACCGATGGACTTCGCGAACCCGCCTGCCAATATGAAACTGGCACAAAGCCCGGCGACCAGCGCTTCGGTCAATCGCCGTCCTTCGAGGAAGCCAAGCACCAAGCCAAACACCATCCCGAGCGGCAGACCATTCAAGAAAATGGCCACAATGTTCCAAGGACGAGGCACTACAGCGAATAACAACAATGCTGCCTCGGCCGCACCAATCAATCCCAACAAAACAATCGCTCGCTTGTTGGCTGGCATTTGAGAAATCACTCGAATGCCAATCAATTTCGAACAGAAGTAACCGATCACTTGTGCGGCGACCAAGACAGCTTTGCTGTCCCAATCTCCACTTTCTCCCGACTCAAAGGCGGCGGCCGTAAACGGCTTGCGAAACATGTACATGAAAAAATAGGTCGAAAACGCGGCCGTCAGCGCCCAAAAATTGAGCAACCACCGATTTTGTGAGAGCACTTGAGAGAGATTCACGCCACCGTCTCAGCAGTCGTATTTGTCCATTGACGCCATTGATTTTCCGCGACGCCAAACGCCATGGTCATTCCGGCTCCGCCAAAGCCTGTGCAGATGTGAACTCGCGGTTCCGGTTCCAAGTTCACACTCACGCCACTCGTGTTCTTGGCGTAAATTCCATGCCACCGACTTTCAAGATCCCATTTGGGTAGGCAGATAATTTTCTGCAATTCGCGGAGGATCAGCTGATCAATCTCAAGCGAATCAAATGGTTCGATCCGGTCGCCGTATTCGTGGGAATCGCCCAGGACCACACGTCCGAGATTATCATGCGACGCCATCACGTGAATGCCGTAGTGATCCAGTTCGGGAGTCTCCGCGGCGATGCGATCGACCAGCAACTGCAAGCTCGAACAGGCACGGAAGCTTTCGTAGTGACGCAGCGTGAGACCACTGGCCAAGTGTGCTCCAAGTTTCCAACTACTTGGTTGCGACACGGTTCGTAGCATTTGAAGTTTGCATTTCTTCAGCGGTAGTTCCACGAACTGTTCTGGGTACAAACTTTCGAAGTCATGGCCCGAACAAATCACAATGCGATCAAACGAATGTGATCGACCGGTAGCCGTACGGAGCTGGCCAGTTCCCACTTCGGTCACGGCCGTATCAAAACAAAACTGGACTTCGTACCGATCAGTCAACCAACCGGGTATCTTGCGAATCGTTTCGGTCGGGTTCACGCAGACTTCCAAGTCGCAGCCCAAGGCTCCTAAGAAACCTGCCGGATTGATGGCCGGCGACCGTTGAAGCGCTTCCTCGACCGAGAGTAGTTGGAGGTGTGGACCAAGATCGGAGTGCCGCTGCAATTCGTAAAACTCTTGGAGTACCGCCCATTCATCGGGTCGATGAGCCAAATGCATCGAGCCGTACGGGTTGGCCCAGATCCCAGACTCTTGTGTCAACGTAAGCCACCGCTGGCGAGCCAAGAGGGCGATCGCTCGAGTTGCGGCTGGTTGTCCGATTGGCCAGACCATACCAAAGTTCCGGATCGAGGCACCACTGGAGACACTCGTGCGTTCGAAGACCGTTACATCGTGTCCACGTTCGGCGGCCGACCACGCATGTGCCAAGCCGACAATCCCGGCACCCACCACTGCAATTCGTTCTTTCATGGTTTACTCTTCACTCGGGGGCTGACCCTTGGGAGGCGGAGTCAAAGTTGTCGTGTCTTCATTACGTCGCCGGAGAGGAAGAGCCCCCTACGGGTATCGGCTTTAAGTGTCACGTTATTGGGCTCACACGCACGCCCTCTATCGTCCAATGCGCACAAGCGATTGTCAAACGGGCGAGCGATAAAGTTTCCTTCATGCGATCCGCCCGCTGTGATCCAAGCCTTTAGGCAATCGGTAACAGCAACAATCAAGGTCGCTCTCCGCGAGCGATTCTTGAACTGATCTCGTCAATCACCGGCATCAAATCCGCGGACGAGTCGATCATGTAGTGCGGACCATAGGCCGCCAACCTCGCGCGCGCAGTGTCCAAACGCGATTGACGCTCCGAAGCCGTCATGGCGTTTAGTTGTTGCTGGGACAAGCCAACTTCATTCCCCGATTGAATCACCGACACGGCCCAGACACCCGCGTTATGCGCTTCTTGCAAGTCAGCAATGGTGTCACCAACCTTGACGAACGAACTCAATGGGTAGACGTCCAACTGTTTCGCGGCATGATGGATCATCCAGGGAGCCGGACGCCCCTTGCCCACCAGATCAGGACAAACCCACAGGTCAGGTTCATAGCCGCCTTCGGCCGCCAATTTGACCAAGTCCCGCATCATCCAACTATCGAAGCCGGTGGTGTTGGCAATCTTGATGCCACGCGCTCGCAGTCGCTGCACGACTTCGGGGACTCCGGGAATCACGTCACAATAGTTCTTAACAACTTCCACCTGCAGCGGGCCAAACTCTTCGTACAGTTTCGCCAAGATCGATTGATCGGGAGCTCGGCCGGTAGCTTCCTCCCAACGTTTTGCGATCGAAGGATCCGACAACATTGCCCAGATGTGGTCGATTTTGTGGGTGCCCATTGGACGCCGGGCTTCGTCTTCGGTGACGTTCACACCATGCCGCGCGAACATCTCGACAAATGCCAAGACAGGCCCACGACTTCCATAGTCGATTACCGTGCCCGAGATATCAAAAATTACCGCGAGAACGCCAGGTGATAGATGCTTCATTTATAACACTCCTTGTGGGGATGGGGGATTTCAGTTTTGTTGGATTCACGTTCGGTGACCGCCGTAGTTACCGCGCCAGACTGGGGATCGGGTCGTGGAAGTCTTCGGTCCGCTTTCGGGTTCGGTTATTGGGACCAAGGAAACACGGCCACCCGAGGTGGGCGTTGATCTCGCGCGAAGGTAAACGCCGCGTTGATTTCGCTTAGCGAAAACGATTTTCCTACCAATTCGGCGAACGGAAATCGCCCTTGGGCTTTCGATAAAAATTCCAAACCGGCTTCTAGATCCTCTGGGTTGTAGTTGTAAACGCCGACGATTTGCAATAGTCGCCGGACCACTTGTTCCGCTGGTAGTTGTACTGGACGTGTGGGAAACGTGGACCCCGCCAAGACCATCGTTCCACCGAACCGCAGTAAGCTCAACCCCAATTCAATCGCCTCCGGATAGCCCGACAATTCGATCGACAGGTCCGCTCCACGACCACTCGTCCGCTCCAAAACGAGCGAGCGAATGGTGTCGAGCGATTGAGCACTATCCACGGCGACGGTCGCTCCGAATTTCATGGTTTGTTCGCGACGCTGCTGGTTGGGTTCCAAGACGATGATTTCCGCAGCTCCACCGAGAGAGGCCATTGCGCAGGCCGTTTGCCCGAGCATACCAGCGCCGTGAATGAGCATGGACTTGTCTTTTAACCGTCCCGCGTAGCGAATGGTTGCAGCGACCGTAGCGGTTGCACAATTCGAAGGGCTGGCGACGACATCAGGAACATTATCCGGTACCTGAAAGATGGACGTCCCTGCCGGCAATTGGCAGTACTCGGCCATCCCTCCGCTGAACACGCGGTCGGCCGTCAATTCTTCGTGGCCAAACTTCATCAACTTTTCACACTTGGAACGAATACCTTGTTGGCAATAAAAGCACTGGCCGCAACTCCAAACCATCGACCAAGTGATGCGGTCGCCCAATTGCAATGGGCGCCCCCGGAAATCAAAGGCTCCATCGGGGCCTATCTCCACGACGTTTCCCACCATTTCATGCCCCAACACACAGGGCGTGTGAGAATGGCGACTGCCAGAATAGGAGTGCAGATCGGACCCACAAATCGTCGAGCAACGGATCTTCACCAGCACCTCGGTGCCCACCAATTGCGGCAACGGATAGTGCTCGACCGTCAGTGGCTCGCCGACGGCGCGAAACACCGCAACGCGTCCGTCCGGCGGGACTTCGATCTCTTTCATGGTTCGCCTCATTCTTTTCGGATTGAATCGCCAGCCCGCGCGGGTGCTGGTGAAGGTGTCAGCAGACTAGCGAAATCCACAATCGTCAAGCCCGCTCTTTGGCGTCATCAAACGACCGGCCAAACTTAGGAACGCTGACGTTGAGCCAAGTTGGATACGCTCCAAGGGGGTATGAATTATTCTGGGCATCGTCGTTGTTAACGATTCCACATATTTTGTCGTAGAAGCTGCGACGCGGGTCAAAGCAACCGGCGAGCTGTCAGGTGTTCCCGATCCATACGACTGGTCTGGGTTGAATCGACACGTCAGCTACGCTAGTTTGTTACTGCCGTTGAGGCCGAACTTCGTTCTTGACGTGACGGCCAATCGAATGTTGCGATTCGGCTCGTGAAGATGAGTTCTTTGTCGACGTCGGACAAACCTCCAGGAAGGGAAATCATGCACCGCTCCATCGTCCATGCTCTGTTGTCGATATCGTGGTTGGTGATGAATCCCTGGGCCGGTGTCTCGTGTTTGGCACAGCTTCCCCAACCGATGAACGAACCAGCATTTCACGAAAGCTCGACCAACGGCACCGTGGCTGTGGGATCGCCCGTTGACCGTGAAGCCCCAAAGAGTCAGTGGTACAAAGGCAACCTGCATACCCATTCGCTGTGGAGCGATGGCGACGATTTTCCCGAGATGATTGTCGACTGGTACCGGGAACGTGGCTATAGTTTTCTTGCGCTTTCAGATCACAACATCCTGAGTGAAGGCGAGAAGTGGATCTCATTGGCCGAGGTCGAAAAACGCGGTGGAAAACAAGTTTTCCCAAAATATCAGGCTCGTTTTCCGGACGGTTGGATCGAAACCAAAAGTTCATCCGACTCCGCGGCAACCAACTCGATCGCCAAAGTGCGACTGCAAACGTTGTCGAAAATTCAAGCAGCGTTTGACGTCCCTGGCAAGTTCCTGTTGATACCTTCCGAAGAAATCACCGACAAAGGTGTGCATATCAACGCCACCAACATTGGCGAGTTAATCGAACCACAAGGCGGTGCTTCGTTTGTTGATATGGTGCGGAACAATCTTCGAGCGGTCGGAGAACAGACTCAAAGATCGGGACGCGACATCCTGCCATTTTTGAATCATCCAAACTTGAGTGACCGAGGGCTCAGTGCGGAAGAGTTGGCTTGGATTCTGGAAAATCGTTTTTTTGAAGTTTGGAACGGCGTGGAAGGTGACGGTGATCTCGGTAGCGTGAAGCGGCACAACTTGGAGCGAATGTGGGACATTACAACCACTCTGCGGTTGACCCAATATCAAGCGGCTCCCATGTTTGGTTTGGCGACCGATGATAGTCACGATTACCACGGCAAACAAAAAGCGAAACCGGGCCGAGGCTGGATTCAAGTCCGTGCCGAATCACTCGATACTAAGTCAATCTTGGCTGCCATGAGGGTCGGCGATTTTTATTCATCAACAGGTATTGAATTGAAGCATATGGAGTTTGATCCGGTACAACGTCGATTATCGCTCCAGATCCAACCGAACGGCGATGCTCAATTCACGACCCGCTTTATTGGGACGCGGCGGGATTACGATCCTTCGACAGCTCCTCGAACAGATCCAGAATCGGGCGAAGTGGTCCCTGGGATTCTGGATTACTCTTCAGAACTTGGCCAAGTCTTGGCGACGGTGCACGGCTTGCAACCCGAGTACCAATTCACAGGCGACGAACTTTATGTCCGCGCGGAAGTGACCGGTTCCAAAGCACCCGAGTTCCCGACGAGCGAGAGCCCCTGGCAAAAATGTTGGACCCAACCGTACGGCTGGCGGATCGAACCTCCCAAGCCAAGCAACTAACCCCGAGCCGCCCCACGCGGGTAACGCGGTGAAGAATACTTATCGGCGTATCCTGTGTCGTTTTGTCGGACTTCCAGGCCCCACGGACTCGTCACCGGCCACACAACCTCGTGTCTCCCACTGGCTTTTCCGGTTGGAACGCAAGATTGAATGATCGAGCACTTTAGTCGCCAGGTGTCACTTGGCGATTCGATAGCCCGCTTGTTTCAAGAAGTCGGTAATTCGTTGCACGTGATCGCCTTGGACTTCCACAACATTGTCCTCGATCGACCCACCCGCTCCGCAGTGCTTTTTGAGTTTTGTCAACAAAGTTGGCAAGTTGTCACCGGCGGGATCAAGATCGCGAATCGTGGTGACCCATTTCCCGGTCTTGCGTTTTTCCAAACGAATCCGAGCGATTTGTTTCGCAGGGGGCTTTACCGGAATCGGCTCGGGAGGGCACGTACAATCCGCCTCCAAACGCTGACACCGTTCACAGGTGGGCGGGCGATCAAACGGTGTTCCCGCAAATAGTCGCATGAATGCTCCAATCTTCTGTTGCGAACCGTCGACCGGGACGCGAGAGTGAATCCCAAACGGCTTGGGACGCCCCTATTCTATGGAGCAATCATGCCATTGGGGAGCCAATCGGCTAGACTTGCCGAGGCAAGTGCAAGATTTTCAGGCCGGGCCGTAGTAATAAGTACCTGCAGCCGGGCCGATATCGTAAAAAATGATCGTGAGAAACAGACGATGAATCAAATGCAGATCCATGGGTTGCCCCACTTTTTCCGACTGGTTGTAGGGGCATTACTTTTGCACTGGCACGGTGTTGCGGTACTGGCGCAAATCCCGGCGAACATGCCGGATACTCGACCTGCCTATGAGGCAATGCGCGAGGGCAAATATTTACAGGCTTTAGCGCATTTAGAAACGCACGACCCCAACCATGAAATGGTAAAACAGGAGTTGGCCACAATTCGTTCGTTTGTGGGGGACTTTGAAGGTGCTCTCACTGCCTTCGGCAATAGCGATTCTATCGAACCTGCTAAAATCGCTGAGCTGGCTTCGCAATTACAATCCGCAGTTCCATTGCCAGCGATGGAGACCCTTGTCGAAGCGGCGAAGGATAAGCAGATCGTCATTCTGAACGAAGCCCATCACGTCCCTCGTCATCGGGCCTTCGCACTCGAATTGGCGATTCAGCTGCGGGAATTGGGGTTCGACTATTTTGCGGCCGAAACATTTGCTCCGCTGACCGACGGATTGCAACAGCGGGGCTACCCAGATTTGTCGACGGGATTCTATTCCAATGAACCCGTATTTGGCGAATTGATTCGAACTACATTGCAACTTGGATACCGCCCGATCCCCTATGAAATGCTGGCGATGCCACCAACCGATGCGGATCAGGTCGACCGGGTCAATCATCGCGAAACAGAGCAATGCAATAATCTGTGCGACAGAATTTTCAAGAAAGACCCGCAGGCCAAGGTTTTTATCTTTGTTGGGTATAGTCACGCGACGGAAGACACCAAAACATTGGACGATGGACGCGAAATGGCTTGGATGGCGGCACGGCTAAAAAAAGCGACGGGCATCGATCCGTTGACAATTGATCAGACAATGCCTGCCGACTTCATCGACACGGAACAAAGAATCAACCCTTGGCAGACGCGACTCGCCAAGAGCAACATCGAGGGACCCGTTGTATTCCGGCAAGACGAGGGGCGGTTTCTCGTCCAGGGTATGTATGCGGGCAAAGTTGATTTGCAAGTGATCCATCCACCGACAAAATCAGAGCATGGACGACCAAGTTGGTTGTTGTCGCTGCCAGACCGTCGGCTCGTTGACATTCCAGAAGTTGTTCTACAGACGAAGGAACGAGTCCTTGTGCAAGCGTTTGTCGAGTCGGAGCCTGACACCGCGATTCCCGCGGATCAAGTGTTGCTAATTCCCGGTTTAGTGCCGCCGAAACTCGCTCTTCGTACCGGCAGTTATCGAATCATCGTTCAGTCCGAAAACGGAACTTCAACACAGCATGGGCAGTTGGAGGTTGGTCAATCCGATCATTGACTCGTTTCTCAGGGTAGTCGTTGGTCTTGAGTGAGGCTCGAGGCACTGTCGCCAAAGGGACTGACCGGTCTGACCCTTGGCAGGCCAAGGTGATCATTTCGGACAATAAGGCATGACTGGAGACGGGCAGCCCGTTTCGGGGACTGAGTTTAGGCTCGCATCAAGGCATGCAGCACAAACGAACTGAAAAACGCCAACGTGGCGGTGAACATCAAGAACACCAGAATGCTCTTGGGACCGATCTTGCTCAAAAAAATGCCGCACCAAAATTGCGCGACCGTAAACGACGACAAGAAAAACCACCCTTCCAACGACCGAGGATCGATCTGAGACAGGCTGGCCAAAATACCGACTGGAAACAACAGCGGGGTTGCGGGCAACATCGCCAAAACGGTCATGGTCTCGCCGTTGTTGTATAGTCCCCGAAAGACCCAAGCAAACGGTGCAAATTGGACGCACAAGATCAACGCAGCCCAGAGCAAATTCGGAGAAAGTCGCAGGGCCATGTACATTAGGCCCACTGCGGAGCCACCAAACACTAGGCCGGACCCAACAAGCACGGATTGACGACTAACAAACCAAACCACGGCAACGAGCGTAAAGACCACCAAAGCCGGACCGATTCGAAAGCGAAAGGGAGGCTCGTTTGATTGTCGCGAGTTGGTGAAGTGCAGCCACAACGCAAAGACCATCATCGCCAAGTCAACGGCCACGGTCCCACCCGCGATCCATAATACGATCGAGGCTAAGTGAGATTGTTGGGTGCCCGACCAATCGTAGAACTCTGGCAGATACCAACCAGCAGAAACGGCAATCAACGCTAAGCCGAGTCCTAAACCGAGGGCTGGTAGCGGTAAGTGCCGTCTGGTTGGCGGCGTTTTGTTGGTTGAAGCTTTGAGGTCTGGCATGGAGCGAGTCTCGTTTATTTACTGAAAGAGACTTCACCAATCCCACTTGATTTCGTTTTCTGTGCTTTCGGATTTCCGTGGACTTTAATTTCGCCGATCCCGCTGGTGCTGGCGTCCACCGACTCCGATGCAAAAACCGAAGCCTCACCTACTCCAGAAACAACGACAGTGACCGTTTCAGCTTCCAAGCCTTTCAGGTCGGCCGAGCCCACACCGGACACCTTCAGATCCACCGACTTGGCCTTTCCTTCGACTTTCAGACTACCGACACCGGATTGATTTACCTTCAGGCTTTCACCCGCGAATCCGGTGACATTCATGGATCCAACACTGGTCAATTTCAACTCGTCGAGCGATGGAACGGTAATTTGAATCTTGAGCCCAACTTGGGAGTTGTAGCTTTCGCTGGTGTCGATGCGAAGTTCTCCATCCACGACCGAAGTCTCCAAAATCTCCAACAGATTGTCGTCGAAAGTCACCTGGACGCTTTGCGGTTCGCCAATCTGGATGGAAACCTCACCGACCACATCGTGCGAAACCGCATGGAACTCGCCAACCGTTCGCGTTTCCGTTTTGGAAACCCCCGAACCTTGAATCCCGACCGGCAGCCCGATACAACCGGAAAGAGCCAAGGCCAACGGAAGACACAACCAAACGTAGGAACGCAGTACGGACATGGGTTTCTTTCTCGAAGTTACAGATTGGTTGGATGCAAACGCCCCAAGGAGCAACGTTAGCACGATCTCCAAGTCGTCACAAGTCAATGCCTGTTGGGTCAAGCCTCAATCGCGTCAAACGCCAATCAAATGCGGCCGATGGCGATCGATTGAAAGCTATCGGGAACCCTTCGTTTTGCTAGGAAGAATCTTGGGAATATTTCGCCGAACTTCGGTACGAAAGTCAATCGCGGTGTCGGGCAATCTACCGGCCGGAGGAATTCAAGGGCACTTTGGGTGGTATCTGACGCTAAGGTACCCTTATTGCGGGGCAATCGAAAAATCCAGAATTACAATGCCGTGGTCCGAATGACTTGTCGGTAAAACCTGGTAATCATGCACGCGAATCGCTTCATTGCGCAGGACATGATCGACTTTGATGCCGCCTAAAATGGTCGGCAGCGGAATTAGGGTGGGGGTCAAGCCAAACCCCAGTGACGCATCGATCAGCGATCCCTGCCGACACAGTTTTTCAAAACGTGGCGACCAAGGACTAAGATTAAAATCACCGCAAAGCAACTGCGCTTCTCCATCCTGAAATCGCTCGACCAAGGTTCGCAACTGTTCATCGCGGGATGATGTGAGCGCTGCTCCGAACGGTGGCAATGGATGGGTTGCAATTAGCCGCAGTTCGGGGCGCGACGTATCGCCAGTCGGAATGCGGGCATCGATCGATGGGTTGCTGACATAACCTAAATCAATGACTTCGATTTGCCGCCAAGGCCTCTTCGAGAGGAAGGCGACACCCAAGTACTCTGGATCCGTGCGAACTTCTTGGTAAGGGTACTGTTCACGTAGGCTCTCCAGATAAGGCTTCCAAGCGGGTTGCACTTCCATCAAGTACAGGAAGTCGGCATCGGTCGCACGGATGGAATCGAGAGTTGCCGCGAATTGCTCGTTGGTCCGCAGAACATTAAAGACTGCCAAACGGAATACGACGACGTCACGCCGCGTCTCCAGACCATCGGCGGGGTCCAAATAATATGGGACCATCTTGGCCCCGTGCCAGCCGATCAATAGGATACACAAAAAGCTGAGGCATATTCGTTTTTGCCACCAAGCCATGGCTGCGGCAGTGACCAAAAGAAACGTGAATTGGACACTGAGCTGTGAAACGATGTCGGGAATCCAGTGAAATGGTGCCAACAGACCAAGAGCGGAGCCAACCACGGCAATTGTTCCAAGTAGCCGGATCACCTTAAATAAGAGTTTAGCACCTTGGCTTCTGGACGATGCTGCGAGGCGACCCGCTGGTTGTGGCTTGGGCTGTGAAGGTTCGTTCGAATTGGACATCATCAGGCAATTTCAAAACGGGTACAGAAAAGTGTGGATTTGATTGGCGCTGCAAGCTGCAGCTGTGCGACTTCCACCGTAGCCATTCACGTCGAGGACATCTTTGAACGGCCCACAACCGGTCGTGCGACGCCGACCATGGCAGTGACTTGACGTTCGGTGACGGGAACTCCACGTCAGCGAGTATAACGTATTCTATCGAGTCTCAGATTTGCATCGGCCCTAGTTTTCAATCGAGAGATTTCCTAAACTTGTCGCGTCGGACATCGGTTTCTTGACGAAGGGTGTAACTGTGGCTTCAAGTTTGTTTGTTCTCCTGGATGATATTGCTTCCATCTTGGACGATGTTGCGGCGATGACGAAGATCGCGACCAAGAAAACCGCCGGTGTCTTGGGTGATGACTTGGCGTTGAATGCCAACCAAGTGGCTGGCGTTGATCCAGCACGGGAGTTGCCGGTTGTGTTTGCCGTTGGGAAGGGGTCGGCAGTCAACAAGGCGATACTTGTACCCTTGGCCCTCATCCTCAACTTGTTTCTGCCGATCTTGGTGATCCCGTTACTGATGTTTGGCGGAGCCTATCTCTGTTTTGAAGGCGTCGAAAAACTACTTCATAAGTGGTTGCATGGCAAAAAAGCCGTTTCGGACGAACACCAGAAACTTGCAGAGGCTGTGGTCAATCCAGCAGTCGATTTGGTGGCGCTGGAGAAAGAAAAGATCCAGGGCGCAATTCGAACCGATTTTATTCTCTCGGCAGAAATTATCGTCATCAGTTTGGGAATCGTGAAAGACTCGACGTTTATGGTACAGCTGGCGACGTTGGCGGCGATTTCGTTGATCATGACCTTTGGCGTTTATGGCCTCGTAGCGTTGATCGTCAAACTGGATGACGGCGGTTTGTATTTAACGCGAACAAAGGGAGATAGTTCGACCGCACGGCTCCGGCGACGCGTCGGTGGTTGGATTCTTGTTGCGGCCCCATTGTTGATGAAGCTGCTCTCGATTGTCGGCACCGCGGCCATGTTCCTCGTCGGCGGCGGAATTGTTGCCCACAACATCGATTGGCTCCATCACCACGTAATTGATTGGGAGCATCACTTGGCCGAAATCGGTACGATCGGACCGTTTCTCGGAGCCGTATTCCCCAGTCTCATTGATTTTATGGTCGGGATTTTGGTTGGGATCATTGCGGTTGGTATCGTCCAGATCGCAAAGTTTGCGTACAACAAAGCGACCGGCAATAAACTCGCTCACGACCATCATTGATTCAACTCGCCATGCAAATTCAATTAGAACCACAATTGAGTACGGCCGAATTTATTGATGTATTGCGTCGGTCCACTTTGGCCGAACGTCGACCAGTGGACTGCGCAAAAACCATGGAAGGCATGTTAAGACATGCGGACATTTTGGCTACCGCGCGCACCGAAGATGGGCACTTGGTCGGAGTTGCGAGATCAATTACCGATTTTCACTACTGCACGTACTTGTCCGATTTGGCGGTTGATCAAGCGTTCCAGCGGCAGGGAATTGGGCGTCTATTGATTGAATTCACGCATCAACAAGCAGGACTCGGCACGACGTTAATTCTGTTGTCCGCTCCCAAAGCGGTTGCCTATTACCCACATATTGGAATGCAACAACACTCGTCATGTTGGTTCGTCCCACGCGTTGCAGAATCCTAATCGCCAAATTTACGTTTGATGTTTCTCCGAACGCAACGACGTCTTGTCGAGTGTCTCTAGAAACGAAGTTGCGAAAAGACACAATAAAGCACCGGACGCTTCAACGACTGCCAAGCCAGTGTGCAACCATGAAAACTCGTCTACGATCATCCCGACGCAACGGCAAGTAGCCGATAACGCTAACGGCAGACCTCCGATCAAAAGGGCTGCAAATAGGTCTCGCCGCAACCAGAAAATACACATGGCAACCGCGATCGCGAATTCGACATCGCCATAAAACGCGCGAAATTCCGTTAACAGTTGAGGCGTATGTTGTTCGACCCCAAAGGTGTTAAGTAATACTAGCGGGTTCGTGCCAAGCCAAATGGCAGTTCCAGCCCAGGCCGCGGCGGTAAACAAAATAGCAATGGTGGGCATCGATTTCATCGGCAACTTTTGACGCAAACGTGGGAAGAAACGAACTAGCCGTATCATACCACTTCTCGTTGCACTCGAACATGTAGAGCCTCGGTCTATTCCCGATTCTTCGTACAAATCATGAGTGCAACACGAGCGAGCAGGTCTTGCCAGCGTCGACGGTGTCGCTGGGAAGTAGATGATCCTGCCTTGGGGTTGACCAACACAATTTCTGCTGCGTTGCTCGAGTATTCGCCAGATTTCATGAATTCGATATATTCATTTAGTCAAAGCCGGGGATCTGACGATCCAGTTCCCCAAATCGTGTTTCAATTTCCAACAATTTCTGCCGTGCATCAAGGACCTCTTTGTTCGCAACATCCAACTGAGCTTCCGCTCGTTGACTGACGTCGCCTTCGATTATTCCTTCGCTTTGTAGCAACAAAAGTCGTTTGAATTCTTGGCGACGAATCTTCGCGATCTCTTCTGCGACCGTTAGTTGAGTTCGGCAGTTTTCGAGTTGGCCTTCGAGCTTTAGCTTGTACTCCGCTTGACGAATTCTAAGTTGCCCCATGAGTTCCAAGATGCGTTTTCCTTGGAGTTCAGCACTGTCCGAATTTGATGTCCGGTACCGTACTTGGTTGATTCCCCAAGCGCTGGCACTCGCATCCACGATGCGGTCCAAGTGGGTCATGTGACGAACCCCGCTTAACGCGTCTCGCAAAAGTTTCTCGAACAGATCTCGCGCTGACTGCTGCTTGTATTCTGCTAACGTTCCCAAGAGCAAAACCAATGACGGAAAATGTTCTCGTTCCAACAACTCGGCGAATTTTGTCACGGCTTCGTCGGGCCTGATGTCCGTCAATGCGCAGGCCGCCGCCGTCGCAATTTCTGAATCGTGATGACTCATGTAACCTAACAACTCGCTCTTGGCATCGCCACCAAACCAGCGCATGAGGAGGATTCCAATAATCTTTCGCTCTCGGTCGCTTTCCGCTCGCACCATGTCGATGAAATTGGCGACATCGACCGAATGTCCCGTCCTCTTCAGCGCCAAGACACACGCCAAGCGAACCATCGGGTGCTGAGAAGTTGATTCGGCCACGGTGCGAATCAACTCCAACGATTCGCCTTGGCAGAATTCGCCCAAGATCCAGGCCACTTCATACGGGAAGAACTCGTACGGGATATCACCTGCCGGCTGAGACGGATCCGGGCGATACCCCGCCGAGCGAAGGATTGCCGGAACCACCGCGTCGTTTCGCTCGAACCGAAACTCTTGCCGGCTGTCGGTATTAAATCGGTAATAGAGGACATGCAAGGCATGGTAGGTTGAGCCAACTTCTCCGCCGGAGCCACTGAAGTCGATGCTGCTCTTGACCTTCGCCAGGAGCTCGGCAGCGACAACGGTCTGGCTCGCTGGGTCGTCTTGTTTCGGTTCTGCACCGGAGTCTACCGTGGCAAGAACGGAAGCTTGCTTGAGTGGACGTTCCTCGCACCATTTGCCTACGCACCATTCGCCGACGGACAAGCAACAGCTAGTAAAACAAACGATCACGCGATTGAGAAGCAACATGCGGACGGCTCCAAGAGTTTGGATCGATAAATGGTCATTGGCGAGGCGGTTCTGGAAGGGCTTCAAATCCGCCGGCTCCAAGGATCGAAGTGGTTGACTTGTTGCTCCCACGGAATCTGGCTTGGACATTAGAAATCCTACTCAAGTTCCCAGAAAAACGGAACATTGTGTTGGTCACTTCGTTAGTGGGCTCCTGGCAATAGTTCAAGTCCCGTGAATACTTGAGCGACGGTTTTCAACGCGGTCCGAATGACGGGCGCAGTATAGGCGGTAAACCCAAACACAAGTCCGGGATGGCCTGGTGTGTGGTTGTGCCGGTATTGCGAAAGTGGCGGAATATCAAGACCTGCCACGGCTAGGGCCGTCGAGACAGCACGGTCATCGACGGACGGGTCATGAAATAGTCCTGCTTGATTCATTCCTCCATCGGTAAATAAGAAGTCCAGCGGCAATTTTAACTGCATCGTCGTGTGCATGAAGACTTCCAAGCGAGCGGAATAGGCTTTTCGACAACGACGAATGTGGGAATAAAACCCGCCTTGGTTGATAAACTCGGCGAGAGTTGCTTGGTCGATCATCGGACCATGATCGTCAAGCACCCAACGCAACGCCTCAAACTGGGCGACTAACGAATCGGGCAAAACCAAGTAACCAATTCGCAAAGTCGGCAACAGCACTTTGCTCATTGTTCCCAAGTAGATGACTTGCCCCGTCGTGTCCAAGCTGTGCAAGCTAGGTAACGGCGGCCGCGCGTAGCGAAACTCCGAATCATAGTCGTCTTCAATCAACCACGCTCCAGTGCGTCGGATATAGTCCAATAGGTCCAACCTTCGTGCCACAGGAAGTGTAGCGCCAGTGGGGAACTGTCGCGATGGTGTTGTATAAATGATATCCAATCGGTCACGACGCCTCGGAGGTACAATTCCCGCTTCATCTACTGGCAGTTGGCGGAGCTTGGCTCCTGCATGCGCAAACGCGGATCGGGCGCCGGTGTATCCGGGATCTTCGCAGCCGACGATGCGCCCACGCCTGGCGAGTAATTGTCCCAAGAGAAACAAGGCTTGTTGTGACCCCGAAGTAATGGCGATGTTTTGCCATTGGCATTGGACCCCGCGATTGGTCCTCAAATATTCTGCCAAGGCATGACGAAGTTCTGGCCACCCCAAAGCAAACGACGATTGGTAATGCAACAGTCCCGAGCCATATTTCTTGAGCACTCGGTTTCGCATGCGGTTCCAATAAGCCAACGGAAACAACTCCACGTCGGGTTGGCACGGCCGAAACGGTTTCGGTAACGGGACATCAAACTTGAATTTTCTTGAAGTCGCGCCGCGTTTCATCGGTTGCGACGGTCGTGCCGCAGTGGAAGATTCGTAAGAACGAATATCCTCCTTGACCCGGATGCCCGAACGGGGACGGGACTCGAGGTAACCTTCTCCCAACAATCGGTCGTAAGCAGCAATTACGGTGTTTCGTGAGATCGTCAATTCACTCGCCAGTTCTCGGGTTGAGGGCAGCGTGGTTCCGGATGTTAACTTCCCGGATTGGATCGCTTGCCGCAGTTTCTCGCTCAACTGGCTTTGCAAACTTGTTGTCGATGCACGATTCAAATCGATTGCCAACCACGTTGTTCGCTTCATTCGAAGGGGCACTCCAACTCAAATTTGTTAAACGGTTACCGGTTCGCCGACGAGGAGTTCATAACTCGCGCCATCCGGCAACCAATTCGCTGTATGTGTCGGCAACCTCTGGTTCTATCATAATTGCATAAACTGGAACTTTACAGGTTCCAGATAATTCATAGGCTGTATGTCTGCAGTTCAGCGGCACAGAGAAGAATTTCGCAAATCTCGACGATGTCCTAAAAGAGGTCTGACCCTCTCTTGTTGTGCCTCCTTGTTCGGGATGTTGTTGACCCACAACAGGGTCGGCCCTTGGTGAGGGCAAGGCGCCGTTTGAATTGACGACCGAGGCGAAGTGATACTAATGCAACTTGATCATGAGAACGTGGACGACCATCTTGTGGAACGCCGCGCGATATTGATCACCGGTGTGGGGCTTTTGTTGGGAGGACTTGAATTGAATCACATCGAAGCACAAGAAACCGGAGCCGAACAGAAACATCTGGGGAAGCCCGGCGATTTTGATTTTCTGGCTGGGAATGGAAAATCCAGAACAGGAGGCGAAAACCTGGCACGGATGAGTGGGATGAATTTGAGGGGGAAGCGACCTGTTGGACGGTCCTCGGGGGAGTCGGGAGCATTGAGGAGTTGCGAATTCCCACGCGGGATTTTTCCGGCATCGGTATTCGCCTCTTGGATGTCCAACAAAAGTTGTGGTCCGACCATTGGGTCAATGGCAAAATTGGCGTTCTGACAACACCGGGCCAAACGGGTGTGTTTGTCGATGGAGTCGGCACGTTCACAGCAAACTGGATGGACGGCGACAAGCAGGTCAAAGTCAAAGGAGTCTGGGACCAAATCACGCCCCAATCCTGCCGGTGGTATCAAGCGATCTCACACGACGATGGCGCGACTTGGGAAGAAAACTGGGTCATGCATTGGCAACGAATCAATTAGTCCGCGTAGCGACCGCCGCCAGTGAAGGAGTTATTTCGCTGCCCAATCGCGCAGCGACGCAGAGCTATCTAGGGAGGGAATCCGCTCGAGATATTTTCGCTGAGCGTGTCGGGCATGGTTGGACAGTGGTGCTGGGCTACCACCGTCTGGCAATGGTGGCTACATTTCTTCTGTTCAGCAGCAACACCTCCTTACTCGATTGTATCGATCCATGGCCAACGCGAGTCCTGAGTTATCCATCGTTCGCGGCGCGTGTGGACACGATTGTCCGGACACTTGCTCGTGGATTGTGACCGTCAGCAAGGGCCGCGCCGAAAAGTTGCAAGGAAATCCCGACCATCCGTTAACACGTGGGACTTTGTGCGCCAAGGTCAATCATTACTTGGAACGCGTCTACCATGAACAACGCGTGCTGCATCCGATGAAACGAGTTGGTCCCAAAGGCGAAGGTCGCTTCGAACGCGTCACTTGGGAGGAAGCCCTCAAGGATATCGCTGGCCGGTGGAAGTCCATCATCGCCGAATTTGGCGCCGAAGCGATCTTGCCTTACAGTTCGGCCGGGACCCAAGGCTTGATTCAAATGGCATCGTTGGATCGGCGACTGTTTGGGTTGTTGGGTTGCACCAACTTGGAGCGAAACATCTGTGGCGAAGTTGCCGGTACCGGCATCGCATCCACGCAAGGCGTGGGCTACGGCGCGGACCCCGAAGATTTTGTCCATAGCCGGTTCATTGTGCTGTGGGGCACCAACACGATTGTTACCAATTTGCATTTGTGGCCGATCATCACGGAAGCGCGTGCGCGCGGCGCCAAGATTGTGGTGGTTGATCCCATTCGCACGCGGACTGCCGAACAAGCCGATTGGCACTTGGCCGTCCAGCCGGGTAGCGATGCCGCGTTGGCTTTGGCGATGATGCATGTGATTATCCGCGATAATCTGGTCGATCACGATTACGTCTCGCGCTATGCGACCGGTTATGCTGAGCTGGTCCAGCGCGTGCAAGAATACTCGCCGGAAGCTGTTGCGGATATTGTGGGCTTGGACGCGTTGACTATCGAGCAATTCGCACGCGAATACGCAACGACCCAACCCGCCTTACTGCGGCCATTGATTGGGATCGAGCATCATCGCAACGGCGCCATGATGTTTCGAACGATTGCCTGTTTGCCGATTCTGATTGGGGCGTGGCGCAATCGCGGTGGCGGACTGAGTCGCTCGACGCATGGACTGCAGTTTTCGACGCTGAACACCGACGGTCTCTGGTTGCCGCAACAGAATCAAAAAAACGTTCGCTCGCTGAACATGCGCGACTTGGGCAATGACTTGTGCAATCCGTGGTTGACCCCGCCGGTTCGCAGCTTGTGTGTGTACAACTGCAACCCAGCGGTGACCATTCCGAATCAGCCACAGGTCCTGCGCGGGCTCCAACGCGAGGATTTGTTCACGGTGGTACACGATCTGTTTATCACCGACACCGCCAAATATGCCGATTACGTCTTGCCGGCGACAAGCCAGATCGAGCACTTGGATTTGGTACCGGCTTGGGGACACCACTACTTGGCATTGAATCGACCGGCGATCGAACCTGTTGGCGAAGCGGTCGCCAACACAGAGTTCTTTCGGCGATTGGCGCGAGCCTTGGGCCGCACCGAACCTTGGCTGTACGACAGTGACGAACAATTGATCCGAACGGTATTGGACAGTTCCCATCCGTGGATCGCGCCGATCACTTACGAACGGCTGTGGGCCGAGGGTTTTGTGCGCTTCAACCCGGAACGCAATTGGTTGCCGTTTGCCGAAGGTGGTTTCCCCACGAAGTCCGGCAAGGCGGAACTTTACTCGCAGAGCTTGTTGGAGCAAGGGTTGGATCCCCTGCCCTCGTCAGGTGATATGCGACAAGGCTCCGCTGGAAAATTGCAGTTGATCACCGGCAAGACCTTGCATTTTCTGAACTCGGGTTATTCCCATATGGCGCGACACTGCCATCGCGAGGGGCGCCTGTTCATCGAAATCAACGCGCGCGATGCAGAATCGCGAAACTTGGTGGACGGGGCCTTGGTCCAAGTGTACAACGAACAAGGACAAGTATCGGCCGAATGCCGAATCTCCACGCGAGTTCGTCCCGGGATTGCGTGGATGCCGTTTGGAGGGCTACAAGATGCGACCGGAAAATACGGTTCGGTCAATGTGCTGACTCCCGAAGAGCCGACCGACTGGGGTGGCGGTAGTGGCTTTTACGATACCTTTGTCGATGTGATACCTAGTGTTTTGTCACAACCAAAACTTGGGGTCTGGTAAAGGTGTCAGGAGTCAATTGTGCGAAGCACCCGAAGGGCCGTTCCGGCAATTGACTCCTGACACCTTTACCAGACCCGAGGAGTCAATTGTGCGAAGCACCCGAATGGCCGTTCCGGCAATTGACTCTCGACCGCTTTACCAGACCGACCCCAAAATTAGATGGTGACAAATCACGAGCAACACTTCCGTAGAAACGAAAACCTATGACAACTGAAAATTTCTCACGCGTTCCGGAGCCGGACGAATCGTTCGAGTACTACCACAACTACATCCGACATGTTCCGCCGGGAAACATTGTCGAATTGGCCCAGAAGCAAATCGAAGATCTACGAACCGTTTTTCGCAAAGTTTCGGATACCGAAGCGATCAAATTACACGCACCCTACACTTGGACGCTGAAACAAGTGGTGGGGCATTTGATCGATGCCGAGCGTATCTTTGCCGATCGCTTGCATAGGTTTGCTGCGGCGGACTTGCAACCCATTCCCGGCATGGACCAAAACGATTACGTCAATAGTTTCGATTACGAAACACCGTCGCTGGCGATTTTGGTGGATGAGCTAGTCTTGTGTCGCCAAGCGAACGTTCTGTTGCTCCAGCGTTTGAAGCCAGAGGCGTGGGACCAACGAGGGATTGCCTCGGGGCATCCGGTCACCGTCCGAGCTCTGGCCTACATCCTGGTCGGCCACATCGAGTACCACCTGCGGATCGTCCGACAACGTTTGCAGATGAACTGAAAGAATGAACGAGTGATTCGGGTGGTTTAGCCGCAATCCTGTTCAATTAGTTGGCAGGCCCACTTCGGGTCTCGTCCCTTGATGCCGGAAAAATGCGGCATTTTAGGGGTTACGGCAAATGGAATGTGCCAGTTACGATTCTTCGTGGAAAGGCTCCCACTTATTGAAGCATGGTCGAAGATGAACTACGATTTCGTGTTCAGAACTGTCCGATCACACCACTTTCCCAGAAGTCTCCGCACCGCTTTCCGAAACGGGACAGGTTGTTTTTGTCGACTTCCATTGCCACGAAGATTCGAGAGGACTCGCCATGCATCGCATCGTCACGCTCACCGTATTAATTGCCTTCGCCTTTTCTTCCCTTGCGCAAGCTCAGGTTGATCCGGGATTCGTTGACCTGTTCAACGGAAAAAATCTGGACGGCTGGTCCCAGCGAAACGGAACGGCAACTTATCGTGTCGATGGAGATTCAATTGTGGGTACGACGTCCGAAGGAAGTCCGAACTCGTTCCTTTGTACCGACAAAGTGTACGGTGATTTTGAATTGAAATTTGACGTGAAAGTCGATTCGGCGTTGAACTCGGGTGTCCAGATTCGTTCACAAACGAAAGACAACAAACCGGAAGAACGTGTCAATGGTCCGCAAGTCGAGATTTCAACCGATGGCATGGCGGGCTATGTCTACGGCGAAGCGGCTGGTGGTTGGATGACTCCGGACGAAGACCGAAAGTCGCATCAACATTTTCGAGACCGCCAATGGAATTCGTATCACATCGTTGCGTTTGGCAATCGAATCCAGACGTGGATCAACGGACAACAGGTTTCTGATTTGACTCATGACGAACGTTTTCAGTCGCATCCCCAAGGCTTTATTGGACTGCAAGTGCATGGCATCGGCGAAGGGACGGGGCCCTATGAAGTTCGGTGGCGCAATCTGAAGCTTCGCGATTTGAGCAAATTTCAAACGTTGTATAATGGAAAGGATCTTGCCGGTTGGAAAACAACCGGCAACTGGATTTCACAAGCAGACGGTTCACTGCTGATTCAACCTCGCGCAGGTGAAGAAGGCTGGCAGCGATATGACGCGTATCTTTGGTCGGAAAAGAAGTACAAAGATTTTGTTCTGGATTTTGAATATGCCTATCCGGCAGGGGGCAACAGCGGTGCGTACTTCCGGGTTGGGGATTGGAGTGACCCGGTAAAGCAGGGCATTGAAGTCCAAATTCTTGACTCGTCCAAGAAAGAAGGGACGCTAGGTTCACACGACCATGGCGGACTTGTGGGTACCGAAGTCGCCGCGTCCAAGAACATGTCGCGAGCGCCGGGCCAGTGGAATCGAATGGTGTTGACATGTATCGGCAGTCACCTGCAGGTCGAACTCAACGGGGAAAAAATTATGGACACCCAGTTGGACAAGACGGCGATGAAAGACCGACCCTTGGAGGGATACATTGGGTTCCAGGATCACGGTCAGCCGAACGATATCAAGTTCCGAAACATTCGTATTCGCGAGCTGAAATAAGAGCCGTGCATCTGGCGGAGCGGTATTGGTCGACGGAGGCGAATGCTGGTTGCGACAGGTTTTCTCAATCGCTCCTTTTTTCGTAGGCCAAGAAATTGGTTTCATCGAGCACTGGGTCGCGTCCGTGAGCCCTTACAAATCCCATGGATTCGTATAGGCGATGTGCCGGAATCATGGTGGGTTGAGTCCATAGAATTGTCCGAATGAATCCCATGTCGTGGATCGATTCCAGTGCTTTGGACATTAGGAGGCGGCCAAGTCCCTGCCTACGGTATTTATTGGCCACGGCCAACAAATGAATTTCCGCTTCATCCGGATCGGCAATTCGTCTGGCGGGACTGCCCGGTTGAACGACAATAACCATTCCGGCGAGAACATTCTCGGCCGTTCGAGCGGTTATCAGTTCGCCCCGGCTTCGCACCGCGGTCGGATCGAAAATCCTTGCGGCACGTTCGAGAGAAGTGAACCCGCCACCGACATACGCCTCCATCAGGAGCGCTGTGATTTCAGAACCCGGAATTTCATCGGAACGATTGTCGACTTGAAAATGTAGTTTCATTGTTGGCTGGGGGAAAAAGGTTGGTTACGAGGCTCTTGCTTGCGGAGTATCGTCACCGAACGGACTCTTGAGAATGGCCATTTTACTTCAAGCGCTGCATACCAATATTCAATGGCCCGAACGGATTTACCCACTCCAACGAATAGCCACTTCCAGCTTTCTGTCTTGAACGGTTATTGATCGTCGCAATCGGACTCAGCCTTCGGCGGTACTTGGACTCGTAATCGATCGGCATACGGTTTCGTCTCTTCTGGACATCCCCGGGCAGTATCAATTCAGCTAAATCAACGCACTTCAAATCCAAGTTGCACTGCTTAAAAAAAGCATGGGAATGAGTTCACGGTATGTCAGAATCTGTCAAATACCGCGTTTTCCAACGTTTTCATGGATTCGACGGCCGGAAGGAAGGGAGCTTTGCTTGACCAACGTTTCGTCTTCCCTTACAGTCAAGAACGAATATCGGCGTTCGTCCCGTGAATGGTTATTCAGTCGACGTGACGTTTGGGCGGGAAATCAAGTTTCCTGTCGATGTGTGACGAACCGTGCGGGGTGTTTGTTTTTCGTTGATAGACGGATTCGTTTGTAGAAAGGTGATTCCATGAAAGTAGCGATTCTCTCCTTCGCGGCTTTGTTCTTTCTCTCCGCACCGGCATCGGCCCAGTTCGACTGGCAGTCGGGTGGAAATCAAACGAGTCCTTCAATCAGCGTCAACGCCGAAGGCATCGTCTCGGCCACGCCGGATGTGTTCTTTCTTGAAGTCTCCGTGATGATGCAGGATCTGGATCTGGAAAAGATCCAGGCCGATGTGGCCAAAAAGTGTGGCGATGTGGTTAAGGCGGCGAAAGCGTTCAAGCTTGATCCCGCTCGAACCTTTACTCGTGACTATGTCATTGCACCGATTCGCGATAATACGCAGCGTCTGATCAGCTATCGCATCTCGCAGCAGTTTCGTTTTGCGTTGGCGGATCTGAAACAAGCCGAGGCGTTGACGACCGCAGTTCTGAGAGCCGGCGTGACTTCGGTCGATTCGATCCAGTTTACCGTGGCGGAACAGGACGAGTTATGGGAGCAGGCGCGAGAAAAGGCAGTCGAAAAAGCTGTCTCCCGGGCTGGTCGCATGGCCAAGGCCGCTGGCGCGACGCTTGGTGTGGCAACGTCCATTTCCGATCAAGGCAATCAAGTTCTAAATTTAGGCTGCCTTTGGTCACCAGCGGGCCAACCTGCGACAGACAGCAACGGAGCAGTGCTGCCAGAAGAGGATCAAGTGTTCTTCGTACCGCCGACCGCAGTAAAATTCCAAGTCAACGTCCAGGCCAAGTTCGCGCTTGAGGCGATGCAGCGTTGAAGTTGAAACAGTTACGACAAACTCATGACGGCTCTAGCCGTGGACCATTTCCCAGTGCATTGCAACGGCGAGTCCAATCGCCGCGATCAAGCTGAGCACAATGGCGATGCCGCCGAGCAAACGCGTGCGTTTGATTTGCCACCACATGATCAGACCGGAAAAACCCCAGAAGACCATGCACACGAACATGGCATCCACGGTGATCGCCCAAAACCACCGCGCGTTCATTTCGAACGGATAGCCGTGGGCCGTATGCAGTCGCAGCAGATAGGCGCGCCAAGGGAGATCTCGCGGGTGGTCGCCCACGACAATCAAATCGCCGCTGGCGGCGACACGAGGGCTCGCGTCATTTTCGCTCAAGTGCGTGGATGTTCCGCGGTCGCGATTTCCGCGTGAAGTGGGTGTGAAGCGATAAAGCTTGGGTGTTGATTCGCCACACGACCAAAACTCGAGGGACGGTTGACGTTGCAAAGTCCATTTCTCAGAGTCTTCCACTCCCGCTGCGGCAAGGACTTCGGCTTGTTTTTCTGCCCAGGGAAAAGGCTGTACCAATTGCGCCTTGCGGGGAGTGGGCTTCTTGTCGCTGGCCGGCGGCTTGGTCGTGATCCGGTGGACGGCTAAGCCTGAATTCGGATCGATCGTCAGTGTCTCTGTAAGGGAATCGGTCTCGCGCGAGTAAGAAAAGGTACCACTAAAGTAAACCGACTCCGCCCCGATCGATTCCTCATTTGCTTCGGCTGTTGTTTGCTCCGAATCCAAGGTCGCTCGAACGACGGAAGTGGCCAAGGCGTCCCCCGCGAACCAGTGGCGAACTTGCTCGGTGTCCAATTGCAAGTGACGAACTTCTGTCCTCGAGTCCGTGAAGACATGTGGGCGGTTGAATAGCAACGCAGTAAACCCATACAGTAGGACCCACGGGAACATCAGCAAGCCCGAATACAGATGGATCCGTCGAATCCACATGGTCAATCGATGCGATGACTTGGATTTCCGGCGAGTCATCGACGTGACAGTCATTTTGTTCATGGAAGATCTTCCATTGCGGAGCAGTTCCGCGCAACTGAATTTGAAGCAACTAGAGTTGGAATTTGCCAGTCACCTGGGTTTAGAACATACCGGGTGAAAGTACGATTGATCGTGGCTGGCGATGGCAGGACCACTCTCCCGCCTAGCTGGCTAGAACGTATCTTATACTACACTAATGAGACCCGGTATCAATAGGGTTCGCGCGAGATCGTAAGTTCGATACTTGGTTTTCTTTTCAGGTGCCGCTCGGTGGCCGTCGTCCGGGCTTAAGTCCATTACCGAAAGGCTAACGAGACATTATTGGAAATCCGTGCCAATGAGTGGTCTTTTTCTACTTCTGGATTCCAAGTTGCGGATCGGGAGCCCTCATCGACACGCTCACCCATAGTTCTCGCTCAGGCTATATTTCTCACTCAGACTGTGGCAACTTTGTCTTGACCGCGATATCATCGTAGCGTGGACAATTTCCGTTGGCGTTGAAGTGTCGTTGATCGCTCCGCGATCAAACTATGAAGTGTCGTTGATCGCTCCGCGATCAAACGTTGAAGTGTCGTTGATCGCTCCGCGATCAAACGTTGAAGTGTTGTTGATCGCTCCGCGATCAAACGTTGAAGTGTTGTTGATCGCTCCGCGATCAAACTATGGTTCGCGGAGCGAACCACTACGATCAGATACACCGATCCTTAGCCCCTTTCTCAGTGGAGTGCAGTGATGCGTAACCAAGCTCTCAAGGTTCCTCGACGGCGTTTCTTAAAATCCGTTGCAGCGGTTGCGGGGTCCGCAGTCCTGGCGCCGACGATCATTCCCAGCTCGGCATTGGGGCGCAACGGAGCCGTCCCTCCCAGCGAACGCATCGTCGTTGGCGGGATTGGGATCGGTAATCGTGGCACCTACGATTTGGGTTGTTTTCTGCAGCAACCTGACGTGCAATTTGTCGCCGTTGCCGACATCAAAGAAAAACGCCGTGTCGAAGTCAAGAAGATGGTGGACGCGCATCATGGGAACCAAGACTGTGCGATGATCCGCGATTTTCGTGAACTGTTGGATCGCAACGACATCGACGCGGTACTCATTGCCACGGGTCCCAATTGGCACGCCACCGCTGCGATGACGGCCGCGGCCGCTGGCAAAGACATGTATTGTGAGAAACCGGTCACGAAGAACATCGACCAGAGTTTGATACTGGCGGAAACCATGCGGCGTACCGGTCGCGTGTTCCAAGCCGGGACGCAGCGACGCAACTTGCCGCACTTTGCATTCGCCTGCGAACTGGCCCGTACAGGAAAACTCGGCAGACTTTCGAAAGTCTATGCTCACCCCGCTGGAATGCAGGCCATGATGAGTGGTTGGTTGGTCCCAGAAACCGAGCCCGACAAGAATATCGTCGACTGGGATATGTATCTCGGTCCAGCCGCCTGGCGGCCCTTCAACTCGCAGTTGTTGGACGGTTTCAATTTTGAGAAAGGCGGTGGGCTGGTCGGGGGCGGTGTGTTGGAATGGGGGTCGCACTGCGTCGATCTTTGCCAATGGGCGGTCGGTGATTGTCCGCCTCCCGTGCAATACGATGCGCCCAAAGATGGCCAACTGGTCGCACGTTATGCAAACGGTACCGAGTTGATCTTCCGCGAAACGGGCTGGATTCCCTTGGGATCGTGTCCCGTGAGATTCGAGGGTGAAACCGGTTGGGTCGAAGCTGGGGACAGCGGCAAGATCGTGTTGAGTTCGCCCGAACTTTTGGCTGGTCGCGAAGTTGCCGAAATCGGTGGATATCCGGCAACGTTCCATGTGCGAGACTTCTTGGATTGCGTGAAGACGCGCAGCCAACCCAAAGGTAATGCGGACGCCGCCTGCAATGCCCACATCGCTTGTCATGCCGCGAACATTGCACTGCACTTGGGACGACAAGTCAATTACGACAATCAGACACATTCATTCGTTAACGACGAGCCCGCGAATCGCTTGCGCAGCGAAGCCCTGCGCGAACCTTGGCGAATGTAATTCGGCAAGCTCGGTTCGCTCCGGCTAATTCCAACCAACACCCTCTCGGCAAGTTCCGGTTCCGTTGCCCACCTTACAAGCGAAACACAATCATGCAGATTAGAAAATTTTATTCACTGAACTTTGCCCTGATTGCAGCGATCCTGTGGATGGCTTCGTCGTCCAGCAATGCGGACGATGTTGCTACGTCGACAGACAAAGAAGCCGAGTTGCTCGCAGTGCTCATGTCCGATGCGCCGCGTGCCGAAAAGGCACTCGCTTGCAAAAATCTAGCGATCTATGGTTCCGATGCCGCAGTGGTGGAACTTGCAAAACTGTTGCCTGACGAGCAGCTTTCTTCTTGGGCGAGAATTGCCTTGGAGGCGATTCCGGGTTCGGAAGCCAGTGCGGCTCTGCGCGATGCTGCCGATCGATTGGAAGGCCAACTGTTGATCGGCATGATCAACTCGCTGGGTGTCCGTCGCGACGCGGAAGCGGTGCCACAACTAACAAAACGATTGCAGGATGGGGACCAAGAAGTCGCGGCAGCGGCGGCGGTGGCATTGGGCAAGATCGGCGGGCAACCGGCAGCAGCTTCTCTCGTTTCGGCTCTCTCGGTTGCCACTGTCCCCAAGGTCCGTTCAGCGATTGCTCAGGGCTGCGTGTTGTGCGCCGAGAGAATGCTCGCTGATGGTCAACATGCCGAGTCCGCCTTGCTTTACGATCTTGTTCGCAGTGCCGACGTGCCGATGCAACGACGTGTCGAAGCCACTCGCGGAGCAATCCTCGCACGGCATCACGAAGGTACACCACTCCTGATCGAAACACTACATTCACCCGATTTAAAAATGTTTCAGATCGGACTCGCCACAGCCCGAGAGATGGCGGGTGACGCCGTGGACCAAGCCCTGGCCGATCAGCTGGACAAACTGCCCATTGACCGGGCCGCGTTGCTGATCGCCGCGATGGCGGATCGTCCGGATAGTGTGCCGTTGGCCGCGATCATGAATGCGGCTCAGTCGGATAACAAGACGCTGCGGCTCGCGGCGTTTGACGCGCTGCGTCGCGTTGGCAACGAGACTTGTTTACCGGTCCTGATGCAAACCGCGTTGGATTCGGACCCCGACTTGTCGGTGCTGGCTCGGCAATCGTTGGCCGAGTTACGTGGGGCTGGTGTTGATGCACAAATTGTCAAACTGCTCGCATCAGCAGATGACAAGAGTTCGCCGTTGCTATTGGAACTGGTTGGTCGACGCAGAATCGATGCGGTCAGTGAAGTATTACCGTTGTTGGAGAACAAGAACTCCGCAATTCGTCATGCCGCGCTGAAGGCCCTGGGCGAAACAGTGGCACTTCAACGACTTTCGCTGTTGGTCGAACAAGCGGTATCCCCGAAACGCTCGGAAGATGCCGCCGTGGCTCAGCAAGCGCTGAAGGCTGCCAGTGTACGGATGCCTGATCGTGAAGCCTGTGCGATGCAGTTGTCCAAAGCGTTTGATCGTTCGCCGACGGCGGCCAAAGTAACCCTGTTGGAAATCCTCAGCGAAGTCGGCGGTGCCCAGGCCTTGAAAACCTTGGACGCAGCGGCCCGCAGTAGCGATGACACGTTACAGGATGCCTCCAGCCGCCTGCTGGGCAAATGGAATAGTGTGGACGCGGCGCCGGTGCTATTGGATCTTGCCAAGACGGCACAGTCGGAGAAGTATCGCGTCCGAGCTTTGCGCGGCTATTTGGGCTTGGCAAGAAAATTTGCGATGCCTGAGGCCGAACGCGTCCAGATGTGCCGCAACGCCATCGACGCGACTGGACGAGTCGCCGAACACAAGTTAGCGCTGGACGTTTTGAAATTGCATCCGAGCCCCGCGGGTTTGCAGTTGGCTATCGCGATGTCGAAGACTCCGGAACTGAAGTCCGACGCGGGAGCGGTCGCGTTGGTGATCGCGCAAAAGATTGGAGGAGGTTCCGTGGATGTCAACGAACTAATCTCCGCGGTGGGACTGGACCCGATCAACTTGGAGATTGTCAAAGCCGAATACGGAGCGGGTGCAGCGATGAAAGACGTGACGGAGGTTGTGAAAAAGCAAGCCGGTAATGTGCCGCTGATCGCACTGAATGCTGGGGATTACAACTCCAGTTTCGGTGGTGATCCGGCTCCCGGCGTGGTCAAGCAATTGAAGATTCAATATCGCATCAACAACAAATCGGGAGAAGCGACCTTCGCCGAGAATGCGATGATCTTATTGCCGTTACCGTAGTGTCTCGAAGCCACCAAGGGCTAACCTTACCCTGGCACAACAACGCTCAATCGTTCTCGCCGGAAAACTGGCGGGGACTTGAATCTGTCGTCACCTGCCGACCGTTGAGTCTGTGGCTCGGATGGACCATAATTTGACATCACAAAAATCCTTCCTTCGTTTGGAAAAAATGCAATGTACTGTTAACCAACTCCAAACGAATTTCCAGCCGAAACGGGCATGCCGCCGAGGATACGCTGCTATTTTGCACTCTGCGTCATCCCCATCTCTCGCGGTGCAATCGTTCGTACTGTTAACCAACTCCAAACGATTTCCCAGCCGAAACGGGCATGCCGCCGAGGATACTCTGCTATTTTGTACTCTCCGTCATCCCCATTTCTCGCGGTGCAATCGTTCGTACTGTTAACCAACTCCAAACGATTTCCCAGCCGAGACCTGCATGCCGCCGAGGATACTCTGCTATTTTGTACTCTGCGTCATCCCCATCTCTCGCGGTGTAATCGTTCGTGCTGCAAACGGGCCAATTCGGCCTATGATTAAAGGTTGAGCAAAATTGGCACGCACGTGACTCGAGCGTTGCAGGTGAAATTTTATCACTTTTCTCCCCGATGACGTGATAGAATGCAAATCGGGCAATGACAAGTTCTCGGAGGTGAATCATGAAATTACATTTTTCAAAGCTTGCCTTTGGGCTTCTTCTCATTTGTGGTTGCCTAATGTTCGGCGGTGTATCTGCCATCGCACAAGTGGCGATTCAACCCGATCCGAAAGTTGTGGATACCGCAAAAAAACAGATCGCGGGCAAGCTCGGGGGCGGCAGTAATTCCTACTACAGTTTATTCCTCATCGAGGCCGAAACCGACATTGACGAAGTCAATGGTGTAATTGGGTTCGGGGCACTTGCGTTGGAGCTCTTAGCGGCTCCGATAACAATCTTGGAAGGGTCGCGAGGAAACCGCGACATTCGACCGGGTGTGTTCATTGAAAACAGTCCCCAGGTTCGCCCGCCGCAACAGTCGATCAAGATTGAAGTCTTGACCATCCGAGGCAAAGATCAGGCAATCACTGCTGTCATGGAACATCTAATGGCAGGAAAGGACGCCGAATCAATCCGAGATTGGAAGCTTGTCAAACGGTCTCGGTTCAAAAAAGACGCCGTGGCGACCAGCGACCGAGTGGAACAGCATTTCAACCAAGTCGTCCGTCGAGGCCAAATCACCGTCCTCCGCCGTCCCAATCCGGACGAATGAGCATCGCCCATGAAAAGGCTCTCGCTGGAAATCTCTAGCCGTTTTCGTTGGCCGACTGGAAGACAGAATCGCTGGAGCTCTTGTGCTCTCGGCGAGTTTTTTGCTGCCCCCAGCCAACCGCTCGCGCTTGATGCCCCATTTCTCGCGAGACTCACCCCCAGCGACTCGAATTCTCAATGCCACTGAATCGTATAAGAATCACCAGTAACGAATCCTTGAGGGGGTTTTCTATTTGCACACTGTCACTGCCAAAACGTTCGCACC
Organism: Pirellulaceae bacterium; assembly: GCA_041741535.1. Classification (GTDB taxonomy): domain Bacteria; phylum Planctomycetota; class Planctomycetia; order Pirellulales; family Pirellulaceae; genus M30B19. The sequence continues at coordinate 143,488 of JBGSJV010000034.1, forward strand.
TAGGAGATTTTATTCGCAGAGCAGACCATTCCCTAACGCAGCGAACACCTATCCGCCAAACTGACGAACTTCAGCCCCGAAGTCGTCTTTCTGCAAAAACACTAAGTCGTCCGAATGACACGCAGTCGCGCGCCGAAGCGAGTAACGATGCCCAGCCCAAATCTAGTTTGATTCCTTGTTTTTCACCGACATCTCGTACCACCCCCAAACATCCATTTGTTACAATAACGTCTCCGGCGATCCGCCAATTTGTGGCGTCGGGTTTATTCTCCCTCCAACGCACCATTTGGAAAGCTTGCTCCTATGTCGAATCTTAGCCGCCGTTCATTGTTGAAGTTTGCAGCCGTTGGTGGAACACTTAGTCTTTGGAATGGGCCGGCTTGGGCACGAGCGGCGGATCTTCCTTATATGGATCGGATTGGTTTGCAGTTGTACACGGTTCGCAATCAAATGGCCGAAGATGCGGAAGGCACCTTGAAGGCGATTGCGGCGGCGGGATACCGTCAAGTGGAGCTGATGTCGATCGACAAGTCGGCGATTGCGATTGCGGGGATGGCTCGGGACCTGGGCCTGATGGTCCACAGCGCGTTTATGGACTGGCGAGCGATCGCGGACTCGTCAGCGGAGGGAGTGACGACGGTCGAAGAGACCGCCGAGTTGGCCGAGCGATTGGGTTTGCGGCACGTTGTGTTTGGCTACATCGGCCAAGGACAACGCGACACGGCCGACAAATGCCGAGCGATTGCGGAAGCCGCGAACCGAGCCGCCGAAAAAGTCCGCGCGGCGGGCATGCGACTCTGTTACCACAATCACTCGTTCGAGTTCGCGCCGGGAAGTGGTGGCAGTGACGGCACGATGTTCGACTTGTTCTTGAAACGATTCGACGCCAAGTTGGTCGACTTGGAACTGGATGTCTTCTGGGCCCAGATTGGCGGCCTTGACCCATTGAAGTTGTTAACGGACCTCCAAGGCCGCATCACACAAGTTCACTTGAAAAATCTTCTCGCCGGGACCGGCGTTATCACCAACGAAGGCCAAGTCCCACCGGCAGCTTTTAAGGAACTAGGCGCCGGGGAAATCGACATCCCCGCCATCATGCGCAAGGCCCAAGCCACCGGTGTCCAATACTGTCACGTAGAACAAGATCACTCCCCCGCACCGTTAAAGAGCATTGTGGAGAGTATTGAATTCTTGAAGCGTTGATAAACTGCGGGCTCCGTCTTGGACTGCGGCATCCTGCGGCCGCTTTGCAGCCACAGCCTTCTGTGGCTGCTGTCTGCTCCGCTGCAGCAGGCTGCCGCAGTCCACAGGCTTGCGACTGCTTTTCTGGTGCGCGATTAGATGAAGTAGGCGATTAGAGCGAAGCTCGCGATGTGCAAAGCGATGCCCAAGTAGAGCCATACGCGGAATGGTTGTTTTTGGGTTTTGTGGCGAAAGAAGTGACTGGCCCAGAGGGCGCCTGGCCATCCTCCGATCGTTGATAGTCCTAGAAGAGTGGACTCGGGGATTCGCCGACCGCCCTGCCCTGCTTGACGTTTGTCCCAACCAAAAAAAGCAAACGTTACGATGCTTAGGATGAGGACCCACACCAGATAAATCGTCAGGGAGTAGAGCACGGACAATATCCTATCTTGCTATCCGTTTTGCTGCTCGCCCGAATACGCCGATTCGCGTCGCTTGTTCGTACCCACGCCACCAAACGGCAACGTGGCCAAGACAATCAATAGCGCGGCGAGGGCGGTGAACAATCCCAACGCCCAAATCGGCCAAGTGCCGCTGCGCGACCATGGGACCGCCATCGTGGAGACAACCCCAGCGGCCATGGCGCTTCCAATCAATAACAACGCCTGCAGGTTCGCACTGCCCCTTCTGGCCAACGCTTGAGCCCGCTCTTGAATCACAACTTGGCCGCAACAGTTGATGCTGATCAAACTCACGCCAAAGATCAACCATGGGCTACCTAACCACAACGAACCGTAAGCCGCCATCCAAGCAAATACCGAGGTCACTACCCAAATACTCCCCTTCAAGCGGCTCGTCAGCGGCAGAATGATGACTTCGATCGTCAACAAACAGCCAATCGCCGCCAGTCCGTCCCACGTGCCCAACAACATCGGAGGGCCAAACGAATCGTAAACTCGACCACATGCTCCCAGCAGCGAAAACAGAATCAGTATGGGTACGATCTGGACCCACAGACCTCGCCAAGTGACTTGGGTTTCGGACGTGACGTCATTTTCGTCCACCAGCTTCTCAACCAGTGACGGTTGCGGGCGAATCAGTGCGAGCAAACTAACCGTGGCCACGATCACCAATCCAAGGGATAACCCGGGCCAACGAAACGAGGCCACCACAAACGCAATGCCATATCCAATCGTGCCACCACGTCGCGAAAGTCGAAAGTCACTACCATCAATCGCGGTTGCAGTCAGCTGGGCAAAAAACGCTTGATGGAAGAGCGTTAAACCCGCCGAATTAAAAACAATAGCGGCGGTTGAATTCACATACAAAGCCGTCGGTGACCCAATGAAATAAATCACCAACAAACCCGCCAAACTGAACGGCCATTTCGAGGCCGGCAAATTGTGCCCCGCCCACGACAGCAAAATAAGTGACACGCCAAAAGTGAAGAACCCGAGGTTGGAACCCAGTCCAACCCAGCCCAACAGCTCCTGTCCGTCTGGCCGTTGAAGAATCTGGTCCTGCCAACTCAAGTTCAATATCGTCGCCACCGCAAACGCGGCCATCAAACGCAGAAAGTTTAACGCAGGTCCCATTCAGGGTAAGCAATCGCTGAGATTTTTGGTGTTTTTTCCGGTTGTCAACACGCTGCCAAACAACGGGCCGCGCAGAATAACGGCGCTCCATTTTTCTCACAAGGGCGGCAGTGAAATCTTGACAAACAAGATGGCAGGGGAATGGATGGCAGGGGAATGGATGGCTGAGGAATCGTTGGCAAGGGAATGGTTGGCAGGGTAATGGATGGTTGGGGGAATGGACGACATCGCTCCTCAAAATTGGCGAGAAACGTTTCTGTTGCGATTTGGCACTAATTCTCCAAAAAAATACCAAACCATTCCCTTGCCTTCCATTCCTTTGCCAAATCGGGTCGCTTAGACTTAGGTCCTTTGTACCATGCAGCAGGATTTTCGCGACTTATGAGACGAGCAGTAATTCTAGCGAAGCAATACTGGGTCCTCATCCTGTTCTGTGCTTTGATACTCTTCCCGTTGCCGTATTTCCTGTTGTGGTTTTATTTCATTCAAGCAGTTCCGACCCCGAACACGAATTATCACGAGCATGTCAATCAAATTGATGCGGAGATTTCCGATGCGGAACGAGCTTGGCCGATTTACAGAGAAGCGATGCGGTCACGGCTTAAAGAATTGGAGGCTTTGAACCGGGCGTACAGTGTGAATAAATCGCCCTCCGAGGTTAAGGCTCTCCACGATCGGGATCCCGAGGCCTGGACGTCGATCGTGTTGACCGTCGAAGGGCTCCACGATGTGCTGGAGGCGGTGCGTCAGGCGAGTTCTCGTACGGTACTTGGTCTGGATCTGCATCCGACTTATCAAGACTACTCCACCGAAGACCAGACTTTTCTGTTCCCTCACGCTCCAAAGCATAGAGAGCCGTGGGATTATGGTAACGCGTCGGCCGACATCCCGGTGCGCGTCAGCAAGTTGCACGCAACTTCCCTCGCGACAACCTTGTTGCCACACACCCACGTGCTGCGATTACTTCACGCGCTATTGGCGGCTGACTTGGCCATCGCTCGCCAAACTCAAGACTCTGAACGAGTGGTTAAGAATGTGGAGTCTGGAATGGGGCTTGCCCGACACTTCGCCAACAAAAGACTAGCCGTCGAATCCCTCTTGGCTGAGAACTGTGTGCAATGCTTCCTGGAGGAGCTTCAAGAAATTCATGCCGACGGTGCAACAAAGTTCAACGAAGAACAAAAAGTCCGATTGAAGCGAGCCATCGAGAGTATCGATGTGTTTGCACTGTTCGAACCTGCCGTCGAATGCTATGCAAACTACGATCTGGTCCAAAGATTTTACACGAATAATGGAAATGGCGACGGGCATTTGACCCACGATTGGTTGTTGCTTCTTCGATTGACTGACCGACTAAACGTGAGCGGTACGGACTTACGACCGATGCCAGAATCGACGATCGACGCCATCGGGGAATGGGTGTTACGACCTTTCTTGATTTTTGCCAAACCGACTCGTGCCGAGGTGATGGAAATTCTGACGCAGCATGAAGAGCTACTGCGTCAGGCTTGGCGACCGCCTTACAATCGACAAAAGATTCAAGACGCGTGCGACCAAATCAAAAACGCAAAATTACCTATTGGTATGAACAGCAACTACGATTATTTCGTGGGCGTTCACGATCGGCTGGTGTTGTTGGAAGCGAAACGCCGAGCAATACTAGAAACGCTTTCACCAACTCAACCGGAGTCCGTTCATGAAGTTAGTCAGTAGCTTGTCCCTGGCCTGCAGGCGTTTTGGATTGTCGGGATGTCTGGCCGCAGTTGTTCAAGCCAATCGCAGCAACGTTGTCGTGATGGTTTGGGGCTTGGCCGCGCTGGCGGGTGTAGCGACGGTCTATAGTCAAGTCGAATCCGCTGTGCTGGAGGACTCACGAGCTCCACAGGCCGCGACCATCCCTTTCGAAATGACGATTCACGGCGACACTCGGGTTGACGAATACTATTGGATGCGTGACCGCGAGAATCCGGCGGTGATTCGCTATTTGGAAGAAGAAAACGAATATCTCAAAAAGCAGATGGCCGATACGGAATCCCTGCAAACGAAGCTGGTGGCCGAAATGAAAGGCCGGATCCAGTTGACCGATACCAGTGCTCCTGTTTTCGACCGCGGGTACTGGTACTACGAAAAGACCAGCGAACAACTGCAGTATCCAATCTACTGCCGCAAGAAAACGACACTGGAGTCCGATGAGGAAGTCCTGCTGGATGTCAACCAATTGGCCGCTGGACAGAATTATTGCAGTGTCGGTGAGGTACAAACCAGTCCACAGAACAATTTGATGGTTTACGCCGTCGACTTTGTGGGACGCCGCAAGTATTCGTTACGGATTCGTGATTTGGTGACGGGCAAGCTACTCTCTGATGAAATCATGAATGTGACCGGCAATGTTGTCTGGGCGGAAGACAATCGAACTTTGTTTTACACTAGGCAGGACCCCGAGACATTGCGGCCTTATCAAGTGTTTCGACACCAGGTCGGCACGGACTCGTCACAGGACGTGTTGGTCTACGAAGAACGAGATGAGGAGTTTTCCTGTAGCGTGGGGAAAACCAAGTCGAACAAATACCTGTTCATCGCTTCCGTACAAACTTTATCGACCGAATTCCGTTTGATTGATGCTCACCAACCGACATTGGAGCCCAAAGTATTCGAACCGCGACGACGCGACCACGAGTACTCTCTCGATCACATCGGTGACCGGTTCGTTATTCGCACAAATTGGGACGAGAAGAACTTTCGCTTGATGACTTGCTCGGAGACGGAAACCAACCGCGAAGCTTGGCAATTGTTGGCGGCCCCGCAAGCTGACGAGTTTATCGAAGGATTTGAGCTGTTGGAGAAATACTGTGCCATCCAGAAGCGGCGGGACGCGTTGACACGGATCGAAGTCGCTTCTTGGCGTGACGACACGTTGATGGAGCTTTCCGATGTGGGGCGACATGAGATCGAGTTCTCCGAGCCCTGCTACGTGGCCGCGCTTGGCGAGAATCCGGAGGGTCAGACACCCTGGTTGCGCTACAACTACAGCTCGTTGACGACACCCCCGACGACCTACGAGTATCGGATCGACCAACGAGAGACGAAGGTTATCAAGCAACAACAAATCCTAGGGAACTTCGATCCCGAAAACTACAAGACCGAACGCGTCTTGGTGGCGGCTCGAGATGGAACGCAGATTCCGGTCTCCATTGTGTATCGCAAGGACACGCCAGTGGATGGGTCGGCTCCGTGTTTTCAATATGGTTATGGTTCATACGGGTACAGTACGGACGCTGAGTTTGATTCGAACGTGATCAGCTTGTTGGATCGTGGGTTCGTTTATGTTTTGGCCCATGTTCGCGGTGGCCAGGAATTGGGGCGAGTGTGGTATGAAGACGGCAAGCTGTTGAAAAAGATGAATACATTTTACGACTTTATTGATGTTGGAAAATACTTGATCGAACACAAGTACGCGTCTAAGGATCGCTTGTATTCGCAGGGTGGTAGTGCGGGTGGTTTGTTGATCGGAGCGGTGATCAATCTGGAGCCATCGTTGTACCATGGAGTTATTGCTGATGTGCCGTTTGTGGATGTCGTGACCACGATGCTGGACGAGTCCATTCCGCTGACGACCAGTGAGTACGACGAATGGGGGAACCCCAATGAAAAGGAATACTACGACTACATGCTCTCCTATTCGCCGTACGATCAAGTGGAAGCCAAAGACTATCCACACATGTTGGTGACATCCGGATTGCATGATTCGCAAGTTCAATACTGGGAGCCGACCAAATGGATGGCTCGGTTGCGGCAAAAGAAGACGGATCGTCATCTCCTGCTGTTAAAGACGAACATGGAAGCAGGCCATGGCGGTGCGTCGGCCCGCGACGAACGGTTCAAAGAGACCGCTTTGACGTACGCGTTTTTGCTGAAGTTAAGTCAAGATCGGTAAGGGTCGCATTCGACCGTCCGCGTTCTGGCTAACGGAGCTACCGTTGTCGCATCAAAGAAAGAATGCGTTTGGTCGATCCGATCCAAATTTGTCTATTGGACTCGAATTGGCCGAGCCGCTTTCCCGGACTACTAGGTCAGCGACTCCAAACACTCTTGGATAATCCGGACGGTTGACGACTATCGTTGCGATCACGAATTCGATTCTAGTGTGTACGCTTGGAATGTTTCGTCAAACACCAGTCGATGCGTGTCGGCCAAGTGCGGCTGTCGGCCTTGTTGAGCATCATGGACCACCAGCAAGTTGGTTGCTCTTAAACACTTGTCGTCGGGTCCGTGCGCATCGATGACGACCAACCGCAGGATCTCATCTGTTTGCTGGCCGGGTTCGCTCAGGTAGCCGGTCACCAACGGGTAGGGGCGCAGAGGACGGTCGCTGTTAGCCATGAATCGGTCGTAGGGTTCTTTATCGGAAAAGCCGTAAACGACCGTCACTTCCGGCCGGTCGCTCGCTGGAAGGATCTTGGGACCGATGCGAGTTTGGCCGTCTAGCAGAACATAATTCGGCGTTTTGGCGGGGATGATACTCTTGAGCGTCACGATTTATGTGTTCCTTGAGGGGCGTTATTTCGCGATCCGGAGACTAAAAGCTTTTCTTTCGGCCTGATTCTCGAGCGTGTCTGGTGTATCTTTCGCAAAATATTGGCCAGCGCGTAGGGCGATGGCCAATGCTGCTGGGATTTCAGCCTCGGCGGCGACCATATGAGCGCGTTGGAGCATCAATTCGGCGGTCATTTCTTGTTGGAGTGCGATAGCGACAGCCCGGCGCGACTCAGCGACAGCCAAGGCCATCCGAGTGTCTGCCTCGGCTTGCGCGATCTGCAAGCGAGCGCCGATGTTCTCGCCCACTTCGATGCTGACGATATTGATCGAGACAATTTCAAAGGCGGTGTTCACATCGAGTCCACGTCCATGGACAACCGTCGAAATGCTGTCGGGATTGGCCAACACGTCCAAGTGCGACTTCGAGGAACCAACCGCTGAGATGATACCGTGGCCGACTCGAGCGATAATTGTTTTTTCGGTGGCACCACCAATCAATTGCTCCAAGTTGGTTCGTATCGTCACGCGAACTCGGATCAGTAATTCGATTCCATTTAATGCGACGGCACTCAAGACAGTCTTTTGAGACTGTCCCAATTCGGGACAATCGATCACGCGCGGCGAAACACTGGTGCGGACCGCGTCCAGAACATCTCTTCCCGCCAAGTTGATGGCTGCTGCTCGATCAAAATCGAGGTTGATTCCCGCGCGATTGGCGGCGATGATCGCTTGCAGGACGTTGTTGACGTCGCCGCCCGCTAAATAATGAGCTTCCAATCGTTCGGTGCTAATGCCTGAATTTCGATCGATGTCGAGCCCAGCTTGTCGAGCCATAATCTTGGCTGTAACGATCGTCCCGGTGGGGACGCGGCGTAGACTCATTCCAATGAGACTTGTGAAACTCACGTCGGCACTGGCCATGTAGGCCGGGATCCAAAGCAATAGAAAATGCATTAAGACCAGAAATGCGAAGAAAAGCGGTATGATGACGACAAGGCTCACCGCGACCCCCGTCGCTCCATCCAAGCCGAAGTCAAACTGCGCAAGTAGACTATTCATTGAGAGTTTCTGAGTGATCGATCCAGCGGTTCGGGGCGGATCGTGAGTTCCCTGCGATCAGGTGCGGAAGAATGTCACGCATCGCAAGTCAGAGACAAATAATCGTCTGGAACGGTTAGATATGAATTCCTTGCTCCCTGTATTGTAGACATGAACCTAGTCAAAAGACAGGAGCGGAAGAGCCCTTTTTTGTTAATTCCTCGCACCGATTAAAAAAAGTCCACAGATTGAAGACGGTTGAGGATGGATTTTAATCTGCTGCGTTTCTGAATCTGTGGGCGGTGATGGAGGTGGAGAGTACGTGCGCGCTGCTGACCGTGGCCTTGGGGAATCGAATTGAAGCCGTAAATCGGGCCGTATTGCAAACTCCGTTTCGGTGGCTCCATCTCAACTGGGGGTTGTTCTCCATTTTGACAAAACTTTGGCGGATGTTGTTTTTGTAAAATGCCCGAGTTCAGCAGCGTTTCGTGCTTGATAACAAATCTGACTGGCAAACCAATGTTGTACTGGCCGAATCGCAAGGTTATCATCAAGGCTCGGTGGGATCGGTGCACGATAGGCGGTTTGGCGCGGTGCTAGGTCGATATTCGTGAGACGGTCATTCTTTTTGGGGCAAGTCACGGAGTCATGATGTCTCGCATCAATCGGCGCGATATGTTGGGGGCTAGTCTAACAGGAGTTGCTGCGTTGTCTTTGCCAATCTCATTTGCGGGTTCGGGAGCAATTGCCCGCGCGGTTCTGATCGATGAATCACCCGACGATCCGTTTCGGGATTGGTTCGGAATCGATGAAGCGATGATTGCCAAAGTCATGGCCGAGATGATGTCGGGTGGAGCTGATTTCGCGGATGTCTATTTCCAGCACTCGAGGTCCAACAGCGTAAGGCTGGAGGATGGTTTGGTGAGTTCGGCATCGACGGGAATCGATCAAGGCGTTGGCCTGCGAGTGGTCGTGGGGGATCAGGTCGGTTATGCGTTTACCGAAGACTTGACGCTTGAATCGATGTTGGGTGCCGCGCGGACGGCGGCCGCGATTGCGAAAGGCAGCAATCGCGCGGTCGCGCCCCAGCGGTTTGCCTTGGGCAAGACTCATTCGTTTTATCATGCGAATGTGCCATGGGATCAAGTTGGAATCGATGCGAAACTGCCGCTGTTGTTGCGCGCTGAGACGATGACGCGGGATTTGGATCCGGCAGTCAAGAAAATCGGCGTCTCGTGGACGGATTCCGATGAACGAGTCTTGATTGCCGATAGCACCGGACGAGTCGTGCGGGATCGTCGCCCGATGAGTCGGTTGGGCGTGATGGTAACGGCCGAGAAAGATGGCAAGTTGCAAGCTCATAGCAGCAACCTAGCCGGTCGACGTGAACTTAGCTGGTACACAGAAGATCGGTTGCAGCAAGTTTCCAAAGAGGCGGTCGATCGCACGATGCTGTTGTTTGATGCGAGACGGCCACCTGCCGGTGAGTTGCCCGTGGTGTTGGCTGCGGGTGCATCGGGCATCTTGCTCCATGAAGCGATTGGTCACGGCATGGAAGCGGACTTCAACCGGAAAGGGACCAGTATCTACTCGACGATGTTGGGCAAAGAGGTGGCTCCCAAGTTCGTGAACATTATCGATGACGGCACTCAACCATTCGAACGCGGTGCGTTAAATGTCGACGATGAAGGCAACACGACCGAAAAGACGTACATGGTCAAAGACGGGATCCTGACCAGCTATCTCCACGACAAGATCAGTGCCAAGCACTACGGCGTGGAACCGACCGGTTCGGGGCGTCGCGAAAGTTTCCGGCATGTGGTGATGCCGCGAATGCGTTCAACCTACATGGAGTCCGGACCGCACACGCCGGAAGAAATCATAGCTAACGTGAAGATGGGAATCGTCGCCGAGACGTTCACGAACGGCCAGGTGCAAATTGGTGCGGGTGACTTTACCTTCTACATCAAGAATGGTTGGTTGATCGAAAATGGCAAAGTGACCGCACCGATCAAGGATGTGAACATCATTGGCAACGGGCCAGAGGCATTGCGAAACGTCACCATGGTTGCCAACGACTACAAGTTAGATTCGGGTGGATGGACGTGCGGCAAGGACGGACAATCGGTTCCGGTCAGCCAAGGAATGCCCACCGTATTGGTTTCGAAAATGACTGTAGGAGGCGTCAATGGATAGTTCATTATTGCGCAATGCCGAACAAGCAATCGAGTTGTCGAAATCACTAGGCGCTAGCGATGCCTGGGCCAGTGTATCGCGAAGTCATGGTGTCAACTTCGAGATGCGGAACGGAGTCTTGGAAAAGGTTGAAGATAGCACCAGTCGAGGCCTTTCGATCCGACTGTGGGTCGATGGGCGATATTCGGCTCACAGTACAAATGACCTGAAGCCACAGTCACTCGAATCATTCATCAAGGAGGCGGTCGCCGTGACTCGGGCATTGCAGGCCGATCCGTTTCGCGTGATTCCTGATCCGGCGTTGTTCGAGGGGCGCTCGAAACAGGATTTGGATTTGGTGGATCGTTCGATTGCCTCGGTGACTCGCGAGGAGCGTCTCGAGATGCTGCAAGCGATGAACCAGCGAATTGTCGGGAAAGACAAAGTTCTATCGACGACGGCCGCCGTATCGACGTCTGAAAATGAATCTGCGGCGATGAGCAGCAACGGTTTCAGCGGCAGTTTTGAAACGACGGGCATGTTTGTGTTTGCCGATGTCGTATTGGACGAAGATGGGAAGCGGCCCGAAGAGGCATTTTATGGCGGTGGTCATCATCGCTCGGAATTACCGTCGGTGGACGAAGTTGCAGATACGGCACTACGTCTGGCCTACAACCGCTTGGGGACAAAGAAGGGACCGACCAAGAAGACAACCATGGTCGTGGACCCTCGATCGGCTGGTTCGATCGTTGGTCGCCTGTTGGGTGCGTTGGATGGTGGATCGTTGCAACAACGTCGTTCTTTTTGGGCGGGAAAGGTTGGTCAAGAAGCCGTTTCGCCGTTGTTGACGATTGTGGACGATCCGTTGATTGTGCGTGGTCTGTCCTCGCGACCGTTTGATGGGGAAGGAATTGCCGCCAAGAGCATGCCGATTATTGAGGCGGGAGTCCTGCGCAACTACTACATCGATACGTATTATGGCAAGAAACTGGGGATGTCCCCCACAACGGGTAGTCCTTCGAATCGCGTCTTGAATCTAGGTGACAAGAACCGCGACGCACTCATTGCCGAATTGGAGGAAGGAATTCTGATCACGAGTTGGTTGGGGGGGAACTCGGACAGTGCGACGGGCGATTTTTCACTCGGCGTTCGCGGTCACTTGATTGAAAATGGCAAGGTCGGCGCCCCAGTTAGCGAGATGAATGTGACGGGGAATTTGTTGTCGTTGTTTCGATCCCTGCGAGCCTTGGGCAATGACCCATGGAAGTACAGTGCGATGAAGGTGCCCACGTTGGTATTCGACGAGGTAAATTTTTCTGGAGTCTGATGGGCGCACTCGTGGATTGTCAATCTCTGAGTTAGGAGAAACGGCGCCTGCCGAAGGATTTGTCGCGAAATAAGTTCCGGATTTCGAACGTCGAAAGCTCCGAATTGACCCTCGCTGGGGCTGGCGTTTGAATGACTAATGATTATTGAAGAATGAAAAATTCAAAAGGTACGGAACGTCTAGTTTCGGGCATTCCGCGAGCAAACGATGGCTGTCAGCATTTTGCATTTTTCAATTTCCATCTTTCATCATTCATTACTTAGCCACGTCTGAAACAAAGACGATCATTTGCCCGGCTGGCGGACTTCCCACGGATGGCAATGCCGATCTGCGGAAGAATACATTTGCGACCTGCGGTATCGAATTGAAGAACGTCAAAATATCAGCTCGCAAGTTAGTCCATGGCAGTCGGACAAAAGTGCTGTCGGTCAAGGAAGTGTCCGCGGACGGTTCATCCGCAGTTCGGCATTGCCATCCGTGGGCATTACCAAACGCTCGTATTTTGCTGCTTTGCCGCTCAGACCATCGTCGAATCTGCCGAAACTCCAAATTTCCTGAGCTGCCGAATAGGGGGGCTCGGATTAACCAAGGTCGGACTCTCCCAAATCGGGAGTTATTTCCAGTCAATTCCGAATCGTGGTCCAGCCCGAATGGGCAGTGTCCGCGTCTTGGTAAGCACACCGACCGCATTTCATCAGCTTGACATAGAGCTACTCGTGTAAGGATCGACAGTGTTCACGGAGGGAGTCGAGCGCTCCTTTGACCAATCGACTTTGAAATCGATAGGGGTCCCATGCGACTCCGATGGTGCGCGTGAGGGGTGCTCCCGATAAGGAGCGATACACGCGAGTTTTGGCGTGATCCAATTGCTCGGCCATCCGTGGGACCATCGAGATTCCGTGATTGAGTGACACGAGTTCTTGAACCGTTGAAAGCTGGTTCGTGCGGCCAACGATGACCGGTTGCAGGTTGCGATTGCGGCAAAACGAGAGGATTGTGGTCGAGAGACAATGGGGTTCATCCAACATCACGAACGGGATTTGTTCCAAGTCCTTGAGTCGAATCTGAGCCTTTTCGCATAGTTCGTGATGGCGAGGCAGCGCTAGCAATAGTTCTTCTTCGAATAGGCTTTCGACTTCGATGTGCTTTTCGTTGATTGGCAGAGCCAGGACCCCAAAATCGATCTCCCCTTGCGCGATTTGATGCAGGAGATTTTTCGTGGTGTCTTCATACACCGCCGCTGTCGCGAGGGGAAATTGTTTGGAAAACTTCTTTAAGAATGTCGGAAGAAAATAGGGGGCGACGGTTGGAATCGCTCCGATGCGAACGCGGCCAGTTTGTCCATCGTCCATTAGTTGAGCTTTGGTGTCATCAACCAGAGCCAAGATTTGTTCCGCTCGGATTTTAAATTTCTCCCCCGCCTCACTCAATTCCACTACCCTTGATTTGCGAACGAATAAGGGGACCCCCAGTTCTTCTTCCAAGCGTTGCACCGAGCGACTTAACGCAGGCTGGGAGACAATCAAAAGCTCAGCGGCCCGAGTGAAACTCTTGGTTTCGGCCACTCGGAGAAAATAACGCAATTGATCCAGTTCCATGATAAGTACTCGGCTTTCTAACGGAACCCAGCAAAAATTGGTACCCTTTTTCGGGATGTAGGGTGCGTGCAGCAAATCGCATGGCAAGCCCGTAGGATTTGAAAGATCCTTGGTGTTACTCACTGGCTCGCGAAGTACATCCCAGCGACTTGCGGAACGCAACCAACTCCCGTTTCGCGAAGGAAAACGGGAAATGCACAGTGGTAATCGTTAGTATACATTAAATGCATTGGTATTATAGCGGCCAACCTCCTATAGTTGGACTTGTGAGGCAATGTTCAAGTCCGCTGGCGTGCGCCGCACGGCAGCAATTCTCAGCAAATCAGGAGTGAGCAAAATGAGAAAGACAAATTGGGCTGTGATGGCCGGGCTGTTGTGTTCTGGAGGATGGGCCGTGGCGCAGGACCAAGGAGATTTACAGCCGCTGCGAGGAGCGTCCGCCAGTGTCCAGCCCAGTAAGACGCAGGAAAGTGTGCCGATGGATCCAAGTCAATGCCCTGTCATCGGAGGAACGCAGCGACCCGCAAACCAGCGCTCGACGGCTGCTGGCGGTTTGGCAAATCGCGACTGGTGGCCGAACCAATTGAACTTGCAAATTCTGCATCAGAATTCGGCTGCCGGTAATCCACTCGGAACTGATTTTGACTACGCCACGGAATTCAAGAAATTGGATTTGGCAGCGGTGAAAAAAGACTTGCGCGACTTGATGACCGATTCTCAAGATTGGTGGCCGGCCGACTACGGCCACTACGGTCCGCTGTTTATTCGCATGGCCTGGCACAGCGCCGGTACGTATCGCATCCACGATGGTCGAGGTGGTGCGAGTTATGGAACGCAACGTTTTGCTCCGTTGAATAGCTGGCCAGACAACGCCAACTTGGACAAGGCTCGGCGATTGCTGTGGCCCATCAAGCAAAAGTACGGCCAACGAATCAGTTGGGCGGACTTGATGGTTTTGGCTGGTAACGTGGCGCTCGAGTCGATGGGTTTTGAGACGTTTGGATTTGCGGGTGGCCGAGCCGATGTCTGGGAACCTCAAGAAGATATCTATTGGGGACCCGAAAGTGAATGGTTGGGCGACATGCGATACTCGGGCGATCGAGATCTGGAGAATCCGCTGGCGGCGGTGCAAATGGGTTTGATCTACGTCAACCCTGAAGGTCCCAATGGCGAACCGAATGCTCTGGCAGCGGCAAAAGACATTCGCGATACCTTTGCACGGATGGCAATGAATGACGAAGAAACAGTCGCCCTAATTGCGGGTGGTCATACCTTCGGCAAGGCGCACGGCGCCGCGGCGGCATCACATATCGGGCCAGAACCCGAAGGTGCCGGTATCGAAGAACAAGGATTAGGTTGGAAGAACAGTTACGGTCGTGGCAATGCCGGTGACACCATCACTAGCGGCTTGGAAGGTGCTTGGTCGAATACGCCAACCGAATGGTCCAACGGTTACTTCGACAATTTGTTCGGTTACGAATGGAACTTGCAAAAGAGCCCCGCGGGAGCATGGCAGTGGGTCCCCTCCGATCCAACAGCCGGCGATAAAGTTCCTGACGCTCACGATCCGAACAAACGACATGCGCCGATCATGTTCACAACCGACTTGGCCTTGAGAATGGATCCGGCCTACGAAAAGATCTCGCGTCGCTTTCACGAGAATCCTGAAGAGTTTGCCAAAGCGTTTGCTAAAGCGTGGTACAAGTTGACCCATCGCGACATGGGCCCCACTTCACGATTGCTCGGCCCAGAGGTTCCTCCCGCACAAATTTGGCAAGACCCGACTCCGTCGGTTGAACACAAGTTGGTGGAAACTGCTGACATTGAAGCGTTGAAGGCCAAGATCTCGGCGTCCGGTTTGTCCGTCGGCGAGTTAGTTTCGACCGCGTGGGCTTCAGCTTCCACATTCCGAAATTCCGATAAACGCGGCGGTGCTAACGGAGCCCGCATTCGACTGGCTCCGCAAAACGAATGGGCCGTCAACAAGCCCAAACAGTTGGCCAAAGTATTGACGGCCTTGGAAAAGATCCAAGCCGAATTCAATCGCAATCGTAAAGACGGCAAACAGATCTCGATGGCCGACCTGATTGTGTTGGGCGGTTCGGTTGGGATTGAAACAGCCGCGAAGAAGGCCGGGACGCAAGTGGTTGTTCCTTTCCAACCCGGGCGTGCGGATGCGACAGCCGAAATGACCGACGCCGAATCCTTCGCCGTTTTGGAACCGAAGGCCGATGGGTTCCGCAATCATTTTGCCAAAACTCAAGATCGGCCCGCCGAAGAATTGTTGGTTGACCGAGCCCAACTTCTAACGCTGACCGCGCCGGAAATGACCGCGCTCGTAGGTGGCTTGCGCGTGTTGGGCACGAACACGGAGTTTCCTCAGTTGGGCGTGTTTACAAAGAACCCGGAAAGCCTGACGAATGACTTCTTTGTCAACTTGCTGGATATGGACGTCGAATGGTCGCAGTCGTCCGTGTGCGAACACTTCTTCGAAGGGCGAGATCGCAAGTCCGGTGAAGTTGTTTGGACTGGAAGCCGAGTTGACTTGGTCTTTGGCTCCAACTCGCAATTGCGGGCCATTGCCGAGGTCTATTCCACGGCCGACGGTGGCGACAAATTCGTCGGTGACTTTGTCGCGGCTTGGACCAAGGTGATGAACTTGGACCGATTTGATGTTCAAGCTGCTCAAAAGTCCGAGCAAAAGGTTGGATTAAGCAAATAGTTGCGAACGCTCGGAGTTGGGCTCCCGACTCCGACATTGCGACTTCATAAAAAAATAGAGCCAGTTCTCCGAACCGGCTCTATTTTTTTGTCATGGCACCGCGCGAGATTAGGAAGACGCAGAGGAAGGCTGGGCAGGAATTACACCGCGCGAGATTGGGAAGACGCAGAGGAAGACCGTCAGGAATTACACCGCGCGAGATGGGGAAGCAGCAGAGGAACGACGTGTAGATGTTCGCCTTCGTCGTCCGGGCCGAATGGTCACAAGCCACGATCTCCGCTCGACTCTAGTTTACCTCGTATGTCTTTCTCTCTGCGTCATCCCCATCTCGCGCGGTGTAAATGTTCGCGTGCGTCGTCCTGGCCGAACGGTTTCAAGCTACGATCTCCGCCCGGCTCTAATCGGCCTCGAGTGTCTTTCCTCTGCGTCATCCCTAACTCGCGCGGTGTAAATGTTCGCGTGTGTCGTCTTGGCCGAACGGTTATAAGCCACGATCTCCGCCCACTCTAATCGGCCTCGAGTGTTCTTTCCTCCGCGTCGTCCCTAACTCGCGCGGTGTAAATGTTCGCCTGCGTCGTCCTGGCCGAATGCTCAACCAACCACGATCTCCGCCCGACTCCAATCGGTCTCGAGCGGCCCCCCTCTCTGCGTCCTCCCGATCTCGCGCGGTGTGAACGTGTACTTGGGCAAACTAGGCCAAAAGGTTCGCCAAAGTGCGAACGGCATTTGGTCGCGTTTTGAGGTTTTCCGGCTCCAAAATGAATGTTCTCCGTGGTTTTAGAATCTATCCGGAGGGCCGATACTTCAGGTCCGAAAGGGCTGATTTGAAATATTTGTTTTTTGATGTCCGGAAACGGGACGTTCGTTCGTCGCTATACTGGAGTCACTCGTTGGGAACCCCGGCAGGTCCGCGATTGGCTGGTTTGATTTTTATTTCCTTTGTTTCGCCCAGGAGTAGCGAATGCCCAAGTATTTGTTGATTTACCGTGATTCGGCCGAACCTCAGCAACCGCAACCATCGCCCGAAGAAATGCAGGAGTTCCTGAAAATGTGGGACGGTTGGTTCAAACAATTTGAAGGCAAAATCGTCGACGGTGGAGATGGTTTGTTGCCGACCGGCCGAGTATTGAAGCCAGGTGGTGTGGTCGCCGACGGACCTTATGTGGAGGCCAAAGAAATGATCGGGGGATACTCGGTGGTTTCTGCCAATTCGTACGACGAAGCGATCGAGATTGCCAAGCACTGCCCGATTGCCGTGATTGGTGGAGCGATCGAGATTCGCCAACTGGCCGAGTACAACTAGTTGTGAATTCGACTTCACAACTGGTTGAGCATTTCTTTCGCCATGAATATGGTCGGTTGGTCGCCCTGCTGACTCGGGATTTTGGGGTCCGAAATCTCGAGTTGGCTGAGGACGTGGTGCAGTCGGCAATGTCCCGAGCGTTGGTCGTTTGGCCACGTTCCGGGACACCGGCTGAACCATCGGCTTGGTTGTATCGATCTGCCAAGAATCTAGCCATCGACAACCTGCGTCGCCAAAAGTTGGAGCAAGGATTTTTCGACGCGGCAAGCGGTGTATCGGCAGAGTCGTCCACGACTTTTGCAACGCTTCCGCATTTCAACAATGAAATCGGTGACGAAACATTGCGGCTATTGTTCTTGTGTTGTCATCCCGCCATTGCCGTGGACTCGCAGGTGGCCTTGGCCTTGAAGACGGTCAGTGGGTTTGGTGTTCACGAGATCGCACTTGGTTTATTGACAACTTCGGCGAATATCGAAAAGCGTTTGACGCGAGCCAAAGAGAAGATGCGAGAACTGCATCTTGAATTGAGCGAGATGACATCCACCGAGGTCTTGGAGCGGCGTGAGACCGTGCTGTCTACGATTTATCTGATCTTTAATGAAGGCTATGCGGCCACCACGGGCGATGTTCCAATTCGGTTGGACCTGTGTTGGGAGGCGATTCGCTTGGCGAAGATGGTGGCCACTCATCCGGTTGCCGACTCGCCGGCCGCGCAAGCTCTCGTCGCGTTGTTATTGCTGCATACCGCGCGGATGGATGGGCGGTTGGATACCGAAGGTGGGGTGGTGTTACTGGCTCAACAAGATCGCACGCGGTGGGACGGCGGTTTGATGCGCGAGGCGATGGCTTATGCCCAGAACGCGGCGCGCGGTGCCGAACTCAGTCGTTACCATATCGAAACCGCCATCGCGTGGGAGCACTGTCGAGCTCCGGATTTTTCCCGCACAAACTGGGCACGGATCGTGGATCTTTACCGCTTATTGCTCGATCGATTTGCCACACCGATGATTCGTCTGAATGCGGCGGTTGCTCGAAGTTACGTCGAAGGTCCTGAGGTTGGGCACGACCAGCTGTTGAAGTTGGATGATTCGGATCGGCGGCGAATCCGTCCGTGGTGGGATTGTTGTATGGCCCAACTGCACGAGCGGCGTGGCCAGCACAACTCCGCGCGGAGTCATTGGCTCGATGCCTTGGCCTTAGCAACTGCCGAGCCCCAACGGACCTTTATCCGCAAACAGATCGTACGTCTAAACATCAAGAAATAATCGGAGCCAAAGTGAGTTGAAACTTGTTTTGCCCCGATTCGTTCCGTTGTTGCAGGGTCGGAGCATAGTCGCAAACGCTGACGGTTCGTCCATCTTGGCTAAACTCGAGCAACCGCAACCACGAGTTGCCGCCGTTGGGGAGCATTTGAAAATTGACCAGCATTTGATGGACGGTGCGTCCCGCCGGTGTCTGTGAAGTCATGCGACCCAGGCCGTCGCCGAGAACATGCCCATTAAGGGTCAGAATAAAGTTCTCGTGTTTGGCGACTAGTCCATTCCATAGTTCTTCACCATCGCTCACATCGTCGGCCGTGTTTTTCGCGACTCCATAACTATGCGGATTCCAGTTTTGTTTTGTACCGAGCCCTTTCCAGTCGTATCGAGAATCGTCGTGGTAAATGTAGGCGTGTGTCGAAAGAATGATGGCGCGATTCTTGTGTGTTTCGGCAACTTGGTTGGCCCAACGGACCACATCTTTTCGCGGGCCAAATTCAAGGCACAGCGAAAGGAAGTCTCGGCCACCCGCGCTGAACAAGTGGAAACTATTTTCGATGCGATCAGGCTCTCGATCATAAACTCCGCCGAATGTTGGTCGATCCCTGAATTTGTCCACCGGAAACGCAGCCGTCATTCCGCAGGTTCGATCCTGACACGCTCCGTTCCCGCTGTAATCATGGTTCCCGGGAACCATAAAGTAGGGTACGACATCGTCCAACTGTTTCATGGCCATGACGGCGTTGTTCCACTCGGTCTGGGAATTGCGGTTCGTGATGTCGCCTAAGTGCAGCACGCAAGCAATGTTACGATCCACTCGGTTTTCGGCGATCCACCGAGTTTGAGCGAGAAACTGCTCGGGAAACTTCTCGCTATAGTTTTGCGTATCTGGGAGTACGACAATCGTGAACGAGCCCGTGGCGGGTTTCTCGGGCTCGCCAGCGACCAAGGTATCATCTCTCCAATCGTTCATTGACGTAAAAGGGAAGCCAATGGACGGTGCAAGTCCGACAAACGCTCCCATGGAAGCGGAGCATAGTAGGTCGCGACGGTTGATCAGACTCATAAGCTTTCATTCCTTTACTTTGGGCAGCACGTGGCCGTTGGGTGTTGCGGATTCCAAATTTGGCGTTATGTCGTTCCAACTTGTCCCGTGATTTAATGCAAAACCCCGACGAAGTAAGCCCACGAACATCATATACCAAAACCGTATAACCGTTAAGGACGAAACGGCCGCGGCCCATCGAGCAATCTTTGAGTGGAAGTTTAGCGGAAAAACATCCGCCAATATTCACAAAACAGCCTATCTTTCGAATAGGCAAAAACTACGGTAGTTGAAGCCCTGTTCGTCGATGTGACTGGGAGATCGTGTATGAATCGCGGGTTGTCGTTGGTCGTCTGTTTGGTTTTCTTCATGGGGTGCCAAAACGCGGGGGACTCGAAAGGCACAAAGACGACACCTACGAAATCCGACAGTCTAGTAACTCAAGAAGTTTCGCAAAAACAAGCAGACCCCAGCCAATGCGAAGAATGGAAAACCTCCGCAACCTTTGTCCTGGTCAAACTGTCATTGGGTGCTCAGATGCTGCGTGATGATGCCGGATACGCAACATTGGCCGGACCGGATGTTCCCGAAGTTTCGAAACTTGACCCAGCCGAACTCCGCGAACATTTACAAAAGCTGAAGAATCTACCAGATCCCTCAGAAACCAGTTCTGTTTCAAAGCCGAGCGTGGTTATTCGCGAGATCGAAGAGGCGTTAAAACTTATGGAAGCAAATTTTGTTGCCAAAACTCCGTTCGCAAATGGATCCGGTGATGGGCAGAAACTGGTTGGGCAATTGGAAGCTCTGTACTTGAAAAGCGCGATGTCGTTTTCGGAATGCGCTCGGGAATGTGGTTGTTCGTTCTAGATCAGGACGCAGCCAAGTCGTCAACGTCGGCCGGGCTCCGATGTGGCGACATTGACCGATGAGCCGACGTTATGGACTTGAGCAGTCTAAAAAGATTGCCCGGTTGCTGTGCGTGGTTGGACGAGTATCCGAACACGGGTGAACCATGTTCCCCGATTCATTGGAATGCAAAAGTCCGTACCCTTTCATCGCCGACACCTGATTCTGAAGAAACGGGAGAAGCGATCCCCTCAGGCCAACGCTGTGAAGCACTTTTGAATGCGTACGCTCAGCACTTGTGTCGGCCTTTCAGACCTTTTCTGGATGAGATGTCACTTTAACCGGTGGCTCGCGCGCACCGGCTAAGGTTGTTTCGGCCCATTCGGGCCTGTTTTGTCCAGAAAAAATGCTTCACAGCGTTGCACTCGAGCGTTGGTTGTCCCGACTTTCGTTAGTTGCTTCGCCAGTTCTCCAAGCCACCACGGGAACATGGCGCTTCGAAATCCTAATTCGAATGTGTTCGACGTTCGCCTTTGGGTCGCTAAACAGCGTTTTTGCAAGCTTGCAGGCTAACACCCGTACACCAACTCCGACCGACCATTCTCCACTTAACGGTGTGTACCTCCAACTGACACGAGGTCTTGGTCGGTTGCGGTTGGACCGACCAGAGGGCAAATTTGGATTTCGTACAATCGCCAAGACTGTCGGATTCGCATAAACTACGGATGCCATTCAATGCAAACCGCGAGAAGAATCCGCGACGATTGCAAACGGGCTTCGGAGTGAGGTAATTATTTGAACATGAATCGTCGGTCGTTGTTGCGTTTGTGGGTCGCGATGGGATTGGGATTTGAAGGTCTGAGCCACGTTCGGGCGAGTGATTTGGGAGGGAAGAAAACAGTGCCGGGGAGAGTCCTTGTCATTGGGGCTGGTTTGGCCGGGTTGGCAGCCGCTCGCGAGTTACAGAACCAAGACTATGAAGTCGTCGTGTTGGAAGGCCGTGATCGAATCGGTGGGCGATTGTGGACCAGTACGAAATGGGCCGACATTCCGCTCGACATGGGAGCCAGTTGGATTCATGGGATGGATGGCAACCCGTTGACGGAGTTGGCGGAAGCTGCCAAGGCCAAGTTGATTGAAACCAGCTACGATTCCAATCAAATTTATGACGTCGATGGCCATGAATTGTCGGACGAAAAAGAAAAACGTTTGGAGCGACTTCGGGATCAGTTTCAGCGAGCGATCGAAGTGGCTCAGGATGCCGAAAAAGACACCAGCCTGCGTCAAGTGATGGATCGATTCCAGTCACGGGTTGGTGCCGATGATGAGGTCAGGCAAATGCTGAACTTCATCGCCAGTAGCAACTTGGAGCAAGAGTACGCCGGGAGCGTTGAAAAAATGTCGGCCCAGTGGTTCGACAGTGCCGAAGAATTTGATGGCGAAGATGGCTTGTTCGCGGAAGGTTATCAACAAATTGTCAAGTTCCTAGCTCGTGACTTAACGATCAAGACAAGCCAAATCGTGCAACGCGTCGATTGGGGGCAGGATCAAGTTCGGGTCACGACCAGCACGGACGAGTACATCGCCGACCGTGTGATTGTGACTTTGCCTTTGGGGGTATTAAAAGCGGGCCGTGTTGCGTTCTCGCCGCCATTGCCAAAAACCATAAGCCAAGCGATCGATAAGCTAGACATGGGTGTGTTGAACAAATGTTATTTGCGTTTTCCCGAAGTATTTTGGCCGGACGATGTTGATTGGCTCGAGTGCATCACGGCGAAACATGGCGAGTGGGTCGAGTGGGTTAGTTTTGCGCGAGCCTTGAATGTTCCCGTGTTACTTGGGTTCAACGCCGCGGATCGCGGGCGAGAAATTGAAGCTTGGTCCGACCAAGAAATTGTCGGTAGTGCCATGGCGACCCTGCGACATTTGTTTGGCCCCAACATTCCCGAGCCCACCAGTTATCAACTCACTCGATGGGCATCGGACCCTTTTGCCTTGGGAGCGTATTCGTACAATCCTGTTGGTGCCGATCCGAAGCTGCGTCGGCAATTGGCAAAACCGGTCGCGGGCAAACTTTACTTCGCTGGCGAAGCTACAGATCAAGAGTACTTTGGAACAGCTCATGGGGCTTATCTTTCCGGTCTCCGCGCGGCGAAAGAAATCACAAGCGTGTAGGTTCCGTGATTTGTTGGGCAATTGCTTTCGCCGATCTGTCTTGGGCAGCGTTGGTTTGGTGGAACGGGGCGCCGCCGCCAAGTATGATGGGTGCCTGCTGCCAGTTGAGATTCTCTCGCGAAGATGTTTCAAATCGATGCATGTAACGGAAGTCTCGTAAGATCTGAAGTCTAGGAGCACGATGCTATGACCGAAAGCCAAATATTGGACGTCGCCCGGCAGTTGACAGGTGCTGCTCGTGACGAGTTCTTGCGGACGATCTGCGGTTCGGACCGTGATTTGCTTCAGCGAATCGAAAGGCAGCTGCAGACGGAATCCAAAGCCACCGAGGCCGAAGACTCGCGGACGGTCCTGATGCTGCCCAAGCCCGTGAAGCCAAATGGAAATGCCGATCCAGCACTGGTCGAGTCGGACGATTCTCCCCCAGGGGTGTCCGACGCGGACGATCATTTTTCTTTCAAACAAGTGGAACCGAATCAGACGAAGATTTCCGACCCAAGTTTGGTTGCACCGCCAAAAACGACCTCGGAGTTTCTCAATGCAGGCCAACAGATTGGTTCGTACCGATTGGTCGAACGACTCGGTCGTGGCGGCATGGGGGATGTGTGGCGCGCGGAACAGAGTGTGCCGGTTCGGCGTGAAGTCGCATTGAAGGTGATCAAGGCTGGGATCAACTCGAGTCAAATCTTGGCTCGTTTTGCGGCGGAGCGGCAAGCGTTGGCCCTGATGAATCATCCCTTCATCGCCAAGATCTTGGACGCGGGAGCGACGGCTGAAGGCCAACCGTATTTTGCGATGGAGTTGGTAAGCGGCACGTCGTTGACCAAATTCTGTGACCAAAACGAGCTTAGTATTGAAGACCGTTTGAAGTTGTTTGTCGATGTGTGCCGTGGCGTTCAGCACGCTCACCAAAAAGGGATCATTCATCGGGATCTCAAACCAGGAAACATTTTGGTGACCACGCAAGATGGGCGGCCGGTCCCCAAGATCATTGACTTTGGTCTCTTCAAAGCATTTGGTGAAGACGCAAAAATCCAAGAGCTATCACTCGAGACAAACATTGGCCAAATTCTCGGGACGCTCAAGTACATGAGCCCAGAGCAAGCCAGTCTGGAGGCGACAGACGT
Organism: Pirellulaceae bacterium; assembly: GCA_041741535.1. GTDB lineage: Bacteria > Planctomycetota > Planctomycetia > Pirellulales > Pirellulaceae > M30B19. The sequence goes on from JBGSJV010000034.1 coordinate 167,416, forward strand.
CGACACCCGGACAGATATTTATGCCCTGGGTGTTATCCTATACGAACTCTTGACTGGCTCGACACCGTTGGATGATCCGTCGATCAAGGGCCAAGCGGCCATCAAAGTCTTGGAGTTCATCCGGGACCGCGATCCAGTGAAACCCAGTAGCAAATTAAGTAGCAGCACCGATGAGCAACGGTCCAATATCATACGTCGGCGACGGACCGATAGTGGACGATTGGCGCGGGCCCTGATTGGAGACCTCGACTGGATTGTGATGAAGGCCTTGGAAAAGGAACGATCGAGACGCTACGATTCCGCCGCTGGTTTCGCTGAAGATGTGGAGAGGTTTCTCAAGAACGAGCCCATTGTGGCTCGGCCGCCCTCGTTATTCTACCGAGTCAACAAGTTTGCTCGGAAGAATCGTGTTGCGGTCACGGCGGGCCTGTTGTTGTTGGCTTCGTTAGTCGTCGGCATGATTGGCACATCGTGGGGGTTGCGTGAAGCGATCCTCGCACGCGATTCGGAAACGGAAGCACGCAAAGCCGAAACAATCGCGAAGCAAAAAGAGTCGGCGCTGCGGGTTCTGGCAGAGGAACGATTTCGACAAGCAGAAATAGCCACCGCGCAGGAACTGGCTGCCAAATTGAAGGCCGAGCGTCGTTCGACTCAGATCGAATCCATCAACAACGCGGTGTTTGATATCTTCACCGATTTTGACTTGGAACAAGCAAAAGCGGACGAAGAGCCGGTCGAAGCGGTCCTCGGCAAGCGTTTGGCGGAAATGGGCCAACGACTAGACGAATCGGCCATTGAGGATCCGATCGTCTTAGGCAACTTGTGGGCAAGGTTGGGACAAACGTTGGTCAGCTTGGGATTGAGTCAGCAAGCCGTCGAATACTTAGAAAAATCGCTAAAGCTGCGCCAGGACCAGTTGGGCGATCGGCATGACTTGACGCTGGAAAGTCGAAGCAACTTGGCGGCTGCCTTCCGAGCCTTTGGGCAAATCGAACAAGCCTTGCCTTTGTACGCACAAGTTTGGCAGCAACGCGTCGAGTTACATGGCGAAGATGCGCCGGAGACGCTCTCTAGTTTGAGTGAGTTGGCCTTGGGGCATGGATCCGCCGGCGATTATCCCAAAGCCATTTCGCTGTTGGAAGCGGTACTCGAAAAACGCAAGCAGACTTTGGGTGACGATCATCCTGACACCGTGGCGACCATGCGCAACTTGGGGACCGGTTATTTGACAGCCGGTCAAAGTAAGCCAGCTATCGACATGTTACTGGTTGTCTACCAGAAATTAGGGTTGGATGCACGAACCGTCAACTTGGATAAGGTGCCATTGGAGCAAGTCGGTCTGATCAATAGTCTGGCTGCCGCGTATGAAAAAGTGGGGCAAGTCAACCAAGCGATTCCACTCTTTGAACAAGCGTGGCAGATTCATCGTCGCCGGTTGGGCCAGGATCATTCAACAACACTGGTTAGTCTCAATAACTTAGCGTATGGGTACCAAGCCGTTGGGCAGTTGGAAAAGTCGATGGGACGACTATTGGAATATGTTCGGCTGGCGCGCGACAAATACGGAGAACAACATCCCGACACGTTGCGCGGCAAGGCTTCGTTGGGAGCCACGTATGCTCAAATTGGAAATCACGCGAAAGCAATTCCTTTACTTGAGGAAGTCTTGGTCGACTATCGTGTGCGATTGGGAAATGATCATCCGGATACCCTGAGCGTTATCGGCAATCTTGGTGCCGCGTACCGAGCTGCGAATCGTCACGAGGATGCCTTGCCATTGTTCGAAGAAGCTTACAAAGGACATCGAGAAAAACTGGGAGAAGATAATCCCAACACTGTCAATAGCCTTAGCAACTTGGCGGCCGCTTATTTGACCGCGGGACGGATGGACGAAGCCGTCAAGATGTTCGAACAGGGTCTGGACCAACGGCGACGACTTTTGGGAGAAAAACACCCCATGACGCTGGTCAGTGTTGGCAACCTGGGTAACGTCTACGTTCGCGCTGGAAGAATTGAGCAAGCGATTCCCTTGTTGGAAGAAGTTCTGGAAACGCTGACTCGACAATTGGGAGCCAAACATCCGGAGGTCAATAAACGCGCGGCGATACTCGCGGCGCAGTACCGGGAACTAGCCCAGTTCGACAAAGCGATTCCGCTGATGCAAAAGGTCTTGAACTGGCGCGAGAAAGAACTTGGTGCTGAACATTTGGAAACACTGAGCATGATGAATAGTTTGGCTGCTGGCTATTGGTCGAACCGACAGCTGGACCAATCCGTCCCGCTATTGGAGGAAGTTCTCAAGCGAATGGAAGAATCGTTGGGTCGTGATGACGCGACCACGCAAGCGACGGTGGCCAACTTGGGTGTTAACTATCGGGACGTTGCGCGACTGGACGAAGCTTTGCCGTTGCTCAAGGAGGCTTACCAGACGTCCTTGCAGGTTCCCTCGTTGTCGTGGGTCGGGCCACAATTGTTGTTGGCTCATGTCCAGTCCGGACAAATGGCGGAAGCAAGCGAACTGGCGAAACAACTCTTGGACGCAGCACGAGCCAACAACGATCCGCAATCGTTGGCTTTGGCCAATCAGCTGTTGGCGATCAGTCGAGTGACCATCTTGATCGACGACCTTGAGGCAACCGTAGAAAACCTGGAGGAGTCTGTCGCGATTCTACAAACGCAACGGCCGAGCGATTGGACCCATTTTGACGCGCTGTCGTTACTGGGACAAGCGAAACTAAGAGAGCAAGACATGGTAGCCGCCGAGTCCTTGTTGGAGCAGGGTTTTGCCGGATTGCAAGAGCAACTCTCTCGCATGCCGCCAATTCGGCGATCCGCCTTACCACGCACTGCCCGACAACTCGTGGATGTGTACCAGCGATTGGAGCGTCCCGAACAAGTTGCGAAATGGCAAGCCGTGTTGGACGGTCTGCAAGAGTTGGAGTAGAGCCGCTATTCGATGCGGATGGTCGAAAACCACATGCTGTTTACGATAATGAAAATTGCATTTTTTAAGTCGTTTGCCGGATCACGGCGACCGATTTCGAACTTCCATGATTGAGGAACTAAGAAAATGACACGAGCTTTATTGGTGATTGATGTGCAGCGCGAGTATTTTGATGGGGCATTGCCGATCAGTTATCCGGTTGGTCACTTGAATCAAGTCTTGGCGGTGATGGATACAGCGCGTCGAGCGAGTGTGCCAACGGCAGTGATTCGTCATCACCAGCCTGATCCCGAGTCACCGATTTTCCGTCGCGGTTCGGAGATGTGGGAATTGCACCCAGAAGTTGCGGGGCGTCCACACGATTGTTTGATCGACAAACAGTTGCCCGGTTCTTTTACTGGTACGGGACTCGAAGCCTGGCTGAAGTCCGTCGCGGCGGATACGGTCACCATCGCTGGGTACATGACTCATATTTGTTGCGACACGACCGCACGGCAGGCCATGCATCGTGGCCTCAAGGTGGAATTTCTCAACGATGCCACCGGAACGCTCGATGTGGAGAACTCGGCAGGTTCGGTAACGGCTCAGCAAATGCACACCGCGATATTGACCGCGCAGCAGATGTTCATTAGCGAGGTGTTATCGACGGCCGATTGGAAAAACCGACTGACATAATGGTTGGGACGAACCCTGAAGTTAAAGCAAGATGGCCAAACCTTCAGGTCTGGCCATCGTCGACGTTGCCATTCTAGTTGAACTTTGGAGTAGCGGTCGGCGGAACAATCAGTGTCGGTGGAAGAGGGAACGAGCTCGACCGGCTCGTCACTGGCTTTACAGCCGTTGGAGCATCAACCACTTTCCAGCATTGCACCAAGACCACCATTGGTTCGTTGTCCCGCTCGGGTTGTGGCACTTCGAAAGCGATGAAACTTTCAAGTGGAAGATCTTGAAGCGTCGTTAGCCGGATACCCTCCACTCCGACGGCCGCTGAACCTACTCCGGGTTTCGGAGCCGTCGGTTGGCTTAGTTCGAACTCGAGTTCCAAGGTGACGGTTTGATCCTTGAATTTGCCGGGGGTCGCCTTTAATTGGGTTCCAAAAGTTAGAAATTCAACATCTTGGTTCGCCGCGGAGACCAGAATCTCGCCTCCCATTTGGACCGTCGCCGTTTGCTGCAATTCCGTAACCACGATCGGAGCCATTTTGACGACCGCCGATGGATCTAAATGATTCTCGCCACGTTGTTGCAGCGATTCTTTTAGCAGTTCGGAATCCAACTTGTTCAACCGAGCCATTAGAACAGGAAATGATTCAGGGCGGGTATCGTCCTTACCTCCGTTCGATTCCACAAGCGATTCCTGAAAACGCTCTGCTTGGACGCCGGTATCTTCCCATTCGAAGTTCTTCCACAATCCATCGGTTGCCATCGCTTGGCGAGTGGTCTCGATCAAGTAGTAGCGAACGACAAACATCGGCTGGCGGTCTTCCGTTGGTTCGTCTTGCGAGACTCCGATGGATGCGGCGCCGGGCAAGACCAATACGCAGCCAATCACCAACACCAGCCAGGCCCACATGGGGGCTCGACGACAACTAAATTTCCCAGTCTTCATGACTCTCTCCAATCGATCCTTCGTGATCTCCAGCGGTCGCACGCCCGGCAACGCCGGAGCCACCTGCAACCGATGTTTCTGTTCCAAGACATTCAACAAACAACGAGCATACGCCGCGGGTGCACAGTCCAAAAAGCGAATCGTCTCTTGATCGCAACACCGTTCGGCCGCCTGCGTCAATTGCGACTCTGCCCAGCGAACGGCCGGGTGAAACCAAAAGAGGCTTCGCGAGATGACTTGCAAGACCGCCCACCACAAGTCGCCTCGTCGAATATGGATCAGTTCATGCGCCAGCAGCGGTTCGATCGCCGCGACGGACTTGCCTTCGACAAGGATAGCGGGGAGCACAATCGTTGGTCGAAAAAAGCCCAAGACGACTGGCCCTAGCGTCCCATCGATCACCTTCAACTCGACCCGGCGACGCAGCCCCAGATTTTTCCGAAGTTCGTCGAAGCATCGTTCGAGCTCTGGCAGCGAAATGGTTGAAGCTTGTTTCAAATGACGAACCACTCCCCGATACTTCATGACCGAGATCGCGAGCACGAACGCGACACTTATCGCCCATATCAAACAAATTACGGACCAGAATTCCGAAGGCATCATGTCCATTCCTGGCGAATACAAAATCTTGGCGACTTCGTTCGAGTCGACCAAGGAATTCGTCGGAAGGGCCGTGGCGATCGGGGGTTGGGTACTCAGATCTTTCGCAGGGATAACAGAAAAGTCGGAAAGTTCTGGGGAGGTTGCTAGTGAAGCGGACAGGCTCATTGCCCAACTGAACGGACTCCAGCTTGTACTCCAGACCGGCGGCGTCAGGGCCTTGATCAGGACGAGAGCCCACAGGGCATGCGCCAGATGGGGTCGACTTCTCGCCAAAAGTTTTACGACAACTAGGACGACCATCGCCATCACGGCGACTTGCCAACATTGATTCAGAAGCAAAGACATCAACTCCCAGCTATTCATGACGACTTCCTTTCCGTTTGGCTTTGTTCCGACTCCAATCGTTCGATCAATTGACGGAGTTCTGCTAGGCCCGATTCGTCGATCCCCCGTTCTTCGATCAAGTGTCGCACCAACGGCAAAGAATCACCGCCGAAGAGACGGTCGACCAGTTCATTGACCGTCGAGCGGATGACCGTTCCAGGGCGCGAGCGACCCGAGTAAATGCGGACCCGCCCATCCAAACGGGAACTAGCATGCCCTTTGGCCTCCAAGCGACGCAGATAGGTTTGCACGGTCACAAAGCTCATGGCTTCGTGTTCTTCCACCTTTTCGTGGACTTGGCGCACGGTGGCAGGGCTGACGTCCCATAAGGCACGAGCCACCGCCATTTCACCTTTCGACAAAGCCGGTCGATCCACCATTCAATTATCCCTGGTTACAGGTCACTATGGCACGTACACTTGTACGTGTGTTTTCGGCATTCCACCAGCGTACAATTACATTTGTACGTGTTGCAAGTCCAGAATTCTAAAGTTTGTGGAGCAGCTAGCAAGAACAGTAAGTTGTGGAGCGGGGACGAACGATTGGCTTGGCGCGTCTGAAACACGTGGTCGATGGAAAGTGTTGTGATTCGATCACGGCTGTTTGGTGAACTTGCGGAGTAACTTCAACGCCCAGTTGTAATGGCTCCGACCGGCGCTGGTGAGGTAGGAGCCAAGCGACGTCGAGCCAGTCCAATGATAATATCGTTTGGTAAAGAGTTCGTTGTCCGAGTGTTTTTCGATCGTTTTTTGTAGCTTGTTGTGCGAGCGGTTCAGTTTCTGGCGAACGTCAGCTAACGTGACCGATTGATATTTTAGCCAGATTTGTTGGTTTAATTCGGGAGTTGTTTGCCAAGTGAATCCCGGAGCCGGCATCACAGGCGTCTTGCCAGCCATGCCGACTTGATACCAGCCGAATAGCATCTGTTGCCACTCATGCAGGTGGGCCAAGACATCACGAACATTACGATCCCGATGGGGAAACGAAAATTCGGTCACCAGTTGCGCCTTGGTTCGTGTCGCCAATAAAATTTGGAGGCTCTGGAATGCCTCGACATTGGCCGCTAAGAGTTCGACTTTGGAGGTTGGTTTGGCCATCGCTGGAAATTTCAACACGTGAATTGTTGGTTGTGCCAGAGCGTTGATTCGAGAGGCCTTGCCACGACGCTCGCCCAAGTGAGATTTCTTGTGGCATCAACGAGCAACACACGTTGTGGCGAACTTAATGCCTTGGACCCATTTGATCCTGTTTTATTGCACGTTGCTAGGCTCTGTCCCCAAAGGGAATGACCCTCTCCAGACATGCCGTTTTGTGCGAGATTTTTACATGTCCTTCACAGGGTCAGCCCCCTTTGGCAACGCTGTGAAGCATTTTTGAATGTGTATGCTCAGCGCTTGTGTCGGCCTTTCAGGCCTTTTCTGGATGAGATGTCAC